>NZ_CAFK01000056.1:27277-46366 GCF_000239815.1 Bradyrhizobium sp. STM 3843 | reverse complement strand
GGGCTGGAGACGGCGCTCGACGCGCTGGCCGAGCGCGGCTGCCAGTTCGCGGTCTGCACCAACAAGCTGGAATGGCTATCCAGGCGGCTGCTCGACCAGCTCGGGCTGTCGGCCCGTTTCGCGGCGATCTGCGGCGCCGACACATTCGGCGTGCAGAAGCCTGATCCCGCGATCCTGCGCCAGACCATTGCCCGGGCCGGCGGCGAGATCGGCGCGGCGATCATGGTGGGCGATGCCGGCACCGATGTCGGCGCGGCACGGCGGGCGGGCGTGCCGGTGATCGGCGTGAGCTTCGGCTATACCGACGTACCGATCGCCGAGCTCAAGCCGGACCGGCTGATTGACCACATGGTGGACCTGCCGGCCGCCGTGGATGCGCTGCGCCCTCATGAGGATCGCAGCTAATTAGCTGATTTTATTAATTTATTGCTGAACCCCCGCCGACAACTATCTGTTGACGGCGGACTGTTGCACTGTTGCGCCACCCTTCCGACACTCTTATGGTCGTCCCGGGGATTGCGGCAGTTGGCCGCAGGTAAGACCGGGCGGGTGGACGATGCGGCGGGTGATCGCGATTGCATGTGCGGGGATGAGCCTTGCCGGCTGTTCCTCGTTCTCCATGGACATGTTCAAATCGACCCCGCCCGAGATCCCGGTGCAGCTGGACTCGACCCCGCCCGGCGCCGACGCCAAGACCTCGCTCGGACCCGGCTGCAAGACGCCCTGCTCGGTTTCCGTGCCGGCGCCCGAGTCCGGCTTCTCCGTCACCTTCACGATGGACAAGTTCCAACCTGCCACCGTGCCGGTGCAGGTGATCCGCACGTCAGGCGATATCACCTCGCCGGCGCGGGTCGTCACCGATCCGAGCCCGGTATCTGCGGAACTGCAGCCGGCAGCGCCGCCGCCCAAGGGGGTCAAGCGGATGCGGCCGAAGCGGACCAAGAAGCCTGCTGCAGCGCCCGCGGCTGCGGCCCCAGCCGATGCCGCGCCGGCTGCGGCACAGCGTTGACCCCAACGCGACGGACGGTCTGAACGACGGCTCGCGGCACGGATTGTGACGCGGCGCGATCATGACTAGATTAGCAGACGACCTCTTGCTGCCGTCGCCCGCACGGCTGCCCGTGGCAATGTTGCCACTGCAAGGCTTCTCATGACCGTTTCGTTGACCGACACCAGCGCGTTGACGCGCCCCATGACCGACCCATTCGGGCGGACCATCACCTATTTGCGCGTCTCCGTCACCGACCGCTGCGATCTGCGCTGCTTCTATTGCATGTCGGAAGACATGACATTCCTGCCCAAGGCCGATCTTCTGACCCTGGAAGAGCTCGACCGGCTCTGCTCGGCCTTCATCCATAAGGGCGTGAAGAAGCTCAGGCTCACCGGCGGCGAACCGCTGGTGCGGCGCAATGTGATGGGGCTGGTGCGCTCGCTGTCACGGCACTTGAAGAGCGGCGCGCTCGACGAGCTGACCATGACGACCAATGCGACCCAGCTCGCCAAATATGCGTCCGAGCTCGCCGACTGCGGCGTGCGCCGCATCAACGTCTCGCTCGACACGCTGGACCCGCAGAAATTCCGCACCATCACCCGCTGGGGCGATCTCGACCGCGTGCTCGCCGGCATCGAGGCCGCGCGCGCCGCCGGCCTGCACGTGAAGATCAACGCCGTCGCGCTGAAGAACATGAACGAGGACGAGATCCCCGCACTGATGCAATGGGCGCATGGCAAGGGCATGGCACTGACGCTGATCGAGGTGATGCCGATGGGCGAGATCGGCGCCGGGCGCATCGATCAATATCTGCCGCTGTCGCTGGTGCGCTCGCGGTTGGCCCAGCAGTTCACCTTGACCGATCTCGATACCACCACCGGCGGACCGGCCCGCTACGCAGCGGTCGCCGAGACCGGCGGTGTGCTCGGCTTCATCACGCCGATGACGCATAATTTCTGCGAGGCCTGCAACCGCGTCCGCATCACCTGCACCGGCACCCTGCACACCTGCCTCGGCCACGAGGACGCCTCCGACCTGCGCAAGCCGCTGCGCGCCTCGGTCAGCGACGAGCTGCTCAGCGAAGCGATCGACCGCGCCATCGGGCTGAAGCCCAAGGGCCACGACTTCATCATCGACCGCCGCCACAACCGCCCCAGCGTCAGCCGTCACATGAGCGTGACGGGCGGCTGATCCGCCGTCGGCTGCGGCTTGCTGCACCAGGTCTGCCACATCATGCGATAGGCGTCCTCGACGGCCCGCGTGTATGAGGCCGGGCTGCAGCGCGCCGCGATCAGCTCTGGAAGCTGGCTGCGGATCGTGCGCAGCTGGTCCGGGGTCGATCGCAACGCGATGTCAGCGTATTGAGCATCATCGCTGGCGATCCAGTCGTGCATGCCGATCGCAGCGAGAAACCCGGCGCCGAGTCGGCTGGACATCCCGTTGCCCAGCTTCGTCACGACAGGGACGCCCATGTGGAGCGTTTCCCAGGTCGAGACTCCTCCCCCGTGTGGAAACGGATCGAGGCAGATGTCGATGAGCCGATAGGCGGTGAGATGCGCCTCGCGCGAGGTCGATCCCATCAGATCGATGCGATCCGACGAAATGCCGCGTGCCGCGAAGCGCTCCAGCAGCCTGCCTTGGATGGTCACATCGTTGAGCAGAGAATCCTTGATCACCAATCGCGAGCTTCCGTCGGACTGCAGAATGGAAGCCCAGACATCGAATACGGCGTTGGACAATCGGCTCGCGCGCGTAAACACGCCATAGGTGATATATCCGTTGGAGATCACGGGTGGCTCGGGGGCACGCAGCGCAGCCGGTGGCGGCTCGATGATCAGTGTGCAAGGCAGGTCATAGACCTGCTCTGCAAAATGGTAACGCACGTCCATGGGCGCCCGCACCGGATCGGAGAACAGGTAGTCCATCGTCGGCAGGCCGGTGCCGGTGCCGTCACCCCACGCCGTGACCTGGACCGGCGCCGGCTTGCGCGCAAAGGTCCGCAGCCGATTGCCGCGCGTGTGTCCGGACAGGTCGATCAGGATGTCGATCCCGTCGGCCCGAATGCAATCCGCGAGCTGGTCGTCGGACCATTGCACGACGTCTCGCCAACCATCGGCCACGCGCCGGAACGAGGCCGTCACGTCGTCCTCGATCGGCGAGGTGGAATAGCAGATCACCTCGAAGCGGGATTTGTCATGATTTTCCAGCACAGGCCGGAACGAATAGGCGGCCGAATGCTGCCTGAAGTCGCCCGACACGTATCCCAGCACGATCCGCCGTCCCGGATCGCGCTCGTTGTGGTGCTGCGGCGGATGCGCCTGTGCGATCTTCGACCCGATGTGGCGCCACCACTGCGCTCGTGCCTCCTGATGCTGCGCAAAGCCGACCTCGCAGAAATCCAACGAGAAGATCCGGCTCACCAGGGCGACCTCGTCTGCCGGGTTGATGGCGAGAGCGCGGTCGAAGAAGGAAACGGCAGCTTCCGCATTGCCGAGCAGCGCCTGACATTGCCCGATCTGGGTCAGCGCCTTGGTAGAGTTCGGCTCGATTGCGACCGCGCGCTGGCAGGCCTCCAGCGCCTCGTTCACCCGCTTGCTCATCATCAATATGTTGGCGCGGCCGAGCCAGCCCAGCGCAAGGCCGGGGTCGAGCGCGATCACCCGGTCGAAATCGGCCAGCGCTTCCTCGTTCCGTTTCAGGCTCAGCAGCGTCTCGCCGCGGTTGATCAGGATCGTGGTGTCGTCCGGCGCCAGCGCGAGCGCCATATTGAATTCGGCGATGGCCTCGTTCGCCCGACCGAGATCCTTGAACGCACAGCCGCGATTGATCAGCGCCCCCAGATGGGTCGGCTTCGCCGCCAGGATCCGATCGTAGCACGCGATCGCATCGACGAACCTGCCGAGATAATGCAGCGCTTCTCCCTTCCCGATCAATGCATCCTGGTGCTGCGGATCGAGCGCGATCGCGTTGTCGTAGCTTTCGATCGCCTCAAGGAAACGCCCGTGCCGCGACAGCAGCCTGCCGCGGTTGAGATGCGCATTGACGAAATCCGGCTTGAACGCAATCAGATTGTCGTAGCAGGCCAGCGCCTCGCCGTCCCGGCGCAGCGCCGACAGCGTGACGGCGAGGGCATAACACGCGGTCGCGGAGTGCGGATCCACCTGGAGCGCGCGCCGCAGCAAGGGTTCCGCAGCGGCGGAATTGCCGCTCTGGTGTTCGCACACGCCGAGCAGATAGAGCGCGTCGAAATGGTTCGGCCACTTTCGGAGGACCTTCTTGTATCCGGCCTGCGCCCTGTCGAGATCGCCGGACCGGTGGAATGCGTTCGCCCGCCTGAGCAGATCGACGACATCGTCGCTCTTCTGGTGGCCTGGCTTTACATTGAGAACGTTCGGCTGGTGCCGCATCGATCACGCTCCCCCACATGCGAAAAAGCCGAGCGTGGCTGCAACGGAGACGCTCGGCGGTTGCGTGGGCGCGTGGCCCGAAGTTGGTAACGACGACTTTCCTGCAATTGTCGGAATATCCCTGGGGAATACCCGCAAAGTCGTTTCGTGCGCGATGTGAAGCATCGACGAGAACCGTAAAGAAATTGTCAACCATGTTTGCCCGCACGAAGGACACGCCCTGGGGGGAGCGAGGTGAAGGTCGGGCCGCGCCGAGACGCGCCGCGTCCATCGCCGCCGCGCCAAACCGCCCTGCCAGAAATGCCCGCCATCGATGAACCGGCGCCACCGGTTTCGCTGAGCTCACCCCATCCGGGGAGTGTCATTCCGGAGACGGCGGCATTGAAACAACGTCGAGGTCCCCCAAGGTACCTTTCCATCCGCATTTGGAGCACTGGACCAGTGCTCCAAACTCATCACCGGGATCGGCGCCCGGCTGATAATCGAAGCCTTCTGTTCTGCACGCGGGGCAGACAAGACCAATGGTTAGTCGCCTGACGATCTTTTCCCAAGCCATTGTGCATTCCCCGAAAAGGGCAGCGGGTAGGATGGGTTGAGCGCAGCGATACCCATCAATTTGATGAACGATGCCGATGGGTTTCGCTAGGCTCAACCCATCCTACTCGCTACTCGCAGTTCGATCACCCGCAGCAACTAATACACAAGGTTGCTGCCCTGTGGCTGCTCGAGCGCGGCGGCGAGCGAACGATATTCGGCACAATCGCTGCCGCAGATCGCTTCGATCCGGCTCAGGTGATATTCCGCCGCGTCGCGGTTGCCCTGCTCGAGCTGCCAGAAGCCGTAATAGTTCCAGGTCAGGACGTGGTTCGGATCGGACTGCAGGGCGCGCTCATACCAGACCTGGGAGAGCTTGTAGTCCCCGAGCTTGCGATAGGAGTAGCCGATGAGATTGGCCACGTTCGCATAGTCATCATGGCCGAGCGCCTTGAGCTGATCGATCGCCGCGACGTAGTCATGGCGATCATAGATCGTGTCATAGGCGTCGCGGTAGCCCTGTTTGAAGGCGGGGTCGTCAAGGAACGACCGCTTGTCGGCCTTCTTGCCCCTGTGTTGCGTGGCTTTCGTATCCGACCGGTTTGAATTGGATGACGGCGGGCTGGGATTGGAATAAGAACTGCCATAGGGATCTCCACCGCCGCCACCCCCGCCTCCGCCGGCCGCGAAGACTTGAGTGAGCGAGGGCGCGCCGGTGAGCGCGATCAGAAGGATTCCCAATGCGACAGGCTTGGTCCGCAGGTTGGTCATGTGTGCCTCCTGTTTGCTGACGCGAGCATTTCCACCAGAGGTGTAACTCCGCACCGAGGGCGGTATTCCGGTTGGAAGTTGCGGGGGATGCAAATGACAAGCGCGACAGATTCTGACAGCGAAGTCAGAATCTGCTCGACCGGCCGCGCCCCGGACCTCGTCGAGGCTGACGTGGCGTAGACCAAGCAAGCAAGTAGGATGGGTTGAGCGCAAGCGAAACCATCACGATGTGGCCGCGGCGGTCGATGGTGGGTTTCGCTTCGCTCTACCCACCCTACGAGCTTGCACTAGCCTAGCCGGGCGCCCAGCCACGCTTCGGTATGATAGGGAAAGCTGATCTCGGCCTCGCGCAGCGCCGGGAAAGCGTCGTGCAGCGCACGCAGGCGCGCCTCGAGCGCGCACTTTTCGTCGTCCGAAAGTGCCGCGATGAAACTCACCGACATCGTGCGGTCGATCACGACCTGATCGAACGTACCGACATGGCTGTTGGCGAACACGGTGCATTGAAGCGGGGTGAAGAGCTCCTGCTGCTCGAACGGCTGGCGCCAGCGGCCGGTGTAGAAGCGCGGGGCGTCGCCCTCATAGGGCGTGATGATGGCCGTGATGGCAGCGACCCAGTCGACGGATTCGTCACGCACGTTCCAGACCAGGCCGAGCTTGCCGCCCGGACGCAAGACGCGGTGGATCTCCTGCAAGGCGCGGCTATTGGCGAACCAGTGAAAGGCCTGGGCGCAGCCCATGGCATCGACCGACCGGTCGTCGAGCGGCATGCTTTCCGCGGTGCCGGCCAGGGCTCGGATTCCGGGACTGGCAAGCGCCAGCCGTTCGCGCATGGCATCCACCGGCTCGACCGCCACAACGTCCGCGCCGGTGCGGGCCAGAAGCCGCGTGAACTTGCCGGTGCCGGCCCCGAGATCCACCACCTGCGCGCCCGGCTTGGCGCCGAGGCTGTCACGGAGCCAGCCGAGCAGCCCGTCCGGATACTCGGGCCGGCCACGCTCGTAGCTCGCCGACTCCTTGGAAAACCCCCGCCGTGCCGCTTCATGAATTGCCATCAGACCTTCCTTCATCCGTCGCGATACGCGTCAGCCCCGTGCGCCGCGCGGCGGCACACTATCGCCCGGCCGCGAAACCGCAACGTCGCGATGCGCATGACGGGATGCTCCGAGGACGCTCTCCCCTGCGCGGCCGAAGCCGCTTCGGCGAGGCGAAGGCCTGGGCATCCATGTCTCTCTTTGCAGAGCGCGCGCAGAGCGGCCAAAGGCCGGGGCGTCTGGCCCCGGCCTGCTCGCGCCGGGACCTGCGCCTAGATCGATCCGACCGATTGCTGCTGCAGGGGCAGTGGGAAATACTGGAAGCCATCGCCGGCCTTGGCGACATGCCCGATGCCGGGCCAGGCGAAGTGATAGGCCAGCAGCGGCGTCCGGTTGGCCGCGAGCATGGTCAGCATCCGCACGCGGCTTTCGGCCGACTGCACCGGATCGGTGTCGAACGCGAATTGCGTGCGCGGACGCTCGAGCAGCAGCACCGGGTGATGCGCGAGGTCGCCGATGTAGCAGAGCTGCTTGCCGCCCGAGTTGATCATGAAGATCGAGTGGCTGACCGTGTGCCCCGGAGCGGACAGCACCGTGATGCCGGGAAGGATCTCCTCATTGTCCTTGTAGAAATGAATGCGGTCCTTCAGCGGCAGCAGGTTCTTGCGCGCCTGAGCCAGGAAGTGCGGACGTGCCGGATAGTTGTCCGGGATCTTGGAGTCGTCAGTCCAATAGGCATAGTCGGGCTCGCCGATGAAGTATTGCGCATTCGGGAAGTTGATGCTGCCGCTATCCGCGATCAGCCCGCCGCAATGGTCGATATGGGCGTGGCTCATCACCACCGCATCGACGCCTGCGGGATCGATGCCGGCCTGCTTCAGCGTGCTCATCAGCTTGCCCGTGCCGTCGCCGAACAAAGTGTCAGTGCCCATGCCGGTGTCGAACAGCACCACGCGGTCACCGAAATTGGCGACCAGCACATTCTGCTCCAGCACGGCGTTGTCTGCCGGGAGGAAGTTGTCGTGCAGCTCGCGGGTGATCTCTTCCTTGCTGATGTTCAAGAAGGCGGCGGCGGGATCGCCGAGCGGCAGCTGGCCATCGGAGACGATGGTGCACTCTGCGTCGCCCAGCTTAAAGCGATGGAAGTAAGGCGCCTGCGGCAGACCGATCGGCATCTTGGCGTGGGCCAGCCCTGACAAGGTCAGCATCGCCCCGGAGGCGGCAATTCCCCCGAGCACCTGACGTCGTGGAATCGAACGTAGTGATGTCGTCATTGGTTCGTTCCTCCAATTTTTGCTTTTGGTCCGACGTTGCGATGGACGGCTTTCCATCTGTCGGCTGTGTCATGCTACCCCTATTTCAGCTTCACCGGAAGTCGATATCATCAAACACAATGACTTGAGGTAGCACGGCAGGATTTACCCCCTGCGCCCCGCGCAGCAATGCAGGCCACGGTCTTGCGTAGAGGTCGAGAAGCCGCGAATATCCAAGCCAACTCAGCAGCAAATCGGGGGGAATTTCAGGACAATGCAGTTTGATGACGTCATTCTCGGTCGCCGAAGCATCCGCGGTTACAAATCTGATCCAGTCCCGAAGGCGCTGATCGAGGAAATCATCGCTTTGGCGATGCGCGCTCCGTCGTCGATGAACTCGCAGCCCTGGAATTTCTACGTCATCACCGGCGAGCCGCTGGATCGGATTCGCGCCGGCAACACCGAGCGGATGCTGGCCGGCGTGCCGCAGTCACGCGAGTTCCGCATCGGTCAGGCCTTTGCAGGTCAGCACCGCGACCGGCAGATCGGCGTCGCCAAGCAATTGTTCTCGGCGATGGGGATCGCGCGCGACGACAAGGACAAGCGCCAGGACTGGGTGCTGCGCGGCTTCCGTCAATTCGACGCGCCGGTCTGTGTCATCGTGACCTATGACCGCGTGCTCGACGGCAGCGACGATACGCCGTTCGATTGCGGCGCCGTGACCAATGCGCTCGTCAATGCCGCCTGGTCGCGCGGGCTGGGCGCCGTGATCAACAGCCAGGGCATCATGCAATCCCCCGTGGTGCGCGAGTACGCCGGAATAGCCGACGATCAGGTGATCATGAAGAGCATCGCGCTGGGCTGGCCCGATGACACCTTCCCGGCCAATGCGGTCGTGTCGGAACGAAAGTCGGTCGAGGAGGCCACGGTGTTCGTCGGTTTCGACGGCTGATCATCCCAAGGGATTGCGGGACAGTAGGATGGGTTGAGCGAAGCGAAACCCATCAATTTGATAGACGATGTTGATGGGTTTCGCTCTGCTCAACCCATCCTACGTTCTGAGATATTCAAGCGCACCTCAACGCTTCGCGCGAACATCGCTCGACGCCTCGCTCGCAAGCATAACGGCTCTGCCCCGTCTGGAACTTCAAGCCGGACGAGGTGGCCGCCATTGAAGCCGGTCTGCGGAACCGGTATGCTCAACCCGAGGCTGCATCGCGCCAACGTCTGCCAGGGGGAGCCAAATGACCCCGATGTCTCGCAGGATTTTCATCGCCTCGCTTCCGCTCGCGGTCCTTGGGCTTGCGTCCGCCGCTCACGCGCAAGCCAATCTGCCAGCAAATGCTGGAGCGACGCTGTTCCAGAACGTACGCGTGTTCGACGGCAAGGGCGCTTCTCTCTCGGCACCGTCCAATGTGCTGATCAAAGGCAATATCATCGCGCGCATCTCGACGGAGCCGATTGCTGCAGAGCCGGGCGTCACCATCATCGTCGGGAACGGGCGAACGCTGATGCCCGGCCTGATCGACGCACACTGGCACGCGATGCTGATCCGGCCGAATCCTGCGCAGGCCATCGTCGGTGATATCGGATACAACAACATTGCGGCTGGCGTTGAGGCGACCGAGACACTGATGCGCGGCTTCACCACCGTCCGCGACGTTGGTGGTCCCGTCTTCGGACTGAAGGCCGCCATTGACGCAGGGTTGATCGCCGGGCCTCGGATATTTCCCTCGGGCGCAATGATCACGGTGACGAGTGGACACGGGGATTTTCGCCAGCTGTCGGAACTGCCGCGGACGGTCGGGGGCACGCTCAGCCGCATGGAGCAGATTGGCGGCAGCATGGTCGCCGACAGCCCGGACGAGGTCCGCGTCCGCGTCCGTGAGCAACTGATGCAGGGCGCCTCTCAGATCAAGCTGACGGCCGGCGGCGGTGTTTCCTCGCCGTTCAGTCCGATCGACGTCTCGACCTTCACGGAGCCGGAGCTGCGGGCCGCCGTTGAAGCGGCCGAGAATTGGGGCACTTACGTGACCGTGCACGCGTTCACGCCGACAGCAATCCAACGCGCCATTGCCGCCGGTGTGAAGTGTATCGAACACGGCTTCCTCATGGACGAGGCCACCGCCAAGCTGATCGCCGAGAAGGGCATATGGCTCAGCCTGCAGCCTCTCCCCGAGGAGTTGAGGGAAGGCTTTGCCCCGGGCTCAGTCCAACGCACCAAGGCCGATGAGGTGTGGCCGGGCATCGCCCGGACCTATGAACTGGCGAAGAAATACAAGATCAAGACGGCGTGGGGCACCGACGTCCTGTTCTCCCAGGCGCTGGCCCAGCAGCAGGGGGCCATTCTGGCCTCGCTTGTCCGCTGGTACAGTCCAGCCGAAGCGCTCGCCATGGCGACCGGGACCAATGCCGAACTACTCGCCTTGTCCGGCAAGCGCAGTCCTTATCCCGGGAAGCTCGGCGTGGTGGAACAGGGTGCGCTCGCCGATCTGCTGCTGGTCGAAGGCAACCCGTTGGAGAATATCGATCTGATCGCCGACCCCGCCAAGAACTTCAAGGTCATCATGAAAGACGGGCGGGTCTACAAGAACGTCCCGTGATCGCGGCCACTCCGGTTGGTCATGTTCCGTGTTGGCCTGTGACCAACGCTGCTCGATTAGGCCCGCGTTTGGCTGCCACAGCAGGCGTCGCGTCTTTGGGCTATGCGCCCGCGGAACTACGGGCAGCCACGCGAGTTGCAGAACCGCCGAGAGGAATGAAGGATGAGCGGCAGTTCCGTTCATCGATCGTCCATCATTGGCAGGATCTTGACGGAGAGAGGCGACAATGAAAGAAACCCTTTTTCTTGCTGGCGCAGTGATCATCGGATGCGCCGCTCCAGCGATGGCAGATGAGTACTACGTCGTGCAGGGACCCAGTCATCACTGCACGATCACCACCACCCGCCCGGCAGACAAGGAAGTCGTGACGCAGATCGGACCGATGGCCTTCACCAGCCGCGTGGAAGCCGAGGACCGCATCAAGCAGACCAAGGTCTGCGAAGACGAAGGCACCGTCGGCAGCAGCAGCACCACCGTGATCAAGGAGCGGTAATAGACCGCGACAATTCTGACCGCGTTCATACGGAAAGGTCGCGCTCGATCGTATCGGCGCGACCTTTTCAGGTCGTAGTTCGTAGGATGGGTTGAGCGCAGCGATACCCATCAATGATGCCCGGCGCGATGGGTTTCGCTGCGCTCAACCCATCCTACGACTTTTTCGTGGGCGCCTGCCTGGGACCGTTCCGTCAGGCTGTTCGATAAACGAAGATCTCCGGATGGCCACGTGAAAACGTTTGACCATACAGCTCAACCTGATCCTGATCTGGTCGCAGCATGGGCCGCGCTTTCCGACCGATGAGTAGCCCTTCCAGCGCGACTCCAAAACTCGGTCCTTCGTAATAAAATGCGTCATGGATCTGACTGGCTCCGAAACATTGCCCAGCTTCGTCGATGAGCAGCCAGCCATGACGATGATGCACCTCAGCAATCCCAACCAGTCTGCTTCTCAGCAGTTCGTTCCATACGGAGACGATCTCCCGATCCCCTTCTAAGAAACCAAACGCCAAATCAGACGTCGCGCATTCCACACCGGGCTCACAACGCCCCACATGAAGGCCACCGAGCTCTTTCAAAATGCGGTACGCCGGATGAGACTGCGGCACCCTGACATCGATGTCGCTTTCGCGGCCGGGCTTCCATCCGGCGGCGACGAACATTGACTGCACGGTTAGCGGAATCTCCAAGCTTTACTCCCGGCAAAACGCAGCCCAGCACTGTCAGCAGTCGTAGGATGGGTTGAGCGCAGCGATACCCATCAGATCAAAGATCCCGGAGCGATGGGTTTCGCTACCGCTCAACCCATCCTACGTGCTACGCGCCGCCCTTGCCTCCTCAGGGAAAGATCCAGTGTTCGAACGCCCGTTGCCGCCAGCGGGTGTGGACATGCCGCCGCGTCGAACCGGCTGAGGCCAGGTCTACAGCTTCTTCTCCATGAAGATACTGAGCGGATCGAGTTCATAACTCCCGAACGGCTGCGTTTCGACATATCCTGCCGAACGATAGAGCTCGATTGCAGCAGGCTGCCGGATGCCTGTTTCGAGCCGCATCAGCGGCAGCCGCAAACCCTCGCACGCTTCTCCAGTTCTTCCAATATCATCCGACCTAATCCCATCTGTCTTGCAGTGGGAGCAACGTACATCCGCTTGATTTCCCCGTATTCGCCCCCACAATCCACAACCGCTCCAAATCCCCTGACGAGACCGTCCGACGAAGCCACCAGAAATGTCGTGCCCGACCGCTTGAGCGACTCCACGTCCAGCAGATGGTTGCTCTCGGCCGGATACAGCGAGTGATAGAAGCGGTCGCTATCTGCCAGCATCGCCTGCACTTGCTCCTGCTCCGGATCTTCCTCACTGATCACAATCGCCATTGTTTCATTTCCTACTCAGTCCACCCCGAGAATTGTGCCGAAAGTCCACCCTGCGCCAAAAATCTCATTTCGCAAGCCGACTCAAGCCGATCCCCCCTGTCCAGTCCTCGCGCGAAAAATATCTCTATTTCGTTTTATCAGAAATTATGGTTTGATCACCACCGTCCCGCCTCGCATGAGGGACGTATCGCGGTCGTCACGGACGTCGGGTGCGGGATGCGGTGGGCGCGTTGGGCTGTAGCGGGATCATCTCGCCGACGAACAGCTTCGATGCGCACGGTCAAGTCGCGCGGTCCTGGCCTCCCGACGCTGAGGTCGCGCTGATGCGTAAGCATCATGCGCAAAACGGTGGCCAACAAGCCCGGCGCACCGGGGAGAACGCGAAGCAGCCGTAAGGCCATCGTGCAGGGAATGCCGGGATGTCTCGGCTGACCTGTGGTGACTGCCGCCTGCTTTCTTTGTTGCAGGCGGGCCATGGGTGCGGCCAGCGCCCGGCATTCCCTGCGCCTCTGCTTCAAGGGGCGGTCGAATTTTCCAAAGCTCGGACGCGATGTGCGCCGCGAGAACGGGGTGTCATATCCGCAAGCCCAGTGGAGTTGCCATGGCATGCACGGACGCAGGCCCGAAATCGAAGCGAATGTCTTTGCCTCGGAAAACATCAAAAACTGCTTGCACGCCGTCATGGCCGGGCTCGTCCCGGCCATCCACGTCTTTGGAAGCGCCGGTAAGGAAGACGTGGATGCCCGGGTCAAGCCCGGGCATGACGATGATGACGAACAAAGCAAACGGTCCAGTCCTCATCCACGGTGGGCCGGCCCTGAGGGCCCGGCATGGCCGCTGGCCGCACCAGGCTCGCCTGATTCACCAACCCCGCGCAACCTGTTGTCCCCGCGTCAATTTGCCCATTTTCCGATTGACGGCGGGAAGCGGCGCTGAAATGGTGCCCCAGCTTTCGAGCCCGCACGGCCGGACAGGCCCCTGCCTATCAACGAGGCAGCCAAGACGCCGAACAAGAGCCGGAAGCGAGTTTGAGGGGGAGGACGTCTCGTTGCCATCGCTCCGAATGAGCCGCCGTGACTTTGCGCAAGCGACGCTTGGCGCGCCGGTGACCTGTCGCGAGCTTGGACGCCGTCGCATACCGGCGATGGGCCCCGGCGAAACCGTGCCTCCCTCGAGCACAGGCCTGCTGACCTGATGCAGCGGCCACGGCGGAGACCCTGATGCGCCCTTTGCTGGCAGTAAGTACGGCCATCGATCAGCTCAATGAAAAGATCGGCTATATCTGCAATGTCCTGGTGCTGCTGGCCTGCCTGGTCAGCGCCATCAACGCCATGATCCGCTACGCCTTCAGCTATTCGTCGAATGGCTGGCTTGAGCTGCAATGGTACATGTTCGCGCTGCTGGTGATGTTCGGCGCTTCCTATACCTTCCGCCGCAATGAGCATGTCCGGGTCGAGCTGCTTTACCTCTATCTGTCCGAGCGCGGCCAGCTCTGGCTCGACCTGATCGGCACGCTGTTCTTCCTGATCCCGACCTGCCTGCTCTTGGCCTATCTGTCCTGGCCGTTCTTCATGCAGTCCTATTCCGTGGGCGAGATCTCCGGCAATGCCGGCGGCCTGGTGCGCTGGCCGATCAAGCTCGTGATCCCCGCGGGCTTCGTGATGCTGGCGCTGCAGGGCGTGTCCGAGGTCATCAAGCGCGCCGCCGCCTTGCGCGGCGAGGTCACGATCGACGCCAAATATGAGAGGCCGACGCAATGATTACGCTGGAGATGATGCCGCCCATGATGTTCGGCGGCCTGGTCCTGGCGATGCTGATCGGCTTTCCGGTCGCGTTCACCTTGGCCGCCGTCGGTCTGTCGTTCGGCTTCCTCGCCATCCATCTCGGCTTCTTCGACCTCAACTTCCTGCAGGCGATCCCGGGGCGCATCTTCGGCAGCGTGCTGTCGAATGACCTCCTGCTCGCGATCCCGTTCTTCACCTTCATGGGCGCGATCCTGGAGCGGTGCGGGCTCGCCGAGGACATGCTGGACTCGATGGGCCAATTGTTCGGCCCGATCCGCGGCGGCCTCGGCTATTCCGTCATCATCGTCGGCTTCATCCTCGGCGCCATCACCGGCACGGTGGCGGCGCAGGTGATCGCGATGGCGCTGATCTCGATGCCGGTGATGATGCGCTACGGCTACAACATCCGTTACATCACCGGCGTGCTCGCGGCCTCCGGCACCATCACCCAGCTGGTGCCGCCCTCGCTGGTCCTGATCGTGCTCGCCGACCAGCTCGGCAAGTCCGTCGGCGACATGTATCTCGGCGCCTGGGGGCCCTCGATCTTCCAGGTGCTGCTGTTCGCCGGCTACACCTTCGCGCTCAGCATCATCAAGCCGAGCCATGTGCCGGCGGTGCCGAAGGAGGCGCGGACGCTGACCGGCTGGGCGCTGTGGAAGAAGTGCCTGATGGGCATCATCCCCTCGGCGGTGCTGATCTTCGTCGTGCTCGGCACCATGATGATGGGCCTGGCGACCCCGACCGAAGCCGGCGCCATGGGCGCGGTCGGCGCCATCGTGCTCGCGGTGATCCACCACAAGGATTTCAGCTCGACCGACCGGACCATCCTGATCGTCGGCGTGATCGCGGCCGGCATCGGCACCATCGTCGCGATGCTCTACACCGAGAACCTCGTCTTCAAGCTCGCCTTTGCCGCGACCTATCTCGCCGTCGCCTGGCTCGGCATCCGCGCCGTGGGGATCCCCGACCTGCGCGACCTGATCAAGCAGGGTTACGAGACCACCATGCGCATCACCTGCATGGTCACGTTCATCCTGATCGGCTCGACCTGCTTCTCGGTGGTGTTCCAGGGCGTCTCCGGCGGCGAGTGGCTGGAGCACCTCTTGACCTCGCTGCCCGGCGGCGTCTGGGGCTTCCTGATCTTCATCAACGTGTTCATCTTCTTCCTGGCATTCTTCCTCGACTTCTTCGAGATCGCCTTCATCATCCTGCCGATGATCGCGCCGATCGCGCAGAAGATCCTGGCGCCGGTGGTGGGACCGGAGGCGGCGCTGATCTGGTTCGGCGTCATGCTCTGCGTCAACATGCAGACCTCGTTCCTGCACCCGCCGTTCGGCTTTGCGCTGTTCTATCTGCGCGGCGTGGCGCCGAGGGAGGTCAAGAGCTCCGATATCTATTGGGGCGCGATGCCCTGGATCGGCCTGCAGGCGATCATGGTGCTGCTCGTGATCGCGTTCCCGATCACGGTGACGGGCCTACTTGACAAGCCGGTCGAGGTCGACCTTAACAAGGTCAAGATCGAGGTGCCGCAGATCGACCTGCCGCCGCTCGATTTCGGCCCGCCAAAGTAGTGACGGCGGGTGTCGGGAATGCCGCAGCAACGGCTCGCACCGCCGCTGCGGCTCTCCCTGCGCTCAGCTCTGCGACCGTCGCGCCATGAAGTTGTCGTAGCCGACTTCCGCGACCTGGAACCAGGAGTAGCAATTGTTGGAGTAACTGGTCAGCGACTCCAGCACCTTCTTGAAGTTGGCATTGGTCGCGGCGACCTCGGCATGCAGCTCCTTGGCCGCCTTGTACGAGGCTTCCATGATCGGCTGCGAGAACGGGTGCAGCTTGGCGCCGCCCGCGATCAGCTTGCGCAAGGCCAGCGGATTGGCGCTGTCGTATTTCGCCATCATCCAGTTGTTGGCGTAATGCCCGGCCTGCTCGAGCAGCCGCTGATAATGTTTCGGCAGTGCGTTCCACTTGTCGAGATTGATCATGGCAAGCAGCATTGGCCCGCCTTCCCACCAGCCGGGGAAGTAGTAATGCGGCGCGACCTTGTAGAGGCCGAGCTTCTCGTCGTCATAAGGACCGACCCACTCCGCCGCGTCGATGGTGCCCTTCTCCAGCGCCGGATAGATGTCGCCGCCGGCAAGCTGCTGCGGCACGCAGCCGAGCTTCTGCATCACGCGGCCGGCGAAACCGCCGATGCGGAATTTCAGGCCCTGGAGGTCGTCGACCGTGTTGATCTCCTTGCGGAACCAGCCGCCCATCTGGCAGCCGGTGTTGCCGGCCAGCAGCGAGACCACGTTGTAGCTCTTATAGAAGTCGTTCAAGAGCTCCCTGCCCCCGCCCAGCATGTACCAGGCCTGGTTGATGCGCATGCTCGGGCCGAACGGCACCGACGAGCCGAAGGTGAAGGTCGGGTCCTTGCCGAAATAGTAGTAGGACGCGGTGTGACCCATCTCGACGGTCGCGCTCTGCACGGCATCGAGAACCTGCAGGCCGGGGACGATCTCGCCGGCGGCAAAGGTCTGGATCTGGAATTTGTTGTCAGTGGCTTCGCCGACGATCTTGGCCATCATCTCGGCGCCGCCATGCAGCGTGTCGAGCGACTTCGGCCAGCTCGTCGTCATGCGCCATTTGATCTCGGGCATCGATTGCGCGATGGCGGGCGCGGCAATCGACGTGGCACCGGCCGCGCCGAGCCCGGTGACCTTGATGAAATCCCTGCGCTTCATGGCGTTCTCTCCCTGTCGGATGATGTGTCTGGATATTTTCCGCGGCCTTCTTGCGAGGCCTGGGTTCCAGTCTGGATCATCCTGTCGCGGAGTGCCATTGCGAAACCGTTCCGCAACGCAAAAGCCCGGCCGCGAGGCCGGGCTTTCGATCGTCTTGCCGATCCAGCGCGATCAGCCGCGGGTGCGCGAGCGGATCATGAAGGTATCGAAGGTGTACTCGGCGACCTGCCACCACAGATATTCGTCGGAGCGGTAGGCCTGCATCGCCTCGATCGACTTCTTGAAGTCGGGGTTCTTGGCGGAGATTTCCGACCACAGCTCGTTGGTCGCCTTGAGACAGGCTTCCAGCACCTCGTTGCTGAAGGGGCGCAGCTGCGTGCCGCCGGCCACCAGGCGCTTCAGCGCCGCCGGGTTCTGCAGATCGTAGCGCGCGGCCATCCAGCTGTTGGCGTTCGCGGTCGCATTGGTGAGGATCGCCTGATAGCTCTTCGGCAGCGAATTCCACTTGTCGAGATTGCAAAAGGCGTGGACGGTCGGACCGCCTTCCCAGAAGCCCGGATAGTAGTAGTACTTCGCCACCTTCTGGAAGCCGAGCTTCTCGTCATCATAGGGACCGACCCACTCGGCCGCGTCGATGGTGCCCTTCTCCAGCGCCGGATAGATGTCGCCGCCCGCAAGCTGCTGCGGAACGACGCCGACCTTCTGCAGCACCTGGCCGGCGATGCCGCCGATACGGAATTTCAGGCCGGAAAGATCGGCAACGGTCTTGATCTCCTTGCGGAACCAGCCGCCCATCTGGGTGCCGGTGTTGCCGCAGGGGAAGCCGATCACGCCGAACTTCTTGAAGAACTCGTTGCCAAGCTCCTGGCCGCCGCCCTGGTACCACCAGGAATTCTGCATCCGCGCGTTCAGGCCGAACGGGACCGAGGCGTAGATCGCAAAGGTCGGATCCTTGCCGACGTAATAATAAGACACCGTGTGGCTCATCTCGACGGTGCCGTTCGCGGTCGCATCCAGCGCCTGCAGGCCGGGGACGATCTCGCCCGCCGCAAAGACCTGGATCTGAAACTTGTTGTCGGTCATCTCGGCCACGTACTTGGCCACTTCGGTGGCGCCGCCGAAGATCGTGTCCAGCGATTTCGGAAAGCTGGAGGTCAACCGCCACTTGATCTCCGGCATCGACTGCGCGACCGCCGGCGAGGCGACCGCGGCCGTTGCCGCCGCACCGGCAGCGGAGACCTTCAAGAAATCACGACGCTTCATCAAGTCTTCTCCTTTTTGGGGCGTTCTTCCCATTTGAAAACGGACGCTCACTCGGTCATGCGCGTGCCCGCATCTGTCCGACGGCGCTTCGGTCGGGGGCCTTTAGCACGGAACTACGGGGGCGGAAACGCGACCATCGCAGGGGGCGACGATCTGCACCTGAGAAAATGCTGCGGCGCGTCACGCGGCAGCGATGGCGCCTTTGAGCTGGTCCCGGACCTGGCCTGCGATGGCACGATAGATCGCCGCGTGCGGCCCTTCGGGCGCGCTGACGACAACCGGGGTGCCGGCATCCGAGGTGGCGCGGATATCCATGTGCAGCGGGACCTCGCCGAGGAACGGCACACCCAGCTGCTCCGCCTCGTGGCGCGCTCCGCCATGGCCGAAAATGTCCGAGCGGGTGCCGCAATGCGGGCACTGGAAGTAGCTCATGTTCTCGATGATGCCGAGCACCGGCACATTCACTTTCCGGAACATCGCAAGCCCGCGCCGCGCGTCGATCAGCGACAGATCCTGCGGGGTCGAGACGATGACCGCACCCTTCAGCGGCACATTCTGCGCGAGCGTCAGCTGCGCATCGCCCGTGCCGGGCGGCATGTCGACGACCAGCACGTCGAGCGTGCCCCAGGCGACGTCGCGCAGCATCTGGGTGATGGCCGACATCACCATCGGCCCGCGCCAGATCATCGCGGTCTGCTCCTCGACGAGGAAGCCGATCGACATGATCGACAGGCCGAAGCGCTGCAGCGGAATCATCTTCTTGTTGNCGTCGAGCCCGGGCTTGTCGTGCAGGCCGGTGAGCCGCGGAATCGAGGGGCCATAGATGTCCGCATCGAGCANCCNNNCNTNNNNCCNA
>NZ_CAFK01000056.1:0-27247 GCF_000239815.1 Bradyrhizobium sp. STM 3843 | reverse complement strand
GCGGTGGTCGACTTGCCCACTCCACCCTTGCCGGAGGCGACCGCGATCACCGCGGCGACGCCGGGGATCTCGGCCTGGCGGGCCATCGGCGAGCCCCCAGGATGCTGCGGAGGCGGCCGATGGGCTGCGGCCGGCTGCACGCCCGGTGCCCGCGGCGGCGGCGCTGCGCCTGGCCTGCGCTCCGCAGTCAGTGCGATCATCGCCATCGTCACCCCGGGAATGGCGCGGACTGCGGCCTCGGCCTGGGCGCGGGCATCCTCCCACGCGCGCGCCTCGGCAGCATCGACGTTGATCGAAAAGAACACCTTGCCGTCATTGGCCGTGATCGGCGACAGCACGTTGGCGTCGGGCAGCGCCACTCCCCGGGGCGAGCGCACCCGCCTCAGAGCTTCGAGAACCTGTTGCTGGGTGACGCTCACGCCGCCTCTCCTGAAAAACTTCAGAGCGCGCCACATCGTCGCGCTCCATCCTGTTGGTTGGACATCATCTTCCGGTCCGGCCGGGTCGATCCAGCCTGCGCTTCGGCTGTTCCAATAAAGCGCGCCGGCTCAAAACGCCACCTTGGTTCCGATATCGGAATCCGTTTCGACCGGTGCAGAATCGCCCTGCTCCTTGGCTGCCTCGTAATTGAGCTCGATCATTACCCCGTTGGGGTCGCGCACGAAGATCTGCCAGAGCTCGCCGCCGGGAACCTGCCGGGCGTCGAACGCCATGCCCTTGCCCGCCAGCCGAGCTTTCATTCCGGCAAAGCCGCGGCTGACGAAGGCAACGTGATGGACCACGCCGGAATCCGGCTTCTGCGGCTCCGAGGTCTGGGCGATGTCGACCAGATGCACCACCGGCCGGCCCTCACTATACATCCAGGCGCCGGGAAAGGCGAAGTTCGGCCGCGGGCCGTTCTCGAGCCCCAGCACCTCCTCATAGAAGCCCACCGTCTCCGCGAGCTTGCGGGTCCGGATGTTGAAATGGTCGAGCACACCCACGCTGACGCTCATGCGAGACACTCCCTGGCTGGTTCGTTGGCTTTCTGGATTTCGTTGTCGCAGGACGGCTTTGCAAGCCGTCATGATCATGCCTCTTTAGCACGGGCCCGCGCTATCGTATGCGTCACGAAGCCGTTGCCCTCGCCCCTCAAGCGTTTATGGTGCGGCGTCCAGCGTCCGGCGCGCTCCCCTGGCGGGACGCTGATGTGGTCCTTCAAGAACAGCCCGGCCATCCCCAAGGCCGCCGGCGGAAAACCAAGGTCAAGGTAGCTCACATGGCTAAAGTCGCTTTCATCGGTCTCGGCGTCATGGGTTTCCCCATGGCAGGACATCTCGTGAAAAAGGGCGGTCACGAGGTCACGGTCTATAACCGCACGGCGGCAAAAGCGAAGGAATGGGCCGACAAGTTCGGCGGCAAGACCGCGCCTACCCCGAAGGCGGCAGCCGAGGGCCAGGAATTCGTGATGTGCTGCGTCGGCAACGACAACGACCTGCGCTCGGTGACGATCGGCTCGGACGGCGCCTTTGCCGGCATGGCCAAGGGCGCGACCTTCGTCGACCACACCACGGCCTCGGCTGAAGTGGCACGTGAGCTCGATGCCGCAGCCACCAAGGCCGGTTTCAAGTTCGTCGACGCCCCGGTGTCGGGCGGCCAGGCCGGCGCCGAGAACGGCGTGCTCACCGTGATGTGCGGCGGCACCGCGGAGGCTTATGCCGGCGCCGAGCCGGTGATCGCGGCCTATGCCCGCATGTGCAAGCTGCTGGGTCCCGCCGGAAGCGGACAGCTCACCAAGATGGTCAACCAGATCTGCATCGCAGGCCTGGTCCAGGGCCTGTCGGAAGGCATCCATTTTGCGAAGAAGTCCGGCCTCGATGTGGCCGCCGTGATCGAAACCATCTCCAAGGGCGCCGCGCAGTCCTGGCAGATGGAAAACCGCTACAAGACCATGAACGACGGCAAGTACGATTTTGGCTTTGCAGTGGAATGGATGCGCAAGGATCTCTCGATCTGCCTCAACGAGGCTCGCCGCAATGGCGCGCACCTGCCGGTAACCGCGCTGGTCGACCAGTTCTACTCCGAAGTCGAGAAGCTCGGCGGCAAGCGCTGGGACACATCGAGTCTGCTGGCGCGGCTGGAGAAGTGAACGGGACGACTGGTCCGATCGCTTCTGGCACTTGACGGCAAACCGTTCGAAACGCCCGCCCTTCGGCGGGCGTTTCTGCATCACGTTGCGGCGCCTCACGACCAGCGACCAAAGGTTAATTTAACGCCGCATTAACGGAAATGTTTGGTTCTCTATAATCCCTCTTAAGGATTTCAGGCGAGTTATAGACAATGCGAAAAGCCCGTGCGGCCGCGGGCAGGACTTGTGTTGTTTGATGAGTAACTCCGCTGAAACGCCTGAGGTCGTCGAGCTTCCGGCAGAGCCGCCGGCGCTCGCGTCTGCGAGCCAGCGTCGGGCGGCGCAGCAGCGGGTGCGCGAGGCCCGCGACCGGTTAACGTCGACATCGGGAACGCGGCCGGCTTTCGATCGCGAGCTCTTGCGCCAATATGCGCAGACCCGGATTTCCGCCTCCTATGTCGTGATGCTGCTGGTGGTCGCGACCGGCATGCTGTTCAGCGTCTGGATGCAGCCACTCCCGGCGGCCGCCTGGACCTGCGGCATACTCTGCATCCACATCGCCATCGTACGCACCTGCAGGAGCTTCCTCGGCGAAAAGCCGTCATTGGCGGCGACGCGGCGCTGGCGCAAGCGCTTCGTGCTGCTCGACCTGCTCTACGGCATCTGCTGGATGGCGGTGCTGATTGACCCGGCGCTGTCGGATGTCTCCGGCACGTTGATGATGTTCCTGATGCTGCTGGTGATTGCAGTCTCCAGCATGCTTGCGGCCAATCTGCCGCTTGCCGCTTTGGCAGCCACAGCGCCGGTCACGATCGCGATCGCGCTCAACCTCGCGCTGTCGAGCAAGCTCGATAATTATGTGCTGGCCGCGTTTGCGGTCGCGGCCGAAGGCTATTTTGCGCTGCTGGCGCATCAGCTGCATTCGACCACGCTGGCCACGCTCGAAGCACGTGCCGAGAAGGATGCACTGATCGGCGAGCTCGAACAGGCCAAGGCGATTTCGGACGAGGCCCGCTATCGCGCGGAGGCCGCCAACGTCGCCAAATCGCGCTTCCTCGCCCAGATGAGCCACGAGCTCCGCACGCCGCTGAATGCCATCCTCGGATTCTCAGAGGTGATGAAGAGCGAGATCTTCGGCGCGCATGCCGTACCGGTGTACAAGGAATATTCCGCCGACATCCATAACTCCGGCGTGCATCTGTTGAACCTGATCAACGAAATCCTCGATCTCTCGCGGATCGAGGCCGGGCGCTACGAGCTCAACGAGGAGGCGGTCTCGCTGGTGCATGTCGTCGCCGACTGTCATCATTTGCTCAAGCTGCGCGCCTCCAGCCGCGCGCTGACCATCCACGAGGTGTTCGAGCGCAATATGCCGCGGCTATGGGCGGACGAACGTGCGATCCGCCAGGTCGTTCTCAACCTCTTATCCAATGCGATCAAGTTCACGCCACAGGGCGGAGATATCTGGTTGAAGGTCGGCTGGACCGCTTCAGGCGGCCAATATCTCAGCGTCAAGGACACCGGCTCCGGCATCCCTGAAAACGAGATCCCGATCGTGCTGGCCTCGTTTGGCCAGGGCTCGAACTCGATCAAATCGGCCGAGCAAGGCGCAGGGCTGGGGCTGCCGATCGCCAAGAACCTGATCGAGATGCACGGCGGCACCTTCACGCTGAAATCGAAGGTTCGGATCGGCACCGAGGTCATCGTCACCTTCCCGCCGGAACGGGTGATGTCGGCGCTGGGCCCGATGTCGGACGAAGCGCCGCCGCTGCAGCCGGAGCCCACGACGCAAGCCACGGAGGAGAAGCGCAGGCCGCGGTCCAAGCCGATCATGAATGCAGGAACGGGGCTGTGACATGGCCGCACTTGCACTCGCGGCGGAATGGCCGTCACTATCTAACCATGAGCCAGGATACGAACCGAGCAACGCCGTGCATCAACGTCTGCATGATCGATCCCCGAACCGATCTCTGCTTTGGCTGCGGCCGCACGCTGTCGGAGATTGCGCGCTGGGGCACGATGGCGGCCGACGAGCGGAACGCGCTGATCGCCGAACTGCCGGTGCGCATGCGCGAGGCCGGATTGCCGTCGATGCGCCCGCACAGCCTCAGTTGAAAACCCCGGCCGGAATCGGAGTTGCCGCATGAGCCGTCTTCTGCTCGTTCTGGTGACCATGCTGGTCACGGCCGGCGCCGTGATTGCCTACAAGGATCCCGAACAGGCCGCGCTCGCCAGCGACACCGTCTCGGAGTTGTTGCGCAAGAGTGCCAGCAAGATGAAGGCGAGCGCAGTCGAAATCCAGCGCGGCCAAGGCGGCGAATTCACGCTGCGCGCCAAGATCAACGGCGTGACCGCACCGATGGTGGTCGACACCGGTGCCACCTCGGTCGTGCTGACCTATGAGACGGCCAAGGCTTTGGGCCTGCCGCTCGAACTGCTCGACTACGACGTCGACGTCGAGACCGCTGGTGGTCATACCAAGGCGGCGCGGCTGACGCTCGACCGGCTGGCAATCGGCAGGCTGGTCGAACGCTCGGTGCCGGCCCTGGTGGTGCCGCACGGCCAGATGAAGACCAACCTGCTCGGCATGAGCTTCCTCGACCGGCTTGAACGCTGGGAGGTGCGCTCCGATCGCCTGATGCTGCACGGCTATCCCGAACGCGGCTGACGGCTGCTACCGTTGTAACCACAATCATCGCGTTCCTCGCATCGAGTTGAGCGAGATCCGCTTGCACCGTGCATCCGGCGACAGCACAGTTCGGCTGTAGCTCCGCTGATCCGCAAGGGACAAGAACGTGGCTCATCTCGATCGACGCGAATGGCTGCTGCTCTCGACGGCAGCGGCCCTCAATTTGGTGCATCCGGTTATGGCCAGCACAGCGACAAACGACACAATCCGACTTGCCCTCAACGAAAATCCGTTCGGGCCGTCACCTCAAGCCGTGCAGGCGATCACTGCGCACCTTGCTAATCTCAGTCGCTACACCGGCGACGAGCTCGCTACACTCACGAACGCGATCGCCGCGCGCGAACAGATGCCGTCGGAGCAAATCATGCTCGGCGAGAACCTGGACGTGCTCGGGCTCTTCCTGTCCGCCCACGGCGGCGCGGGCGGGGAGTTCGTCTATTCCGAACCGGGCTATACCGCACTCGTCGATGCCGTCGCACCGGCGGGCGGCGTAGTGGTCGGCGTGCCCCTGAACGACCGGTTGGAGAACGATCTCGCGGCCCTTGCGGCTAAGATCAATTCACAGACGCGGGCGGTCTATCTGGTGAACCCGCACAATCCGTCGGGCACGGTCAGCGACACCAAGGAGTTCATTGACGCCGTGCGCGACATGGCCAAACGCACCCTCGTGATCGTCGACGAAGCCTATCTCGAATTCACCCCGGATTTCGAGCAGCGGACCGTGGCCGGCCTCGTTCGGGAAGGCGCCGACGTCGCGGTGTTCAGAACCTTCTCGAAGATCTATGGGCTCGCCAGCCTTTCGATCGGCTATACGCTCGCGCCGAAGGCACTGGTCGCCTCGATGAAGCAGATGGGTATCGGCGCGTTCTTCGGGCTCAACCGGCTAAGCCTCGTCGCGGCAACGGCGAGCCTCAACGACACGCGCTATGTCGCCTCGATGCGCGACAAGGTCGCGGCGGAACGCGAGTCGTGGCATCAGCTTTTCCGCAAGCGGAAGGTTCGCTTCACGAATTCGCAGGGCAATTTCGTATTCTTCGATGCTGCCCAGCCGCATGCGAAAGTGGCAGCTGCTCTCGCAGCCCAGGGCATTCTCATCGGCCGGGCCCAGCCACCGCTCGACACTTGGGTGCGCATCTCGATCGGCCTGCCGGAGGAGAATGCGGTCGTGCGGAAGGCGGTGGCTGACCTGCTCCCGCCAGTATGATCGGATCTGACCGGTACGTGCCGGTCAGGCTATCCTCTTAGTTCCGCCCGTGTGGCCGATCTTCGTCGCCACCAGATAGGACAGCGGCATGGCAACGATAAAACCCGCCAACGCGGCCAGGGGAATTGCCTTCATCGGGCTGGCTGCGAGGTCCTGCATGGTGAGCACCGCGATGACGGCGCTGCCCGCCAATACCGTCCCTAACATCACCCAAATCAAAATTGCGACTTTCAGCATGGGTTGGTCTCCGACGTTGTCGCATCGATTGATCGCTGCGAACGTCATCAACACTCTGCCTCGCGGTTCCGCTTGGCTTTGATCTGGAACAATTCGGCTCCTACAAACCCGCCCCCCTGGCGATCGCATCGGCAAAGGAGCGATCGAGAACGTCGGAGGCTGACAGCCGTTGCTTGATCAAGCCGCTGCGGAGATAGAGGTCGATCGTCTTCTGCTCGTCCGCGATCACGGAATCGTCGATCGGCGCGATCCTTATCTTGGCGCGCGTCAACCAGTTCAAGGGTACCGCGGGCGGGATGTTCATTAGCTTTCCCAACGTCTCGGCATAGGCTTCGACATGATCGTGCGACCAGGCGCGCGCCGCGGTCAGCCGGCGCACGAAATCCGCAAGTGCGTCGCGTTTCTCTCTGATCGCAGCCGGCGTTGCGACCTGAAAGCTCAAGCCTGGCGTCAGGCCTTCGCCGGTCAAGATGCGGCGCGCCTTGAACAGCACCTCCTCCTGGCTCACATAAGGCTCCCAGGTCGACCAGGCATCGACCGAGCCTTGCGTGTAGGCCACCTTCGCGTCCGATGGCGCGAGGAACACGAGCTTCACGTCATCAGCGGTCCAGCCGCGCTGTTCCAGCGCCGCGAGCACGAGCTGATGGCCGATCGAGCCGCGGCCCGTCGCGATCGTCTTGCCCCTCAGCTGATCGAAGCTGGTGATGCTCGACCTCTCGGGTACCAGGATCGCAAGCCCCTCCTGGGTCTGCCGGATCGCCGCGATCGCCTTGACCGGCACGTTGGATGCCGCGGCGAAGGTGAACGGCGCGTCGCCGACGATGCCGCTGTCGATGGCGCCGGCACCGAGCGCCTCGAGTAACGGCGCCGCCGCCGCGAACTCCTTCCATTCGATCTTGTACGGCACATCCTTGAGGATGCCGGCCGCCTCCATCACGGCCTGCGAATTTCCTTTCTGATCACCGACGCGCAGGGTGACCTGTGCGCCGGCTGAGGTGACCAGGCCGAGCAGAACCCCGGCGACGACAAGCAGACGCATCATTCCGCCGCCACTTCCTGAGCACGCTGGCGCTCGCCGATCAGCTTGCGCGTCAGCGGGATCAGCTCGCGGCCATATTCGATCGCATCGATCAGAGGGTCGAAGCCGCGGATCAGGAAATGGCTGATGCCAAGGTCGTAATAATCGCCGAACACTTCAGCCACCTGCTCCGGCGTACCGACCAGAGCGGTGGTGTTGCTGTTGGCGCCAGTGAGCTGAGCGATCTCCGTCCACAAGCGCTTATCGACACGCTTGCCCTGCTCCGCGATCGCGAGCAGCCGCTTGGCCCCAGCGGTGGCATGACCGTCCGCCGGTTTGCGATAGCCGGTCTGGTCCTGCAGCGCGGTGGCGCGCTCCAGGATTTCCTGCGCCTTGGCCCAGGCCTTCTCCTCGGTGTCGGCGAGAATCGGGCGGACGGACAGTGAGAAGCGCGGCGCGGGACGGCCGTGCTTTGCGGCGGCCGCGCGCACCCGCGTGGTCTGTTCGCGCACCTGCGCATAGGATTCGCCCCAGAGCGCGAAGGTGTCGGCATGCTTCCCGGCAACCTCGATCGCCGCTTCGGACGCCCCGCCGAAATAGATGCGAATGCCTTCGGGACGATAGGGCTTCACCTGCGAGAAGCCGTTCTCGACCTGATAATAGTTGCCGGCATAGGAGAACGGCTTGTCGCTGCTCCACTCGGCGCGCACGATGTCGAGGAACTCGCTGGTGCGGGCGTAGCGCTCGTCCTTGTTATCGAGCGTGTTGCCATCCTGGCGCAGCTCCTTGGCGTTGCCGCCGGTGATGACATGCAGCGCCACACGCCCTCTGGAGAACTGGTCGAGCACCGCGAACTGCCGCGCCAGCAATGTCGGCGCGGTGAAGCCCGGCCGCTGCGCGATCAGGACGTTCAGCTTCTCGGTCACGCCGAGCACGTGCTGCGCCACCTGCAGGCTGTCCGGCGTGGTGGAATGGAAGGCCAGCAGCGCGCGGTCGAAGCCGGCGTTCTCATGCGCCTTCGCCACGGTCTCGATATGAACGGGATCGAGCACCGGTCCGTTGCGGACGATGATCTCGGAGGAGTTGTTGTTGGAGATGAAGCCGATGAATTCGATGGACATTGGGTTGTCTTTCCTTTCCTGAAACTAGAGCCCGAGCGCCAGCCGACCAGCGGCTATTCGGGTCGCGTCGTCCTGCGGCGTGTGCACCCGACCGCACAGCACGTCACGATAATGCCGCTCCAGCGGATTGCTGCGGCTCAGCCCATGGTTGCTCGACAGCGACAGCGCGTCTTCCACCGCAGCTACGGCGTTATTGGTGACGGTCAGCTTGATGATGTTGGACTCGGCGGAGGCCGGAACGATGCCTTCGTCGAAGTCGCGCGCCGCACTGTCGATCAGCCGCGCATTGACCTGGAGCTTCGCCTCGATGCCGCCGAGGATCTCCTGCGCCCGCGGCAACGTAGCCAACGGCGCGCCGAGGCTCGACGGCGTGCGCGTCTTCAGGAAATCGACGATCCAATCCCGCGCGGCACGCGCGATGCCGTCGTAGATCGCGCCGACGAAGACGCCGTGCACCAGCGCCTGGGTTGGATCCTGCACGCGCCAAGACTCTGGCTCGCGCAGCGCGATCTCATAGTCGAGCGGGATCACCACGTCCTCGAAAATCACGTCGTGGCTGCCACTCGCCCGCAGCCCGAGATGATCCCAGGTCTCCACGATGCGCGTGCCTGGCAGCCCCGCGGGCACCAGGAACATCCCAACACGCGACTCGTCTTCGTCCGTGCGGGACCAGACCGAATACCATTTCAGGATCGGTGCACCCGTCGAATAGATCTTATGACCGGTCAGCCGCCAGCCGGTCTCGGTTCGCCGCGCGACCGTCTCGGGAAGACCGCCGCGCGATGGAGAACCGAGGGCCGGCTCGACCCGCAGTGCGTTGATCAGCGCTCCTGCCTCCACCGATTCGCGCGCGAGCTTGCGCGCAAGCCGCGGCGGGTACTCGGTGCTGCGCGCCATCGCGAAATGCTGGATGTAATGCATGGCCAGGATCAGCGCCGTGGAGGCATCGGCCTGCGCGACGGTACCGAGAATGCGCGAAGTCGTGCGCGCCCCCGCCCCGTGGCCACCCAGCGTCACCGGGACTGTCAGCGACAAGAGGCCGGCGTCGAACAGGTCCTGAAAATTCTCGAAGGCAACCGTGCCGTCGCGGTCGTGCACGACTGCGCGTTTGGCAAACAGTGGGGTGAGCTTCCGCGCTCGCGCTAGCAGCTCACCCTCGCCCGCCCCCGGCTGTGGTACAGTTCGTTCCATCGCCGCTACCATGTCGCCTCCAATCCAAGCAGACCGAGGATCTGCCGGCGCAGGTCGGCCAGATAAGGGTCGCCGCGGTGCCGCGGATGGGGCCGCTCCACCGCGATATCGGCCTTGATGCGCGCCGGGCGATCGCTCAGCACGACGACGCGATTGGCGAGCACCAGCGCCTCTTCCACATCGTGCGTGACAAGCAAGGTCGTGAATCCCTTGCGCTGCCACAGCGCCACCAGCTCCGCCTGCATCGCGATCCGCGTCAGCGAATCGAGCTTGCCGAGCGGCTCGTCGAGCACCAGCACCTTGGGATCGTTGACCAGCGCACGGGCCAGCGCGACCCGTTGCGCCATGCCGCCGGAGAGCTGATGCGGATAGGCGTTGCGGAACGCGGAGAGCCCGACGAGCTCCAGCGCGGCGTCGATCCGCGGCCGCTGCGCCTTCAGGATGCCTTGCGCCTCCAGGCCCAGCGCGACATTGTCCCAGACCGAGCGCCAGGGAAACAGCGTGGGATCCTGGAATACGACGACACGCGAGGGGTGCGGGCCCTTGATGCGGATATCATCCTCGCGCAGGACGCCACTGCGTGGCGGCTCGAGGCCAGCGACCAGACGCAGCAAAGTCGATTTGCCGCAGCCGGATGGGCCGAGCAGCGCGACGAATTCGCCGGGCTCGACCGCGAGGCTGACATCGTCGAGCACCTCGAGCTTGGTGCCATCGATGTCGAAAGCATGGCTGACGTGCCCGATGTCGATCGAGGCGCCGACTGCCGGATGGCCGATTGGTTTCACGGCCGCCTGCGCTACCATTTGACGGTGCCCTTCTGCCATACCAGAACCCGGTCGCGGACCTTGAACAGCAGCGTGATTGCACCGGAGCAGAGCAGCGACATCACCAGGAGCGCGGCATACATGTTGGCATAGGCTGCCCAGCCCTGCGCCCATTGCAGATACCAGCCGAGACCCGCCTTCACTCCGATCATCTCGGCGACCACGAGCACAGCAAATGACGCGCCCAGGCCCATGAACAAGCCGACGAACACATGCGGCAGGGCGGCTGGGATCGCGACCTTCAGGACCAGGAAGGAGGATCTTGCGCCGAGCGTCCGCGCCACGTCGTAGTAGGACGAGCTGACGCTCGCCACGCCCGACCAGGTCAAGACCGTCACAGGGAAACCGGTCGCCAGCGCGATCAGGAAGGTCGAGGCGCTCCAACTCGACGGAAACGTGAAGAACGCGATCGGCAGCCAAGCGGTCGCCGGCAACGGACCGATGAAGCGCAGCAGCGGATGAACCCAGTAACCGATGCTGGTCGACCAGCCGATCGCCACGCCCGTGACGAAGCCGAGCGTGGCACCGATGATGTAGCCGCCCAGTTGCAGCTTGATCGAGGCGAAGATGCTTTCGGCCAACTTGGGCAGATCGTCAGTATAGACCTCGACGATCGCCTGCGGCGGCGGGAAGAACGGCAGCGGCAGCAGCGCGAATTTGGCGGTCGCGAGCTCCCACATAGTGAGGAATAGTCCGAGCACGACGAGCCATGGCGCGCGCTGGCGCAGCCACGCCCCCGTCTGGCCCAGACGATCGGTGGCCAGCGTACCTGGCAGGATCAGCGCGGCGATGACAAAGGCCGCGATCGCGACATCCTGCGTCCGCGACCAGTCGCCGACATCGTCCCGGATCAGGCAGGAGACACCGAACGCTGCCCAGGCAAGCGCCGCGCCAAGCCCAGGCAGCGCGCCCCGAAGCCGTTCGACCCATGCACCGCCTCGCGACGGCTCGCCGGTCGCCGCGACGTCAGACAGAGAAAATGTCGACATAGATGCGCTCCGCGAACTTGCTGGTATCGGTGCTCGGCTTGAACACTAACACCACCTTCAGATCGTCAGCATAGGCTTTGAGCTCCTGCTTCAGCGCTGCGCCGGTCGGATGATGATGGTGGGTATGGTAACGGACCATGCCCTCGATATCTTCGAGGCTCGCCTGTTTCGGCGCATAGGGCAGGAACGATTTCGCGGCGTCGGCCGGATTCTGCGCTGTGAACATCGCGGCATCGAGCAGCGCCTGTGTCAGCGCCCGTCCGACCTGCGGTTCGTCGCGCACCAGGCTGCCGCGTAAGCCCACGATGCAGCAGACCCGATTGCTGTATTCACCGTCCAGATTGGAGGCGACTTCCTTGTAGGCGGGATCCTTCAGCCAGAGATAGGCGAGCGGGTCAGAGGCGAGGAAGGCCTGTACCTCGCCCTTGTCGGCCGCGACATTGACGACGGCGCCGGGATAGACCCGCCAGTCGACATCCTTCACCGGATCGACGCCGAGCCGCGACAGTTGGATCGAGAAGAAATTCTTGTCCGGACCGGCGAGATCGCCGACCGCAACGGCCTTGCCCTTCAGGTCAGCAAGCTTGCTGATGCCGGAATCGGCGCGTGCCAGCACGCGCATGCAGCCGCCATGGGTACCGGCGGAAATCTTGACATCGAACCCCTGCTCCAGCGGCTTCAGCCAGCGCAACGCCATGCCGAGGCCAGCGTCGCTCTTGCCGGTCGCGATCGCCTCGAGGAGCTGATCCGTCGAGCCGCTGTAGTTGACGAGCTCGACGTCGAGATTTTGCTTGCGGAAGAAGCCCTGGTCGATCGCGACTGGCAGCGGCGTCAGGCAGACCGCACCCGCGTTCCACGACAGCCGGAGCTTACGCGGCGCACCGGTGAGCGGCGGCGCATTTGAAGACGCCTTGCAGATCGGGAACTGCGCGAAGTCAATCTGCGGTGCCGCCCGAAGCGAGAGCGCCTGGGCGCTGAGGCCGCCGAGTGGCGCGGCCAGCGCGGCAGCGCCGCCGGCCTGCAGCAGCCACCGTCGATCCCATCTCCTGTGTTTCGCGTCGTCGCTCATCCCTTACCCCTGCTTGCAAAGCTCCGCCGCCTGCGCAAACGCATCGCGTTTGCGCACTCAGCCACCAATGGAGCGCGTCAAATGGTTCGTTAGTTAGATGCGGTTTGCACCGCGAAGATGGAGCGATGATGCGGAGATGATCGGCAATCGTCAATGAAATGGATTTTCGAATGTCGTGCGCACGCGAACGAATATCTCCACGCGCGCCGATATCCGCAGTGAAAGGTTTTTTGCCGAAATCAGCAGTGACGAGAGGCGCCAGCCGCAGCGACTCGCTCATCTTTGACGCGCGAATGAGCAAGGAGACCGTACTGGCCTCTTATGTGATCCAAATTCATCATGCTCCTCATGCTGTATTGAAGCGCTTCTTCAACTGCGCTCTCGTCGTAGTGTATGGGGCTTGACCCTCAATGGGCTGGATCAATCTTGACTGGATTGCCAATTTGAAATTCCTCGTTTTGGTTGATTGTGTAAGAGATTCGTGGCGTTTCTTGATATCGCTCGCGCCACGAACAGGGCTGGCATCAGCGGGCCGATTGTCAGAGAAGCTGAGCAAGGGCTGCGGCGCGTATGCACTCCGGATTTCGTATGCGATATGTGTGCACCGAGACATCAAGTTCGGCATTGGCTTGCAATAAAGGAATATGCTTCGGAGAAGAGGAAAATTATCAAACTCCCGCGCACTTGATTTTCCTAGTCAGTCCAGTCATTTAGGGGGCTGATTGGAGAAAACTAGATCAACGGTATGAATAGCTCGCTCTGGAAATTTGCCACCGCGCCCATGATGGATTGGACCGACCGGCATTGCCGCGTGTTCCATCGGTTGTTGTCGCGTCGGGCGCTGCTCTATACCGAGATGGTCACGACCGGCGCGGTCATTCATGGCGACCGCAAGCGGCTGCTCGGTTTCGACGCGAGCGAGCATCCCGTGGCGCTGCAGCTCGGCGGTTCGGAGCCTGCCGATCTTGCGACCTCGGCGAAGATCGGGGAGGACTTCGGTTATGACGAAATCAATCTAAATGTCGGCTGTCCGTCGGATCGCGTGAAGGATGGCCGGTTCGGCGCCTGCCTCATGGCGGAGCCTGACCTGGTCGGTGACTGTGTCGCGGCAATGAAGCGGGCGGTGCAGATTCCGGTGACGGTCAAGTGCCGGATCGGCATCGACGACCAGGACCCGGAGGTTGCGCTGGACCGGCTCGCGCAGGCTGTGGTCGACGCCGGAACCGACGCGCTGATCGTGCATGCACGCAAGGCCTGGCTCGACGGACTGTCGCCGAAGGAGAACCGCGACATCCCGCCGCTCGACTATGACCGCGTGTATCGGCTCAAGGCGGCGCTGCCGCATGTGCCGATCATCCTCAATGGCGGTATTCCGAGCATCGAGGCTGCGAAGCAGCATCTTGCTCACATCGACGGGGTCATGCTCGGGCGCGCCGCCTATCAGGACCCGTGGCGCCTCCTCGCTGTCGATCCCGAGCTGTTCGGCGAAGCCCCACAACATGCGACGATGAAGGAGGCCTTGGCCGCGCTCGAGCCTTATATTGCACGGGAGCACGCGCGCGGCATCAGGCTGCATTCCATCACGCGCCATCTGGTTGGGGCCTATCACGCAGTCCCCGGCGCGCGTGCGTTTCGACGCCATCTCGCCGAGCGGGGCGTGAAGCCGGAGGCCGGCATCGAGGTGTTGCGCGAGGCCGTGGCGATGGTCGAGGAGCGCGCGGCAGCGGCGGTCGCGACGTATGCCTAATTCGATCCGATCGCGCGGTGAAGCTGCGATCGGTCGCATCCCTGACATCGAGCGACTTTGCAAAGATGCCGTAGCGGGTGACGCAATCCGAGGCGGCCTGCACCTCCTTCACCACGTCGTCGTCGATGGCAATGGGTGACGTGCGCGGGGCCTAGTAGGCCGACAGCAGCCGGCGCGCCGATCAAGTATGGGGTCAAATGCGAGGACGCAGGCGATCCTGGTGCGGCAGGATCCGCCGATCAAATCGACGTCTGCGCAATGTGCTGGGCGGCGTCGAATTCATCGGTTTCGTCATTATCGTCCTCGGAAAGATCGCTGCATCGGCGCTGCAGCTTGTGATGCATTCAAGTCTAGAAATCGGCATCGCAACGTCAATGAAACGGTCGTCTGTATTGAGGCTTCGGCGAACAACGTTCATGTCGTTGAGCGTGATGCGCGTGAAACACGACAGAGCCATCAGACAAACGCGCGGTAGCAGTCGAGGACTCCCGATCAACTTCGGATCGGTGGCTCTGCGGCTATACTCGTCCTGTTGAATGTGTCGCTTTCGGCCATATCCCGATCCGATCTGTCGAGTGCAACAGCCATCGTCCTAGCTGGCGCGTCAACTTCCGGTCTACCAAATGCTCCGCGACGCCGCTGGCCCAGAGTGATGCCCGATGAACATAGAAACATGCGCGTAAAGTGGCCTGATTGGTAAATCCAGTCGATTGCACAATGATGCCCCTTGGCCTCCGACCCTCTCAATGAAACAATTCGTCGTCAATAGTTTGTGGTGACGACGTAGTCCGACAGGCGGATCGCTCCGCACATTCGGTGATTCAGGACGCAATCACGCGGCACCGCTAAGATAGAGCCGCTTGACGATATCGTTGCCCCGCAATTCGTCGACCGACGCGGCTGACACGACGATCTCACCATGGACAATGATATATCCGCGGCTGGCGATCCGGATCGCCTGATTGAAGTTCTGCTCCGCCATCAGCACCGTCAGGCCGAGATGCTGATTGAGCTCGCCAATCTTGGTGATCGTTTGCGAGACCAGGAGCGGTGAGAGACCCACCGAAGGTTCGTCGACCAATAACAGGCGTGGTGACGACATCAGGGCGCGCGCAATCGCCAGCATCTGCTGTTGCCCGCCCGACATGGTGCCAGCCAATTGCCCCTGCCGCTCCTTGAGGACGGGAAACGTTTCGAAAGCGACCGCCAGATTGCGGTCGATACTACGCCGGGCAGCCTTGCGGAACGCGCCGAGCATCAGGTTCTCCAGCACGGTTAACCGGGGGAACAACCGCCGGCCTTCTGGAACCATCGCTACGCCGAGGTCGACGATGTTTTCGGTCGACAGACGGGATAGATCGTGTGTCGCTCCATCAATCGTCAATGAGATGACGCCACGCTGCGGCCGCACCAGGCCCGCGATGCACTTCATCAGCGTGCTCTTGCCGTTGCCGTTGGTGCCGAGCAAGGCAACGGTTTCGCCGGTCTCGACATGGAGCGAAACGCCGCGCAGCGCCTTCACAGCGCCGTAACCCGCATCGAGGTCATTGATGGCCAGGCTAAGTGCCAAGGTAGGCCTCCTGCACCCGTTTGTCGGCCATGACTTCGGACGGTGTTCCGATTGCGATGATCCGGCCGGCATCAAGGCACATGACGCGCTCGGAGAAGCGCATCACTGCCTGCATAATATGCTCGATCATGATGATGGTGATGTCCCGGCTTGCAAGGCTCAACAAAAGGTCCAGCACCTCGTCGACTTCCGAGCTGGAAAGACCTGCCATGGCCTCGTCCGAAATCAGCAGCTTCGGGCGCGTCGCCATCGCACGCGCGAGCTCCATCTTGCGCAATTCCACCTGACTGAGCCGTGTGGTGGAGGCGTTGACCTTCGAGCCAAGCCCCATTTGATCCAGGATCGACATCATGGTGTCCCGGCGCTGCGTCATAGACACGTGCTCGCCTGCGGCGAAGTCAAGTGCGACCATGAGATTTTCGGCAACCGTCATGCTCCGGAACGGCCGCGGAATCTGGAAGCTGCGGGCAATGCCGCGGCGCGTACGCATGTGCGGCTGGAGCCGCGTAATGTCCTCATCGCGAAACAGGATGGTGCCGGGTTCGGTTCGAAACGCGCCGGAAATGCAGTTGATCAGTGTAGTCTTGCCCGAGCCGTTGGGACCGATCAGGCCGAACCGCTCGCCGGGCCGAATATCGACGCTGACACTGTGGAGCGCTGTGAACCCGCCAAAGCGCTTCGTGAGCGCACAAATTCGTAGCAGCGGCGACTGGGTCTCGGAGAGGGTCATATCTCACCCTCCTTTTGGTTGCCGCGTAGCTTGTAGATCAGGCCGACGATACCCTCCGGGGCGCCCACGACGAACAGTACCAGCATCAAGCCGAGCACTAACAAATTAACTTCCGACGAGATCGTGACCGTCAGAACCTGCTGCGTCGTACCGAGCAGAATCGCACCGATGATGGGCCCTGCCCAATGCGCGGTTCCACCGATCAGCGACATCGCCAGCGTCGTGACGGAGTAGTTGAGATTGAACGCCGACCCAGGGTCCGCATACTGCAAGTACATCGCAGCGGGGGCACCGACGGCGCACATCAGCGCCCCTGAGATCACGCAGGCGAGCAGCTTCAACCGCAAGGTCGGCACGCCCGTGCATTCGGCCGCAAGTTCGTCGTCCCTGAGCGCCTGCAAGCCGCGGCCGATCCACGAGTTGTGGATGTAGCGCGAGATCGCAACTGCGAGGACCACGAGGACAGCCTGGACGAAGAATAGCATCTGCACATAGCTGTCGAACGGTGGAGTCACCGCCGGCCGCTGGATCTGAATGCCCGCCGCTCCACCGACGTATCGCCAGTTCGTGACGGTCGTCTCGATTACGATCGTCAGCGCTATCGTCGCGATCGAGAAGAAGATTCCCTGCATGCGAAGCGTCAGAAGACCGAGCGCAAGCCCCATGACCGCGCCGATCGCGGCGCCGGTCAGGATCTGCACGGGAAGCGGCGCGCCAAAGGCACTCACCAGGAAGACCGAGGCATAGACACCAACGCCGTAAAACGCACTGGTGCCGAAATTCACATAGCCCGCATAACCGCCAAGGATACTCCATGCGACGGCGAGCGCGATGGATTGCAGGATGACGTAGCCGGCGAAGAACGGATATTGGTTACCGACGACTTGGGTCATCACAAGAACGGCAGCGAGAAAGACGACCGCTCCGGTCCAGAAGGCAATGCCGTCGCGTTTCATGATCGCCTGCCAAATAGGCCCTGTGGCCGTACGGCCAGAATGCCGAGCAACATCGCAAAGGAAATCGCTGGAGCCCAGGAGGCGCCAAACAGGGTGAGGACAATCGACTCGGCAACGCCCAGAATGATGGCGGCGACGAGTGTGCCTCCGAGGCTGCCGAGCCCCGCCATCACCACGATGCAGAATGTGCGTCCGATATAGGCGCGGTCGAGCGTCGGATCGACAGGAGCGACGATGATGAGCAGCGCACCAGCGATCCCGAGCACGGCCGTGGCGATGCCAAAGGCCCACTGCTTGACCTTGATCGGGTTGGCGCCCATCAACCGCAGCGCCTCCTGATCCTGTGCCACCGCGCGGATGGCGCGGCCCATGAACGTCCGCGATAGATACAACGTGAGCAACATGGTCAGTGCAGTGGCGACAGCGAAGGCAACGAGAAGCCGGTACGGAATGCGGATATCACCGAGTCGCCATGCCTTGCCGATATAGGTGGCGGTGACGGAGCGTTGATCGACGCCGAATTGCAGAATGATCACCACCTCGATGATGAAGGCGATGCCGAAGAAGAAGGCAATGCCGCGCACGCTGGCGTCGCTGCCTCGCTTCTCGAACGTCTCGTAGTACAGGCGATAGACCGCAAGCCCTAGCAGCAAGAATATCGGCGTGATCAGTAGCCCGGCGACGAGCGGGTCGACCGCATAGTTCTCGTTGAGAAAATACACCGCGTAGGAGGCCAGCACCAGAAACGCCGGATGCGCTACATGGGGAACATCGAGCAATCCGAACGATACGGACAGCCCGAGGCTGACCGCGCCGTAAAAGCAGCCGAGCAGCACCCCGATCACCACCGCATCGAGCAGCAGATCCAGTGAAAACAATTGAGGTCCCCCTTGGCCCGGCTCGAGATGCGTCCCCGAGTGGCCCGCGCTGGAGTATTCCAACTTACAGCCCGGGACGCCTTTTTCGTGAGCCGTCTCGAGATATGTGGCTCATGTTCGCGCAGCCTCAAACGGAGCCACCAGCTCGCCGGACTTCAGGTTGTCAGGGAACAGGATCACCTGTTTGCCCGCGCTGCGAAACTGTTCGATGTTCTTGTCCACGACGCCCCGGAACTGGGCCTGCAACACCGCCGTTTCCTTACGCTCGCCGTCGGCCGAAAATGCGATCGGGCCGACGATGGTCTTGTGCGTGTTTTCGCGCAGATATTTTGCGAGTGCCCTTTGATCCAGCGATTCCACGGCACTGATGGCCCGCTCGGTGAGCTGGCCGCTGGCATAGCCGAATGGCGCCAGATAGTAGCCGAGCGGATCGACCTTCGCTTCCACAGCCCGCTTGGTGTACTTGTCGAAGAACTCCTTGGTTCCCTCAAAGTACATGCTCTTCTCAGGAAGCCAGGTGTTGAAGTTGACAACGCCGTTGAGCAGCGAGCCCATATTCTCCATCACGGCGCCGAACTGAAGGCCGACCATGCCGCCGCCGAAAACCTTGACGCTTTCGCCAATGCCGATCTCGTTGACGGCGCGCAGAATGCCGGTCGAGTCCGGCGGATAGGACGCGACGTAAACGATGTCGGGCTTGGTTGCCTTGAGCGCGCGGATGATGCTGGAAAACTCTACCGTGTTAGGCGGATAGGCCTGGTCGAACACGATCGGCAGGTTGCGCTTGGTCGCGACCTCGCGCGCGGTCTTCGCCAGATTCTGCGCGAATTCCTGATCGGCCGAAAGCAGCGCCATGGATCTGCCGCCGGCCTTCTGGCCGATATCGAGATACGAGGTCGCCCAGCTGTCAGCCGGTCCCCATGGCGCGTTGTTGAACCACATATCGTGGCCGACCTTGCTGTTGACCTGGAAAGAGAAGTTGCCGATCAGCAGAAGCCCACGCTGTTTGACCATCGGCATGATCGGCGCTGTCGGTACCGTCGCATAGGGCGCGAACAAGAGGTCGACCTTGTCGATATCGATCAGCTTCGAATAGATCGCTGGCGTCTCCGAGGCGCTCGACTTGTCGTCATAGACCACTAGTTCGACCTTGCGGCCGCCAAGTAGCCCACCTTTGGCGTTGACGTCGTCACGCCAGATCTCGATGCCGAGCAGCGACGCCTTGCCGCCGCCAGCAAGACCGCCGGTTTGCGGCATGCTCATGCCTATCTTGATGGGCGCCTGCTGCGCGTGCAGCAGATTGGCGCCGAGCGGCGAAGCCGCAAGCGCCGCGCCAACGGTCGCCAGCAGACGACGGCGGGAAATCGATCTCGGCTTTATACTCTTCTTCGACATTGGAAGTCCTCCCTTAGCTGATTGTTGTTCGCGTGATCGCCTGTCACCCAGCGCCAGCACACAAGCGGGCAGTTTGGATGCCGGATCGGCCTGTGCAAGGCTGCCGCCAATGGTCCCCCGGTTGCGAATTGCGGGGGTCCGCGATGTGCGCCACCGCGGCGGCGAGAAGCGGCGCGCATTTCACAATGCCGGATGATTTCAGGGGGTCAGCATGGCGGGTCAGCGCCCCGATGCGAGCGTTTCGCCCTCGACCGCGCTCACCGTGGACGGCAAACAGCTCCAGCGCATTGGCAACGCTGGTCGCGCGCGCGTATGCGAAAGCCGAGGCTTTCATTCAGGCAAGTCCCTCCCCGGCCCTGCTCTTCTGCTTTTCACGAATTAGAGGGTCGGACTTTTCAAAGGTCAAGCTACTTGATTTTGCAGTCCTATCGACTTTCGGACTTGCCCTGTTCGAGCTGCCGACGCACGCTCGCGCCAAACAAGAATGGTTCGGGGAGACTCAGAAATATGAAACTCGGGTTTTTCACGATGCCGATCCATCCCCTGGACAAGGATTGGCGGCAATCCTTGCAGGAGGACAGGGAAGCCTTCCTGCTGGCGGATGAGCTCGGATTTTCGGAAGCCTATGTCGGCGAGCACGTCACCGATCGCGCCGAAAACATCACGTCCTGCATCGCTTTCATCGCCTGGCTTGCCGCCGCCACCAAGCAGATCAAGCTCGGCACCGGCACGGTTAACATGCCGAACAGCCATCCGGCTACAATTGCCGCCTCCATCGCCATGCTCGACCACATGCTCGACGGCCGGCTGATCTTCGGCATCTCCCCGGGGGGGCTGTTGTCGGACGCGGAGCTGTTCGGCAATCTCGACGCCGATCGCAATGCGATGTTTTTGGAGGCGATCAACCAGGTGCTGGCGATCTGGGGCAGCAAACCGCCCTATAATCTCGTGGGGAAATACTGGAACATCTCGATCGAAAAAACCCTGATCGAGGACATCGGCCAGGGCTTTATCGCAAAGCCGCTGCAGCGTCCGCATCCGCCGATCGTGGTCACTGCCGTCGCCCCCTTCTCCAAAGGCGTCACCGAGGCGGCCGCACGCGGCTGGGAACCGATTTCCGCCAACTTCCTGATGCCGGCCTGGGTGAAGAGCCACTGGCTGAAATATATCGAGGGCTGCGAGCGCGTCGGCCGTCCGGCCGACCCCGCCAACTGGCGCGTGGCCAAGAGCGTCTTCGTCGCCAAGGACGTCGCGACCGCCAAGGCGTATGCCACCGATCCGAACGGACCTTACGTCTATTACTATCGCTCGCTCTTCACCAAGCTGAAGCGAAATGGGCGCATCGAGCTATTCAAGACCCGGCGCGACCAGCCCGACGATGAGGTGACGCTGGAGAGCATCTGCGAAAAACTCATTATCTACGGCACACCGGAGAGCGTCGCTGATCGATTGCTGGCTTTCCAGGAAGAAGTCGGCAGCTTCGGCACGCTCCTTTACGCCGGCAAGGACTGGCGCGACCGCGAGCTCGGCCGCCGCTCCATGATCCTGATGGCAGAGCAAGTTATGCCGCGCGTCAACGCCGCCTGTGCCCGAAGCCGCGATGCCGCAGGTTGAGCCCAATGACTCTCACCGATCGCATCCCCTATCTGGCGCAGGTCGATCGCCCGAAACTCAAGTTGCCCGGCGGCAAGCGGCTCGCCGTCTGGGTCATCCTCAATGTCGAGGAATGGCGGATCGAAACCCCATACCTCGTACTTGTACTGTCACCACCGCCGCCGCGCTGGAAGCAGGCTTGGAGTTTATGGGCCATGGCTTCCTGCAGGAGGCCGAAGCACAAGCTCGACGATCAGGCCGACGCGATCAAGCGTGCAGTCGACATCATCAAGTTCGCCGGCAAGCCGCCGCGCGCATGGGAGAGCCCAGGCCCATTGAAACCGAGGCAACGCTCGACCTGCTCCGCCTTAACGGCATCGAACATGTCGCGGACTGCGTGATCGACGATCTGCCGCAGGATATCACCACCCCCCACGGCACCATAACCAGCATCCCCTCTTCGGTGGAGACCAACGACATTGTCATCCATGCGCCACAGCATTTGCCGTCCGAGCAGTTTTTGAAGCGCTGCACCGACCATTTCGGTCGCCTTTATCTCGGAGGCGCCGACAATGCACGGGTGATGGCGATCTCGGTCCATCCTTACATCACCGGCGTCCCACACCGGATCAAATATCTGGAGGCGCTGCTCGACCATGTCATCTGCCATGATGGCGTAGCCCTGATGACCGCAAGTGAAATTGGCGACTGGTACCGCGCCGAGATGGCGACGAAATAGCGCTAGTTGAATTGGACCGGCTCAGATCCGAGATAGGCATGCGCGACGAACGCTGCGAGCTCATCTTCAAACTGGCTGCGCCGAGACCTTCTTTGATCTCCCAGTGCACACATCGTGCACACGCTGGCTTCTAACCAGTTGAAAACCTTAAACTCTCGCTCCAATCTATCATGGGCGCCACGGAAAAGCGCCATCGCATTGATTCTTCCGTTTTACTTTTAAAATCAATCATTTAGAAGTCGCACCAGAGGCACCATGGAAGCGGCCGAAAAGGCCGAACAATTGCTCCACAACCGTTCGCTTTCGCCATTCTATGAAGAGGTCGCCCTCAAGGGATTGCAACTGGCCTTAGGCCGACTTCGATCGGGGTGCGGTTGATCCAGCGCGCCTTAACCTGGATCAAAGATACCGTCAACGAGCCCACGGATGACTGGCAGAGCAGACCGAGCGTGAGCCAGACGAAGCGGCGGCAACCGGATACGCTGTAACCGCAGGGGCAATCAAGAACATCCCGCCGGCTCACGACCATCTTGCGATCACTGCCCTGAAAGAAGCCGAACTCCGACCTGGCTGGCAAAACCGACCGGTAGAACAGCTCTCGACGAAGCTATTGCAACCTATGCTGGGTCGCCCGCTCGGGCGTTACGGACGCGTGAATGGTGAACACAACGGCCTAGTTGCCGAAGCCTCCTGTTCAGCTTTCATCAGCGGCGCCGCACCTGGTTCTTGCCCGGCGCAAATCGACAAGTCATCTGGCTCAAATCATTGGGATCTTTGTATCTCGTCTACTAACAACTCAGTGTCGATCGTTGGATGTCGCACTCGTGCACGACATCTCTCCGAACGTTACGTTCCTCCGAATGGCTGCGAGGGGCAGTGAGAGATTGGCCGAGAGAAAAGGCGCCCCTCCGTCGCTATCTCAACTGCGCAACGAAGATGTCATCCCTTGCTGGGAGCAGCTCGAATGAACTCAAGAACACGGCGAGGCGTTTTTGGGACAGTAGCAAGACGTGATGGACGCTATACGGTGGCTGCGTTGCCAAAATCATGCCAGTGGTCGTGGAAACGGAAGTCCTTCGACCCGCGCCTTGACGCGCACCCGCTGCCAAGCGGGCTTCGCTCCATTAGGTGTGACAACATCTCACAACCTTAGAACCTCGACCGCGGTTGGTGAGACACACTGTGGAGGCACAAGTGCATTCGCATTCCTATTGTTTCCGCAGTTCTTTTGATGTCAGCCAAGGAGAAGGCCGTGGCGCAATTGGTACATATGGTGTGGAAGGGAGTCTCGGGGGATTCAGGCATTTACCACGCGACCTTCTTTTTCGACAGCCAGGGACGGCCGGCCTGGGGCCCTCAAAACAAGATCAATGGGGTTGGCACGAGCGCAAGTCCGGCCATTACATCCTTTTTCGGCGATGTGGTGCCGATCCCACGAACGGAACTGTTCATGGCTTGGAAAGGCATCCCTCACGATCAGGGGATTTATTGGTCACGGGACCTCGGAAGCCAAGCCGACGTACCTCACATCGGGACCAGTCATGGCCTGGCTCTCGCCCCGCAGCCCAATCAATATATTTACATGGCCTGGAAAGGCATCGAAGGCGACTCCGGCATCTATTGGTCGTTCAACAATCTTTTTCACGGTCTGGAGGGCTGGGCTCCGCAACAGAACGTGCGCGGTGTTGGCACGAGTGACAAGCCTGCCCTCGCCTATCGCTTCCCAAAACTCTACATGGCCTGGAAGGGAATTAGGGGTGATTCAGGGATCTACTGTTCGATCAATCAGGGCGACTCCAGCTGGCGGCCGCAGCATCGGGTGCCGAACGTCGGAACGAGCACCGGACCTGCCCTCGCTTTCTTCAAGGGCGCATTGCATATGGTTTGGAAAGGTATCGAAGGAGATTCAGGGCTCTATCATGCCTCGTCGACGGACGACGGACTGAACTGGACGCCACAGCAGCGCATCTCCGGCGTGGGCACAAGTCATAGCCCGGCTCTTACCGTCTTCAATGACCGGCTCTTTATGGCGTGGAAAGGCATACCGGGTGACTCCGGACTCTATTTCTCCTCAAGCCTCGATGGCCTCCATTGGGACCCACAAGGCAACGTACCCGATGTCGGCTCAAGCGACGGACCTTCTCTGGCCTTGTCGTAAGCCTTGGCGCACCCATTTGTGCTTCAGGTAATGTGGCTTACGACGAGCTGGTTCAGAAGATTGGTACCGGAGAAATATCGGTTCCGCTGGTACGGTTGGAAGCCAGCCAGAACTGCGAAGTAAATTCCTTGCGCGCAAGCCTCAACCCGGGGGCAATCTTCTCAACACCACGTCTGCGCCCAACAAGCTGTCCGACCGCTCCGGCTGTCTTAAGACGGACCGATCGATTGCATACCTATTTTATCGACGCCGAGGAGCGAACGCGAAGGTTGCGGGAGCCGATGGCAAGCAGGCCATTTACTGCGTATTTCCCGATTTCAAGTTGCCGCTGTTGCCGATGTTCGACGTGCCGGCGCCAAGCACGATGGCCGTGGATCCCTGGCCCGTCGTATTGCCGAAGAGATTGCCCACGATGTTGACGTTTGACGCAGAACTGATGTTGATATTCGACGCGCCGCTTCCGCCATTCACGTTCATCAGATTGCCACTGATGACCAGCCCCGATACCCAGGCGCCAGCGCCATTCGAATCAACAACGACATCAAAGTTGTCCCATATCTGATTGCCGGTGATAACGCCTTGGGTTGTCGTACAAGAGGAAGGCGTCGGACACGAATTCGTATATCTGATGCAGGCGTTCAGCCCCTCACAGCTATTCCCAACGATGGTGAGTGGCTCGACCGACGTATTGTTCAGTTGCGGGTTGACGTAAATGCCCGTGGTCTGGCTCGAGTTGGCACTTCCAGCCGTGTTGAATTTATTGCCGACGATCCGACCTCCGCCTCCAGAAGAGATCAACAGATGCGAAAATGGACTCGTCGAGCCTGAAATAAACGTATTGTCGTTGATCTCCCAATCGCCGTATTGAACGCCAGCGGAATTGCCGAAAACGATCGAATACGTCTGCAGGTCATAAAATTTGCTCGAGGAGACCCACCATTCAACGCAGTTTCCTATGCTGATCCCACGATCGCTTCCCGAGATCAGAACGTTCGAGATGCGCGAGTTGGAACAAAGTCCATTCCCCCCCGTCCCGGTAAACGCTATACCGGAGATGCCCGTGTAGGGAGCGGGATGGTTCAGATAAACGATCTGCAAATCCCGAATTTGAATGGCATCATTCGTTGTCGCATATATGCCGTGGATTCCAGCCGATGGAAGAATGGTGGTCGTCCTGCTTGTCGTTCCGGCATCCAAATAGAGACAGCCTTGATCGAAATAACAATAATTTTGCGTTCCCTGAATTCCGTCTCCGTAAACAGCCACTCTGGACGAGATCGACAAGGTGCTCGAAATCACGTATTGACCGCCAGGAATGTAGCAGGACGTCCTGAGCGTCTGCGCCTGATTGATGCAATTCTGCAGCGCCTGAGTATCGTCCGCTGAACCATTTCCCAATGCACCCAGATCGCGCGCATTGACATATGCTGATGCAGGATCAGCCACGCCAATTGCCACAGCCAACAATACGAATCCTAACAGTTTACCCATTGTCCCCTCGCTTTCAAATTTACGGCAACGTCTCCGACTTCACTCAACGACCGGCTGCTAAACAGGTCCGCTAGATGATGAACCAAGCGGCCCGGCTGCCCACTTGCTGTTTCGGTGCGACGGCGATGGCGCGAGAATTTCCGGTCCCAAGTTTCTTGGCACATCTCCTCGTCCCGAGCTCCGACGTTGGTGGTCGCAAACTGAGCTGCACGGCGTCTTCTCTTCCCGGTGTCCGCGGACACTATCGAGCAGCAATATGTACCTTCAATAGACGAGCAACTTGTCAACAACTTAAAATAGACACCGCATTTGCGCAGTCCGAGCGTCCTGCGTAACTAGCCACCACATCAGACGGAGATCAGGCGTTACTTAGGATAGAGCTGCAATTCGAGGGGCCGTCCGCTCTGCTCCAATTTCACACCGGTCCTATCAATCGATTTGACTTGCCAGCCCTGGAAAGCCTCTCCTTCACTCACCCAGGCTCCATTCGCCCCGCCCTTGCTCAACAGAAAGGCCCTGCTCAGGCCGGCTTTGATCATCACACCTTCAACAATCAAACCGGGATCGCTCACCGCAACCAGTGATTGTATCTGGGGTGGAGGTTGAGGTGGCGCCGGCGGAGGGGCAACGAACGGTTCACGCGACTTGAAGAAGACCGGATGGACCAGAATCTGCGCGTAAGCCTCGAGTGGCTTACGGCCGATCGCATCGGCGATCGACGACAGTCCGGCATCCCAGGTGGAACGACCGCTGATCATCATGTCATTGGACAGAACGAACCTTACGATCTCCAAGACCAAAAGCAGGTTGAGACAGCCCGTCGCAACTAGGGCGATTGCGGTGATCGGAGCAATGCGCCTCCTCATGGTTGGCCCCCGACGAGCGTCGCGCCGTAAACATCCAGCTGCGCCTGAAGCACCGGCTCCTCGGCTTTGCTTGGCAGACCGAGTGGCGAGCTCTTCAAGCTTGCAGCCACGATGAAGAGATATGGCTTGGAACTTTCAATCGCATGGACCGTGCGCATCAAGGCTGGCAAAGGCGCGGTCAGATCGATTCGTACGCCGCTGAATTTGATCTGGTCGATCGTCCGCGCCGGCAACGTCTGAACAGACCGGGATCGTGCGCCGGTCGCTTCGGTCATCGATTTGAGCCTGGTCTGCAGATCGGCTCCAATGACATTCTCGTTGACGCCAGCGAGGAATTCTCCGCTTCGCAATTGCGCGTTGGTGTCGGACACGAAGGATTCGATGCGCGATGCCTGGGCGACGATGGCCTGGAGATGCGCAAGGACCCGCGCTTGATCCGCGATCTGCGCGTCACGATCGACGAACAGGGCCTGAATGGGCATCACGATGCCGCCAATGATCACGATTAGAATTGCCAGATTACCGAGAATGAACAGCATCCGGCGTCGCAGCCGCGTATCGATCTGCGGTAACGGCTTCATCGCGCCACCTCCTTGATATCGGCAGGAGATCGCACCTTTACCTGCAACGCGAAGCGCTCGCGGCCCTCGTTCGCATCGAAGGCTACTGCCGACG
>NZ_CAFK01000057.1 GCF_000239815.1 Bradyrhizobium sp. STM 3843 | reverse complement strand
GGAGATCATTTCACGCATCTTGGCGAGACTCTTGGTGCCCTGCTCGTAGAGCGCCGAGACGCGCTTGGCCGAGTCCTGGACCTGCTGGCCGAGACCGTCGAGCTGGGTCGACATCTGGCTCAAGAGCTGGACGACGGTCCCCGAGCCGGCGGTGCCCGTCAGCGATCCCGCGCGTTCGGAGTCCGCCAGCTTGGCAAAGCGCGATGAGGCAAGCTGGATGTCGGGCAGCAGCCCTTGCGCCGCGATCGCATTGGTGTTGGCCTGGTCAAGATCGCGTGTGTAGTTTTGCACGGTGATCGCGAGATGTTGCTGGATTGCCGCCGCGCCGGCGAGGGCGGATGCATTCAGCCAGGACGACATCGCGACGATCATCAGCGAACCCAGCAGCATGCATGCGGCCATCAGGCCGCGGCCGATACTATTGGTGAGATGCGGCATGAACTGCATCATGAACACCCAGAAGGTGTAGATGCCGACCGAGACCGCCATCGAATAGATCACAGCGGCGAAGAAGACCGTGGTCGGACTGCCGTTCAACAGCTCGCGGACACCGAGATAGGTGTAGACGCCGGCAGCAAGCGCCAGGATGGCTGTTGTAAGCTTGAGGATGACTTCGAGGCGCTGCACCCCGTTGACGAGCACGACAGAAGTGGGGGAGCGGGCAAGCGAGAGCGGGGACACAGGGGCGGACGGCACGGGCATGAACAATCCTCGGCGGCGTCACGGCCGCCTCAAGCGTTGCCCCCGCTGTTCGGCTGAGCTTTCATCAATGCGGAAATAATCCGACGAGATTATGTCGATTGGGTTGCCGATCCGCAATATGGGCGACGACACGGACGGATCATTTGCTGTTGATCCACCCGAGAAGCTCCCCGTTGATCTCCCGCGGATAGCAATGGCTGAGATCGTTGATCTCGCGATACGTGACGTCGGCGCCGGCGTGAGCGAGCGCTTCGTCGGCATGCCGCGCGATCTCGACTGGGAACATCCAATCGAGCCGGCCATGCACGATATGGATCGGCAGTCCGTGCAGGCGGTCGCGATCCGCGAGTTCCGCCATCAACGGGTGAAAGGTGGCGGCGACCGGCGCCAGATGGGTGAAGGGCGAGGATCGTTCCAGCCCGCTGACATAGCAGAAGGTGCCGCCATCGCTCATCCCGGTCAGCAGCATGCGGCTGGCATCGACGTTGAAGCGGGTGCGGACGATCTCGAGAATGCGCGTAAGATTGGGCGTATCGGTGTCCTCGCCCATCAAGGCCCAGGTTCGCCCGGTCGCGGTCGGCGCGACCAGGATTGCGCCGAAGCTTCTCGCGTCGCGCACCCAGCTCCACAGGAAATCGCGCCCATGGCCGTGGCCGCCATGGAGCGCCATCACCAGCGGCCAGGTCCGATCGCGCGCGTAATATTCGGGGACGTAGAGCGAGAAGCCGCCGCGCTCGCCGCGTTCATTGTGATCGTGGAACACGCCGGTATTCGCTGCCGGCGGTTGAGCAAGGCGTTGGGTGAGCGCGTCATCGTCGCGCACATCGGGGACCAGGAAGAAGTCGCTCACCGGAGGCAGCGCGCCGGCCAACGGATAGAGCGCCTCCAGCGCGCGGGGCATGTGGCGAAGCGCGCGGAACACAGCCACGAAATCGCCCTGGCCCTGCTGGACCGCGCGCAAGCCGGCGAATGCGGCGAGCGCCGCGTCGCTTGCTGCATCGAACGCAGTCCGGATATGGGCGAAGTCCGCCGGCCAATTAGTGAGCTGCGCTCGCGCGGCCTGCAGCATCTGATCCGGCGACCCGACGTCGGCCATGACGCGATCGAAGTCCGGTGGGTTCAGGTAGCGCGCGACATAGGAGAGCGCTTGGAGCGACTGCAACAAAGGTGGCAGCACCGCCACGATGTCGTCCACCACCGCTTCGCTCATGTTGCTCTCCTCATGGTTTGCCGGACGATGCAATTATATTGGGAACTGCAGGCGACCAGACGGCCCCGACCGCCGCACCAAAGCGAGTACAAAGTACGCTTGATCGTGCGCGCGACCTGGTCGGTCGATGAGGCTTTGCCAGCATCGCGTGTAGCCATGCTGGCCGTCAGGTCACGCCGGAGCATCTTCTGCCTCTCGCCCGGCCGTGACGATTGACAAAGAATAGACGAGATAAGCTGTTTAGAGAAGCGATGGCACAGCGTGGCGCTCCACACGGGGATTTGTCCATGCTTGGGGGAAAATCTGCCGCCAAGGGGGGATCGACATCATGACACAGCAGCCGTCGGCCGCGTTGATCAACGCCGTCCTTGCCATGGACGTGTACAACAGGGGCGTCAATCCGGCGCTGGTCGTCAATTTCGAGCAGATCGGCAGCTACGAACTGATTGCGGGGAGCGTGACGTCGGCTCCGGACAATTTCGAGGCCGCGACCTATCAGCTCGTCGGCGATCCCTCAACCCGGATCATCTCGTTTCGCGGAACGGACAGCCTGGCCGACGTTCCGGCGTGGCTCGGTGGCGCCGGCCTCACCGGCTGGCCGACGCAATTCCCGGATGCCGAGGCCTACTACAAGGCCTGGGCGACGACATCGAACGTCTCGCTGACCGGACATTCGCTCGGCGGCGGCCTCGCCGGCTATATCGGAGCCCTGTACGACAAGCCCGCCTATGCGTTCGACGCGATGCCGTTCGAGTTCGCCGCCGAAGTCCGCTACGATCAGCTGCACGGTTTCTGGGGCGCGCTGACCTCGAATCCCGTCCCGCGCTATTCCGATATCCACATGGTGTCCGTCTCCGGCGAGGTGCTGCAATATGTGCGGGACGCCGCACCTATCGTGGAGGCGCCGCTGGCACTCCTGCAGCTCGGTCCAGTCGACGGCGCGATCGCGATCGCCCATGCGGCGGTCGGCATCGCATCGGAAAGCGACAGCGTGCTCGGCTCCGGGACCAATCTCGGGCTCGATCCGGTCAGCCTGCATTCGATCGCGCTGCTGACCATGATGCAGTGGGCGAGCGACAACGGCCTTTCCGATTGGAAGAAGGCGGCCGCGGCGCTGCTGGCACCGCTCCAGGATGATGCGATCGCGTCCGCGGTCGGCGTTCCCGCGGCCAGCGCTGCCACCGGAGAGGGCTCGCCCTCCGCCAAGATGAAGGACATGATCGCCTATTCGACGGTGACCGATGCGAGCGGTTATGGCGACACCGCGGTGCAGGCGCTGTTCCACGGCGGTGATGCGTTTGCGGACGCCGTCAGCGCGAGCTCGGCCGCGAGCTATCTGAAGGCCGCCGGCGTGCAGACCGCGATCGCCGATATCGTGGTGGAATATTCCGCGCTGCTGGCGCAGAACCATGACGAGGTGACGGGGGCAACCCCCGGCGTCATCGGCCACGAACACGGCGTGATCTACGACGACTTGGCGGCGAATCTGCTGGTCGCGGATTTCTCGCCGGAGCTGTGGCAGCGCGCCGACACCGGAACGGCCGTCGATATCATTGGCAAGACTGCGCTGATCGATGCCATCGCAACCGCCGATGGCGAGAATGCAGGGCTGATCGATAGCGCGATCACGACGTTGTGGGGCGGGCAAACCGGCAATCTCGACTGGCTCAGCGCGGCGCTGAGCGATGCCGCGACCACGGTTGCTTTGGACGCCGTGCCAGGCGTGACCATCGCTGCGTCCGCCGGCGCGCTGCTGGTGGCGGGCGCCGGCAACGACACGCTGCTCGGAACCGGCAACAACGATCTGCTGATTGGAGGCGCTGGGGCCGACAAGCTCGACGGTGGTGCCGGCACCAACATTCTGGTGGGTGGGGCCAACGCCTCCTACCTCTACCAGACCGGCGATGGCAGCGATCTCATCATCAATGGCACCGCGTCGCAATCGACGCCGACCGGCACGCTCGATTTCGGCAACGCCGCTTCGGCCAATTCCCTGTGGTTCGTGAAATCGGGCAATGACCTGCAGATCGACATCCTGGGCACTCATCAGCAGGTGACGATTGCCGATTGGTTCCTGGGCGGCTCCTATCAGCTGCAGGAGATCAAGGCCGGCGGGCTGGAGATCGATAGCAAGGTGTCGCAGCTGGTGCAGGCGATGTCGGCCTATGCGCAGGCCCATCCAGGCTTCGATCCGACCGTCGCTTCACAGATGCCGTCAGATGCGCAATTGCACGAGATCATCGCCGGCACTTGGCACCTCAACGCCTGACGACCAAGGTCGGATCGCGCGACGCGGCGCTTGAACGCTGCGGCTGCTCCCGGCCTGCCGCTCCGCTTCAGTGCAGGCGCGGGCCCTTGAGCAGCTTGGCGCGGTCGGTCGAGGTGACCGTGACGTCAAAGGTCACGCCCTCATGATGCACCGTCAGCGGCACGTCGACGCCGGCGCTGCCGAGCGCCCAGAGCTTGCGGTAGAACTCGCTCTGCCCGGTGATCTTGTCGCCGTTGATGCCGAGGATCACGTCGCCGGCCTTCAGCTCGGCGCGCGCGGCCGGACCATTGGTAGAGACCCCGATGATGACCACGCGGCCATCGATCTCGGTGGAATACATGCCGAGCCAGGGACGCGCCGGCTTGTTGACGCGGCCGAAGCGGCGCAGATCGTCGAGGACAGGCTTGAGCAGGTCGATCGGCACGATCATGTTGACATGCTCGGACCTGCTGTCGCGTTCACGCTCGAGTTGCAGCGAGCCGATGCCGATCAATTCGCCCTTCGCGGAGATCAGCCCGGTGCCACCCCAATTGGGATGCGCCGGATGGGTGAAGATGGCTTCGTCCAGGAGATATTCCCAATAGCCGGCGAATTCCTGCTTGGCGATGATCTGGCTGGCCACCGAGCGGGTGCGGCCGCCTGCGCCGCCAAGCACGACCTGCTCGCCGATCCGGGTCGCTGCTGAAGAACCGAATGGCAGCGGATCGAGATCGAGCCGGCCGAGCGCCTGCACCAGTCCGAAGCCGGTGGTGAAGTCGAAGCCGAGGACATGGCCTTCGATGACGCGGCCATCATTGAGATGCAGCCAGACGCTCTCGGCCTCGGTAATCAGGTAACCGATGGTCAGCACCAGCCCGTCATCGATCACCACGGCATTGCCGGCCCGCTCGGTGCCGAGCGTCTCGGCGCTGAACGCGTCGGGCGGGATGATGGCATGCAGGCCGACGACCGAGGCCAGCACGCGGTCGAGATCGAAATTGTAATCGCCCGCACGAGGCTGGAACGCGAACGGCACCTTCCATTCGGTCAAAGAGGGCATTCTTGAGTCTCCCGCTCCATCGGCGTGCATCTTGCGCCGATCAAGTCTCTGTTTGGCGATTGCGAAGGCCGCGGCAAGAGCCAGCTTAACACCTTTGGCTGCAGCGGTTCCAGCTCTCTGCTGTCGCTGCACCCTGCTGATGATGGTCGGATACGCTGCTGCCTGGCCATCTGCGGCCGAGCAGGGAACGCCTTTGTTTGGTCAAAGCTCCATCGAAATCCTCAACCGTCGCCATCCAATGGACTGGCAGGCGCAGGCCGCGATCGCGCGAGGCCCGCGATCGGCTGCCGGTTGCAATCATATCCTCCGGAACCGGCATTTTCACTTGCGATTGTCGGAAGTGGGGAGCGCAGTGGAGAGACGCAATCGAGAGACCCAATCGAGAGATTTGGGCCTTCCGTTGGCTCCAAGGATCCACGGTGCGGAGTGGGGAGGCGATCATGAGCGCGGCGCGACGGCGCGTGCGCGCTGAATGATCACCCGGAAGCATACGAGGTGCCAGCCATGGCCGAGGCATCAGCCTTTAGCTCCAACTCCGAGGCCGCAGGCAAGACGCTGGCGCGGCTGCGGCGGCTGCATGCCGCGGTGCGCTTCGCGCTGCCGCAGCGACATGCGATCCTGCTGATCGTCATGCTGGTGCTGGCGGTGGCCGGTATCAACGCGTTCGAGCCCCTGGTGCTCAAGGGCGTGTTCGACCAGCTCACTGGGCCGGAACATGCGGGTGCCATTCTGGCCGGCATCCTGCTGCTGCTCGGCTTTGCGGTGACCCGGGAGATGATGGATGGCTTCGCCAACTGGCTGACCTGGCGCACCCGCATCGGCCTGCAATATGCGCTGCTGGAGGCAACCATCGGCAAGCTGCACCGGATGCCGCTGCGCATCCAGCGCAGCGAAGGTATCGGCGCCATCATGACCCGGCTCGATCGCAGCATCCAGGGGTTCACCAGCGCGGTGACCGCGATCCTGTTCAGCATCATGCCTTCCGTGATCTTTCTCCTGATCGCGGTGGTGATCATGCTGCGGCTGGAATGGCGGCTCGCGCTGCTCGTGCTCATGTTCGCACCGGTGCCGGCGCTGATCGCGGCCCGCGCCGGCCCCGAACAGATGCAGCGCGAGCGCACGCTGCTCGACCGCTGGGCCAAGATCTATTCGCGCTTCAACGAGGTGCTGTCCGGCATCGTGATCGTGCGCAGCTTCGCCATGGAGGACGCCGAGAAGGCGCGCTTCCTGCGCGACGTCGATGCGGCGAACAAGGTCGTCATCCATGGCGTTGCCGTCGACGCCGGCTACGCATCGGCCAGCAATCTGGTGGTGGCGTTGGCGCGGCTCGGCGGGCTTGCGCTGGGTGCTTACTTCGTCGTGCAGGGCGACATCACGGTCGGGACCGTGGTCGCCTTTCTCGGCTATATCGGCGGCCTGTTCGGCCCGGTGCAGGGCTTGAGCGGGGTCTATTCCAGCCTGCGCAAGGCCTCGGTCTCGCTCGACGAGATCTTCGGCATCCTCAATGTGCAGGAGCATCTCGGCGACAGTCCGGATGCTGTCGAACTCACCGACGTCAAGGGCGCCGTCAGTTTCGAGAATGTGCATTTCCGTTACGAGCAGCCGCAGCGTCCGCTGCTCGATGGTGTCACCCTGCAGGCCGTGCCCGGCGAGACCATCGCCATCGTCGGACCCAGCGGCTCCGGCAAGACCACGCTGATGGCGCTGCTGATGCGCTTCTACGATCCGGTGGAGGGCCGGATCACGATCGATGGACGTGACCTGCGCGAGATCAAACAGAGCTCCTTGCGCCGGCATATCGGCGTGGTGCTGCAGGACCCGCTGCTGTTCAACGACAGCATCAAGGCCAACATCGCCTATGGCCGGCCTGAGGCAACCGACGAGGAGATCCAGGCGGCGGCGAAGGCGGCCTATGCGCATGACTTCGTCATGCGGCTGCCGGACGGCTACGACGCCATGGTCGGCGAGCGCGGCGCGCTGCTGTCGGTCGGTGAGCGGCAGCGCATCACCATTGCCCGCGCGCTGCTGAAGAACCCGCCGATCCTGGTGCTGGACGAGGCGACCTCGGCGCTGGACGCGGAATCGGAGGAGGCCGTGCAGACCGCGATCGAGCAGCTCGTCGCGGCACGCACCACCTTCGTGATCGCGCACCGGCTCTCGACCGTGGTCAATGCCGACCGCATCATCGTGCTGAAGGAAGGACGTATCATCGAGAGCGGGCGCCACACCGAGTTGATGCGCCAGAACGGCTATTATGCCTCGCTGGTGCGGCGCCAGCACCGCGGGCTGATCGACAATGATGTCGATCCGTCCGCGATCCTGGCGCCGCGAAGCCTGGAATAGGGAACTTCGCTGCCGCCGGGACGTTTCATTCTGCTTGCGTCGGGAAAGCGAGGGGGGCGGGTGATGAGCCGGATCAGCCTGGGATCGTCGAGCAGGTCTGCCGCGAAGGCCGCCCCATCCCGCCTCCAGCGCTTCCTGCGTAGCGGAGCCAGCTATTGGAGCGGCAGCACCGCAGGTCAGGCTTGGCTCGTGACCGTGAGCCTCATCGCCGTCGTGTTCGTCAGCCTCGGCATCACCTACAGCCTCAATCTGTGGAACCGGCATTTCTACGACGCGCTCGAAGCCAGAAACGGCGCTGTCGCACTCCATCAGGCGGTGTTGTTTCCGCTCCTGGTCGGGCTCTATCTCGCGCTCTGCGTCTTTGCGATGTGGGCTCGGATGACGATGCAGCGGAGCTGGCGTGCGCGGCTCAATGCCGATCTGGTACGGCGATGGCTTGCGATGAACCGCTTCTACAAACTCGAGCTTGTCGGCGGCGATCACAAGAACCCAGAGCATCGCATCAACGACGACTTACGGATCGCGACCGAGATGCCGGTCGATTTCGTCACCGGCTTCGTCACCTCGCTGCTGTCGGCGGCGACCTTCATCGCGGTGCTGTGGCATGTCGGGGGTGCCTTAAGCTTCGAGGCGGGCGGCCGTGCGTTCACCATTCCAGGTTATTTGGTCATCGCCGCGGTCGTCTATGCGCTGATCGCCAACGGCGCGATGCTGGCGATCGCCTTTCGCTTCATTCCGCTCACCGAGCAGAAGAACCAGGCCGAAGCCGAGTACCGCTACGCGCTGACCCGCGTGCGCGAGAATGCCGAGAGCATCGCGCTGCTCGGTGGCGCGCCGGCGGAAGATAACCGATTGAGCGAGAATTTCAGCCATGTCGTCGCGCGCTGGCGCAATCTGATGGTGCAGCACATGCGCGCGGTGGTCGTCTCCCAGGGCAGCGCGCAGCTCTGCGGCGTGGTGCCGGTCCTCTTGTGCACGCCGCGCTATTTCGATGGTTCGATGAGCCTGGGCGCGATCATGCAAGTGGCGTCCGCCTTCACCATCGTGCAGGGCGCGCTCAGCTGGTTCATGGAGAACTACACGCGGCTTGCAGACTGGACCGCGTCCGCACGCCGCGTCGGCGTGTTGATGCTGGCGCTCGATGTCGCAGAGGCCGACGAGCAAACAGCAGGCATTGCGCGGCAGCAGGAGGGGGACGCGGCGCTCCGCCTGCACGATCTGCGCGTATCACTCCATGACGGACGGCCGATCCTGCGCCGCGCCAGTGCGGCGATTCGGCGTGGCGAGCGGGTGCTCATCACCGGGGAGTCCGGGACCGGCAAGAGCTCGCTGGTGCGTGCCATCGCCGGCTGCTGGCCTTGGGGACGGGGCCGAATCGTGACTGCTGCGGACCAGCGCGTCCTGGTGATCCCACAACGGCCCTATGTCCCCTCGGGCAGCCTGCGCGATGCCGTCAGCTATCCGTTCGGGGCTCGCGACGTGGCCAGCGAGCAGGTCGCTTGCGCGCTCGCCACAGTTGGCCTCGGCCCATTCCTGCCCAAGCTTGACGAGGTCGCGGCCTGGGACAAGATCCTGTCCGAAGGCGAGAAGCAGCGGCTCGCGATCGCGCGGCTCCTGCTGCAGCGGCCCGATCTCATCGCGCTCGACGAGGCCACGTCCGCACTGCATGTCGAAGGCCAGGCCGAGCTGATGGACGCGATCGCGCGTGAGCTGCCGGACGCCACCATCGTCAGCGTCGGTCACCGGCCGGAGCTCGAAGCCTTTCACGATCGCAAGCTGACGATCGCGCGGCGCGTGGGTGGCGCGGTGATCGTCTCCGACACCCCGCTGACGCCGGGCGCCGCCGTGGGTGAATTGCGCGTCGGCTGAGGAGCCTAGAGCGCAATGGCATTGGGTCGAATCGCCATCGCGCTCCTGTTTTTTTGATTGAGCATGATCTCCGCGCAAACGCGTTCCGCGTTTGTCGCGAGGGAAAACCGCTTCGCACTTTTCCGGATCATGCTCTACCCGGCCTCCGCCCCTGCGCGCGCTGGCATGATGCGGAAGTCGCAGCCCTCCTTCAGCCAGGTGGCGCGCTCGTCGCGCAGCAGGGTGCGGCGGACCTTGCCGGAATCGTCACGCAGCATCATGTTCACGATCTCGTAGCTTTCCGGATGCTTGTAGCGGCTGAGCCGGTCGGCGAGGAAGCCGCTCATGCCGTCGACGATCGCCTGTGCATCCGCACGCTCGTCGAGTTCAACGATTGCATGCACGCGCTGGCCGAGCTCGGGATCGGGCAGGCCGACCACGACACAGGAGCGGATGTCCGGATGCGCCATCAGCGCCGCCTCGACCTCGGCCGGATAGATGTTGGCGCCGCCGCGCAGCACCATGTCGGCCAGCCGGTCGCCGAGATAGAGATAACCCTCCTCGTCGAGCCGCCCGATGTCGCCGAGCGACTCCCAGCCGTCCGGCCGCCGCTTCGGCTCGGCCCCGAGATAATGATAGGTGCAGCCGGGCCCGTCATCGGGAAGGAAGTAGATTTCGCCGCTCTCGCCAGGCGCGACGTCCTTGCCGTCAGGCCCGATGATGCGCAGCTTGCAGGAGTCGTCGATTTTGCCGACCGAACCTCTGTGCTTCAGCCATTCGGTGCCGGAGATCACGGTGCGGCCTTGGCGTTCGGTGCCGCCATAGAGCTCGTAGATCTTCTCCGGACCGACCCACTCGATCCATTTCTCCTTCAGCCAGGGCGGCATCGGCGCGGCCATGTGGAACACGATCTTGAGGCTGGAGACGTCATACGAGTTACGCACTGACTCCGGCAGCGCCCAGATCCGGTGCATCATGGTCGGCACGAAATTGACCCATTGGATGCGCTCGGCCTGGATCAGGCGCAAGCTTTCCTCCGCATCGAACTTCACCATGCCCGTGAGCCGGCCGCCGGCGAACAGCCCGTAGTGTGACACGATGAACGGCGCGTTGTGATAGAGCGGACCCGGATTGAGCAGCGAGACGTCTTTCGGGATCCCGAGCGGTGGCTCGGCCGCGGTGTCGGTCACCGCCGGCTGATGGTCGAGGATCACCTTGGGCCGGCCGGTCGATCCGCCCGAGGTCATCGCCTTCCAATAGCGTGCGACCGGCGCGGTCAGCTGCTCCTCGGAGAAGCCTTCGGGCACGAAAGTCGCGGGCAGCGAATTCGGCGCATTCCAGTCGGCTTCGCCGCCGACCACGAGCGAGGGTTGCAGGATCTCGAGCACGGCGGCGGCCTCGCCGCGCGGCAGCCGCCAGGACAGCGAGGTCGGCGTTGCGCCGCACTTCCACACCGCAAAGCTGGTCTCGAAGAACGCGTTTCCGTTGGGCAGACCGATCGCGACGAAGTCGCCGGGCCTGACGCCCTTGGCCATGAACGCGCGGGCGCGAGCGTTGGCGCGGCGCTCGAGCTGCTCCCAGGTCAGCGCCTCAGTGCCGTGCCGGATCGCTATCGTATCCTTCGGCTTGCGCTCGGCATACCAGCGCGGCACATCCGCCAAGGGAATCAGCATGGTTCCTCCACTATCCGGCCTCTGTTGTTATATCTTGCGACGAAGCTGAGCGCTCCACCACCAGCTCGCGCGGCCGTTACGATGGCAATCTACCTGCCATATCGATGACACCGCAATGCCCTTAGCTGTCGACAGGGGGCGCCAGCAATAGAGGAGACCAGGCATGGACGGGGCATGGGACTACCAGATCCGGATCGATCTCGACGACGCGCTCGCGGACATCGCGCGCCGCGACCCGCATGACTCGGCGATCAAGCCGCTCATGGACATCCTCGCCGCGCATCACGCGGTGTTGAAATGCCAGTTCGATGCCTTCGCCGACTACGTGGCCGAGGCCGAACAGCAGGGCGTCGCGAATTATCCGCTCTATGCCTGGACCAAGGCGACGATCGAAAATCCCGACAAGCGAACGAAGTACCTCAAGTCTTTCACGCTCTATGTCGACGGCAACGAGGTCTATGCCGGTCGTCTCGCAGATGCGCTGGAGGCGGATCTGCAGCCGCTGGTCGCCGCAGGCCTGATCAAGCAGCTGACGAAATACGACACCAATCCTGCGAACAACCCGCAGCCGCCCGCGCAGTATCGCCAATAGCCATAGGCGGGCGAGCGTCGTATCGTTGCACACCTGCGAATCAAGTCGAACCTTTGGCGTCGGCAATCATTGAAGCGGCGGGGGCCTAGCTGATGGGAGTTCCCTATGCACGCTCAAGAGATGATCTCCAGCCATCCGCATGTCCGCGGCCAGACCAATGACGCGCTGATCCGCTGCATCGAAGAGTGCTATTCCTGCGCCCAGACCTGCACTTCCTGCGCCGACGCCTGCCTTGCCGAGGACATGGTGAAGTCGCTGACGCAGTGCATCCGGCTCGATCTCGATTGCGCCGACATCTGCAACATCACGGGACGGATCGCGACGCGGCGCACCGGGTCGGACCAGGAGGTGATCCGCCGCATGCTGGACACCTGCGCTGCGGCCTGCCGCCTCTGCGCCGAGGAATGCGACAAGCACGCGCAGATGCACGAGCATTGCCGGATCTGCGCCGATGCCTGCCGTCGTTGCATGAGCGCCTGCGAAGAGGCCGGGCGCAGCATGGCGCATTGATGCGTCGCGGGCAGGCCGGCGCATATGCCCCGGCCTGTCCGAACACGACATTGCCAGGTCCTGAAACGGATTTGCAGATAATTTAATCGATCAACTGGGGCCGAGCAGGTTGGTCAGCGACGTGAAGATGCCGACCAACGTCAGGCCAAGCTTGTTCATGATCGCGATCAGCGCGAGCGCGATCCCGCACGCGATCAAGCCATATTCGATCGCGGTTGCGCCGGATTCATCGCGCAAGAACCGCAAAAGCAGTGACTTCATGAGCTTCCCGCCAATTCCTGTGTGAACGAACAAGCCGTCCTCTTGTTCGGGCGCCAGAATGCCCGTGAAAAACCTAAGGTAGTATAAACACCGGGACTGCAAGTTTTTCCATGTGCGCAAAAAATGCGCAAATTGCGAGCGCCGTGCACGCCCATGTCGTTGCGACATATCCCTGTGCAACTCACGTGAGGTGCTCACAACAACAAGCGGCAACTACGTTCTGAAAACTGCGCAAGCATCACAGCCGTGTGACATTTTGCGATGGCCTCCTCCGTCTTGAGGCAAGTCAAGCGGCGCCCGTCATTGCCGTGCAGATTTGTGCCTGTCCGCAATGCCTCACGCGAGAACGGGACGTAGGATGAACTTCCACTCGGCTGCCTTTTTGTTCGAGCAATCGCGCCAAGACGGCGCAGGTCTGTTTCCTCACTTCAATCGACGTATCGCAGCCGCCGCAATTCCGCTGGCGGTCGGCGTCGCGATGGCGTTGCTGCCGCCACCCGCCGGCCTCGCGCAATACAGCTGGTGGTACCTCGCGCTGTTCGTCACCGTCATCATCGGCTTGATCACGGAGCCCATCCCCGCGGCTGCCGTCGGCTTTCTCGGCGTCACGATCGGGGCCGTGCTTGGGCGCTACATTCTCTTTTCTCCCGCGCAGCTCGCATCGACGAACCCGACCAGCGCTGCCATCAACTGGGCTCTGTCCGGCTTCTCCAATGCGACGGTCTGGCTGATCTTCGCCGCCTTCGTGTTCTCGCTCGGTTACGAGAAGACGGGACTCGGCAAGCGTCTCTCGCTGCTCTTGCTGTCCCGGCTCGGCGGACGGACGTTGACGCTGGGCTACGCCGTGATGCTCGCCGATCTCATCCTCGCGCCATTCATGCCGTCGAACACTGCCCGCAGCGGCGGCACGATCTTTCCGATCATAAAGAACATCCCGGGCTTCTATCAGTCGCGGCCGAACGACCCGTCGTCGCGCCGGATCGGCGGCTACCTGATGTGGACCGCGATCGCCTCGACCTGCGTGACGTCATCGATGTTCTTGACGGCGCTCGCGCCCAACGTGCTCGCGATCGAACTCGTGCGCAAGACCGTGCATGTCGAGCTTGGCTGGATGCAGTGGTTCTTGGCCTTTCTCCCGGTGGGCCTCGTGCTGCTGCTGACCACGCCGCTGCTTGCCTATGTCCTGTACCCGCCGGAATTGAAGGAAAGCCCCCAGGTGCCGGAATGGGCGCGCCAGGAGCTGACGGCAATGGGCAAGTTGTCCGGGCACGAGATCACGCTTCTGGTCCTGGTGCTGCTGGCGCTGGGACTGTGGATATTCGGCACCGCCGTGCTCGATCCCACGACCGTCGCATTGCTCGTGGTCAGCCTGCTCGTCGTCACCGGCTGCGTCACCTGGAGCGACGTGCTGGACGACAAGCCGGCCTTCAACACGCTGATCTGGTTCGGCACCTTGGTGCCGCTGGCGAGCGGGCTCGCGCAGACCGGCTTCGTCGCATGGCTGGCTGGCCTGGTCGGTCCGATGCTGGCAACGATGTCGCCGATCGCGGGATTGGTGGGGCTGATCCTCCTCTTCTTCCTCCTGCATTATCTGTTCGCGTCGACGACCGCGCACACCACTGCGCTGCTGCCGCTGATGCTGACCGTGGCAACCAAGATCCCCGGCCTGTCGATCACCACCTCGGCGCTGGCGCTCGCGCTCAGCCTCGGGATCATGGGCATCATCACACCCTACGGCACCGGTCCGAGCCCGGTCTATGCCGGCAGTGGCTTTCTTCCGGGACGCGACTACTGGCGGCTCGGCGCGATCTTCGGCGCCTATTTCCTGGCGGTCTTCCTGCTGGTCGGCGTGCCGAGCCTGATGTTTCTGAGCTGAGAAGGAAAGACGATGGAGCATTTTGACGCCGATATCCTGATCCTTGGTGCCGGCGGCGCTGGATTGCGGGCGGCGATCGCCGCCGCAGAGGCTGCGCCGGAGATGACGATCGCGCTGGTCTCGAAGGTCTACCCGATGCGCAGCCACACCGTGGCGGCCGAAGGTGGTTCGGCCGGCGTGGTCAGGCCGAACGACAGCCTCGACAATCACTTCAACGACACCGTCGAAGGCGGCGACTGGCTCTGTGAGCAGGACGTGGTCGACTATTTCGTCGGCCACTGCACGCGCGAGATGATCCAGCTCGAGCATTGGGGCTGTCCCTGGAGCCGGCTGCCGGATGGCCATGTCAACGTCCGCAAGTTCGGCGGCATGAAGATCGAGCGCACCTGGTTCGCGGCCGACCGAAGCGGCTTCCACATCCTGCACACCCTGTTTCAGACTTCGACCAAGTATCCGCAGATCCGGCGCTTCGACGAATTTTTCTGCGTCGACCTGATCGTGGACGACGGCCGTGTTCAGGGCGCCGTGGTGCTGTCGATGGCGAGCGGCGAGTTCACGGCGATCACGGCGCGGGCCGTGGTGATCGCCACCGGCGGTGCCGGCCGCGTGTTTCGCCAGAACACCAATGGCGGCATCGTGACCGGCGACGGCATGGCGCTGGCTTATCGCCACGGCGTGCCGCTGCGTGACATGGAGTTCGTTCAATATCACCCGACCTGCCTGCCGGGCACCGGCATCCTGATCACCGAGGGGTGCCGGGGCGAGGGCGCGCTGCTCGTCAACAAGGACAACTACCGCTACCTGCAGGATTACGGCCTCGGCCCGGTGACGCCGGAGCCGCGCAACAAGTTCATGGAGCTCGGTCCACGCGACCGGCTGAGCCAGGCGTTCTGGCATGAGGAGCGCAAGGGCCGCACTGTCACCACGCCGCAGGGCGAGGCGGTGCTGCTCGACCTGCGCCATCTCGGCCGCGCGAAATTGCAGGAGCGTCTGCCGCTGATCTGCGAGTTGGCGCAGCACTTCGCCGGCATCGACGCTGCGACCACGCCGATCCCGGTGCGTCCCGCCGTGCACTACACGATGGGTGGCATTCTGGTCGACATCAACACCGCCTCGCCGCTGCCCGGCCTGTTCGCCGCCGGCGAATGTTCCAGCGTCGGCATTCATGGTGCCAACCGGCTGGGATCGAATTCGCTGGCCGAGCTGACCGTGTTCGGTCGCGTCGCCGGCGAGCAGGCGGCCGCCTTCGCGCGCCAGGCGCCCGCGGCCAAGGCCGGTGATCCGGCCAAGGCGGCCGAAGCCAAGGCGCTCGCGCTGCTACAGAGCCACGGCGGCGGCGAGCGCCACGCCGCGCTGCGGGTCGAGATGGCGGTCAGCATGGAGAAGGGCTGCGGCATCTATCGCCTGGGCGACGAGATGCTGGAGACCTGCAACACGCTGGCCACGTTGAAGCAGCGCTATCAGGCGCTCACGCTGGAAGATCGCTCGCGGGCCTGGAACACCGACTGGATCTCGGCCATCGAGCTCGGCTTCCAGCTCGAGGTCGCCGAAGCGATGGCGCATGCGGCGCTTGCGCGCAAGGAGTCGCGAGGCGCGCATCAGCGGCTCGACGGCTTCGAGGCGCGCGACGATGTGAACTTCCTCAGCCACAGCCTGGCTCACTACCAGGACGACGCTGCGCCGCGCATCAGCACGATGCCCGTCAAGATCACGCGTTCGCCCCCCGGACAGCGCGCCTACGGCGCGCTCGGCGAACAACTCGAAGCCGCCCGCAAAGAGACGACCCATGCCTGAGACCAGATCTGACAAGACGATCGAGCTGCGCGTGCTGCGCTATTGTCCATCCAAGGATGCCGAGCCCTCCTTCCAATCCTTCCAGGTGCACTACACCGATGACATGTCGGTGCTGCAAGGGCTGCAGCAGATCAAGGCGGAGCTCGACGGCAGCCTTGCCTTCCGCTGGTCATGCCGGATGGCGGTGTGCGGCAGCTGCGGCATGATGGTCAACGGCGCGCCGATGCTTGCCTGCAACACCTTCCTGCGCGAGCTTGCGCCCGGCCCGGTCACGCTGGAGCCGCTGCAGAATTTTCCGATCGAGCGCGACCTCATCGTCACCGTGGGCGACTTCGTCAAGAAGATCGAGAGCATCTATCCCTACATCATGCCAAGGCAGCCGAAGACGGTAGAGCAGGGCACCTATCTGCAGACGCCGGCCGAGATGCAGGAATACGCCTCCTTCGCCGACTGCATCAACTGCATGCTGTGCTACGCCGCCTGTCCGCAGTTCGGCGCCAATCCCGATTTCATCGGCCCGGGCGCGATGGCGCTGCTGCAGCGCTACAACGGCGATTCGCGTGACGGCGGCCAGCAGGCGCGGCTCGATCAGATCCGTGGCGAGGATGGTGTATGGTCCTGCACCGCCGTCGGCCTGTGCTCCGAGGTCTGCCCCAAGCAGGTCGATCCCGCCAATGCCGTCAATCAGAACAAGAGCAAGAGTGCGCTCGACTTCTTCCTGAGCCGCCTGCGCACGGAGAACGTGACATGAGCGAACGACGTCCGTATCTGCGGCCTCAGCCGCGCGACTGGTGGGCGCATCCGCCTTACCGCGCCTACACGATCCGCGAGCTCTGCGGCGTCGCGCTTGCGCTCTATGCGGCGATCCTGCTCGCCGGGCTGATCTGCCTCGCGCGTGGCCCGGAGGCGTACGAGGCATTCCGCCGCTTTCTGGCAAGCCCGGTGTCGCTGGTGCTGCATCTCGCGCTGTTTGCGGCCGCGCTCTGGCACATGTGGACCTGGTTTCAGATCCTGCCGAAGACGCTGCCCAAGCTGGTCTGGCACGGAAAGCTGGTTCGCCAGCAACTGATCACCACGGTCGCCACGGTGCTGGCCGCTGGCTGCTCGGTGGTCC
>NZ_CAFK01000058.1 GCF_000239815.1 Bradyrhizobium sp. STM 3843 | reverse complement strand
GCACCATCGCCGACCGCCGCGTGCGGCTCGGTCTCGTGCTGTCGGAGATCGGCGAGAAGAACAAGATCACCGTGACCGACGACGAGGTCAGCCGCGCCGTGATCGAGCGCGCGCGCTCGATGCCGGGTCGCGAGAAGGAGATCTGGGACTATTATCGCAACAATGCGCAGGCGCTGGCGCAGCTGCGCGCGCCGATCTACGAGGAGAAGGTCGTCGATTTCATCCTCGAGCTCGCCAACGTGACCGAAAAGAAGGTCGCCAAGGACGAGCTGTTCAAGGACGACGAGGACGAGAAGGCGGCCTGATCGGGCCGTCTTTCAGCCGCGCCTCGCGCGTAAGCCTGCAATTAAGGTTGACCGGCGAAACCGCCGGTCTTGCCGGTTCCGGCCGCTAGGCGGGGCTGCGGGAATCAGCTTCAACGTCATTGGCCTTGTTCGAAGACGACCTTCGTTGCCCGGTCTTGTCACCGGGAAATTGGTCTATATCTGTGGACGCGGTCTTTGAAGTTCTGCATCACGGGATGTCCGTCCGCCGCTTGCTCTCCACCCGCTGTTCTCGGCGCAGGAGTGATCCGTCAAAGCGGCAGGCAGTCGTCCCAAACGGCTGGTCCAACTCTTGGGTGAATCATGCGCGATCCCGTCGAAACCTATATGAACCTGGTGCCCATGGTGGTCGAGCAGACCAACCGCGGTGAGCGCGCCTATGACATCTTCTCGCGTCTCTTGAAGGAGCGCATCATCTTCGTGACCGGTCCGGTCGAGGACGGCATGTCGACGCTGATCGTCGCGCAGCTGTTGTTCCTGGAAGCGGAGAATCCGAAGAAGGAAATCGCGATGTACATCAACTCGCCGGGCGGGGTGGTGACATCGGGCCTGGCGATCTACGACACCATGCAGTTCATCCGCCCGGCGGTGTCGACGCTCTGCACCGGGCAGGCGGCCTCGATGGGCTCGCTGCTGCTCTCGGCGGGTCACAAGGACATGCGCTTCTCGCTGCCGAACTCGCGGATCATGGTGCACCAGCCTTCCGGCGGGTTCCAGGGCCAGGCCACCGACATCATGCTGCACGCCCAGGAGATCCTGAACCTGAAGAAGCGGCTCAACGAGATCTACGTTAAGCATACCGGCCAGTCCTACAAAGCGATCGAGGATGCGTTGGAACGCGACAAATTCCTCACCGCGGAAGCGGCCCAGGAATTTGGTCTGATCGACAAGGTCATTGATAAGCGCCCCGAGGATCCGGCGCCGCTGGCCAAGTAAGCTGGGACCGACGCGCTGTCGGTCGGGCAGGACGGTATTATCGCACGGCGGCCTATGGCCGCCGGAGCCCTGCCTCTGGTGCAGGCCGCCGTGGCAAGGGCGCAACGATCGGCCGATTTCATGCGCTTTGACCGTGTCAAGCCCGAAAATCACGGTATTGTCACGGTCTAGGGTATGCCCTCCGATTAGCGAATTCTTGATAGTCGGATGACAGCATGGTTGGCTAGCATCAGTGGTTATGGTTCGTGGGGGATTCGCGTAGGCTGTGATTCACACGGCAGGCAAAAGGCAAGGGCTTAATTTTGGTACGAAATTTGCTCTTTCACCAGTCCGGCCCGGCGATTGCCGGTACGGTACGAATGAGCGGACAAGATCGAACCGCGGACGGAGACAGGAATGAGTAAGGTCGGCACGGGCGACTCCAAGAACACGCTATATTGCTCGTTCTGCGGCAAGAGCCAGCACGAAGTCCGCAAACTGATCGCGGGTCCCACCGTCTTCATCTGTGACGAATGCGTCGAACTCTGCATGGACATCATCCGTGAGGAGAACAAGTCCTCGCTGGTGAAGTCGCGTGACGGCATCCCGACCCCGAAGGAAATCTGCAAGGTTCTCGACGACTACGTCATCGGCCAGAGCCATGCGAAGAAGGTGCTCTCGGTCGCGGTGCACAACCACTATAAGCGGCTGAACCACCAGACCAAGCATTCCGACGTCGAGCTCGCAAAGTCGAACATCCTGCTGATCGGTCCCACCGGTTCGGGCAAGACGCTGCTCGCGCAGACGCTGGCCCGCATCCTCGACGTGCCCTTCACGATGGCGGATGCGACGACGCTGACCGAAGCCGGTTATGTCGGTGAGGATGTCGAGAACATCATTCTGAAGCTGCTGCAGGCCGCCGACTACAATGTCGAGCGCGCGCAGCGCGGCATCGTCTATATCGACGAGATCGACAAGATCAGTCGCAAGTCGGACAATCCCTCGATCACCCGCGACGTGTCGGGCGAGGGTGTCCAGCAGGCGCTGCTCAAGATCATGGAAGGCACGGTTGCCTCGGTGCCGCCGCAAGGTGGCCGCAAGCATCCGCAGCAGGAGTTCCTGCAGGTCGACACCACCAACATCCTGTTCATCTGCGGTGGTGCGTTCTCGGGGCTCGAGAAGATCATCTCCGCGCGCGGCCGCTCGACCTCGATCGGCTTCGCGGCTCAGGTGCTGGCGCCGGAAGACCGCCGGACCGGCGAGATCTTCCGTCACGTCGAGCCTGAGGATCTCCTGAAGTACGGCCTGATCCCGGAATTCGTCGGCCGTCTGCCGGTGGTGGCGACGCTCGAGGATCTGGACGAGAACTCGCTGAAGAAGATCCTGACCGACCCGAAGAACGCGCTGGTGAAACAGTACCAGCGGCTGTTCGAGATGGAGAACATCGAGCTCACCTTCGCCGACGAGGCGTTGGGTGCGGTGGCCCGCAAGGCCATCGAGCGCAAGACCGGTGCACGCGGTCTGCGGTCGATCCTCGAAAGCATCCTGCTCGAGACGATGTTCGACCTGCCGGGTCTGGAAGGCGTCGAGGAAGTGGTGATCTCGCGCGAGGTGGTCGAAGGCACGGCACGCCCGCTCTACATCTACGCCGATCGATCGGATCGCGCCGTGGAAAGCAGCGCCAGCGCGTAATCCCGCGCTGGCCACTCGAAGCTATACGGTCGCGATTTTTGCAAGTGACAGTCGCTGCGGAAGACCTTCCGCAGCGACCAAATTGTTTCAGCGTCCCGCTGCGTAAAGCCTTAATTGGCGGGTGTTTTCCGAGACTTGACACCCCCCGGGTCGATAGCCACCTTATGTGCGTGGCGGAAAAATTCTCGATCCTGGGATTCGCCTCAACAACGATCCGAAACAAACGGGCGATACCCACGCGTCAGTGAAGTCCGGATCAGATCGCACCTTGTGGCGGTCGCGCAAGCGAGCGGGCTGCGTGCAAGGGGGCTAAACAAAAGGAACAGGCCATGACGACCCCTAAACCTCGGCCAACCATTGTCTACGGCGAAAGCCACGCTTATCCGGTGCTTCCGCTCCGCGACATCGTCGTCTTTCCGCACAACATCGTGCCGCTGTTCGTTGGCCGCGAGAAGTCGATTCGCGCGCTCGAAGAGGTCATGAAGAACGACGCGCTGGTCATGCTGGCGACGCAGAAGAATGCGTCCGACGATGATCCGGCCGCGGACGCGATCTACGAGACCGGCACGCTTGCGAGCGTTCTGCAGCTGCTCAAGCTGCCCGACGGCACCGTGAAAGTGCTGGTCGAAGGCTTGGAGCGCGCGCGGGTCGAGAAATACACCGATCGAGCCGACTACTACGAAGCTACTGCCGTTGCGCTGGCCGACACCGATGCCAAATCGGTCGAGGCGGAAGCGCTGGCGCGCTCGGTCGTGTCCGATTTCGAGAGCTATGTGAAGCTCAACAAGAAGATCTCGGCTGAGGTCGTCGGTGTCGTTCAGTCGATCACCGATTTCGGCAAGCTGGCCGACACGGTCGCCTCGCATCTCGCGGTCAAGATCGCCGATCGCCAGGGCATCCTGGAGACGCTGTCCGTCACCACGCGCCTGGAGAAGGTGCTGGGCCTGATGGAGAGCGAGATCTCGGTGCTGCAGGTCGAGAAGCGGATTCGTTCGCGTGTCAAACGACAAATGGAGAAGACCCAGCGCGAGTACTACCTGAATGAGCAGATGAAGGCCATTCAGAAGGAGCTGGGTGACGAGGACGGCCGCGACGAGCTCGCCGATCTGGAAGAGCGGATCAACAAGACCAAGCTCTCCAAGGAAGCGCGCGAGAAGGCGCAGCACGAGCTGAAGAAGCTGCGTCAGATGTCGCCGATGTCCGCGGAAGCGACCGTCGTGCGCAACTACCTGGATTGGCTGCTGTCGATCCCGTGGAACAAGAAGTCCAAGGTGAAGAAGGATCTGGAGGCCGCGCAGGCGGTTCTGGATGCGGATCACTATGGGCTGGAGAAGGTCAAGGACCGTATCGTCGAGTATCTGGCGGTGCAGTCGCGCGCCAATAAGCTGACCGGCCCGATCTTGTGCCTGGTCGGACCTCCCGGCGTCGGCAAGACCTCGCTCGGCAAGTCGATCGCGAAGGCCACGGGCCGCGAATTCGTGCGCGTCTCGCTCGGCGGCGTGCGCGACGAAGCGGAGATCCGCGGTCATCGCCGGACCTATATCGGTTCGATGCCCGGCAAGATCATCCAGTCGATGCGCAAGGCCAAGACCTCGAACCCGCTGTTCCTGTTGGACGAGATCGACAAGATGGGCTCGGACTTCCGGGGCGACCCGTCATCCGCGCTGCTTGAGGTCCTGGACCCTGAGCAGAACACGACCTTCAACGACCACTATCTCGAGGTCGACTACGATCTGTCCAACGTGATGTTCATCACGACCGCGAATACGCTCAATATTCCGGGACCGCTGATGGACCGCATGGAGATCATCCGGATCGCGGGCTACACCGAGAACGAGAAGCTCGAGATCGCGCGCAAGCATCTGATCCCGAACGCGCTGTCCAAGCACGGTCTGGATTCGAAGGAATGGTCGATCGACGACGACGCGCTTCTGCACGTCATCCGGCGCTACACCCGCGAAGCGGGCGTGCGCAACCTGGAGCGTGAGATCTCCACTCTGGCCCGCAAGGCCGTGAAGGAGCTGATGATCTCGAAGAAGAAGTCGGTCAAGGTCAGCGAGAAGACCGTCGAGGAATTCTTAGGGGTTCCGAAGTACCGCTTCGGCGAGATCGAGCAGGACGACCAGATTGGCATCGTGACGGGCTTGGCCTGGACCGATGTTGGCGGCGAGCTGTTGACCATTGAAGGCGTCATGATGCCCGGCAAGGGCAAGATGACGGTGACGGGCAATTTGCGCGACGTCATGAAGGAGTCGATCTCCGCTGCGGCATCTTTCGTTCGGTCGCGTGCGATCAACTACGGCATTGAGCCGCCGTTGTTCGACCGCCGCGACATCCACGTCCACGTGCCGGAGGGGGCGACCCCGAAGGACGGCCCCTCGGCCGGCGTGGCGATGGCGACGACGATCATCTCGGTGATGACCGGAATCCCGGTCCGCCATGATGTCGCGATGACCGGCGAGATCACGCTGCGCGGACGCGTGCTGCCGATCGGCGGCTTGAAGGAGAAGCTGCTGGCCGCCGCCCGTGGCGGCATCAAGACGGTTCTGATCCCCGAGGACAACGCCAAGGATCTGTCGGAGATTTCCGATGCGATCAAGGGCGGCATGGAGATCGTGCCGGTGGCCCGCCTCGACGACGTCGTCGCCCGCGCCCTGGTGCGCAAGCCGGTGCCGATCGTCTGGGAGGAGGACACCAAGGTTCCCGTCAGTTCGGCGGAGACCGAGGAAGCCGCCGGCGGTCTGACCGCGCACTAACAGCGACCGATCATCAAAGCGAAGCGGCGTCCCATTCGGGGCGCCGCTTTTTTTTGTGAGCGCGGCGGTTGCGTTTCGATCCCGCAGCCAGCCGCGACCTGTGCTCGTGGACCCGTTTCGTGCGACGCCGTTGCGGCCCCGTCCGGCGTTCGGATGTGTCAGTTGGTATCGGGGCAGCTGAAGGTCCTTCGCCATGACGCCGCGTGGGGGCCGGTCGGACTGTTAAGCTTCTTGAAGCTCTCGTGATCTGCGGAGATTTCGACGGTGACCTGGCCGGCATTGGTCGGAAATTCATGGTCGGTGAGGGGAACATCGAGCCAGCCGCCCGTCAGGATGTTGCCCTTGATCTGGCCATGAAACACGTTTCTGACGCGCTGATCAGCGCTGTCGCCGCTCCACCAGACGTCATTGCCGATCTGCCTGACGTGGTAGGTGCCACCATCATTGGCTTTGTAGACGCCATAGAGCTGATCGCTGAATTGGGTGACGCAGATTGCCTGAGCCGAGGTCGAAGCGGCCAGCAATGCGATGAATGTTCCCGCTGCTAAAATCGATTTGGTCATATCTTGCTCCCGATGCGGTGTGCTCGTTCGAGGACTGTCGGACTTTCTTTGCGGCGCTGCCGACCTGTCGACGCACCAGCGGCAAGGTAGTTATCGCGACGGTATGCGTCCTTAAGTTGCTCTTACGTTTCGCTTAGCTTTGGCTTATCTATCGCGCAAATGCGCGGCCTGGTTTGGAGGCACCCATGCAGATCGACGGTGGTTGCCATTGTGGCCGGGTGACATTTGCCGCCGAGATCGATCCGGAGCAGGTCTCGATCTGCCATTGCACCGACTGCCAATCCCTGACCGGCTCGGCATTTCGGGTAACCGTGGTCTGCTCGGCAGAGCAGGTGCGGCTGACGGGCGGCACGCCCAAGCTCTATACCAAAGCTCGGCGACAATGGCCGGCCGCGGCAGCAGCACTTCTGCGGCGACTGCGGTGCACCGCTGTTCACGAGCGGCGAGGGCGGTCCGGGCGATTGGGGCATTCGCTGGGGCAGCATCCGCCAGCGCGACCAGCTCAAGCCCCGCCGCCAGAAATGGTGCCGCTCCGCCGTCCTCTGGATCGATGAGATAACCGGACTGCCGGCCCGTCCGGGCGATTGATTGGACGGCGGGCAAGGGGTAAAGAGGCGGCGTTCGGGCGGTTAGCTCAGCTGGTTAGAGCATCTCGTTTACACCGAGAGGGTCGGGAGTTCGAATCTCTCACCGCCTACCATTCCGTTGTCCGATGTTGCTCCCATTTCATCGTTGGATTTTGTCGATTGTCTGCGCGCTACGGGCGCCAGACCAATATGGCAGCATCCTTGGTGTAGGAGCCGCCCTGTTCGTCATGTGATAGTATTTGTCCCATGAAACAACGTGCGCGCAAATCGATGTCGGTCAGCTTCATCCGAACCGGCGAGCGCCGCTACGCGGTGCGGGCGACACTGGGTGATGGGCGGGTGCTCGAGATGAATCCGGCGCCCGGGTTCGATCCTTGGATGCCGCATGATCTGCAGCACTTCATTGTCGAGAAATGTCTCGGGCTCGAAGGCGCCATTTTCGGGCGGCTCGCCACGGGCGGCACAGCCAAGACCTTTCATGCGGTTGCAGGGGACGCGTCCAGCCGTACCACCTCGCGGTTGCAGCGGAAACATGCGGCGAAGGACCGTCGCCAGATGCCGGAACAGACCGAGGATTATGGTCGATCCGAGCGGGCCACCTATGTGTGCTGGCACGACTGGCTGCAGCACGCCGATGATCCAGCGCTGCGCGCGCGTGCTGCGGCGATGGCCTCGTCCGCAAGCGGCATGCTGGCGCGGATGGAGCCGAGAGAGCGGGCGCAATTTACGCCGCAACGGCTTGCCGAGATTCGAACCGAGTTTCAGCGCCTGAGTCATCGCTGGGCCGCGCTTGGGGTCGGCGAAAGCATCTCTGAGCGTTGGTGAGGCGCGCTGGGACCTAATCCTTGCCGCACCTTCATGGGTTTGGCTCGCTCCGGGGCTTGCGAATTCCGCATTGTTATCGGGCTTTATTCAGCTAGGCTGATCGCCGCTTGACGGTCAGTTTGGACGAGCACATGAGCGAATTCCTGCGCCACTGCACGGGTGGAAGCGAGCGGACCATTCCGGCAGGCTCCGACCTGCTTCAGGAAGGCATCGGCACGGGACACCTCTACATCCTGCTGGAAGGCCGCCTGGAGGTGATGAAGGCTGGCGCAACGGTCGCGGTCGTCTCCGAGCCAGGTGCGCTGTTCGGTGAGATGTCGCTGCTGCTGGATCAGCCGCACACGGCCACCGTCCGGACCTGCACGGAATGCCGTGTCTACGAGGTCGTCGATGCCGGGCGCTTCTTGGCGGAAACACCAGAACTCGCACTTTCGGTCGCTCGGATGCTGGCGCAGCGCCTGAATGCGGCAAACACCTATCTTGCCGACCTGAAGCGCCAATATGCCGGGCACGGGACCCACCTCGCGATGGTCGGCGAGGTCTTGCAGAGCATGATCAACCTGCCCCCACAGCAGGTTTCACCAGGAACGGATCTGGAATCCGATCCACGGCTTTGAGCCAATCGGGCGGATCGGCGACCGGCCGCGCCGGCCTCTGCAACGGCGCGCTGAGATCGATCCACTCGGCTTGTCCTGCAGCGAGCCAGTAGGCCCGACCAGCGGAAGGCTCGACGACGATGTAGGCCGGCGGACGCCCCGGCTGCCGGCCGGTATTGAACACCCATGTCGAACCCAGCCTATCGAACCAGGAGCCCTGGCCGATGAAGGGCGACTGGTGGACATGACCCGAAACGACCATCGAGGGCTGATAGCGAGTGATCCAGTTCAGGAGCTCAGAATCGCCGAAAAAACGCTTGCCGCCCCAGCTCACCGGCGAATTCGTCGGCGGAGCGTGATGCACCCAGATCCAGTTCGTCGCGCGCTCGGCGGTGGCATCGCTGAGCTGTCGCTCGATCGAGGCCTTGGCCAAGGGGCCATCCCACCAAGGACAGATGGTAAGGGTCAGATCGCCAAGCCGCAGCGTATCGCCATCGCAGGCGATCCCAAGCTCTCGGACCTCGCGTATCCAGCTTGCGATCTTCTCTCCCTCGGGACTCCTGTTGTCGAGGTCGTGGTTGCCCGAGCAGAGGACAACGCGGGTCCTGGCCGCGATGATCGACAGGTATTTTCGAACCACGACGATCTGAGCTCGGTAATCAACGATCGAGCCGAGATCCAGCGCGTCGCCCGCGAAGATGACGAGATCAAAATGAACGGCGGCCGCGACAAGCCAGTCGAACTGCGGCAGCGTGTAATGAAGATCGGCAACGACGAGATATCGCATGAAGTCACTCGGGCTTGCAAAATCAGCAAGCAAGAGAAAGGCCATTTGCGCCAGCGTGGCGACCCGCGCTATTCGGCCGCGCGCTTCTCAAGGCTGATCGCGATCCGCTCCAGATGCGCGTTCATGCGCCTGCTTTCAACGATCTGCTGCTCGTAGAGCTGCACCAGCTTTGCGGCGGAGCCGGCTGACCATCGACGGCTGAGCCAAAGCCAGACACCGATCAGTATGATAAATGGAAGCCACGACACGAACAGCTCCACCAGCCATCGATTTTGCACGCCAACCCTCCGCAATCCCAAAGCTCTGTCATCGGTAGTATGAGAGGTATAGCGCAGGCCTGCAGCGGCATGTAGCAGCACCGCTTTGGCTTATTAGGACACCGTTTACAAATCCCTTCGGCAACTGTTGCTCAACTGCCGCGAGCTGTGGACTACCAGTCTCTGCAACAAGCAGAAGCGGGAACTTGTATGACGGGTCCTGCGTTATGGGGTCATTTCGGCTGGGGCTTTGTCTTACTTATGCTGTTGATGTCAGACGCCGCTGGGGTCTGCTTTCGGCCGCCGGCGCCGGTGCCGCCGGCGGCCCGGTTGGGGCTATTCAGGTTATTGTCCACGCTCAAGCGCAATCCGCTGGAGTGCTGGAGCGCAGATTTTTTCGAGCAGCCGATCGCGCGGGTGACGCTGCCCTTTGCCGATGCGGTGCTGGTGCACGAACCCGCCGCGATCAAGCACGTGCTGGTCGACAACGCCGCCAATTACCGCAAGGACCCGATCCAGCGCCGCATCCTCGCAGTCGGTCTCGGCGACGGACTCTTGAGCGTGGAGGGCGAGCGCTGGGAAGTCCAGCGGCGTACGCTGGCGCCGGTGTTCGCGCGCAGGACGGTGATCGGGCTCACCGCCGCGATGCTGTCGGCCGGGCGAGGGCTGGTCGAGCGCTGGCGCCGATTTGCACCGACCGACGTTGTCGACGTCGCGACCGAGATGACGCTGCTCACGCTCAACGTGCTGGCGCTCACCATCTTCTCGGATGGCGTGGCCAGCGATCTCGACGAATTTCGCCTCGCCATGAACGCCTATTTCGCCACCATCGGCCGGATCGGGGCGCTGGATCTGTTCGGCGTCCCGGAGATCGTGCCGCGACCGGGGCGGAGGCGGCTCAAGCAGACCATGAGCTATTTCGAGGGCGTCATCGACCAGATCATCGCGGCCCGGCAGCGGCGCCTTGGCACCTGCCAGGAGCTTGGCGCCTGTCAACAGTCAGGACCGGCAACCGACCTGCTAACCTTGCTGCTGCGCGCGCTCGATCCCTCGACGGGCCGGCCGATGAGCCTCACCGAGGTCCGCTCGAATATTCTGACCTTCCTGTCCGCAGGCCATGAGACCACCGCCAATACGCTGGGTTGGTCGCTCTTCCTGTTGTCGCAGGCGCCGGACTGGGCCGGGCGGGTGCGAGAGGAGGCGGATCGCGAATTGGCCGGACCGCATGAGGGGCTCGTTGAACGGCTGGTCGTGACGCGCGCGGTGGTCGAGGAGGCGTTGCGGCTTTATCCGCCGATTGCCGCGCTCAGCCGCTCGGCCGAACGGCCCGATGAGATCGGCAGTTTTGCGATTCGGCCGCGGGCGCTGATCGTGGTCTCGCCTTACGTGCTGCATCGCCACCGCACCTTGTGGGACCGGCCGGACGAATTCGATCCCACGCGCTTCATGCCGGAGGCACGCGCCAGGATCGCCCGCTACGCCTACCTCCCGTTCGGTGCTGGTCCGCGCACTTGCATCGGTGCGTCCTTTGCGCTGCAGGAGGCCACCCTGGTCCTGGCCATGCTGATCCGGCACTTCGACCTGACGCTTGCGCCGGGCGCCAAGGTCTGGCCGCAGCAGAAGATCACCTTGCGGCCGGTGAACGGCCTGCCGATGCTGATCACGCCGCGCCACGCGAATTGAGAATGCGTCAAAGCCTCGTGGCTTGACATTGGGGGCGCGCACATGCGCCGATTGCGCCCCGTCATTGTCAGAAGCGCGGATCCCGCCATGCAAGTCACCTCAGGCCACGAACGGAATGCCGATCAGATCGCCTATTGGAACGGCCCCGGCGGCCAGCGCTGGTCGGACCGTGAGGCCGCGCAGGAGATCCTGCTCGCGCCGGTCTCGCAGATCCTGATCGAGCGGATCCAGGCCCGGCCGGGCGATCGCATCCTCGATGTCGGCTCCGGCTGTGGTGGCCTCGCGCTTGCGCTTGCCAAGCAGGTGGCCCCCGGCGGCTTCGTGCTCGGCGTCGACATTTCGGTCCCGATGCTGGCCCGGGCGCAAGCCGCCGCGGCCGCTGAGCTGCCGGTGCAGTTCGCTTTGGCGGATGCGACGGTCCACCCGTTCGAGCCTGCAAGTTTCGATTTCCTGGTGTCGCGCTTCGGCGTGATGTTCTTCGCCGAGCCCGTGGTCTCGTTTGCCAATTTGCACCGCGCCCTCAAATCGTCCGGCCGCGTCGTCTTTGCCTGCTGGCGTGAGCCCAAGCAAAATCCCTGGATGATGGCGCCGCTCCAGGCGGTCTATCGCCACGTGCCCAAGATGCCCGAGGTGGGGCCGGAAGATCCCGGCCCGTTTGCTTTTGCCTCGGAAGCGCGGGTCAGGCGCATCCTGGGCGAGGCCGGCTTTGCCGATATCGCCATGGAGGCATGCGCGCTGTCGCTCGATGTCGCGATCGGCAAGGGCCTGGAAGCGGCGGTGCAGTCGGCACTGGAGATCGGCCCCGCAAGCCGTGCCTTGCAGGGGCATCCTGAGGAGCTGCGCGAGGCGGCGCGCCAGTCGATCCGCGAGACACTGGCGCCGCATCTGCGCGGGGACAACGTGATCTTGCCGGGCTCGATCTGGCTGGTCACCGCCCGCGCCTGAGCTGCCTCGAGAGGCTTCAGCTCCGGTCAGGCTTGGTCGTGGATTGTCGTGCCGGCACATCGCCGGACTTGGTGGCCTCGTGCGGATCGGGCCGCGGTGTCGGCTTCGGCATGCCGGCTTGGCCGCCATGCTTGCCGCCCATATCCGGCGGGCCTTCGAGATCGTTCTCTTTGGGCATCGTGTCCTCCACTCGTTGCTTGCGGAAACGATGCCACGACGTGAATGGTTCCGGTTGCGAGAGGGCCCACGGCGCCGGCCTGCCGGTGCGGCCTGATGTCAGGCCCGCTCCTCCCAGATCATCGCCAGATGCACGATGGTCTGCACCGCCTTCTCCATGTCCTGCACGCTGACCCATTCCTGGCGCGAGTGGAAGGCGTGCTCGCCGGCGAAGATGTTGGGGCAGGGCAGTCCCATGAAGGACAGCCGTGAACCGTCGGTGCCGCCGCGGATCGAGGTCCTGACCGGCTCCAGGCCGGCGCGCCGGATCGCATCTTCGGCGTAAGTGACGATCGCCGGATGGCGATCGATCACCTCTTTCATGTTGCGATACTGTTGTTTGATCTCCATGCGATAGCTGGAGCGCGGGTAGCCCTTCATCACGTCCTTGACGATCGCTTCGAGCAACGCCTCCTTCTGCTTCAGGCCCGCTTCGGAGAAGTCGCGCACGATGAAATCGAGCCGCGCCTGTTCGAGCGCGCCGGAGATGCCCACCGGATGCAGGAAGCCTTCCTTGCCTTCGGTCGTCTCGGGCGAGCAGGTGTCCTTCGGCAGGCGCTCGACAATCGCTGCGGCGATCTTGATCGCATGCTCCATCCTGCCCTTGGCGAAGCCGGGATGAGCGCTGACGCCGGTGATCGTGATGCTGGCGCCATCCGCAGAGAAGGTCTCGTCCTCGATGTGACCGGCGGTCTCGCCGTCCATCGTGTAGCCGAAATCGGCCCCGAGCTTCTTCAGGTCGGCCTTCTCCACGCCACGGCCGATCTCCTCGTCCGGCGTGAACAGGATTTTGATGGTGCCGTGCTTGATCTGCGGATTGTTCACCAGAAACTGCGCCGCATCCATGATCTCGGCGACGCCGGCCTTGTTGTCAGCCCCGAGCAGCGTGGTGCCGTCGGTCGTGATGATATCGCTGCCGATCTGATCCTTGAGGGCCGGATGGTCGGCGGCGCGGATCACCTGGGTGGGATCGCCCGGCAGCACGATGTCGCCGCCCTGGTAGTTGCGCACGACCTGCGGCTTGACGTTGGCGCCGGTGCAGTCCGGCGACGTGTCCATGTGCGAGCAGAAGCAGATGACCGGCACGCGCTTGTCGGTGGTGGCGGGAATCGTCGCGTAGACATAGCCGTGCTGGTCAAGATGTGCGTCGGTGAGCCCCATCGCCTGCAGTTCGGCGGCGAGCACGCGCCCGAGGTCCTTCTGCTTTTCAGTGGACGGGCATGTCGGCGAGTTCGGGTCGGACTGGGTGTCGATCACGACATAGCGCAGGAAACGCTCGGTGACGGTATGGGTGAAGGCGAGGGGAGATTTGAGCATGCTGGCCACGGCGGAATGGGGTGAAGCTGGGCCGACGGTATAACAGACGCACGCCCGGCAGGTTAGACCGGAACCGGCTTTGTGGCTGAAGGACTGCGGCCGGCTGGGCCCGCTTGGACGGGTCGGGTGGCCCTGGGTCCGGTGCGGGCATTCGAGCCCGGCGAGGGGGACAGACCGACTTCCCACAGGGCATCTCATTGTCCTTGACTTCGAAAGTTGGCCCCTTTAAGTCCCGGCTCTCCGCGGGTTTTCGCGATCGCGCGGGAGTAGCTCAGTTGGTTAGAGCGCCGGCCTGTCACGCCGGAGGTCGCGGGTTCGAGCCCCGTCTCTCGCGCCATGTTTTCAATGGCTTAACATTCCATCCTCGATAGCGGCCGGTTCGGGCGCGCACGCTGCTTGGCGCGCCCTTTGGCGCGTTCCACTGTGTTCAGCACCTCCGGTCTGTCAGACACAAAAAAAGGCCGCCCAAGGGGGCGGCCGCGGCTGGGCTGATGCCGTATGCCAGGAGGACTCAGCGGACCATCGGGGTGTCGGAACTGGTGACGACGACCGGCTTGCCGGCTTTGACCACGCGGGCGGATGCGGTCTGGCTGTCGTCAACAGAAGAGCGGGCGGCGATCCCAAAAGCGGCCACCGCGATACCCGCCACCAGCGCCACCACCAGGATCTTCAGGTGGGTCGCACGATCGGCAGAATGGAATGTGTGGTTCATCTCAGCCTCCCGGCGTCTCAGAGCGCCATTTGGTTGCCTGCACCATTAATCGGTGTTTGTTTCGAACCGGTTTCTTCGCTTCCTCGAAATGGTTTCGTTCGGTTGCAATATTCCTAACTTCAATCGGGCTGGAGGTGCCGGGCTGCCGATCAGCCAAGCCGACGGTGATGACGCGCTCCGTGCGCGCCTCCTTCGGGGGCTGGACGTCGTCCTGGACAGTTCCGAATTCCAGCATCTCGCCCGGATACATTGAAGCCGCCAAAGCCGGAGACGCGCACCGCCTGCTGCGGATTGTAGGTCACGATGACGGTCGCATGATCCTGCCGGAGCTCGACGATGGTCTGCCGATCTTGGCGGACGAGATCGGATCGGCGCGGCGCGCAGGGCTCGCCCAAGAGCAGCACCTCGGATCGGACCGCGACGGTACGGGCCATGCCGCTGACCGGGACCTCGCCCTCGGCAGCGGGCCTCGGCGGGGCGGCTGCACCAAGTAGGATAGACGTCCAAGACGTCCATCGATCGAAGCGCGTGACATGGAGAAAAGCTCATGATCTCGCGGTTTGTGTTGAGACGAATCAATTCCTAGATTGCGGACAGAGGCGAGGGGGTGGCCAAGGCGACCTGGTTCTGGTTGCGCGCGAGCTCGCGGACCTATCGCCAAAAGCGCAGGCGCCTCGAGGGTGATGACGCCGCCGCTCGCTTTGTCATTGCTCAGATCCGACCGTGGCGGGGGGACTGCTGGCGCAGCATGCGACGCAGGTCGGATGCAGGCGCAATCCGGCTCTGTCGTATGCGCAGGGCCAAGGTGTGTCGGGCGGACCGCAATGTGGGGAGGGCTGACGGCGTCAAGATAGCTTGTCTTGCGCGGCTTAGTGCGCTGCGCTAAGGCTCAGAACAATTCCAATGCAACGAGTCTGCGGCCCGGTCCCGAAAACCGCAGAAGAAAGTCACGCCGATGACCGGCATTCTCCAGAATTATCTTCCTCTTGTGGTGTTTATCGGTGTCGCAACCTTGATCGGGTTGGCGCTCTTGATCGCCCCCTTCCTGGTCGCCTACCAGCAGCCGGACCCCGAGAAGCTGTCGGCTTATGAGTGCGGCTTCAATGCGTTTGATGACGCCCGGATGAAGTTCGACGTTCGCTTCTACCTGGTTGCCATCCTTTTCATCATCTTCGACCTGGAAGTGGCGTTCCTGTTTCCGTGGGCGGTGGCGTTCGGCAAGCTCGGCGCGGCCGGCTTCTGGTCGATGCTGGTGTTCCTGGCCGTGCTGACAGTCGGGTTTGCCTACGAATGGAAGAAAGGCGCGCTTGAATGGGATTGAGCCCGACCACGCCCGGAACCGGGCCGGCGATCGCTCCGGCTCCGAGGGGCATTCTCGATCCCGCGACCGGCAAGCCGATCGGCGCCAACGACCCGTATTTCCTCGAGGTCAACCACGAGCTGTCGGACAAGGGATTTTTCGTCGCTGCCGCTGACGACCTCATCACCTGGGCCCGCACCGGCTCGCTGATGTGGATGACGTTCGGCTTGGCCTGCTGCGCGGTCGAGATGATGCAGGTCTCGATGCCGCGGTATGATGTGGAGCGCTTCGGCTTTGCGCCGCGCGCTTCGCCGCGCCAGTCAGACGTGATGATCGTCGCAGGTACTCTGACCAACAAGATGGCGCCGGCGCTGCGCAAGGTCTACGACCAGATGCCCGAGCCGCGCTACGTCATCTCGATGGGCTCGTGCGCCAATGGCGGCGGCTACTACCATTATTCCTATTCGGTGGTCCGCGGCTGCGATCGCATCGTTCCTATCGATATCTACGTGCCCGGCTGCCCGCCGACCGCGGAAGCGCTGCTCTACGGTGTTCTGCTGCTGCAGAAGAAGATCCGGCGCACCGGCACGATCGAACGCTGAAGGTTTTTCGAATGGACGACGGCAAGCTCGACGCCCTTGGGCAGACGATCGTTGGCGCGCTTCCCGGCGCGGCGACGGGACATTCGGTGGCCTTCAATCAGCTCACGGTCCATGTTGAGCCGAGCCGGATCGTCGAGGTCGTGAAATATCTGCGCGACGATCCCGCCTGCCGCTTCATCAACTTCACGGATATCACGGCCGTCGACTATCCCGACCGCGGGAAGCGCTTCGATGTCGTCTATCACCTGCTGTCGCCGACACTGAACACGCGCATCCGGCTGAAGGCCGAGGCCGACGAGACGACCCAGGTGCCCTCGATCATCGAGGTGTTTCCGGGGGCCGACTGGTTTGAGCGGGAGACCTACGACCTCTATGGCGTGATCTTCACCGGTCATCCCGACATGCGACGGCTGCTGACGGACTACGGCTTCGACGGCCATCCGCTGCGCAAGGACTTTCCGCTCACCGGCTTCGTCGAGGTGCGATACGACGACGCCGAGAAGCGGGTGATCTACGAGCCCGTCCGGCTCAACCAGGAATTCCGCAAGTTCGATTTCTTGTCGCCCTGGGAAGGCGCGGACTATCCGCTGCCCGGCGACGAGAAGGCGAACAAGTGAGTGGGAGGTCCGAGCATGAACGAGCAAAGCCCCGCACTCCGCAACTTCACCATCAATTTCGGCCCGCAGCATCCGGCGGCGCACGGCGTGCTGCGCCTCGTGCTCGAGCTCGACGGCGAGGTGGTCGAGCGCGTCGATCCGCATATCGGGCTGCTGCATCGTGGCACCGAGAAGCTGATCGAGGCCAAGACCTATATGCAGGCGACCCCTTATTTCGATCGGCTCGACTACGTCGCCCCGATGAATCAGGAGCACGCCTTCTGCCTTGCGGCTGAGAAGCTGCTCGGCATCGAGGTGCCGCGGCGCGGCCAGTTGATCCGCGTGCTCTACTGCGAGATCGGCCGCATCCTATCTCACCTGCTCAACGTCACGACGCAGGCAATGGACGTCGGCGCGCTGACGCCTCCCTTGTGGGGTTTCGAAGAGCGCGAGAAGCTGATGGTGTTCTATGAGCGCGCCTCGGGCTCGCGCATGCACGCCAATTACTTCCGCGTCGGTGGCGTGCATCAGGACCTGCCGTCGAAGCTGATCGACGATATCGAAACCTGGTGCGACCCCTTCCTGAAGGTGGTCGACGATCTCGACCGGCTGTTGACCGCGAACCGCATCTTCAAGCAGCGCAACGTCGATATCGGCGTGGTGACGCTGCAGGACGCGTGGGCCTGGGGCTTCTCCGGCGTGATGGTGCGCGGCTCGGGCGCGGCCTGGGACCTGCGCAAGGCGCAGCCCTATGATTGCTATGCCGAGATGGAATTCGACATCCCGATCGGCAAGAACGGCGACTGCTACGACCGCTATCTGATCCGCATGGAAGAGATGCGGCAGTCCGTGCGCATCATGAAGCAGTGCATCGCCAAGCTGCGCGCGCCGGACGGGCAGGGGCCGGTGATGATCACCGATAACAAGATTTCGCCGCCGCGCCGCGGCGAGATGAAGCGTTCGATGGAAGCGCTGATCCATCACTTCAAGCTCTACACCGAAGGCGTGCACGTGCCGGCCGGCGAGGTCTACGTCGCAGTCGAAGCGCCGAAGGGTGAGTTTGGTGTGTTCCTGGTCTCGGACGGCAGCAACAAGCCGTACAAGTGTAAGATCCGTGCGCCGGGCTTTGCGCATCTGCAATCGATGGATTTCATCTGCCGCGGCCATCTGCTGGCCGACGTCTCGGCCATTCTCGGCTCGCTCGACATCGTGTTCGGGGAGGTCGATCGCTGATGGGGCTTGCGCCGATCCAGTTCGACCGTGCATCGGGGGCGCTCGAAGGAGCGAACCTGTGGGAGCGCACGGCTGCGTTGGCGTTGGCGACCGGCTCGAAGATTTCCTCGCATTTCTCGCATCGCGGCTACAATCACTGCGCCAACCTGCTGCGTAAGACGCTGCCGCGGCGCGACATCGCCATCAAGCTCAACACGGATGCGGTGTTCGCGTTTCCCTATGGTGACGGCTATTGGAGCAAGCTGCTCAACCGCGCCTACACTTACGAGGACGAGCTCGAGCTGTTGTTTCTGGGTGCGGTCGACGTCGACTACACCTTCATCGATTGCGGCGCCAACTACGGCTATTGGTCGGTCCTGGTGTCGAGCGCGCCGTTCGGCGCGCATCGAGTGATCGCGATCGAGCCGTCGTCGCAGAACTTTGCCAAGCTCGCCAACAACGCCGGCATCAATAACGACCGCTTCGAGGTGATGCAGTGCGCGATCGGCGCTGTGCGCGGCACCGCCAATCTCACCGGGACCAAGCACGAAGCGTTCAGCATCGCGGGCAGTGTCGAGGGCGGAGAGCAGGTACCGGTCATCGCGCTCGATGACCTGATCGACGACGGCAAGATCGCTGCATCCGGCAAGTATCTGATCAAGCTCGACGTCGAAGGCGTCGAGGTCGAGGCGATCAAGGGCGGCACTCGGCTGCTTGCGACCGACAGCATGATCCTGTGCGAGGAGCACGGCCATGATCGCAACCATACGGTTTCGCGCTACATCCTCGATCAGACCCCGCTGCAACTGATCGTCTATGACCCCGCGAGCGGCCGGCTCGAGACCGTGAAGGAGCTCTCGATCCTCGACCGCATCAAGGTCTCCACCCACGTCGGCTACAACGTTTTCGGCACCGCGAGCGCCTTCTGGCAGGACCGCATCGATGCGCTCAATGCCGGTGGCACGCGCCGCATGCAATGAAAGACTGAAGAACCATGTCTGTCCGCCGTCTTGCCCCCAAGGAATTGCAGCCCGCGAGCTTCGCGTTCACGGACGAGAACCTTGCCTTCGCCAAGGCCCAGATCGCGAAATATCCGGAAGGCCGGCAGGCGTCGGCCGCGATTGCGATCCTGTGGCGGGCCCAGGAACAGAACGAGGGCTGGGTCTCGGAAGCGGCGATCCGCGCCGTCGCCGACATGCTGCAGATGCCCTATATCCGCATGCTGGAGATCGCGACCTTCTACACGATGTTCCAGCTGCAGCCGGTCGGCAAGAAGGCGCATGTGCAGGTCTGCGGCACCACGCCGTGCCGGCTGCGCGGCGCCGAAGAGCTGATCGAAGTCTGCAAGCATCGCATCCATCACGACCCCTTCCATCTCTCCAAGGACGGTGATTTCAGCTGGGAGGAGGTCGAGTGCCTCGGCGCCTGCGTGAACGCGCCGATGGTGCAGGTCTGGAAGGACACCTACGAAGACCTGACGCCGGAGAGCTTCGGCAAGGTGCTGGACGGCTTCGCCACCGGCAATCCGCCCAAGCCAGGACCGCAGAACGGTCGCCAGTTCTCCGCGCCGTTGGGTGGTCCGACCACGTTGAAGGAGACGACATGAGCCGTCTTCCGACATCAGGCCCGGCCGGGGCAGGGAGGCGCGCGATGAAGAGCTGGCGCACCATCGTCCTGCACACGGCGGCCGCCGCCGTCTTCATGTTCGTGTTGCAGCGCTTTGCGCTCAACGCGTCGCTTGAAACCAGCCTGTTGTGGGCGGTGGTGTTCGGTGGCTGCGCCGCCGGCCTCGCCTACATGCAGTCCAACCGTTGATACGCGAGGAAGCAGTCTGACCATGCTCGACGACAAGGACCGCATCTTCACCAACCTCTACGGCCTGCACGATTGGGGCCTCGAAGGCGCACGCCGCCGCGGCAGCTGGGACGGCACCAAGGCGCTGATCGACAAGGGACGCGACTGGATCCTGAGCGAGATGAAGGCATCGGGCCTGCGAGGGCGCGGCGGCGCCGGCTTCCCGACCGGGCTGAAATGGTCCTTCATGCCGAAGGAATCGACCGACGGCCGGCCGAGCTACCTCGTCGTCAATGCCGACGAGTCCGAGCCGGGCACCTGCAAGGACCGCGAGATCATGCGGCATGATCCGCATCATCTGGTCGAAGGCTGTCTGCTCGCGAGCTTCGCGATGGGCGCGCATGCCTGCTACATCTATGTGCGCGGCGAATTCATCCGCGAGCGCGAGCACCTGCAGGCGGCGATCGACCAGGCCTATGAGGCCAACCTGATCGGCAAGAATAACATTCACGGCTGGCCGTTCGACCTCTACGTCGCCCACGGCGCCGGCGCCTATATCTGCGGCGAGGAGACGGCGCTGCTGGAGAGCCTGGAGGGCAAGAAGGGCCAACCGCGGCTGAAACCGCCATTCCCGGCCAATGTCGGCCTGTATGGTTGCCCGACAACGGTGAACAATGTCGAGTCGATCGCGGTAGCCCCGGCCATCCTGCGGCGCGGCGCCGCCTGGTTCGCCGGCATCGGCCGTCCCAACAATGTCGGCACCAAGCTGTTCTGCATCTCCGGCCATGTCGAGCGGCCCTGCAACGTCGAAGAGGCGATGGGCATTCCGTTCCGCGAGCTGATCGAGAGGCATTGCGGCGGCATCCGCGGCGGCTGGGACAATCTGAAGGCGGTGATCCCCGGCGGCTCCTCGGTCCGCATGGTGCCGGCCGAGCAGATCATCGACACGCCGATGGACTTTGACAGCCTGGGCAAGCTGCGCTCGGGCCTCGGCACCGCGGCCGTCATCGTGATGGACAAGTCGACCGACCTGATCCGGGCGATCGCGCGCATCTCGTATTTCTACAAGCATGAGAGCTGCGGCCAGTGCACGCCGTGCCGTGAGGGTACGGGATGGATGTGGCGGGTGCTGACCCGCATGGCCGAGGGCCGCGCCCACAAGCGCGAGATCGACATGCTGCTCGAGGTCACCAAGCAGATCGAGGGCCATACGATCTGTGCGCTCGGCGATGCTGCGGCCTGGCCGATCCAGGGCCTGATTGCGCATTTCCGGCACGAGATCGAGGCGCGGATCGACCAGTATTCGCACAAGGCTGATATCGACGACATCGGCGTGCGCGATCCCGTGCAGATGGTTGCGGCGGAGTAGGGGATGGCGCGCCATCCGACACCAGAACATTCATGCGCGCGTCGCGCCGATTGGGCGCTCGACGTGCGTACGCATTGAGAGAGATGTGAGGCGATGACCAAAATCATCATCGACGGCAAAGAGATCGATGTTCCGCCGGAGTACACGCTGCTCCAGGCGTGCGAGGCGGCCGGCGCTGAAATCCCGCGCTTCTGCTACCATGAGCGGCTGTCGATCGCCGGCAATTGCCGGATGTGCCTGGTCGAAGTGAAGGGCGGCCCGAAGCCGGTTGCCAGCTGCGCCTGGGGTGTGCGCGACTGCCGTCCGGGCCCGAAGGGCGAGCCGCCGGAGATCTCGACCCGGTCGCCGATGGTGAAGAGGGCACGCGAAGGCGTGATGGAATTCCTGCTGATCAACCATCCGCTGGACTGCCCGATCTGCGACCAGGGCGGCGAATGCGACCTGCAGGACCAGGCGATGGGCTATGGTGTCGACACCAGCCGCTTCGCTGAGAACAAGCGCGCGGTCGAGGACAAATATCTCGGCGCGCTGGTCAAGACCTCGATGAACCGCTGCATCCAGTGCACGCGCTGCGTCCGCTTCTCGGCGGAGGTCTGCGGCGTGCCGGAAATGGGCGCGATCGGCCGTGGCGAGGACATGGAGATCACGACCTATCTGGAGCAGGCGCTGAGCTCCGAGCTGCAGGGCAATCTGGTCGACATCTGCCCGGTGGGCGCGCTGACCTCGAAGCCCTATGCCTTCACCGCGCGCCCCTGGGAGCTCGGCAAGACCCAATCCATCGATGTGATGGACGGGCTCGGGTCGGCGATCCGGGTCGATACCCGTGGTCGCGAAGTCATGCGCATCCTGCCGCGCATCAATGATGCCGTGAACGAGGAATGGATCTCCGACAAGGCCCGCCATATCGTCGACGGCCTGCGCACGCAGCGGCTCGACCGCCCCTATGTCCGCGAGGGCGGCAAGCTGCGCGCGGCGTCCTGGCCGGAGGCGTTCAAGGCCATTGCCACGAAGCTTGGCCGCATCGACGGCAAGCGGATCGGCGCCATCGCCGGCGATCTCGCCGCGGTCGAAGAGATGTTCGCGCTGAAGGAGCTGCTCGCCAAGCTCGGCTCGACCAACGTCGCGGTGCAGGGTGGCGACAGCTTCGATCCGAAGGCTGGCCGCGCATCGTATCTGTTCAACCCGACCATCGCTGGCATCGAGCAGGCCGACGCGATCCTGATCGTCGGGGCCAATCCGCGCCGGGAGGCCGCGGTCTTGAACGCGCGCATCCGCAAGCGCTGGCGGTCAGGCCAGCTCAAGGTCGGCCTGGTCGGCCCGCGTGCCGATCTCACCTATCCTTACGAGCATATCGGCGCCGGTACGGATTCCCTGAGCGATCTTGCCGCCGGCAAACACTCCTTCGCGTCTGTTTTCAAGGGTGCCAAGAACCCGATCGTATTGGTCGGCGCCGGTGCGGCCGCGCGTCACGATGGCGCGGCGATCCTGTCGCTGGCGGCCAAGCTCGCGCTCGACGCCAACGGCGTCAGGGACGACTGGAACGGTTTTGCCGTGCTGCATGACACGGCGTCGCGGGTCGGCGCGCTCGACATCGGCTTCGTCGGTACCGGTTTGACCGCCGCGCAGATGACGACGTTCGGCACCATGGACGTCCTGTTCCTGCTCGGGGCCGACGAGGTCGAGGTGCCCGAGGGCGTGTTCACGGTCTATATCGGTACCCATGGCGACCGCGGCGCGCATCGTGCCGACGTGATCCTGCCGGGGGCGGCGTACACCGAGAAGTCCGGCATCTATGTCAACACCGAGGGGCGCGTGCAGATGACGGGCCGCGCGTCGTTCCCCCCGGGTGAGGCGCGCGAGGACTGGGCGATCATCCGCGCGCTGTCGGACGTGCTGGGCAAGAAACTTCCTTATGACTCGCTGGCGGCTCTGCGCGCCGCGATCTTCAAGGCCGTGCCGCATCTTCAGCGCCTCGACCAGATCGCGCCCGGCGCGATCGGCGACCTCAAGGCTCTGGCGGGCAAGGGCGGCAGCCTGGAGAAGGCGCCGTTCAAGCCGCCGTTCGAAGACTTCTATCTCACCAACCCGATCGCGCGTGCTTCGGCGGTGATGGCGGAATGTTCCCGCCTCGCCTCAGGGCGCGTGCTCGTGGCAGCGGAGTGAGCGTGACCTGATGGCTGATTTCTTCGCAAGCTCGTTCTGGACCGGCTTTCTGTGGCCGCTGATCATCATGGTCGCGGAAAGCGTGCTGCTGCTGGTCGTGCTGCTGGTCGCGATTGCTTACATCCTGTTGGCGGACCGCAAGATCTGGGCGGCGGTGCAGATCCGGCGCGGCCCCAACGTGGTCGGGCCGTTCGGTCTGCTGCAATCCTTTGCCGACCTGCTGAAATTCGTGCTGAAGGAGCCGATCATCCCGGCCGGCGCCAACAAGGGCGTATTCCTGCTGGCACCGCTGGTGTCATGCGTGCTGGCGTTGGCGGCCTGGGCGGTGATCCCGACCAATCTCGGCTGGGTGATCGCCGACATCAATGTCGGCGTCCTCTTCATCTTCGCCATCTCGTCGCTGTCGATCTACGGCATCATCATGGCGGGGTGGTCGTCGAACTCGAAATACCCGTTCCTGGCGGCGCTGCGCTCGGCGGCGCAGATGGTATCCTACGAGGTCTCGATCGGTTTCGTCATCATCACCGTGCTGCTCTGTGCCGGCTCGCTGAACCTCTCGGCGGTGGTCGAGGCGCAGAACACGCGCGGGCTCGCCAGCCTGATCGGCCTGCCGCAGCTGACCATCCTGAACTGGTATGTCTGGCCGCTGTTCCCGATGTTCGTGGTGTTCTACGTCTCGGCGCTGGCCGAGACCAACCGCCCGCCGTTCGACCTGGTCGAAGCGGAATCGGAGCTGGTCGCCGGCTTCATGGTCGAATACGGCTCGACGCCGTATCTGCTGTTCATGCTCGGCGAATATGTCGCGATCACCACGATGTGCGCGCTGGCGACGATCCTGTTCTTGGGCGGCTGGCTGCCGCCGGTGGCGCTGCCGCCCTTCACCTGGATCCCCGGCGTGATCTGGTTCGCGCTGAAGCTGTTCTTCATGTTCTTCCTGTTTGCGATGGCGAAAGCGATCGTGCCGCGCTACCGCTACGACCAGTTGATGCGGCTGGGCTGGAAAGTGTTCCTGCCGCTCTCTTTGGCGATGGTGGTGCTGGTGGCGGGCGTGCTGCATTTCGCCGGCATCGCCCCACAATGAGGCTTCCATGAACATCAACGCCACCGCACGCTCGCTGTTGCTGTCGGAGTTCGTCTCGGCGTTCTTCCTCGCCATGCGCTACTTCTTCCAGGCCAAGCCGACCCTGAACTATCCGTTCGAGAAGGGGCCGATCTCGCCGCGCTTCCGCGGTGAGCATGCGCTGCGCCGCTATCCCAATGGTGAGGAGCGCTGCATCGCCTGCAAGCTCTGCGAGGCGGTCTGTCCAGCGCAGGCGATCACCATCGAGGCCGGTCCGCGCCGCAACGACGGCACCCGCCGCACCGTGCGCTACGACATCGACATGGTGAAGTGCATCTATTGCGGCCTCTGCCAGGAGGCCTGCCCGGTGGATGCGATCGTCGAGGGGCCGAATTTCGAATTCGCGACCGAGACCCGCGAGGAGCTCTATTATGACAAGGCGAAGCTGCTCGCCAATGGCGACCGCTGGGAGCGCGAGATCTCCAAAGCCATCGCGCTCGACGCGCCGTATCGCTGAGGCCGTCCGATGATCCTGCCAGCGCTTTTCTTCTACCTGTTCGCTGCGGTCTGCGTGGCGTCCGCCGTGATGGTGATCGTCTCGAAGAACCCCGTGCACTCGGTGCTCTATCTGATCCTCGCCTTCGTCAACGCCTCCGGCCTGTTCGTGCTGATGGGTGCCGAATTCCTGGCGATGATCCTGGTCGTCGTCTATGTCGGCGCGGTCGCGGTGCTGTTCCTGTTCGTGATCATGATGCTGGACGTGGACTTCACCGAGCTGCGTGAAGGCTTCCTGCAGTATATGCCGATCGGCCTCGTGATCGGCGGCATCTTCCTGTTCGAGCTGCTGCTCACGGTCTCCTATTGGGTGATCGATCCCGCCAAGCCCAAGGCCATCACGGCGGCGATCCCGGCCAATGTGAGCAACACCGAGGCGCTCGGGCTCGTGCTCTATACGAAATATATCCACTATTTCCAGCTCGCCGGCATGGTGCTCCTGGTTGCCATGATCGGTGCGATCGTGCTGACGCTCCGCCACAAGGCGAACGTCAAGCGGCAGGACATCAACGTGCAGAATGCGCGCACGCCGGAGATGGCGATGGTCGTGCGCAAGGTCGCGGTCGGGCAGGGGCTGCAGGATGCGGACGCGGCGGAGTGGGTGAAATGACCATCGGGCTCGGACATTATCTCTCGGTCGCCGCGATGCTGTTCACGCTCGGCATCCTCGGCATCTTCCTCAACCGCAAGAACATCATCGTGATCCTGATGTCGGTCGAGCTCATCCTGCTCGCCGTCAACATCAACCTGGTGGCGTTCTCAACCTTCCTCGGCGACATCGTCGGGCAGGTGTTCGCGCTCCTGGTGCTGACGGTAGCCGCGGCGGAAGCCGCGATCGGCCTTGCGGTGCTGGTGGTCTATTTCCGCAACCGCGGCTCGATCGCGGTCGAAGACGTCAATCTGATGAAGGGCTAGCGCATGGTCCGCGAAGGTGGGGGCCGGTTCGCCGGCATGGTCATGCGTAAGGGAACGGACGAATGATTCAGGCCATTGTCTTTCTGCCGCTGCTCGGCGCGATCCTTGCCGGCCTGATCGCATTGTTCGGGGCGCATGCGCGCAATCCGAGCGGCGATACGGTCGAGCATCATGATGACGGCCATCACCACGGCACGGCGGCGCATGTCGGCGGCGATGCGGCGCTGGTGCACGTCGCCCACGACGAGCCGCTCGCGCATGACGATCATGGCCATGGCCATGACGACCATCATGTCGCCGAGCCGCCGGCTGCGGGTTCGCGCGGCGCGGAGCTGATCACGACGGCGCTTTTGTTCGTGGCGGCTGCGCTGTCCTGGGCGACCCTGATCAATGTCGGTTTCTTGCACCACGACGCCGGCGTCCTGGAGCTGTTCCCCTGGATCAATTCCGGCGAGCTGCAGGTGTCCTGGGCGCTGCGCGTCGACACGCTGACGGCCGTCATGCTGGTGGTCGTCACCACCGTGTCCTCGCTCGTCCACCTCTATTCGATCGGCTACATGGACGAGGACCCGAACCGGCCGCGGTTCTTCGGATACCTTTCGTTGTTCACCTTCGCGATGCTGATGCTGGTGACCGCGAACAATCTGGTGCAGCTGTTCTTCGGTTGGGAAGGCGTCGGCCTCGCCAGCTATCTCCTGATCGGCTTCTGGTATCAGCGCCCCTCGGCCAATGCTGCCGCGATCAAGGCGTTCGTGGTCAACCGCGTCGGCGATTTCGGCTTCGCGCTCGGCATCTTCGCCGTGTTCTGGCTGACCAACTCGACCGACTTCGAGACCATCTTCCACGCAGCGCCGAGCCTGACCGGCAAGACCATCAACCTCCTCGGCTGGCACGCCGATGCGCTGACGTTGACCTGCCTGCTGCTGTTCATGGGCGCGATGGGCAAGTCGGCGCAGTTCCTGCTGCACACCTGGTTGCCGGACGCGATGGAAGGCCCGACCCCGGTCTCGGCCCTGATCCACGCCGCGACCATGGTCACCGCCGGTGTGTTCATGGTGGCGCGGCTGTCGCCTTTGTTCGAGCTCGCACCGAATGCACAGGCCGTGGTGATGTTCGTCGGCGCCACCACCGCGTTCTTCGCGGCGACCGTCGGCCTGGTGCAGAACGACATCAAGCGCATCGTCGCCTATTCGACCTGCTCGCAGCTTGGCTACATGTTCGTGGCGATGGGGGCGGGCGCCTATTCAGTCGGCATGTTCCATCTGTTCACGCACGCGTTCTTCAAGGCGCTGCTGTTCTTGGGCTCGGGCTCGGTGATCTACGCGATGCATCACGAGCAGGATATCCGCAACATGGGCGGGCTGTGGCGCAAGATCCCCTATACCTTCGCAGTGATGTGCGTGGGCACGATGGCGCTGACCGGCGTGCCGGGTTTCGCGGGCTTCTTCTCCAAGGACGCCATCATCGAGTCGGCCTACGCCTCGCACAATACGTTCGCGACCTACGCCTATTTCCTTACGGTCGTGGCGGCAGGCCTGACCTCGTTCTATTCCTGGCGCCTGATCTGGAAGACCTTCTTCGGCACGCCGCACGATCAGCATCACTACGAGGCCGCACATGAGAGCCCGATCTGGATGCTGATCCCGATCGGGGTGCTGGCGGCAGGTTCGATCCTTGCGGGGTTCCCGTTCAAGGAGTTGTTCGTCGGCGAGCATGGGGTCGAGGAGTTTTTCCGCGAGTCCGTCAAGATGAACCCGCACATCCTGGCGGATATGGAGCACATGCCGTTCTGGCTGGGCCAGCTGCCGCTGTTCATGATGATCGGGGGCTTTGCGATCTCCTACTTCTTCTACATCAGCCGACCGGACATTCCGGAGGAGCTCGCGAGCCAGCAGCCGCTGCTCTACAACTTCCTGCTCAACAAATGGTACTTCGACGAGCTCTATGACGTCATCTTCGTCCGTCCGGCGAAATGGCTCGGCCGCTTCCTGTGGAAGAAGGGCGACGGCTTCGTCATCGACGGCTTCGGACCGGACGGCGTCTCGGCGCGGGTGCTCGACATCACGCGCAACGTCGTCAAGATCCAGACCGGCTATCTCTATCATTACGCTTTCGCCATGCTGATCGGGGTCGCCGGCCTGATCACCTGGTTCATGTTCATGGGAGGCCAGCAATGACCACCTGGCCAATTCTGTCGGTCGTCACTTTCCTGCCGCTGGTCGGCGCGCTCCTGATCTATCTGGTCCCGGGCGAGGATGAGGCGGCGCGTCGCAACGCCCGCTGGATCGCGCTGTGGACCACGCTGATCACCTTCGCGATCTCGGTGATCCTGGTGCTGCGCTTCGATCCGGCACAGTCGGACTTCCAGTTCGTCGAGAAGGCCAGCTGGCTGGCGAGCGGCATCACCTATCACATGGGCGTCGACGGCATCTCGCTGCCGTTCGTGATCCTGACCACCGCCTTGCTGCCGTTCTGCATCATCGCGAGCTGGAAGTCGGTGACGGTTCGGGTGCGCGAATACATGATGGCGTTCCTGATCCTGGAAACGCTGATGGTCGGCACCTTCTCCGCGCTCGATCTCGTGCTGTTCTATCTGTTCTTCGAAGGCGGTCTGATCCCGATGTTCCTGATCATCGGGGTCTGGGGCGGCCCGCGCCGGGTCTATGCTTCCTTCAAGTTCTTCCTCTACACGCTGCTCGGCTCGGTGCTGATGCTGCTGGCCATCATGGCGCTGTACTGGAATGGCGGCACCACCGACATCCCGACCTTGATGCACACCGCCGTGCCGCGGTCGCTGCAGACCTGGGCATGGCTCGCCTTCTTCGCCTCTTTCGCGGTGAAGATGCCGATGTGGCCGGTACACACCTGGCTGCCCGACGCCCACGTCGAAGCGCCAACGGCGGGTTCGGTGATCCTCGCCGCGATCCTGCTGAAGATGGGCGGCTACGGCTTCCTGCGCTTCTCGCTGCCGATGTTCCCGCTGGCCTCGCACGACTTCGCGCCCCTGATCTGGACGCTGTCGGCGATCGCGATCATCTACACCTCGCTGGTCGCGCTGATGCAGGAGGATATGAAGAAGCTGATCGCGTACTCCTCGGTGGCGCATATGGGCTTCGTCACCATGGGCATCTTCGCCGGCACCATGCAGGGCGTAGCCGGTGGCGTATTCCAGATGATCTCGCACGGCATCGTGTCGGGTGCGCTGTTCCTCTGCGTCGGCATCGTCTACGACCGCATGCATACCCGCGAGATCGCGGCCTATGGCGGCCTGGTCAACCGGATGCCGCTCTACGCCTTCGTGTTCATGGTCTTCACCATGGCCAATGTCGGTCTGCCCGGCACCTCCGGCTTCATAGGCGAGTTCATGACCTTGCTCGGCACCTTCAAGGTGTCGACGCCGACGACGTTCTTCGCCACCTTCGGCGTGATCTTCTCGGCGTGCTATGCGCTCTGGCTCTATCGCAAGGTGGTGTTCGGCGCGCTGGTGAAGCCGTCGCTGATGACCATCAAGGATCTGACCGCACGCGAGTGCCTGACGCTGTTTCCGCTGGTCGCGCTGACGATCCTGTTCGGCGTCTATCCGAAGCCGGTGCTCGACATGTCGGCAGCTTCGGTGCAGCAGCTCGTCAGCAACTACAATACAGCCGTGTCGGCCGTGAAGGCGGCCGCGCTGCTGCAATAGACCTCAAGAGGTCGGGACAAGGACGATGATCGAGAATCTTGGGGCTTACCTTGGGGTCGTGCTGCCGGAGCTGGTGCTGGCCGTCGGCGCCATGGTGCTGTTGATGCTGGGCGCATTCCGCGGGCAGGGAACGACGGCACTCGTCACCGGCCTTGCCGCGTGTCTGCTGGTCGTGGTCGGTCTGCTGGAGCTGCGCCAGCCGACGGGCCAAGCCTTCGGCGGCAGCTTCATCGTCGATGACTACGCCCGCTTCCTGAAGATCCTGGCGCTGATCGGCTCGCTGGCGACCCTCGTGATGTCGACCGAGTTCTTGTCGGCCCCCGATCGGCGGATCTTCGAATACGCCATCCTGGTCCTGCTCTCGACGCTCGGCATGATGGTGCTGATCTCGGCCGGTGACCTGATCTTGCTCTATCTCGGCCTCGAGCTGATGTCGCTCGCGCTCTACGTGGTGGCGTCGAGCCATCGCGATAATGTCAAGTCGACCGAAGCTGGCCTGAAATATTTCGTCCTCGGGGCGCTCTCCTCGGGCATGCTGCTCTATGGCGCCTCGTTGATCTATGGCTTCACCGGCACGGTCAGCTTCGCCGGCATCGCGACTGCCGCCAAGGCCGGCAGCGTCGGCGTGATCTTCGGCCTGGTGTTCCTGTTCGCCGGGCTCTGCTTCAAGGTCTCGGCGGTGCCGTTCCACATGTGGACGCCTGATGTCTACGAGGGCGCGCCCACGCCGGTGACCGCGTTCTTCGCGTCCGCGCCGAAGGTCGCCGCACTCGCCGTGTTCACGCGCGTGGCGCTGACCGCATTTCCCGGCATCACCTTCCAGTGGCAGCAGATCGTCGTATTCGTCTCGATCGCCTCGATGGCGCTCGGCTCCTTCGCCGCGATCGGCCAGACCAACATCAAGCGCCTGATGGCCTATTCCTCGATCGGCCATATGGGTTTTGCGCTGGTCGGCCTTGCGGCGGGCACGGTGGAAGGCGCGCAGGGCGTCTTGATGTATATCGCGATCTACGTCGCGATGACGCTCGGCTCGTTTGCCGTGATCATGGCGATCAAGCGCAACGGGCAGTCGTTCGAGAAGATCAGCGACTTCGCCGGCCTGTCGCGCACCAACCCGCTGCTGGCCTTCTTCTTCGCGATGCTGCTGTTCTCGCTGGCCGGCATCCCGCCGCTCGCGGGTTTCTTCGCCAAGTGGTACGTGTTCGTCGCCGCGATCAAGGCTGGCCTGTTCACGCTCTCGGTGATCGGCGTGCTGACCAGCGTGGTCGGCGCCTACTACTATCTGCTCATCGTCAAGACGATGTATTTCGACGAGCCGCTGCCGACGGTGGATCCGGTCAGGATCGAGCTGCGCACCGTGCTCGCCGTGTCCGGCCTCTTCAACATCCTGTTCTTCGCCTATCCCGGTCCGCTGGTCAGCGCGGCCACCGCGGCGGCGAAGTCGCTCTTCTAGATGCCGTTTGCTCTCGGCTCGCGCGCGGCACAGGCCGGTTACCGGCTCGTTGCGTTCGACCAGACCGGCTCGACCAATGCGGAGGCTCTCGCGCACGCCCGTCAAGGTGAGCGAGGGCCGTGCTGGTTTGTGACAACCGAACAGACTGCCGGTCGCGGCCGCCGCAGCCGGCCTTGGATTGCACCACGGGGCAATCTCGCTTCGAGTGTCCTCGAACTCCTGGACGTCGCGCCAGCAGTGGCCGCCACACTCGGCTTTGCCGCAGGGCTTTCGATCGAGAGCGCGCTGCGGCAGGTCAGCCTGGAGGCTGCGCTGCGCGCAGGCGGCAGTGGCCAATTTACGTTCGCCCTGAAATGGCCCAACGACGTGCTCGCCAATGGCCAGAAGCTGTGCGGTATCCTGCTGGAGGCCGAGCAGGTCCAGGCCGGTCTCGCAGTCGTCGTCGGGATCGGCACCAATGTCATCGCGGCGCCCACGGGCACGCCGACGCCTGCGACGTCGCTGAAGACGCTCGGGATCGACATCGCAGCGGAAGATCTGTTCAGCGCACTTTCGGACAGCTGGACCGAATTTCGCGGCATCTGGAACAACGGCCTGGGTTTTGGCGATATTCGCAGGCTCTGGCTCGAGCGGGCGGCCGGCCTCGGCGAGGCGGTCGCCATCAGGTCCGGACATGCTATCATCGAGGGAACTTTCGACACCATCGACGAGCAAGGTTGCATGGTGGTCCGGACGAGGGAGGGACGATTGGTGCCGATCACGGCGGGGGATGTTCATTTCGGCTCGGCTGCCTCGGCGGGGGCAGTGTAGATGGCCCGACCCGATGAACTGACCTTTGCGCCGCTCGGCGGCGTCGGCGAGATCGGCATGAACCTGTCGATCTATGGCCTCGGCAACCGCCACCAGCGCTCCTGGCTCGCGGTTGATCTCGGCGTCTCCTTTGGTGATGAGGAGCATCTGCCGGGCATCGACCTGATCATGCCCAACATCGGCTTCCTGGAAAAGGAGCGCCACAACCTGGTCGGACTGGTGCTGACCCACGCCCATGAGGACCATTTCGGCGCCATCATCGATCTCTGGCCGCGGCTGCAATGCCCGATCTACGCGACCAAGTTCAGCGCCGCGCTGTTCGAGGCCAAATGCGAGGCCGAGCGCAATCCGCCGAAGATCCCGGTGACCGTGATCCCGTCGGGCGGCCGCGTCGATATCGGGCCGTTCAATGTCGAGTTCATTCCAGTCGCGCACTCGATTCCGGAATCGCACGCGCTTGCGATCCACACCGAGGTCGGCACGGTCCTGCACACCGGCGACTGGAAGCTCGATCCGACGCCGATCCTCGGGCCGCCCACCGATGAGAAGCGCCTGCGCGAGCTCGGCGATGCCGGACTGCTGGCGCTGATCGGCGACTCCACCAATGCGGTGCGCGAGGGGCGCTCGCCCTCCGAGGCCGAGGTCGCCAAGACCATCGCCGAACTGGTGAAGGGCGCGAAAGGTCGAGTGGCGGTGACCACCTTCGCCTCGAACGTCGCGCGCATCCGTGCGGTCGCGGACGCTGCACGCGAAGCTGACCGCGAAGTCGTGGTGGTCGGCCGCGCCATGGACCGCGTCGTGCAGGTGGCGCGCGAGACCGGCTATCTCGAGGGCGTGCAGAATTTCCGCGGCATGGACCTGTACGGCCATTTCCCGGCAGACAAGGTGCTGGCGCTGTGCACCGGCAGCCAGGGCGAGCCGCGCGCGGCGCTGGCACGGATCGCCAATGATGACCATCCGCTGGTCACGCTGAACCGCGGCGACACCGTGATCTTCTCGTCGCGGACCATTCCCGGCAACGAGAAGGCGGTCGGCGCCATCATCAACGGGCTGGTCGAGCAGGGTGTCGAGATCATCACTGATCGCGACCATCTGGTCCACGTCTCCGGCCATCCCCGCCGCGACGAGCTGCGCGACATGATCGCCTGGACGCGGCCGCAGCTGCTCATTCCCGTCCATGGCGAGGCGCTGCACCTGCATGAGCATGCGCGGCTGGCGCGCGCCTGCGGCGTGCCAAAGGTGATCACCTGCCGCAACGGCGATCTCGTCAAGCTCGGCCCGGGCGAGCCCGGGATCATCGACCAGCTGCCCGCGGGCCGCTTCTACAAGGACGGTACCATCATCGAGGATGCCAAGTCGCGCGCGGTGATCGAGCGGCGCAAGATGGCCTTTGCCGGCTGCATCTTCGTCGCGCTCGCGATCACCGAAAAGGGCGAGCTTGCGGACGATCCGGAAGTGGATCTGGTCGGCATCCCTGAGAAGAACACCGCCGGCGAAGAGATCGACGATATCGTGTTCGACACCGTGGTCTCGACCTTCGAGAGCCTGCCGCGGGCGCGGCGGCGCGATCCCGATGCGATGGCGGAGTCGGTGCGCCGCGCGGTGCGCGCCGTCGTCAACGAGCACTGGGGCAAGAAGCCGATCTGCCTCGTGCATGTGCTAGAAGTGTAGCGACGCCTGCCTGACAGGACGGTCGCGCCAATACAAGAGCGGAGGGAGCAATGCTGGGCCGGCTCAATCATGTCGCCATCGCGGTCAAGGACGCCGAGAAGGCCGCGAAGATCTATGGGGCAGCGTTCGGCGCGGACATCTCCTCCCCGGTGGCGCTGCCAGAGCACGGCGTCATCACCGTGTTCGTGACCTTGCCGAACACCAAGATCGAATTCATCCAGCCGCTCGGCGACGCCTCGCCGATCGCCAAGTTCCTCGAGCGCAATGCCGATGGCGGCATCCATCACGTTTGCTACGAGGTGCCCGACATCATCGCCTCGCGCGACACCTTGATCAAGGAGGGCGCGCGGGTGCTCGGCGACGGCCAGCCCAAGATCGGCGCCCACGGCAAGCCAGTGCTGTTTCTGCATCCGAAGGATTTTTCGGGTGCGCTGGTCGAGATCGAGCAGGCCTGAGGGGCGGGGCAGGCGATGGCCTATACGATTTCGACCTGGCTTGCGATCTACTTCGTGCTGTGGTGGGTCACGCTGTTCGTGACCCTGCCGTTCGGCGTGCGCAGCCAGCATGAGGAGGGCGGCGGCGCGCCCGGCACCGATCCCGGCGCGCCGACCGTGAGCCTGATGGGACGCCGGCTGCTTTGGACCACGCTGCTCTCGGCCGTGATATTTGCACTCGCCCTGGCCGCCTACCGCGCCGGCTATCTCAGCATCGAGTGGCTGTCGAAGCTGATGGGCGTGCCCTATTAAACCGGTTTGCGCTGCAACACTTTGCTCTGGAGCCGACACGCGGACGCGAGTCGGCTTTTTTGCTATGAGAGGCTCATAAACAAGATCAACAGGGGAGGTTGCGCATGACAGCGGTCCAAGTGCGGCAGCAGGCGTCGTCGGGCTATCGCATTTTGAGGGAAGCCGATTTGCGCGATTATCTCGCCGGCGTGCCCGCGGTCACGGCCGGGCTCGGCGGCGCACCGCAATCATGGATCATCAGTGAAGTCGGCGACGGCAATCTGAACTTCGTCTTCATCGTTCGCGGGACGACCGGCGGCGTCGCCGTCAAGCAGGCGCTGCCCTATGTGCGGCTGGTCGGCGAGAGCTGGCCGCTGCCACTGTCGCGCGCGCATTACGAACATCTGGCGCTGACGCATCAGGCGCGGCTCGCGCCGGGGCTGGTGCCGGCAGTGCTGCATCACGACGAGACGCTTGCGCTCACCGCCATGGAGCTGCTGGAGCCGCATATCATCATGCGCAAGGGGCTGGTCGCAGGGACGATCTATCCTGATTTCGTCGGTCACGTCGCCACCTTCCTGGCGCGCACGCTGTTCTTCTCCTCCGACCTGGCGCTGCCGGCTGCTGCGAAAAAGGAGGGGATTGCGGCTTTCGCCGGTAATCACGCGCTCTGCAAGATCACCGAGGACCTGATCTTCACTGATCCCTATCGGCTGGCCGAGCAGAACCGCTGGACCTCGCCGTGGTTAGACGCGACCGCAGCCGACATCCGCGCCGATCTCGATCTGCATGTCGCGATCTCCAGGCTGAAGCTGAAATTCCTGAGCAGCGCGGAGGCGCTGATCCATGGCGATCTGCACACGGGATCGATCATGGTGACCGAACATGAAACCAAGGTGATCGATCCCGAATTCGCCTTCTATGGTCCGATGGGCTTCGATATCGGCGCGGTCATTGCCAATCTGCTGATGGCTTATTTCGCGTCTGTCGGCCATGAGCGCGAGCCTGGGGCACGAGCCGCCTTCGAGGCGTGGCTGCTGACGACGGTCGAACAGGTCTGGATCGAGTTCGCGCGCAAGTTCGGAGAGTTGTGGCGCGAGGCGGCGGCTGGCGATGCCTATCCGACCGCGCTGTTCGAAGGGCAAGCGGGCGCGGCGCGGCTGGAGATCGAGCGCCAAGCCTATATGGCCAGGTTGTTTCAGGACACGATCGGCTTTGCCGCCGCCAAGATCATCCGCCGCATCCTCGGGCTCGCCCACAACATCGATTTCGAACTGATCGAGGATGCGAAGTTACGCGCGACCTGCGAGGCGCGCAGCCTGCGGCTGGCGCGGATGATGATGGTGGAGACGGGGTCATTTCCGACGATTGGCGCTGTGACGGACGCCGCGCGCCGCATCCGCGACTGGCAGCCGGAGTTTTGAGGCTGTTGTGATCAGTGCGTAGGGTGGGCAAAGGCGCGTCCAACGCTGTTGCACCGTTCGCGGTCGCAGGTGCGCCGTGCCCACCGTCTATGCGCCTCTGCAACTGAGCGGTGGGCACGCTTCCGCCTTCGCCCTTCGGGCTTCGGCGGACAAGTCGCTTTATCACCGTACAGAGACTAGAGCTGCGACCTCAATCCGCCGCCTTGGCGCGCAGCCGTTGCGCATAGACGTTGATGACGAGCGCGGCGAGCAGGATCAGGCCGCGGATCAGGATCTTCAGGAAGCTGTCGATATTAACGTGGTCGAGGCCGTTGTTGAGGACGCCGAGCACGAACAGGCCGATGATGGTGTTGCCAATGCCGCCGCGGCCGCCGAACAGGCTGGTGCCGCCGACCACGACGGCGGCGATCGAGTCGAGCAGATAAGTGTCGAACTCGTTCTGCTGCGCGCTGCCGAAATGGGCCACCCCGAGCATGCCGCCGATCCCAGAGCAGACGGCAGAGATCACCATGACGCTGCCGAGGATCAGCTTGACGTTCAGCCCGGAATATTCGGCCGCCTCGCGATTGCCGCCGACCATGTACACGTAGCGGCCAAAGCGGGTGTAGGTCAGCACCAGATGGCCGGCGAGCAGCATCAGGGCGGCCACGATCACGATCCAGGGCACGCCGGCAATCGAATTCGAGCCGAGCGTCGCGATCAGGTCCGGCACCTTGTAGGCGATCTGGCCGCGGACCAACAGCGCCGAGATGCCGGCCGCGATCTGCATCATGGCGAGCGTCATGATGAAGGAGGGAATGCCGATCACCGTCAGGCCAAAGGCGTTGACCAGACCGAGCAGCGCGCATAGCGCGAGCGCGAGCAGGATCGCGGCCCACCCGGGCAGCGGCAGGTTGGCGATGTTGACGTAGGATTCCTGCATCGTGAAATAGGCGACCGCGATGCCCGTCACGTTGGCGATGCTGGCGATCGAGAGGTCGATCTCGGCGCACAGGATTACGAAGGTCAGCCCGACGGCGATGATGCCGGTCACCGAGACCTGGGTAAGGATGTTGCCGACATTGTCGAGCGTCGCGAATGACGGGCTTGCAACGGCGAAAAAGGCGCTGAGGAAGATCAAGGTGAGGAACGGTGCGATGTTGCGCATCTGCGAGCGCAGCAACGCGACGGCGCCGCCGCCATGACGCACAGGGGCCTCGGACATCGGGACGCCTTCACTCGCCATCGCGGTCTCTCCTCACGCCGCCTCGAGCAGACGGTCTTTGCTGATGGTCTCGCCGGCAAATTCGCGCACGACTTCTCCGCGCTTGAGAACGATGATGCGGTCGGCAAGCGACAGCACGGTTTCCGGCTCGGTCGACAGCACGATGACGGCGATGCCGCGGTCGCGCAGTTGACGGACGATCTGGATCACGTCGCTCTTGGCGCCGACATCCATGCCGCGCGTGGGTTCGCAGAGCACCAGCAGCCGCGGCGGATGACTGAGCCATTTCGCCAGCGCGACCTTCTGCTGGTTGCCGCCGGACAGCAGGCCGAGATCGATCTCGACGTCAGCGGGGCGGATCTGCAACTGCTCGACCTGGGCTTGCGCGATCGTCCGTTCACGCGCGGGCTTGAGGAGCACCGCACTGATGCGGTCGAGAATGCTGACAGAGACGTTCTTGTAGACCGGCTCCTGGTGGAACAGCATGTCGCGGCGGCTTTCCGGCACGAAGGCGATGCCGGCACGGCGCGCATGCGCCGTGTTGCGGAAGGTCTGGCGATTCCCCGTGACGCGCAGCTCGCCGGCATCGGGCGCCAGCTTGCCGAACAGAATCCGCGCCAGCTCCAATTGCCCGCACCCCATGAAGCCGTAGACGCCGAGCACTTCGCCCGCACGCACCGCGAACGACACGTGCTTGAGGCTGCGCGCCAAAGACAGGCCCTCGGCCTCGACCACGACCGGCTTCTCCATCGCCGGTGCCGGCAGGGTGATGTCGTGGGTGTAGGTTTCCTCCAGCGCGTCGCGACCTTTGCCGATCATGGCCTCGATCAGGGCCGCTTTGCTGGTGTCCGCGGCGCTCGTCTGCATCACCTTGCGGCCGTTGCGGAACACCGTGACCTCGTCGGAGATCAAGAGAATGTCTTCGATGAAGTGCGAAATGAAGATGATGCCGGTGCCCTGGCTGCGAAGCCGGCGCAGCGCCGCAAACAGGCGTTCGACCTCGGGCGGCGACAGCGCCGAGGTCGGCTCGTCCAGGATGATGATGCGGGCGCCGGAGAACAGGACGCGGGCGATCTCGATCAGCTGCTGCACGCCGATCGGCAGGTCGCCCAGCCGCGCCATCGGGTCGGCATCGATGCCGAGCTTCTTGAGCTGTTCGGCGGCATCGCGCGCCATGCGCCGCCATTGCACGAGGCCAAAGCGGTTGGTCGGCTGCGTGCCGAAGAACACGTTCTCCGCCACGGTGAGGTCCGGTGCGACGGAAAGTTCCTGATGCACCATGGCAATGCCGGCCGCCCGCGCATCACGCGCGGAGCGGAAGTGCACGTCGCGGCCGTCGAGCAGGAAACGGCCGGAGAATTCCGGGTGCACGCCGGCGATGATCTTCATCAGCGTGCTTTTGCCGGCGCCGTTCTCGCCGACGAGACCATGGATCTCGCCGGGGAGAAGCGTGAAATCCACGCCGCGCAGCGCGGTGACGCCCCCGAACGACTTGGTGATGTCCTGCAATTCGAGCAGGGGCGGGCGGCTGTCCGACATTGGATGTCACTCACTCAGATCAGGAAGTGATCCTCCATCCATTGCATCCCGGCCGCATTGTTCTTTGTCACCACGGGGCCATCGGTCACGACGCTCTTGGGAATGCCCTGGCCGCTCTTCTCGCCCGCGGTGACCGCCGCAACGCCGGCCACGATGGCGCCGCCATGGATGCGGCAGGACGGGTTGCGCACGGTCGCGAACATCCGGCCCTCGCTGACGGCCTGGATCGCGGGCGGCATCGCGTCGACGCCGCCGATCAGGATATTGGTGCGGTTATGCGCCTTCATGATGTTGTAGGCGGCGAGCGCCATGTCGTCATTGTGGAAAAACGCCGCGTCGATCTGCGGATATTTGGTGAGATAGGTCTCCCACAGCCGCGCCGTCTTCGAGACGTCCCAGTCCGCCGGCTGAGTATCGAGCACCTCGATCCCGGGATACTGCTTGACGACGGACTCGAAGCCCTTGGCGCGGCCCTGCGCGCCGGTATGGCCAAGCGCGCCCTGCGTCATGATGATCTTGCCCTTGCCGTTCAGCTTATTGACCAGCGCCTGCGTCACGGACGCGCCCATGAACTCGTTGTCCGGGGCCAGGAAGGAGTGCACGTTGATCTGATCCAGCGGCGCGATCAGCGTGTCCATGTCGATCACCGGAATGCCCGCGTCGATCATCTTCTGCACCGGCTGGGTCAGGGTTCCGATGCCGAAGGCCTGGATCGCGACGAAGTCCCATTTTTGCGATGCCATATTGTCGATCGCCGCGCGCTGCTTGACGGCGTCGAGCTGGCCGTCGAACCAGGTGACCTCGACATTGAACAGCTTGCCCCACCATTCGGCGGCCTGCTTGCCTTGCGCGCACCAGGTGGCCTGCAGGCCGGCATTGGAGAAGGCGGCCTTCAGCGGCTTTTCCGAGCGTCCCATTTCCGCGGCCAGGGCCGGATCGACACCGAAACCGGCGAACAACGCCGCCGCCGAGCCCGCGGCCGCGGCTGCCTGCAGAAGATCGCGTCTGGTCGTGGAGGATTTTGCAGTTCCGGACATCACTCACTCCCTGTCATCTTGTTGCTGAGCAGCGTCATTGATCGCGCTGCCAGATCGAGAGTGTTTCACAACCCTGCGCGTCTCGCTACAGCCGGATGTTGTGCAGTGCGTTCGCGAGTTGTCGCAACGCAGGTCGCGCGACGGCGACCGCTGCGACGCGACCTTCGTTCAGACGACGTCTCTCACGCCGTCCATTCCCGATCACAGCGCACAGGCCGCTCGGTCATTCGTGATCGAGCGTGATGTTGTGTGCTGGCGAGTCGCGCACGAGCAAGACGCGCTCGCGACGCATCGGCGTGCGATTTGGGTATTGGCGCGGAAGACTGCACAAGTTGTCGCAGCAGGGAGGCCGTGCATTCAGCCTGCGTTCATGCGCGGTAGCTTACTTGCTTGAAGCCGCAACGCTGCTCAAAAGACCTGCTCAAAAAAAAGAGCAGGGCAGCGGGCCCTGCTCGGAATTGTGTCGACCCTTTCATATCCCGCAAATTCAGATTTGATCTTATTTGGCGGGGTGACGCTGCTTGTTGCGCGCCAGGGCTCCTCCCGAGACTTGGACCACCAGACTTCCGTAAGCGTCAGCCTGAGCCCGAATTCGTAGACGATCTTTTGACGTTTGTCATCCTTTTCGGCAACGATTGTTCAAATTTCGCGCATTTGACGAAATGATCGCGAACGAGCCCGGAGCGGATTATTTCAGCTGTCATATGACTTACGTAAAGGTAGTATTGTAAGGAGAGGTCGCCAGCGTCCGGCAGGGAATAATTTTGAGGCAGAGGGCGTCTCCTCGCGTGGCCGCCCTGCACCAGTCGCAGGGCAAACGACGGGGAGGCGAGACACGACCTCGACTCGCTGGAGCCGCAGGCGTACGAAAGCGTGTTGATTTGGTGGACTTTAGATGCGGCAGCGGCTGCACGGATTTTTTCCACTCCTGCTGATCGCGCTGGCGGTGCAGTTCCTGGCACCGATCGGCGCGACGTGGGCGGCTGCGCTTGCTGCATCCGACCCACTGCGCGGGATCGAGATCTGCCACAGCGACTCAAGCGGCGCCCCCGCGAGCGACGATCAGAGCGGACAGCACGTCCATGACGCCTGCGCCTTGTGCTGCGCCGCGCAGGCCGGTGCGGCACTGGATACGCCGCAGCCCGTCGTCTTCGCCGCTCCCATTCTCGAAGCCCGTCGCGTCGCCTGGCGCGACAGCGCATTCGTGCTTGCGGCGTCGCGCATCGGCTCGAATGCAAAGGCCCGCGCCCCGCCTGTGTCAGCGTGAAGCGTGGCGGCTTGCGGCCGCAATCGTCTTTTCACGTTGGATGGATCCGCGGAGATCATCATGTTCATCAGCCAGTGGCGTACGGGCCTGTCCGGGCTCGTGATCGCGCTCGTGCCATTTGCGCCGAGCGTTGCGCACGAAATCGTCGGCAATCGCTTTTTCCCGGCGACGCTCGGCATCGACGACCCCGGCGTCAACGACGAACTGTCAGTTCCGACCGTTGACAGCTTCAAGACCGGCGACGTTCCGCCGGTCCGCCAGCACGATGTCTCCGGCGAGATCTCGAAGCGCATCACCGAAGATTTCGCGATCGCGCTCGGCGCGACCTACACATTTCTCAATCCGACCGATCCCACTATCGCCGGCGCCAACGGGTTCCAGAACCTGGAGACCACGTTCAAGTACCGGCTGTTCAAGGACCCGGCGCATGAATTCGTGGTGTCGGTCGGGCTCAGCGTCGAGTGGGGCGGGACCGGTGTGGCCAATGTCGGCGCCGATCCGTTCAACACCTACACGCCGACGCTCTATTTCGGCAAAGGCCTTGGCGATCTGCCGGACGCGGTGTCATGGCTGCGTCCGATCGCGGTGACCGGACAGATCGGCTATGCCATTCCCGGCCGCACCTCGACAACCACCTTCGGCATCGATCCCGACAGCGGCGCGCTCACGGCCGATACCGAATTCCATCCGAAGGTCCTGAACTGGGGCGCGACGATCCAGTACAGCATGCCCTACCTGAAGGCCTCGGTGATCGATCTCGGGCTGCCGGAATTCGTCAACCGGATGGTTCCCCTGATCGAGGCCAATCTGCAGACGCCGGTTGCGAATACCTTCACATCGGGAACCCGGACGACCGGGACCATCAATCCCGGCGTAATCTGGGTCGGCAACCAGTATCAGATCGGTGTGGAGGCCCTGATTCCGATCAACCGGCAGAGTGGCAGCAATGTCGGCGTGATCGCCCAACTGCATTTCTATCTCGACGATATCGATCCGCGCGGCATCGGCAGGCCGCTGTTCGGCAACGTCACGGCGCCCGCAAACCCGGCACGGGGGAACTGATCATGCGCCGTCCATCATTGCTTGTCCTCGCCATGCTCGCGCTGCTGTCCACCGTCGGCAAGGCCGATGCGCATGCCGAGCTTGCCCATGCCGAACCACGGGTCGGCAACAAGGTCGCGACGCCGCCACGCGAGGTGACCTTGTGGTTCACGCAGAAGCTCGAGCCCGCTTTCAGCAAGATCACCGTCACCAATGCGGCCGGAGCGCGCGTCGACAGCGGCAAGACCCGGGTCAGTGGGGAGCAGATGTCGGTGTCGCTGCGCGGTGGTGGTGCCGGTCTCTATCACGTCAACTGGCATGTGTTGTCGGTCGACACCCATACGACCGAGGGCAACTTCACCTTCCAGGTCGGGGAATGAAGGCGCAAGCCGCGATGAGTTGGTTTGGCGTCGAGATTGCTGGTCCCTTGGTCGCGGCGCGCGCGACGCATTTTGCCGCGAGCGCGATCGTGGCGGGCGTCATGATCTTTCGCTCCGCCGTCCTTGCGCCATCCTTGCGATCCACGCCGCGCGCGACGATCGACCGGCAGCTCCGTATTGGCGTCTGGCTTGGGCTTGCGGCAGCAATCGTGAGCGGTCTGGTCTGGCTGGTGCTGGAAGCCGCATCGATGAGCGGGCTTTCGGTCGATGAGGCGACCACGCCGGAGACGCTGTCGACGGTGCTGACTGCTACTCAGTTCGGGAGCGTCATGCAGCTGCGTTCGATCTGCGTCGTCGTGCTGGCCGCCTCTCTGGTCCAGGAGCGCACAGCATTGCTGCGCTGGCTCGGCCTTGCCGCCGCGCTTGGCCTGGTCGGAGCGATCGCCTGGACCGGACACGCCGGTTCGACCGCGGGCAATGCGGGCATCCTGCATCTTGCTGCCGATGTCCTCCACCTCTGGGCCGCCTCGGCCTGGAGCGGTGGCTTGCTCGCGCTGGTGCTGCTGTTGGCTGCGCCGCGACAGCTATCGGGTGAGGCGACGCTGCAGACCATGGTGGTGCGGCGCTTCTCGACCCTCGGCATCATCGCCGTCGGAATCCTGATCGTGTCGGGCGTGATTCAGACCTGGCTTCTGGTCGGCTCGATCCAGGCCATGGCTGTCACGGCGTACGGACGGCTGCTCACGGTCAAGATCGTCGTGTTCACGGCGATGCTGCTGTTGGCGGCGATCAATCGAATCTGGCTGACGCCGCATCTCGCAACGGCCGCGGCGGAGCGCGCCACGGCGATGCTGAGGCGCACCGCGGCGGCAGAACTGATGCTTGCGCTTGTCGTTTTTGTGCTGGTTGGGGCGCTCGGCACCCTGCATCCGGCCGCTCATTTCATGATCTGACTGCATGAGAACCGAAGAAAGGATTTGGACATGCAACCTCTCACTCTGACGATCCGGTCGCTCGGCGCCGCTCTGTGCGGCATGCTGCTGCTCTTGAGCGCAACCGCGCGCGCCGATGACATCAAGGCGGGCGATCTCGTGATCAGCCAGGCCTGGAGCCGGGCGACGCCCGGCGGCGCCAAGGTCGGGGGCGGTTATCTCACCATCGAGAACAAGGGCAGCGCTCCCGATCGGCTGGTCGCAGTATCAGGCGACATCGCCGGCAAGATCGAAATCCACGAGATGGCGGTCACCAACGGCGTCATGACGATGCGTCCGCTGGAGCAGGGGCTTGCGATCGAGCCCGGCAAGACGGTCACGCTCGCGCCGGGCGGCTATCACCTGATGATGATGGAGCTCAAGAATCCGTTGAAGCAGGGCGACAAGCTGCCGCTGACACTCGAGTTCGAGAAGGCCGGCAAGGTCGCGGTCACGCTCGATGTTCAGGCCGTCGGAGCGAAGGGGCCCGGCGGCGAGGGCGGCAGCATGATGAACATGAAGAAAATGCCGGACCATCCGGGAATGAAGATGTAGCTCGGCCGTTCACCTCCGGAGAGCGGAGACATCGATGAAATGCCACGTCACCACCCGTGCGCTGGATGCTGCCTGTGGCAGCCGCCGTCGTCGCGCGGGTGGTGTCGTTGCGTTGCGCTCATCTATGGAGCGTTTGCTGCCGATCGCGCTGCTTGCACTGCTGCTGCAAGTCCTCGCGCCTGTTGCCGCGTCCTGGATGGCGGCGGCTGCGATGGCCGATCCGCTTGGGCGCACGGAGATCTGCCATACCGATGCTGGATCGCCGGCGCCCGATCATGGCAGCGATCGCGATGCCTGCAACCTCGATTGTATGCTGTGTTGCGTGCTGCATGCGGGCGGCGCGCTTGATGTTCCTGCAGCGGCTGCTGCCGCTGCCCCACGACGCCAGACGACGCCGGTTACGTGGCGCGAGGCTGATCTCGGCCTTGTCCATGGCAGGCTGGACGCGGTTGCCCAGGCGCGCGGACCTCCCATCCCCTTCCTGATCTGATCGTTGTCGGCGGTGCGGGCTCAGCCCGCGCCGTCAATCTCGTCAATCATTGATCTCAGGAAGACCGGCCGTCGTGCCGGCAATGGGAAGATTCAACTATGTTTGGTCGTCATGCGCTCGCGGGGACGAGCGTGATTGCTGTCGAGCTCGTGCTGATGCAACCGGCCGCAGTGTTCGCAGAGGACAGCAAGGAACTGCCGGCAGTCACGATCGACGCGCCGCGCACAACGGCGCATCGTGCCGTCCGCAAGCAAAGGCTGCCCGCGCAGCCGGCTGTTGCGCGTCGCTCCACGGCGGCCCAACTCGCCGCTGGTTCCGGCTCTGCGCAGGCCCCACCCGAGACGGGGCGGGGGACTGCGGGCGAGGCGCGGGCCAGGATCGATCAGGCCCCGACAGGCCAGACTGCGACCACGATCGACCGCAGCCGCTTCGAGAACAGGCCGGTGTTCTCGGTGAACGACATCCTGCGGGATAGTCCCGGCATCTCACTGAAGCAGGGCAACGGCCCGCGCGACTCCGGCATCTCGATCCGCGGATCGAATGCGCGTAACGGCTTCGCAATCCGCAACATCGTCGTGTTCGATGACGGCTTTCCCGTCACGCAGCCCGACGGCCTGTCGCGGACCGACCTGATCGATCCCCACGCCTATGGCGCAGTCGACGTGATCCGAGGGCCGTCCTCGGCGCTGTATAGCAACTACGCCACCGGCGGCGCGATCAATTTCCGCACCCGTCCGGGCGGGACCATCGACGGCGTCGAGATCGGCAGCGAGGGCGGCAGCTTCGGCTATCTCAGCAACTATCTCACCGCAGGGAAGAAGGTTGGCAATTTCGAGGCCTCGTTGTTCGCCAGCGACGCGCGGGGCGACGGCTTTCTCGGCAACAGCTGGTTCAACACCCAGACCGTCAATTTCCTTGGCACCTACAAGGCGACGCCGGACGACCGCTTCACGGTCAAGATCATCAACAATGCTCTGCTCGCACGGCTACCGATCCGCTCGTCGTTGAACCAGTACTATCAAAATCCGTACCAGCTGGGCTGCACGAGCGGAACTTCGCTCGCGGCGGGGTGCGGCACCGTGACGCTCAACAACAACGGTTTCAACACTGCAGCCGGAACCGACAAGGAAACGGCGCTCCAGGCCGGGCTTGGTCGCAACGACCGCAGGACCATCGTCGGTGGCCGTTGGGAGCATGATTTCGACAACACGATGACCTGGCGCAATCAGTTCGTGTTCGACGATCGCAACATCAGCCAGCCGACTGGATCTACCAGCGCGATCGGGGACTATCCATCCTACAACTACATGAGCGACATCACCAAGCGCGGTGAGATCTTCGGCCTGGATTCAACCTCGTTTTTCGGAACTTTCTACAATACGCTGACGTCGTCCGGAGACACCCGCAACGTGATGCCCGGCGGTGACGCGACACTCGGGCGTCTCTCGAGCAACCTGTTCAGCGTCACGACGAACTACGGTCTGCGCGCCCGTGAGGAACTCAAGCTGACAGCGGCGTTGACCGCCGTCGCGGGGGTGGGTTGGGAGACCACGCATCTGAGAGGAACGAATACCGCCTACACCTATTCGGGCCTGGCAGGTGTCGCGAGCACGGCACTGACGTCGGCAGACCGCGCGTTCCAGAACACCGCGCCGGAGCTTTCGCTGCTCTACAAGGTCTCCAGCGACTGGCTGCTGCGCGCCCGCGTCGCGACCGGCTACGGAACCCCGCAGGTCTCCAATTTGTTCGTGCTGCCGAACGGCGCCTCCGGCAACAACACGGGCCTGAATGCACAGACCAATCTCGGCTATGACCTCGGCGTCGACTGGACGCCGAACCGCACGCTGACGCTTAGTGCCACCGGATTCTACGAATTCTTCCGCAACGAGATCGTCAATCAGGCAACCCCCATCTCTGGCGTGACCTACTCATTCAACGCACCTCGGTCGGAGCATCGCGGCTTCGAGCTCGCTGCCGACTGGAAGTTCTTTCCCGGCTGGCAGTTCACGGCAGCCTATACCTACCTCGACGAGGTCTACACGGAATATACGGAGAACCTTGCGAGCGGCGCGACCGTGTTCAGCTTCAACCGCGTCGGCAACAAGATCCCCGGCATCTCGCCGAACGAGCTGACCGCACGGCTCGGCTATGACCAGGAGACGGGCCGGTTCGCGGGGCTTGGCGCGTTCGTCGAGGTGCAGTGGAAAGACGCCTTCTACATGGACAATGCGAATTTGCTGAAGGCACCGGGTTACGAACTGGTCAATCTCAATATTCACTACAAGACCGAGCTGCCCTCCGACACGTTCAAGACGCTCAACGTGTTCTTTGAGGTCCGGAACGTGTTCGACCGCACCTATGTCGCTTCCGCGAACAACATCTCGGACTCCGTGACCGGGGCCGGGGTGCAGAACCCGGCGAGCGTTCTCGCCAATACGACCAACTCGATTTACGCAGGCGCGCCCCGCGCCTTCTTGGCCGGCATGAAGGTGGCATTCAAATGAGGACGCTTGCAATGATCCGATCGATTGTCGGCGCCGGTCTCGCGGTTGCCTTTGCAGCCGCGCTGCAATCGCCGGCTTCCGCGCAGATGAGCCACCAGCATGCTTCTGAGGCGGCCTGCGAGGGGACGGAGTTGAGATGCGCGACCAAGGTGACGCCGTTTTTCGCCGCCGATGGGACGCTATGGCTGACCTGGATGGCGGGCGGGCTTGTCTCGGTCGCGAACTCTCAAGATGCCGGTGGGACGTTCTCGCAGCCGGTGCCAGTGACGACGCAAAAGCTCAATCTCGACTGGGGACCGGATGCCCGCCCGGCGGTCGTGGTCGACCGCAAGGGCGGCATTGCGGTGGCATTTGCGACCTTTCGCGATCAGGCCTTCAACGGCGAGGTGCTGTACACGCGCTCCGATGATGGCGGCAAGACGTTCGCGCCGGTGAATCCGATCACCGCCAACACCGTGAGCCAGCGTTTCCAAGCGCTGGCGCTCGATGAGGACGGAACGGTGTTTGCAGCCTGGCTCGACAAGCGCAACCGCGTTCCCGCCAAGGAGGCGGGCCAGGCCTATGACGGGGCAGGGCTGTTCTTCGCGTCATCGCACGATGGCGGCGCGAGCTACACCGAGGCAAAGCTCGCCCAGGACAACACCTGCGAATGCTGCCGGCTCGGCCTCGCCTTTGCCGGCCCGGGCCGGCCGGTGGTGGTGTTCCGCAACATTTTCGATGGCGGCGTGCGCGACCATGCCATCGTGACTTTCAACGATCTTGCCACGCCAGGGGAAGTCTACCGGGTCAGCGAGGATGACTGGCAGATCAAGGCCTGTCCGCATCACGGACCGAGCCTCGCGGTCTCGCCGACCGGCGCCTATCACGTCGCCTGGTACACGAACGGAAAGACGCGCAAGGGATTGTTCTACGCCCACTCACGCGATGGCGGCCACACCTTCTCCGCGCCGATCCCGATCGGCCAGGCGGACAGAAATCCGACGCGGCCTTATGTCCTGTCGACCAAGGCCGTAACCACGCTGGCGTGGAAGGAGTTTGATGGCGAGACCACGACCGTCATGATCATGCAATCTCGCGACGACGGCGACACGTGGTCGAAGCCGAGCGCCATCGCCAGCACCAAGGATGCGTCGGATCATCCGCTGCTCGTCGCGGACGGCGAGCACATCTATCTGTCCTGGATGACCAAGGCGGATGGCTATCGATTCCAGCGGATCGGAGATCAATCATGAGACGCGTCGTTCTCGGTATCGTTGCGCTGGCCGGGTTGACGCTCGGCCTGTCCGCCATCTTCGCCGCAACCTCGCCGTTGAAGCCGTTCGAGCGCGGCAGCTGGCGCGAGGTGTTGCACGCGCATGCAGGTCGTCCCACGCTGGTCCATTTCTGGGGCGTCACCTGCGGGCCCTGCAAGGTGGAGCTGCCGCAACTCGGCGAGTTCATGAAGGCGCATCCCGGCATCGACGTGGTGACCATCAGCGCTGATCTTGTTCCGAACCTGCCGGCTGCAACGCAGGCCACGCTCGACCGAGCGGGCCTGTCTGCGGCCGAGAACTTCATCTTCAACGACGGCTATGCCGAACGTTTGCGCTTCGAGATCGATCCGTCGTGGCAGGGCGACATTCCGCGCACCATGCTGATCGGCCGCGATGGCGCGATCTCCACGATTGAGGGCTCGGCCGATCTTGCCGAGCTGGACAAGTGGTCTGCCGAGCAATTGGCAGCGGGCCCGCAGCATTGATCCGTGCCCGGGGTGCGGCATTGCCAGTCCTGAATTGAACCTCCGTCTCAGCCAAACCGGTAAAATGATTGAAAATCCGGCAGTTTAGCTGCTTTTTCTTGAGTGTGGCCTTGTGTTTTGCCGCGTGATCCGGTTTGACTGCCCGGGCCAAAAGCGAATCTTCAAGGCTTCATCTCATGCGTTTGACGCGGTTCTTCCTGCCCATCCTGAAAGAGAATCCGAAGGAAGCGGAAATCGTCTCGCACCGGCTGATGCTGCGTGCCGGCATGCTGCGGCAGGAGGCCGCCGGCATCTATGCCTGGCTGCCGCTCGGCTTCAAGGTCTTGAAGAAGATCGAGCAGATCGTGCGCGAGGAACAGAACCGCGCCGGCGCGCTGGAACTGTTGATGCCGACGCTGCAACTCGCCGATCTCTGGCGCGAGAGCGGGCGTTACGATGCCTACGGTCCGGAGATGCTGCGCATCAGCGACCGCCACAAGCGCGAGCTCCTGTACGGGCCGACCAACGAGGAAATGATCACCGAGATCTTCCGCGCTTACGTGAAGTCTTACCGGAGCCTGCCGCTCAATCTCTATCACATTCAATGGAAATTCCGCGACGAGCAGCGTCCGCGCTTCGGCGTGATGCGCGGCCGCGAATTCCTGATGAAGGATGCCTATTCCTTCGATCTCGACGAGGCCGGCGCGCGGCGCGCCTACAACAAGATGTTCGTGGCCTATTTGCGCACCTTCGCGCGGATGGGGCTGAAGGGCATTCCGATGCGTGCCGAAACCGGGCCGATCGGCGGCGACCTCAGCCATGAATTCATCGTGCTCGCCGAGACCGGCGAGTCCGGCGTCTATTGCGACCGCAACGTGCTCGACCTGCCGATCCCGCCGGCGGACGTCGATTATGACGGCGATCTAACGCCGATCATCAAGCAGTGGACCTCGCTCTATGCCGCCACCGAGGACGTGCACGACGCCGCGCGCTTCGAAAACGAGGTGCCGCAGGAGCGCCGCGTCCACACCCGCGGTATCGAGGTCGGCCAGATCTTTTATTTCGGCACCAAATATTCACAGGCGATGCAGGCGCTGGTGGCCGGGCCCGACGGCGCCGAGGTGCCGATTCATGGCGGTTCCTATGGTGTCGGCGTGTCGCGCCTCGCGGGTGCGATCATCGAGGCTTGCCATGACGAGGCCGGCATCAAATGGCCGGAGGCGGTGGCGCCGTTCCGGGCAGTGATCATGAATCTCAAGCAGGGCGGCAGCGACACCGATGCGGCTTGCGAGCAGCTCTATCGGGAGCTCCAGGCCAAGGGCGTCGACGTGCTCTATGACGACACCGAGCAGCGCGCCGGCGCCAAATTCGCGACCGCCGATCTGATCGGCGTTCCCTGGCAGATCATGGTTGGGCCGAAGAGCCTTGCCGAGGGCAAGGTGGAGGTCAAGACGCGCAGCGATGGCGCGCGCGAGATGATGTCGCCGGCCGACGTCGTGGCGCGGCTGACCGGCTGATCTTCCCGCTTCGCGGGGGATATCCACCAGCGAGCTCCGACAATCCGGCCAATCCAGCCACAATTGGCCCGAATCATGGGATTATCGAGCAATGGATGCCACCATGACCGAACTCTCGCAGACACCACCCTTTGCGCCATTCGAATGGATGCTGTCGGGGCGGTATTTGCGCGCGCGGCGGCGCGAAGGCTTCATCTCGGTGATCGCGGGCTTCTCGTTCCTCGGCATCATGCTGGGGGTCGCCACGCTGATCATCGTGATGGCGGTCATGAACGGCTTCCGCAAGGAACTGCTGGACAAGATCCTCGGCCTCAACGGCCATCTGCTAGTGCAGCCGCTGGAATCGCCGCTCACCGATTGGAAGGACGTGTCCGAGCGCATCAGTCAGGTGCAGGGCATTCGCCTCGCGGTGCCCGTCGTCGACGGCCAGGGCCTCGGCTCATCGCCGTTCAACGCCGCGGGCGTGTTCATCCGCGGCATCCGCGCCCAGGACCTCGCCAACCTTCCTTCGATCGCCAAGAACATCAAGCAGGGCTCGCTGGAAAATTTCGATGAGGGCCAGGGCGTCGCGATCGGCCGGCGTCTGGCCGACCAGCTCTCGCTGCATGCCGGCGACATGATCACGCTGGTGTCGCCGAAGGGCGCGGTGACCCCGATGGGCACCACGCCGCGCATCAAGCCCTACCGGATCGCAGCCGTGTTCGAAATCGGCATGTCGGAATACGATTCCGGCTTCGTCTTCATGCCGCTCACCGAGGCGCAGGCCTATTTCAACCGCAACAACGACGTGACGGCGATCGAGGTCTTCACCAGCAATCCCGATCGCATCGAGGCGTTTCGCAAGACCGTGACCGAGGCTGCAGGACGGCCGGTGTTCCTGGTCGATTGGCGGCAGCGCAATTCGACCTTCTTCAACGCGCTTCAGGTCGAACGTAACGTGATGTTCCTGATCCTCACTTTGATCGTGCTGGTCGCCGCGCTGAACATCGTCTCCGGCCTGATCATGCTGGTGAAGGATAAGGGCCAGGATATCGCCATTCTGCGCACCATGGGCGCCTCGCAAGGCTCGATCATGCGGATCTTCCTGATTACCGGCGCCTCGATCGGCGTGGTCGGGACCCTGACCGGGTTCATGGTGGGACTTCTGATCTGCGCGAATATCGAGGCGATCCGGCAGTTCCTGTCCTGGCTCACAGCCACCGAACTGTTCGATCCGACGCTCTACTTCCTTTCCAAACTGCCGGCTGAGGTGGATTTCGGCGAGACTGCAGCCGTCGTGATCATGGCGTTGACCTTGTCGTTTCTGGCCACCCTCTACCCATCCTGGCGCGCCGCACGGTTAGATCCGGTCGACGCGCTCCGCTACGAGTGAGGCGTCGATGGCTGAAGAGGGGGCGCAGGATGTCCCGGTCATCTATCTGCACGAGATCAAGCGCCAGTACATGCAGGGAGAGGTGCCGCTGACCATTCTGGACGGCGCCAAGCTCGCGCTGTGGGCCGGACAATCGGTCGCGCTGGTTGCGCCGTCAGGCTCGGGCAAGTCGACGCTGCTCCATATCGCGGGACTGCTGGAGAGCCCGGACCAGGGCGAGGTCTACGTTGCGGGCGCGCCGACCTCGCAATTGACCGATATCGAGCGCACCCAGCTTCGGCGCACCGATATCGGCTTCGTCTATCAGTCGCACCGGCTGCTGCCGGAATTCACCGCGCTTGAGAACGTGATGCTGCCGCAGATGATCCGCGGTCTGAAGCGGACGGAGACCGTGAAGCGCGCCACAGAGATTCTGGCCTATCTCGGGCTCGGCGAACGCATCAAGCATCGTCCGGCTGAGCTTTCCGGCGGCGAGCAGCAGCGCGTGGCGATTGCACGCGCGGTCGCAAACGCTCCGCGCGCCTTGCTGGCCGACGAGCCGACCGGCAATCTCGATCCCGCCACCGCCGACCACGTGTTCCACGCCCTGATGCAGCTGATCAAGGCGACGCGGGTCGCGATGCTGATCGCGACCCACAACATGGAGCTCGCCGGCCGCATGGACCGCCGCGTCTCGATCGTCGGCGGCAAGGTGGTCGAACTCGACTAATGGCTACGGCTTGATCACAGTCATCCTGAACGGACCCGCATGTGCCGCGGCATGCGCGACGGCTTCGTTGGCCTGCGCGAGATCGAACGTCGTCACGTCCGAATGATCGAGACGGAGCAGACCGCCACGGATCAATCCCACCAGCTTGACGGTCGCATCCGGCGGATACATCCAGACGCCATGGATGGTGATGCAATTGCGCATGATCCAGGGATAGGGCAGGTCGAGCCCGGCGCCACCGAGCATGCCGACGCCGCCCATCAGCACGGCGCGGCCATATGGGCGCACGGTCATGATTGCCGCCCGCACGACGCTCGTCGCCACTGACGGCGGCATGATGTCGAGCACGCAATCGATCGGTCCGGGCGCCACACGCTTCATCCGCTCGCGATCATCATCCTCATGGCCTGAGAGCCTGACGGTGCGCACGCGGTCGCCGAAGCGGCTCTCCAGGTCCGCGAGGACGGCCTCATTGCGACCGGGCGCAACGACGCAGGCGGCGCCCATGGCAAGCGCGACGGCCACGGCTGCGCTGCCGAAATTGCCGGTGGCCCCGCTCACCAGCACGGTTTCGCCTGCTTGCAGATTGGCGGCGAGAAAGCCGCCATAGGGCACGAGCAGGGTGTTGATTGCGCACCAATGCGCGGCGTCACTCTCGCTGATCTCGCCGATGGGTTTGGCGTTCTCAGTGGGCACCAGCACCTTTTCCGCAAAGGCGCCGTCGCCGAAATGACGCTGCAGCTTCAATGCGCCTGGACCGCGGGCGCTCCAGCCCTGCAGCGTGATGTCGGGCATCATGGCGTTGTCGCGGGAACGAATGGTCGGATCGCAGAATACCCAGTCGCCGATCTTCAGATGCGTCGCGTCGGGGCCGACCGCGCTCACACGGCCGATGCATCCGGGACCCGGAACCACCGGCAGTTGGAGCTGATAGTTGCGTTCACCGCTAAAGACCTCATTGGCGTAGGACAGTACGCCGGTCGCCACGACGTCGACCACGATCTCGCCTGTGCCCAGCACGGGATCGGGAACGGTCTCGATCGCGAGCGGCGATCCAAACGCTCTTAATACGGCAGCTTTCATCATGTCCTCCGTCTTGGATGGTGCACACGACCATGCCGGGATATGCTGCAGCCAGGAAGGCCTGGTATTATCCTAGGACTATGTGGACCTAGCCTTGCGGGCTTGGTTCGACCATGGGTCATCGGGAGCAACGAGATGAATGATCCGCGTCGGGCCGAATTCGGCAATTTTCTGCGCTCACGGCGTGAAAAGCTGACGCCGAAGGCGGTCGGGCTTGCGGCCGGACGGCGGCGCCGCACCGCGGGCCTGCGGCGCGAGGAAGTGGCTGAGCTCGCCGGGATCGGCGTCGACTGGTACATCCGGCTGGAGCAGGGCCGCAGCGTGAACCCGTCGGCGTCGACGATCGAAGCGCTGGCGCGCGCATTGCGGCTATCCAAGGCCGAGCATGCGCATCTCAAGGCGCTGGTGCGCGACGCTGACCGCAAGCCGTTCGTGCGCGAAGATGTGCCTGTGCATTTGCGCAAGCTGGTGGAGGGCCTCAACCAGCCGGCCTACATCACCGGGCGGCGCTGGGACGTGCTGGCATGGAATGCGGCAGCCGACGAGATCTTCGGTTTCTCAGGGCTTGCCGAGCCGGAGCGCAACACGTTGCTCCTGGTGCTCTGCACCCCACATGCGCGAAAACTGTTTGGCGCGGGCTGGAAGGAGCAGGCGAGGCGCATGGTCGCGCAATTCCGCGCCACGCATGATTTGTGGGCCGGCGATCCCGCTTTCGTCGATCTCATCGATCGGCTCAATCGCGGCAGCCACGAATTCCAGAGCTTTTGGGCCGCGCATGATGTTCGCGGAGCTGCCGCGGGACAGAAATTACTCGAGCATCCGAAAAAGGGGCGCTTGCGGCTGCAATATGCAAGCTTCCAAGCCAATGATGATCCCGCACTCAAGCTCACCATCTACGATACGCAGATGTAGTTGCCTCACAAGCAAGCCGTATCGACGTCAAGCGCGCCCATGATTGAGACGCGATCGTGCCGACATCGTGGTGCAATACGTTTCATCGCGGTCATGCAATGTGACCGACGAAAGGCGTGCGCCACGAGTCCTTCACACATGAGTGCGGCTTTTGCATCACAGCGCATGCAACCCCCGCAATTTAGAGGGATTCTGCGAATCCCAGAAAAGCCGGAAACGCAGATCAATTCTTCCGCGGAGTGCTGATCGCGTGAGCTTGGTTCTGCCGGCGTTACGGGCGCGCTGATAGTTGAGAGACCAGGGTTTGGGGACTTTGGATCGAATGTACGGAGTTCGACAATGAAGAAGCTCTTTCTTGCAACCGTGTCGCTTGGCGCTGTGGCGTCGGCGTCCGCGGTCGCTGCCGACCTTCCAGTCAAGGGGCGCGCCTACACCAAGGCTCCCCCGGCCGTCGTGGAGGCGGTGTATGATTGGAGCGGCTTCTACGGTGGTATCAACGCCGGTGGCGGCTCCAGCCGCAATTGCTGGAATCTGCTGCAGAATGCCGGCGTCGCCGTCAATCCGGCGATGAATCGCGAGGGCTGTAGCGGTGGCGGCGGGGCGGCGGTCGGCGGTCAGATCGGCTATCGCTATCAGTTGACGAACTGGGTGTTCGGCCTCGAGGCTCAGGGGGACTGGGCGGACTTCAAAGGCACCAATCGCAACCTGATACTTCCGAACGTCAGCGACCGCTCACGCACCAATGCCTTTGGCCTGTTCACGGGCCAGGTCGGTTACGCCTTCAACAACGTGCTCGGTTATGTGAAGGGTGGTGCGGCAGTTGTCGGCGACAAATACGACACGTTCAACACGGCCACCGGCGCGATGCTGGACAAGGCCAATACCACGCGCTGGGGCGGAACGGTCGGTGCTGGCCTCGAATACGGCTTTGCGCCCAACTGGACGGTCGGCGTCGAATACGACCATATCTTCCTCGGCAACAAGACCTTGAACTTCACCAACGCGGCCGGCGCAGTGCAAATGCAGCGTAACATCAACGGGGATGTCGACATCGGGCTGGTGCGGGTGAACTACAAGTTCGGCCCCGGCTTCGGAATGGGCATGTTCCGTTAGCCACCCCAATAGGCTGGCCACCCCCGGCTGCAAGTGCCGGGGCGAGCCACCTCAATGTTATCGCCGATCATGGCGGCGCCGAGCGGGCGCCGTCGTCGTGAAATAGGGATTGAGCTCGCAGTCGGCTGGGCGGCCGACCGCATTGAACTTGCACTGCTCGAGCGATCGAAAACGGCAGTCGATGTAGCCGTTCGGGCCATACGTGTGCAGGCAGACCGGAAAGTTCGGATCATAGGTCTGCGCATGTCCTGCGCCGCCCGTGAGCAGCGCAGCTGACGCCAGCAGTTTCAGCGCAAGCTTACGCATAATTCGACCGCTGACTTCGGCAGGCGTGGTCCGCGCCGCTGCGTGGGCTGCGAATCGCTCAGTCCTCCTCGAACACGAAGGGGTTCGGAAGCGGCGCGAATGGATTCGGGCGGGGCGGACGCTGCCGAATCCGCTGCCTCTGAGGATATGGGTAAGGCGTCGCGCGCGGGTCGTCACTGACACCCGCGAAATAGGGATTGGCGATGCAGTAGAGTCGGCGACCCGACGCGGTGGCCAGGCATTGGTCGTAGGTATCGAAGCTGCAATTGCTCAAGCCCGGATATTCGTCGCCCTGGATGCAGAACGGGTGCCGGATACCGACCGCATGGGCCGGCGCGTTGGCGACCGCCAGCAAACCGCCGGCAGCAAGGGCTGCGAAGAGTGCATTACGCATCTGGGGAGATTCTCCATGGACCACGCGTCGCGCCACTTGGAACCGGATGTTAGCGGAACATGCAAGGTCAAAACGAATGTCCCGGCGGGATCGCGGGCGACGTATCTTTCATGTCACGCGGGTTCCATCAACTCATTGTGAGATCACGTGAATTCGGTGTAATTTCGTCAGCCTTTCAGTCCGACCTGTGTCCCCCGCGCTACAGCAATTGTGGCCGAGCTTGCTAAGACGAGGCGAAGGCCTGGGGGCCTTGAGACCAAAACTGGACTGAGAGATGAAGAAACTTCTTTTGATTACGACCGCGCTTGTGGCGCTCGGTTCGCCGGCCATGGCCGCCGATCTCGCCGCGCGTCCGTACACCAAGGCGCCGCCGATGGTGGCTGCTGCGATCTACGATTGGAGCGGCTTCTACATCGGTCTCAACGGCGGTGGCGGCTGGACCCACAACACCTGGGATCTGGTCGGGGGCGGCCGTGAGGGCTCGAACGACGCGTCGGGCGGCACCGTCGGTGGCCAGATCGGCTATCGCTGGCAGACCGGTCCGATCGTGTTCGGCGTCGAGGCGCAGGGCAACTGGGCTGATTTCTCGGGCGATCATCTGAGCGCGTTGTTCGCGACTCGGAATCGCACCAAGACCGACGCGTTCGGCCTGTTCACCGGTCAGATCGGTTATGCCTGGAACAACGTGCTGCTCTACGCCAAGGGCGGTGCGGCGGTTGTCGACAACAAGTACGATATCTTCTCCAGCGTGAACGGTGCGAACCTCGCATCCACCAGCAACACGCGCTGGGGCGGCACCGTCGGGGCCGGCTTCGAGTACGGCTTCGCGCCGAACTGGTCGGTTGGCGCCGAATACGATCACATCTTCCTGGATCGGCAGACCGTCAGCTTCGGTGCGTTCGGTTCCGACAGCATCAAGCAGGACGCCGACCTGTTCACCGCCCGCCTGAACTACAGGTTCGGCGGTCCGATCATCGCCAAGTACTGATTCTCCCGATATCAAACGGCGGATCAAAAGAACCCCGGCGCGCAAGCGCCGGGGTTTTTCTTTGCTGCGGCGACCTGAGACATTAACCACGCCTGCAGGAGCGTGGCGGCGGCACGACCACGCTGGCTTGACCCAAGAACAAAAAAGGAACAATGTTCTTCCTATGTTCTAGGTCAAGGAGGCTCTCATGCTGAAGGTTTTCGTCGAAGAAGCCGCCGCATTGGCGTCGATCGCACTGTTCGTCGGGATGATCGCGCTGTGGGCGCAAATCATTCCGCAGCTTTGATTTTCGTCGCGGGACCGGGCGAGCGATTCGCTGCTGGGGACAATGGGGATCGGTCGCGGAGTGGAGTCGGACTCTCGGAGCTAGTCTCCGTATCATAGAGGAGCGAGTCGGCCGGTTGGCGCATGGATGTCGACGGCGGGCTCGCCCCTTCACCGTATGATCCCGCAAACCGCAAGGCGAGCATGTCCAGCGCTGGATTCGTCCATCTCCACGTCCATTCCGCCTATTCGCTGCTGAAGGGCTCGATCAAGATCGCCAAGCTCAGCGAACTCGCCAAGGCCGACCGCCAGCCGGCGCTGGCCTTGACCGACACCGACAACATGTTCGGTGCGCTGGAATTCTCCGAAAAGCTGGCGGGCTATGGCATCCAGCCGATCATCGGCTGCGAGCTTGCGATCGATTTCGGCGATGTCGACCCGAATGCGCGCAGTGCGGCCGCGATCGTCACGCCGGCGCGAATCGTTCTGCTCGCGGCCCGCGAGGAGGGCTATCGCCACCTGATGCGGCTGAATTCGCGCGCGTTCCTGGAGACGCCGACGCACCAGGCGCCCCATATCAAGTTCGACTGGCTGCAAGACAATCACGAAGGCCTGATCGCGCTCACCGGCGGACCTGACGGGCCGATCTCGCTTGCGCTTCAACATGACCATGCTGCGCTGGCCGCACAACGCTGCGAGCGGCTGGCGAGCCTGTTCGGCGATCGGCTCTACATCGAATTGCAGCGCCACGGCATGGAAAAGGAGCGCCGCGTCGAGAGCGGGCTGATCGATATCGCCTATGCCAAGGGCCTGCCGCTGGTCGCGACCAACGAGCCTTATTTCGCTGCGGCCGAGGATTACGAGGCCCATGATGCGCTGCTGTGCATCGCCGGCGGGCACTTGATTGCCGACACCGAGCGCGAGCAGCTCACCTCCGACCACCGCTTCAAGACCCGCGCGGAAATGGCGGTGCTGTTCGCCGACATTCCGGAAGCCCTGGCGTCCACGGTCGAGATCGCCGAGCGCTGCTCGTTCCGGCCGCGGACGCGCAAGCCGATCCTGCCGCTGTTCACCGTCGGTGCCGGCACCGACGCGGCGGATGCCGCCAGCGCCGAGGCGGCCGAGCTGAAGCGGCAGGCGGAAGAGGGGCTGGAGCGCCGTTTGAAGGTTCACGGCCTCGCGCCGGGCATGACGGAGGAGGACTACCAGAAGCGACTCGCCTTCGAGCTCGACGTCATCACCCGCATGAAATATGCGGGCTACTTCCTGATCGTGTCCGACTTCATCAAATGGGCCAAGGCGCACGGCATTCCGGTGGGGCCGGGCCGCGGCTCCGGCGCAGGCTCGCTGGTCGCCTGGGTGCTGACCATCACCGATCTCGATCCGATGCGATTCGCGCTGCTGTTCGAGCGCTTCCTCAATCCCGAGCGCGTCTCGATGCCGGACTTCGACATCGACTTCTGCCAGGACCGCCGCGGCGAGGTGATCTCCTATGTGCAGCAGCGCTACGGCCGCGACCAAGTGGCGCAGATCATCACCTTCGGTACGCTGCAGGCGCGCGGCGTGCTGCGCGACGTCGGCCGCGTGCTGCAGATGCCATATGGCCAGGTCGACAAGCTGACCAAGCTGGTGCCGCAGAATCCGGCGGCGCCCATCACCTTGGCGGCGGCCATCGAAGGCGAGCCGAAGCTGCAGGCGTTCCGCGACGAGGACCCGGTGGTGGCGCGCGCCTTCGACATCGCGATGCGCCTCGAAGGTCTGACGCGCCATGCCTCGACCCACGCGGCGGGCATCGTGATCGGCGATCGCCCGTTGAGCGAGCTGGTGCCGCTCTATCGCGATCCGAAGTCCGACATGCCGGTGACCCAGTTCAACATGAAATGGGTCGAGCCGGCTGGGCTCGTGAAGTTCGACTTCCTAGGCCTCAAGACGTTAACTGTGCTCGATGTCGCGGTGAAGCTGTTGAAGCAGCGCGACATCCATGTCGATCTCGCGACATTGCCGATCGACGACGCCGAAAGCTATCAGATGCTGGCGCGCGGCGACGTAGTCGGCGTGTTCCAGGTTGAAAGTCAGGGCATGCGGCGGGCGCTGATCGACATGCGGCCCGACCGATTCGAGGACATCATCGCGCTGGTCGCGCTGTACCGGCCGGGCCCGATGGCGAACATCCCGACCTATTGCGCGCGCAAGCATGGCGAGGAGGAGCCGGAATATCTGCACCCGCTGCTGGAACCGATGCTGAAAGAAACGTTCGGCGTCATCATCTACCAGGAGCAGGTGATGCAGATCGCGCAGCGGATGAGCGGCTATTCGCTTGGCGAAGCCGACCTGTTGCGCCGCGCCATGGGCAAGAAGATCCGCGCCGAGATGGACAAGCAGCGCGTTCGCTTCGTCGAGGGCGCGACCAGGAACGGCGTGCCGAAGAACCAGGCCGACACGATCTTCGACCTGCTCGCCAAGTTCGCCGACTACGGCTTCAACAAGTCGCACGCAGCGGCCTATGCGCTGGTGTCCTATCACACCGCCTATATGAAGGCGCATTATCCGGTCGAGTTCATCGCGGCGTCGATGACGCTCGATCTCAACAACACCGACAAGCTGTCCGAGTTTCGCGCCGAGGCGCAGCGCCTCGGCATCAAGGTCGAGCCGCCCTCGATCAACCGGTCGGGCCCGACCTTCGAGGTCAGCCCCAACACAATCTATTATGCGCTCGCCGCCCTGAAGGGCGTAGGACCCCAGGCGATCGAGCTGATCGTCGAGGCCCGCAACAAGGGCGGCCCGTTCACCTCGCTTGCGGACTTTGCGGCGCGGGTCAATCCGCGTGCCATCAACAAGCGCATCATCGAGAGTCTCGCGGCGGCGGGCGCGTTCGACGTGCTCGACAAGAACCGCGCGCGGGTGTTTGCCGGTGCTGATGCGATCGTTGCCGCCTGCCAGCGGGCGCATGAAGCGGAAACCTCGGGCCAGAACGACATGTTCGGCAATGCCGCCGATGCGCCGACCATCGTGTTGCCGAACGTCGAGAACTGGCTGCCGGCCGAACGCCTGCGCCGCGAATATGACGCGATCGGTTTCTTCTTGTCGGGCCATCCGCTCGACGACTACGCGACCGCGCTGAAGCGGCTGCGGGTGCAGAGCTGGGCGGAGTTTTCGCGCGCGGTGAAGACCGGTGCCACGGCCGGCAAGGTGGCCGCCACGGTGGTCTCGCGGATGGAGCGGCGCACCAAGACCGGCAACAAGATGGGCATCATGGGCCTGTCCGACCCGACCGGCCATTTCGAGGCGGTGCTGTTCTCGGAAGGGCTCGCGCAATATCGCGACGTGCTGGAGCCCGGCGCGGCGGTGCTGCTGCAACTCGGCGCCGAACTGCAGGGCGAAGATGTTCGCGCCCGTGTGCTGCATGCCGAGCCGCTCGATGACGCCGCGGCCAAGACCCAGCGCGGCTTGCGCATCTTCCTGCGCGATACCAAGCCACTGGAGTCCATCGTGCGGCGGCTGCAGGGGCCGGAGGCCACGACCAGCAATGGCAACGGCGCAAACGCGAAGGGTGCCGCACCGCCGCTGGCGCCGCGTACGGCGGCCGGGGAGGGGGAGGTCTCGCTGGTGATGATGCTCGACATCGAGACCGAGGTGGAGATGAAGCTGCCCGGACGCTTCAAGGTTTCGCCACAAATTGCTGGCGCGATCAAAGCAGTCACCGGCGTGGTCGACGTGCAGACGCTATAATGTCCATGGCGGCGCTCTCAGCCGGTGCTCCCCGCTCGGCGGCGCTAAAAGAGGACGGACATCGCTTTCGGGTGGCTCAGGCCTGTCGCTGAGGCCGTTGCGGCGCACCCGAAAGGTCGCGGGGAACCTCTCTGTTCAACTGCGGTTCAGCTGACAGATCGCTGAATCGCGCGTGTATTTTGTTAAAGAGTTGGAGGGCCCCATGCGATTGGCCAGGACCTTGTCATTCAGGACGTTGTCATTCGCCGCCATCTGCCTGTTGTTGGGCATGGCCATGCAACTCGTGCCGGCAGCCGCGCAGCAATCCGCCCAGGAAAAGCGCATTGCGCTCGTGATCGGCAATGGAGCCTATGCCAAGGGACCGCTCGCCACCGCCGCCAACGATGCCGGGCTGATCGCACAGACCCTGCAGGCAGCAGGCTTCGACGTGATCGGCGCCCGCGATCTCGACGGCGACACCTTGCGCAAGAGCTTTCGCGACTTCATGCAGAAGGCGCAGTCTTCGGACAACAACACGGTCGCGATGGTCTATCTCGCCGGTTACGGCGTGCAGCTGGCGGGGGAGAACTATTTCATCCCTGTCGACTCGACGATCGCGCATGACACCGACATTCCGACCGAGGGCTTGCGGATCAGCGACTATATGCGGCAGCTCGCGGCGATCCCGCTGAAGGCGAGCATCGTCGTGCTCGATGCCGCGCGCCAGCAGCCCTTCGTCGAAGGCGGGCGGCCGCTCGCCGGCGGGCTCGCTCTGGTCGAGCCCGACAACAACATGCTGGTCGCCTTCAACGCAGCGCCCGGCACGGTGGCGCCGAATGAGAGCGGCACCTACGGCATTTACGCGCAATCGCTGGCGGAGATGATCCGCAGCGGCGGCCTGTCGCTGCCGGAGGTGTTCGATCGGGTGCGGCTGCGCGTCGACGAGGCAACCAAAGGCGCCCAGGTGCCGTGGGACGCGCAGAAGATCCAGACCGCCTTCAGCTTCTTCGAGCGCGCGCCGGACGCGCCGGCAGAGCAGGCGCAGCCGGCACAGGTTGCCGCCATACGCGATCGGCCGCTGCGCGAGTTCTCCGTGCAGGAGGCCTATACGGCCGCGCTCGAGCGCGATTCGCTGCAGGCCTATGAGGAATTCCTGGCCGCTTTCCCCGACGATCCGCTGGCGAAACGGGTGAGGGCGCTGGTCGCCGCACGTCGCGAGGCGATCACCTGGCGTCGCACCTATCGCGCCGATACGCCCGATGCCTATTGGTCTTATCTGAGGCGCTACCCGCGGGGGCCGCATGCGGAAGATGCGCGGCGACGGCTCGCCATCCTGACCGCGCCGCTGGAGCCGCCGCCCTCCTTTGCGATGATGGACTATGACGTGCCGCCTCCGCCTCCGGACGAGATCGTCTATGTCGATCGGCCGGTGCTGGTGTTCTCCGATCCCGAATTCGCCTTCGCGCCGCCGCCACCACCGCCGATCTTCCTGCTGCCGCCGCCGCCGCCGGATTTCGTCGTGCTGTCGCCCCCGATCGCGCCGGTCGCCCTCTTCGTGCTGCCGCAGCCGGTGTTCGTGCCGATCCCGGTCTATGTGCGGCCGCCGCGTTTCGTGGAG
>NZ_CAFK01000059.1 GCF_000239815.1 Bradyrhizobium sp. STM 3843 | reverse complement strand
GCAGCTGGCGGTTCATCTCTTTCCACTTCTCGGGGGCGGCCTGCTCGGGCGAGCCAGGACGGAAGGCGCAGTTGTCGCGGGGCTCGCTGAACGACGCGCAGGGGGCGGAATCGTCCCAGATCAGCGCGCCGTCAATCGGCTCCCAGGCGGTCCGGCAGTTCGCGCAGACGGCGATTTGCCGGCCATAAAATTTGATGCCGTGATCGGCATGCAGCCGCACGCGCGGGCTCTTGCAGGACGGGCAGCAATCGGCAGTGCCGGGGATGGCCTTGGCGATCTTCGCCGCCCGCCGCGCCCGCCGATTGGGGGGCTGGCGGACTTCGAATTTCACCGGCATGCGGAAGTGTCGGCGTCAGAATTGGAGATGGCTGCTATCGAGGCCTCACCCGGGGATCGGGCAGGATAGTCAGAACAGACACCAGTAATTTCAATAGGTTGTGGGTGGTTCGAATCCAGCTGCCCCGACCACCCCCCATTTGAAATCACCGCGCGGACACACCACCGGCATGATCTGGTCGCCGCGGGTATTGCGCTATCTCGGAACGTTTAACACTCGTGTCTGGCGGCGATGACCGTCATATACACGCAGTGCGTGTATGATCCTCACGTGCGATGGCGTTTCCGGTCGCGGGCAGTTGCGATCGCAAATGGCGCGTGGCTGTCTGAAATAAAAATTCGGATGCTCCCGGAGCGGCAAACTCGAGAGCATCCGAAGTGGAGCGGCTGAATCCGGGGAAGGAACATCCGCTGTGGTTACCTTCGCTTGAATCGAAATCCGGCGTCTTTGCGCTAGATCAACCGCGTTGCGCGCGATCGTCGCACCTGACGCGAAGCATCGGACATCAAGCGAAGGGGCGGCAGCATAGCATGCTGCGGAACGGGTGACAGCTGTCAGCCAGCAGTGCCGGTCGCAACGCGCGGCGGCGGCATTTTGAAGTGCTGCTTGGCATAGGCAATGATCTGCCGGTCGCTCGGATGATCGGCCGGCTCGACCGCGACGACGCGCTTGCCGATCGCCGGATGCTTGTCCTGCAGATAATGGGCAAGCTCGGTCTTCGCCCCGGCCGGTCCGATGATGAGGATCTCGCCGGCGTCGCTGAGCGCGCTCGCGACCTCCTCGAGGAAATGCTTGTCGGTCGCCGCGTGCCCGCTGCCGATCGCATTGGCCTTGTGGTGCAGATGGCGCGTCGGCAAATGCGGATGCAGCGTCATCTCATCGGCACCGGTGAGGCCGATATGGAACACCTTGGCCTCGGCGTGATCGAGCCACACAACGGCATGAAAATGGGTCGGCATGAATCTGTCCTGTCAGCAGGGCCGTATCCGGATCGCGCGAGCAGACGCGCAGCGGAGTACGGCGGTACGTTGATGGCAGACTCTTAGCCGGGGCTGTCCGGCTGCGATTGACTCAGGTCAACCGCGCGGCTCCGACGCGGACCCCTCATCGGCCTGGTCGATGGGCCGGCCAAGCGTGAACTGGCCGACCGGGCCCTCGACGTGGAACGGAATGCCGGTCGCCTTTTCGAACAGGTCGATATTGCAGGTGCCGACGGCGCAGGCGCCGAGCCCCATATCGGCGGCCATCAGATAGAAGGTCTGCAGCAGTCCGCCGACGTCCTTCAGGGTCAGCGCGTAGGCGATCGCGCTGTATTTCCAGGCCAGGCGCGCAAAGCGCGAGGCGACCGTGATCAGGATCTGCGGACGGCCCGCGGCATCCATCGCATACTGGGCGGAGTCCAGCATGTCAGCGACGAGCGCGGGCTGGGCTGGAACCAACGAGAGCGCATGGGCGTCGGCATCGTAATGGTAGAAGCCGGGGGCCAAGCCGTCGCAACGGGCCACCGCCAGGTACAGTTCGAGTTCGTAGGCGCTGCCCGCGGACGGGTAGGGCCGTCGCGTGTAGTCGAGGACCGGGCTATCGGCTTCGTCGTCGAGGCTGCTCTCCCAGCGCGACAACACCCGGGCGGTGCCATCCAGAAACAGCGAGAGTTCTGGCAGCGTGATCGGCCTGACATCGTCGTGGTCGCGCACCGAATGCCGCGCACGAAACAGCTTTGCCGCTTGTGAGATCGTTTCGGCCGGCTCCGCGAGCGCGCGCTGAAGATCGATGCGTTGGCCAGGCCAGGGTGGCCGGATCGCGGGCGGCGGCTCGATCCAGCCGACATAGGGATAGACACCGCCGAGCGGATTGGCCTGACGGCCCTCGGCGCTGCGGGCATGAAACAGAAGGTCGTGGAAGTCCCACATCACGAGCGCCGGGTCGCCCTCGCTCGGACGGCGGCCGTCATCATCGGGACGCTCCAGCCGGAACAGGATGCCACACGCCAACAGCAGAGCGAGCAGGTCCATGCCGGGAAAACCGGAGATCGCCCGCAGCTTGCTGACCTTCTGCGGCGCGGCCAGCACCGTCAGCATCGCCGCCACGGCCGGATCGCCGATCCGAAACAGCGCGCTGGCGCGGGGGGATTCCAGCACCATCTCGCCGGCGCGCCGGCGCAGATAGGCGAAACGCGACATCACGATGGTGTCGCCGTTACCAAGCTTCGCCAGCTGCGGCTGATAGTCCGGCATCTGCGGCTCGATCACCGCGACCTCATGGACACCGGCCTTGCGCGTCACCAGGTATTCGACCAGGCCCTGACGCGCGAGCTGTTGCACCAGCGTGGCGATCTCATGATCGGCCGGCTTGCTGCCTGCCAGAGCAGAGAGCTTGATGCCATCCCGCAAGCTCAGCGCGCGCTTCGCGGCGGCCTGGCTGAAGTTTCCGAGATCGAGCGGATAGTCGTTGACGACGGCCGTCAGGCGGCTGCCGGCTGCGGCCTCAAGCGCAACATGCGGGCTGAGACGCACCGAGAGCACGAGCGATGCAGGTCGTTGAGCCGGCGCTTTCGCGGTTCTTTTCGCAGCGGTCGCCTTTTTCGTGCGCTTGGCCATGATGCCATCACGTGTGCGGCAGGAACGGCGTCAGCTCGTGCTCCGGGATCGGCGCCTCGCGCAGGCCGAGCTTGACCGGCACCTGATACAGCCGTCCGGGGGCAAAGCGCCGGTAGAAGTGCCGCAGGCCGGGCACGATGACGCGGACCACGGAGACGCCGACATCGGGCCGGGTCTGGTCGAGCACCAGGAAGTCATGCCCAGCGCGTCTTGCGATCTCCACGCAGGCGTCGACCTGCTCGCGCGTGGTGCTGCGCGGGATCGGAAGCCCAAGCTCCGGACGCGGGATCGGCTTCTCGGCCGGCAGCAGGAACGGGTGGTCGTCGAGCTTGAGCGGGGTGACGCCATCGAGGCTAGGCTTCTCGCCAGAGCCGCCGCCCATCAGTCCGATCGCGAGGAACTGGCTCAGCTCGGTCATGGCACGCAACAGGGCGATGCGTGGATCGAAATGCGCGCCGGAGCCGAACTCGATGTTCTCGTGGCCGTCCTGCATCCAATGCATGATGGCAACGAAGGTCGGCACGCCGAGATCGCTGGTGATGTCGAGCACCCACAGTTTGCGCCCGGCCTCAGTGAACTGGTGACGAAGATCGCTGACGTAGGAGTCCTCGAAATGGTCGAGGTCAACAGCCGCGCGCTGCGAGCGGTTGTACCACCAGATCGCGTAGGAATCGCGCTCGACCAGTTCAAGGAAGCCCTGCACGATGGCTTCCTCCAGCGTGTTGCCGGCCGCGCAGCCGTTGGAGTCGGCATGGAACGAGCGCGGCCCGCTGTAGAAGAAATAGAGCTGGCTGGTCGGAACGTACCTGAACTTGTTGTCGCGCAGGGACCACACCGGAGACCACTCGATCTTCGCGGTTGGATCGAACGGCTCCGGCGCCGGCTGGGTGTCGTCGTGATGGGTGTGGTCATGGCGATGCTCATATTGGGCATCGCTGAACAGCAGAATGTCGTTGGGCTTGAGCGCATCGCCGTCCGCGAAATCCGTGAAGCGCTTGGTCGCGCGGATCTCGTCACCCTGGAAGATGCCGGAGTAGCGCTCGATCGCCTCCATCAGCGCGCTGGCCTCGCCCTGTTCGGCGGTCGAGCCCTTGCCGAAGCTGCCGCCTTCGAGACCCGATCTCAGCTGGCCGACGCTCTGGGCCGGCGCGGAGAAATTATGCTGCGCGAAAAAATTGGTGTTCATCGGCAGGTCGGCATCGATCCGCTCGAGCCGCTTGACCACGCCGGTCAGCGGGCTGACATGCCGCCTGAACCGCGCCACGGTGGCGCGCGAGGTCACGGTGCGATAGCCGCCCGAGGTGATCAACAGCTTGGCGCCGGGACCGAGCGTGATCGGCTCGGGCGCGCGGCGTGGATTGACCAGCTTCTTGTCGCCGCAGGTCGGGCATTGCGGGCGCTGGGCGACGTAATGCCTGGCGATGTTGGCGCCAGTCAGGTCGTAGCTCAGAATGTGATCGCGCAGGTCGGTGCGGAATCCGGTCGCGATCGCCTTGGCGATCTCGACCGCCGCGAACTGGATCGCATTCTGGCCGAGCGGGTTGCGGGCCAGCGGCGACGTGGCCACTGCGCGGGCGCCGCCGCGGTCGAGAAAGCCTTTGACCTCACGGTTGCGGATCATGCGGTCGAACAGGCACGTCCAACAGGCTGTATGGCCGGGATTGAACAGGGGCCCGACCAGCGGCGCCACTCCGGACGGCTGCACCAGCAGCCACGGCGTCTTGTCGGCCACGCGCGTCCGGTTGAGCGCGATGAGCTGCCCTTCCAGATAATCGTTGACCAGCGTGACGGTAAGGTCGGGCGAGCGATTCACCACGCGGACCCCGAGCTTGCCGAGCGCCGCGGTCAGCTCGGCCGCGCCCTTCACGTCGATCGCTTCGATCCGCACCTTATGGTTGGCGAGATTGCGCGCGGCCTCCTCTGGCGGCAAGCCGATGCTCGCCCAATAGCCGGCCGACACGTCGTGATTGGCGGCTGCGCCATTGACCACATAGCGACGCTCGAGCAGGCGGTTGATCGCCTCTTCGACCTTGGCTGCGGGAAAGGTTTTCCCGAGCTTGGCGATCAGGTCGCCTGGACTTTTTCCGCCCTGGCCGATCGCAGAGGCGAGTGCGCAATAGAGCTCGCCGTGGAGGAAGAATTTTCGGTCTTCGGAATAGATGCAGACCACATCCGGCGGCATCACATAGGCGGTGAAGTTCGGAGCGAATTGCAGCGTGGTCTTGCGTGAGGCCGAACCGGTCCGAGAGCGCGCCGTTTTTGTCGGGCGTGTAGTCATGGCTTGCGTCCCTGCGAGTGTGTGCCGGCGATGCCGCGCGACCGGGGACAGCCTGTTTTGGTAACAGGAATGTGCTGGCGCTGGAGTGACATGGCGGGGAAGGTTGGGGAGGGCATGTCAGCTGAGAAGATCTGGCCCGAACGGGGAGCTCGGCTGACGATGCGGTCAAGACACAAATCAGCCGGGTCGACCTCGTCGGACCCGGCCATGAGACAATCTCCTCGATCAGCAGATCGATGGGCTGAGCCGCTCAGCAGAGGCGGCAGGCGCCCCACGAGATGCAGCAACCGCCGCAGCCTCCGCAACCGCCACACCGGCAGCCACGGCAACCACGACACCCGCAGCCGCGGCAACCACGGCAGCCGCCGCAGCCACGCCACGCGGTCTGCACCGTGTTGCCCGCATTCTCCTTATCGAACAGGTGGAATGTCGAGAGCGAGACGTCAGCGATTTCCTCTTCGCTGAGCGTGATCGGATGCGTCGCGGACAGGTCAACCGTCTTTGGAGCGTCAGCAGCCGGCATCGTCGCGGCCGAAGCGCCGATCATCGAGAAACCCAATCCGGCCGCACCCAGCGCGGGCACGGCGGCCTTTACCGCACGCTTCCGTTTAGAAGCTGGCTTCGTCTGTGACATTAAAGTCCTCCATTCCCAGAAGGTTTGTGCCGATCCGCCCCGCTTGATAGTACGCTGCACCTTCGAGTCATGCAAGGCAGGAGAAGAATTTGCTTGTTGTAACGTTTTGCTTTCATTCATCTTTGTGAACGTCAGCGACGTCGTGCCGAAGCGGAATCGTCACAATCATCATGGCTCGATATTGTTCCTTGATCGCGTCGCATTCGTGTTTCGGTGCGGCGTTGCAGCAAGCGTGCGTGAGAGGCTGAGCTCATGACCAACAATCATGGACATTTTGTGTGGTACGAGCTGCTGACCACCGACATGGCCTCGGCGGAGCGCTTTTATCGCGAGGTGCTCGGATGGGGCGCGCGTGATGCATCGACAGAGCAGTTTCCCTATCGGCTGTTGACGAGCGCCGAAGCGCCCGTGTGCGGGCTGATGGCCTTGCCGGCGGTGGCGTTGCAGAGTGGTGCGATGCCGCGATGGGTCGGCTATGTCGCTGTCGACGATGTGGACAGTGCCGCGGAGCGCCTCGACGCCATGGGAGGTCGGGTCTATGTCCCGCCGACGGACACCAATATCGGCCGGATTGCCGTGGTTGCGGATCCGCAGACGGCGACGCTGGCGCTGGTCGAAGGGCTGAAGCTCGCGCCGCAGCCGGCGACGGGCGACCTGGTTGGGCGGGTCGGCTGGCACGAACTCCTGGCAGGCGACGGGCCGGCCGCCTTCAGCTTCTATCATCGATGGCTGGGTTGGCAGCAGGCCGCGGATGACGTCGGGGTGATCGAGGGCTACCAGTTGTTCTCCGCGGGCGCGGAGACCATCGGGGGCATCTTCACCAAACTGGCCCGCGCGCCGTTCCCGTTCTGGCTCTATTATTTCAATGTTGACGATATCACGGCTGCGCTGCAGCGCGTGTCGGCACTTGGCGGCCAGGTGGTTCAGGGACCGCTGGATCTGCCCGATGGCGTCTGGGTCGCCCGCTGCATCGATCCGCAGGGCGCGATGTTCGCTGTGCAGGGCAAGCGCGTCGGCCGTGCGGCCGGGGAGCCGGCTGACGTCGAGGTCGGCTGGTCGGCGGAGTGGGGCGGCTTTGCCTCGCGCGGCCGGATCGTCACCAGGCCGGCGTCCGGATCATCTCCGCAACGAGAATCGCGGAAGCCTCGGCGCTAGCGCGACGCGGATCGCTCAGGTCGGTTTTGGCGCCGGCTTGGGCAACGGCTTGTCCTGGCGCTTCGACCAGGAAATGTAATAGGCGACCGTGGTCATGATGGCGATGCCGGCAACGCTAACCAGGATCTGGGCGAGCAGCGAGCCCGAGCTCATCATCAGCGTGAAGTGTGCGACGAAGGAGAGGAAGACGCCGACGCAGAACACGGCGAGCGATTGCTGACCACAGACCACCAAGGGATCGAAGACCTTCCACTCCAGTCCCGCCCAGCTCTTCGGTACGAAGCGGATCACCAGGATCACGATCACCACGAAATGCAGGAAGCGATAGGGGGCGAGGTTGGTCTTGTCGTTCGGATTGAACGCGCTGTACAGCCAATCCGGAAATAGCGCCCCGAAATCGGGAAAGCGGCCGGCCATGGTCATGATCAAGGCGAACAGCAGATAGGCCAGGCAGAAATACAAGGTGATCGGTGCCATGATGATCGACATCGACCGCCGGGCGCCGCCGAGCGCACACCACGAGCCGAACACGAACAGCACCTGCCAGCAATAAGGATTGAAATACCAGGTGCCCTGCGGATAGGCGGCGAAATTCCAGCCGAAATTGCGCGCCGCCAGCCAGAGCACGATGGAGGCGGCCATCGTCAGATCGGGCTGGCGCAGCATCAGCCACAGCACCGGCGGGAAGAACCCCATCAGCACGATGTACAGCGGCAGCACGTCCAGATTGACCGGCTTGAACTTCAGGATCAGGCCTTGCCCAAGCGTGTCGGTGGCGTGATCCACCAGGCCTGCCACGTTGAATTCGCTGATGATGTCGGAATCGCCAAAGCGGCTCGCGAGATAGCTGATGGCCGCGATGTAGATCACGAACAGGACGATGTGGGCGACATAGAGCTGCCAGACCCGCTTGAACAGGCGGGTGGCGCCGACGATGAAGCCGCGCTCGATCATCATTCGTGCGTAGACGAAAGAAGCGGTGTAGCCGGAAATGAACACGAACAGGTCGGCGGCGTCGCTAAACCCGTAATTTCGTGTGGTGATCCAGTTCACCACATTGTCGGGAATGTGATCGAGAAAAATCGCCCAGTTGGCGATCCCGCGAAACAGGTCGAGCCGGAGGTCGCGTCCCTTCTCGGGCAATGTGGCCTTGATGTCCATGGGTCGGCTTCAACGCGCTTGTTTCGATGACGATTATCCGGAAGCAGGAGAGCCCCGCGGCAATCCTCCCAGATTGTCACGGGGCGGCAGAATGACTATACGGACCAGGAAAACGTGCATCCAGGGTAGGAATCACCGATCACATTCCTGAAAGGTGCCTCTAACCTATCCCGGAAATTTCCGCCACGCGCTTTCCTATCGCTCTGAGGGGCCCCGATCATCCATGACCGCACGAATTTTTAAGCCGGCCAAGAACGCGATGCAATCCGGCAAGGCCAAGACCCGGGAATGGCAGCTCGATTACGAGCCGGAGCAGCCGCGCGCGATCGAGCCTTTGATGGGCTGGACCTCCTCGTCGGATATGAAGCAGCAGCTGACCCTGCGCTTCCAAACCAAGGAAGAAGCGGTGGCCTATTGCGAGCGCAAGGGCATCCCGTACGAGGTGATCGAGCCGAAGGAGCCGGTGAAGCGGCAGATCGCCTATGCCGACAACTTTTCGTTCCGCCGCGGCGAGCCGTGGACGCATTAAATTGGACCCATTGAACTGGACGCATTGAGTTGGACGCCTTGAGGCGGCGCCGCTGCGTGCTATTTCGATAGGGGTGGCGGCTCGACCGGCAGGGGAGCGTCTTTCGCGACGCCGAGCACCGGGAAGCTTCGGATCGCGCGGATGCCGGGCAGGGCGGCAAATTGCCGAAGCTGCCGGCTCATGCCTTCGACGCTGGACGAGACGCATTTGAGCAGAAAGTCGGCTTCGCCTGACAGGCGCCAGCATTGCTGGACCAGGGGAAGCGCCGCGATCGCGGCTTCGAACGTCTCGATCGCGCTCTGCTGCTGGCTCGCGAGCTGGATCGCGACGAAACTGACGACCTCGTAGCCCAGCGCCTTCTCGTCGAGGGTGGCGCGGATCGTCTTGATGACCCCGCTGCTCCTCAGCGCGCGCACCCGCCGCAGGCAGTTGGAATGGGAGATGCCGATCCGGTCGGCAAGGTCGTTGTTGCGCAGCCGGCCATCGGTCTGGAGTTCCGCCAGGATCCTGCGGTCGATCTCGTCCAGGGCCTCGTCCTGTGCCATGCGATCCTCAGCCGGCGCGTCGCGCGCTGCTGCGCTTGCCGTCCAGGCCAAGCTGTGCGGCTTGCGGCATCACGCCAGACAGGACGAGCTTCTCGTGGGCTGCGATGATCGCCTCCCGGGTCAACCGCCCGCCCGGGCGATACCAGTTGCAGAGGCCGGTCAGGAGGGCAAGGATCGCGAAGGTCGCGACCTGGATATCGACGACCTCAAAGACACCCTCGGCGACCCCGTCGGCAAGAATGTCGGCGAGCCGCTGCTCATAGGTACTGCGCAGCGCCACGATCGCGGCGTAATTCTTAGGTTCCAGGCTGCGCAGCTCGGAATTGGCAATGAAGACCTCGCGCTTCCTGGTCATGTGATAGGTGAGGTGGAAGGTCACGAAGGTCCGCAGCCGCTCGGCCGGTCCCTGCCTGTCCCGCAGCGCCTGTTCGAGCGCGCGGAGCAATGTGTTCATGTGATCCTGCACCAGATCGAACAGCAGCTCCTGCTTGGTGCTGATGTGGTTGTAGAGCGAGCCCGGTTGGATGCCGACCTCGGCCGCAAGCTGGCGCAGGCTCATCGCCGCATAGCCGTGTTCGAAGATCAGGCGCAGACCCGCTTTCCGGATCGCCTCCATTGTGGTCGGACCGTGTGAGCCGATCGTGCGTGCCATCTCGCGCCTGTCCAATCGCACCTGCCCGAAGGCAATTCGCCCCAACCGCCATTTGCCTGCCGCAAATGAACTGGAAACGAGCGGACGTTCGTATCTTAATTGCACAAAAGTGTCGTTATTTCAATTATCTAAAGAGATCATCTGTCGAATAAAACTAGCGCTTGAGTGTCAGATAAAAAAACGTATGATCGTTTAATTGTTAGGGAGGAGTCATGCCGGGCCAGTCAAGCCGCGCGGGGCGGGGACAGCCTGCACGCAAAGATGGTAGACCCGGTCGTCACGCGGCCGGGCCCCGATCCGGTGCGCTGGACCCGAGTTTCAACGGCCTCCCCACCTCGCAACCCAGGCGCCGGTGATGACGCTTCATTCGACGATTGATCCGGCATCCTCGGATTTTGCGCGCAACGCGGAGGCGATGCGTGCGCTGGTCGCGGATCTCCGCGCCAAGCTCGGCCAGGTGGCCGAGGGCGGCGGCGAGGCCTCACGCAGCCGGCATCTGGGGCGCGGCAAGATGCTGGCGCGGCAGCGCGTCGATCTGCTGCTCGATCCCGGCACGGCCTTCCTGGAGCTCTCGCCGCTCGCGGCCTACGGCCTCTATGGCGGCGATGTGCATTCGGCAAGCATCGTCACCGGGGTCGGGCGGATCGCAGGCCGCGAATGCGTCGTGGTCGCCAACGACGCCACCATCAAGGGCGGCACCTATTACCCGATGACGGTGAAGAAGCATCTGCGCGCGCAGGACATCGCGCGGCAGAACAATCTGCCTTGCGTGTACCTGGTGGATTCCGGCGGCGCCTTCCTGCCGCTGCAGGACGAGATCTTCCCCGACGAGAGGCACTTCGGCCGCATCTTCTACAATCAGGCGCAGATGTCGGCGCAAGGAATCCCGCAGATCGCGATCGTGATGGGCTCCTGTACCGCCGGCGGAGCCTATGTACCGGCGATGTCGGACGAGAGCATCATCGTCCGCAATCAGGGCACGATCTTCCTCGGCGGCCCGCCGCTGGTAAAGGCCGCGACCGGCGAGGTGGTGAGCGCGGAGGAGCTCGGCGGCGCCGACGTGCATTCGCGCCAGTCCGGCGTGACTGACCATTATGCGCAGAACGACGCTCACGCGATCGGGATCGCGCGGCGGATCGTTTCGACCTTCAAGCCGCCGGGCCCGCGCGCTTCGCTCAACATGCGCGAGGTGCGGGAGCCGATGTTCGCGCCGGAAGAGATCTATGGCATCGTTCCGGTCGACGGCCGCAAGCCGTTCGACGTGCGTGACATCATCGCGCGCGTCGTCGACGGCTCCGAGTTCGACGAGTTCAAGAAGCTCTATGGCCAGACCCTGGTCTGCGGCTTCGCTCATATCTGGGGCTACCCGGTCGGCATCATCGCCAACAATGGCATCCTGTTCAGCGAGAGCTCGCTGAAGGGCGCGCATTTCATCGAGCTGTGCTGCCAGCGCGGTATTCCGCTGGTGTTCCTGCAGAACATCACCGGCTTCATGGTCGGCAAGAAATACGAAGCCGGTGGCATCGCTCGCGACGGCGCCAAGCTGGTGACGGCGGTCGCGACTGCGTCGGTGCCGAAATTCACGGTCGTGATCGGAGGCTCCTACGGCGCCGGCAATTACGGCATGTGCGGCCGCGCCTATGCGCCGCGCTTCCTGTGGATGTGGCCGAACGCGCGGATCTCCGTCATGGGCGGCGAGCAGGCAGCGATGGTGCTGAGCCAGGTCCGCCGCGACAACATCGAGGCCAAGGGTGAAAGCTGGCCTGTCGAGGACGAAGAGAAGTTTCGCGCGCCCATTCGCGCGCAATATGAGAGCCAGGGCAACCCCTATTACGCCACCGCGCGGCTGTGGGACGATGGCGTGATCGACCCTGCCGACACCCGGCTGGTGCTCGGGCTTGGGCTTTCCGCCGCGGCGAATGCGCCGATCGAGCCGACCAAATTCGGCCTGTTCAGGATGTAGTGATGGCCCATCCCGGATTGTATCGACGTTTTCGCAAGCTCCTGGTCGCCAATCGCGGTGAGATCGCGGTCCGCGTCATCAAGACCGCGCGCGCGATGGGCCTGAAGACCGTTGCGGTCTATTCCGAAGCCGATCGTAACGCCATGCATGTCGCCATGGCCGATGAGGCTGTGCTGCTCGGACCGGCGCGGGCCCGCGACAGCTATCTCAATATTGCGCGGCTGATCGAAGCAGCTCAGCTGACCGGCGCCGAGGCGGTGCATCCCGGCTACGGCTTTTTGTCGGAGAGCGCGGAGTTCGCGCAGGCCTGCCTCGATGCCGGGCTCGTCTTCGTGGGGCCGACGCCGGCCATGATCACGGCGATGGGCTCCAAATCGGGCTCGAAATTCCTGATGGAGCAGGCCGGCGTGCCGCTGGTGCCCGGCTATCACGGCGAAGCCCAGGACGAGACGACGCTCGCGAGCGAAGCGGCACAGATCGGCTTTCCAGTGCTGGTCAAGGCGTCGGCCGGCGGCGGTGGGCGCGGCATGCGCGTAGTCCATTCGGCGGGCGATCTTGCGGCCGCGATCACCAGCGCCAAGCGCGAGGCCAAGGCGGCATTCGGCGATGATCGCGTGCTGGTCGAGAAGTTCGTCGAGAACCCGCGCCACATCGAGGTCCAGGTCGTCGGCGACAGCCACGGCAATCTGGTGTCGCTGTTCGAGCGCGAATGCACTCTGCAGCGCCGGCACCAGAAGGTGGTCGAGGAGGCGCCGTCACCGACGCTCGACGCCGCGCAGCGCGAGACGGTCTGCGCCGCCGCGCGACGGGCGGCTGCGGCCGTGGACTATGTGGGGGCCGGCACCATCGAGTTCGTCTCCGACGGCAAGGACGTGTTCTTCATCGAGATGAACACCCGTCTGCAGGTCGAGCATCCTGTCACAGAGCTGATCACCGGCGTTGATCTCGTCGCGTGGCAGCTCAAGGTCGCCTTCGGCGAGGAACTGCCGCTCAATCAGGACCAGATCAGGCTGAATGGCCACGCCATCGAGGTGCGGGTCTATGCCGAAAATCCCGCCAAGAATTTCATGCCGTCGGTCGGCACGATCAAGACCTGGCGTTTGCCTGCCGAAACCGCCGGATTGCGCGTCGACGCCGGCTATCGCGAAGGCGATTCCGTCTCGCCCTACTACGATGCGATGCTCGCCAAGCTGATCGCCTGGGCGCCGACGCGGCAGGCCGCGATCGATCGGCTGAATGGCGGCCTTGAGGAGACGGATGTCCGTGGCATCGTCACCAACATCCCGTTCCTGTCGGCGCTGGTGACGCATCCGGGCGTGCGCGCCAACGCGGTCGACACCGGCTTCATCGAGCGTGAATTGCAGGCGCTGACGCCGCCGGCCGCAACCGCCGGCGATCTGGAGCTTTGCGCAGCTGTTGCCGCCATTCTCGCCGAGGAGCAGCGCAACGCGGCACAGGACGGGTCTTCGCCATGGGGCAGCTCCGGCTGGATGCCGGTGGGGCGACGCCAGCGCGTCTTCGCTTTCCGGGAGCGGCAAGGCGGCGGTGAGCACAAGGTGACCCTCGCTTACGGACGCGGCCCATCTGCGCTGTCCATCGGCGAGCGGGAATTCTCGTTTGCCTCGCGTCCGACTGGGAACGGCGGGCTTGATCTTGTGCTCGTCGGCTTGAAGTCCCATGTGGTGGCCGTTCTCGAAGGCCACGAGCTCTACTTGCGTACCCGCAATGGGCGGTTCGACCTGCATTGGATCGATCCTTTCGGCGGTGATGCCGAGGAGCAGACTGGCGAGGACAAGATCGTTGCGCCGCTGCCGGGTACCGTTGTGGCCCTGCTGGCTGAGGAGGGCACAACCTTGGAAAGGGGCGCCGCGATCCTGACCTTGGAAGTCATGAAGATGGAGCAGACCTTGCGCGCGCCTTTCGCCGGCGTGCTGAAAGCCATCAAGTGCAAGGTCGGCGACATCGTCCAGGAAGGTGCCGAGCTCGCGGAAGTCGAGCCGTCATCCTAATCAGGGAGGCCGCCATGAGCGACCGCGTCCGTATCATCGAGATGGGCCCGCGCGACGGGCTGCAGAATGAAAAGACGCCGCTCAGCATTGCCGACCGCATCGCGTTCGTGCGGGCGCTGGTGGGAGCAGGGCTCAGCACGGTCGAAGTGGGCGCCTTCGTGTCGCCGAAAGCGATCCCGCAGATGGTCGGCTCCGACGAGGTGATGCGGGGCGTCTCCCAGCTTGGCGGCGAATTCCACGTGCTGGTGCCGAACGTGAAAGGCTATGAGGCGGCACGTGCGGCGGGGGCAAAGGTCATTTCGGTGTTCGCGGCTGCATCGGAAAGCTTCTCACGCGCCAATATCAACTGCTCGATTGCGGAATCTCTCGAGCGCTTCAAGCCCGTGATCGCCCGTGCCAAGACCGACGGCATCAAGGTGCGAGGCTACGTCTCCTGTGTGCTCGGCTGCCCCTATGAGGGCGCGATCAAGCCGCAGGCGGTCGTCGACGTTGCCAAAGCCCTGTGGGATCTCGGCTGCTACGAGATCTCGCTCGGCGACACCATCGGTGTCGGCACACCGCGCCAGGCGCGCGAGATGTTGCGCGCGGTCGGCGGCGATGTGCCGCTTGCGCACCTCGCCATGCATTTCCACGACACCTATGGCCAGGCCTTGGCCAATCTCTATGCCGGGATGGAGGAGGGCGCCCGCGTGATCGACGCCGCCGCCGGTGGTCTCGGCGGCTGCCCGTTCGCGCCGGGCGCGACCGGCAA
>NZ_CAFK01000060.1 GCF_000239815.1 Bradyrhizobium sp. STM 3843 | reverse complement strand
TACCCCACGGGCAGTCTCGCTCGGAGACCCCCACCCCCGACCCCTCCCCGCAAGGGGGAGGGGAGTTCACTTCCGATGCCGCTCTGCTGAGATACATCTAGCGTGCTACGAAATATGAAAACCCGCGACCAGATCGCAGAACGACTCGCCGCCTGCGGCTATATCGCCGACGGCGAGCTTGCGACTGCAATCTCGCTGATGCAGATGCTCAGGCGTCCGCTGCTGCTCGAGGGCGAGGCCGGCGTCGGCAAGACCGAGGTCGCCAAGGCGCTGGCCTGCGTCCACGCGACCGAGTTGATCCGGCTGCAATGCTATGAAGGGCTGGACCAGTCGCAGGCACTGTACGAGTGGAACTACCAGCGCCAGTTGCTGGCGATCGAGGCGCATCGTGGCCATGCCGAGCAGATCGAGGATCAGATCTTCTCGGAAAAATACCTGCTGGAGCGGCCGCTGCTGTCAGCCATCCGCCGCGGCACGCCGCCGGTGCTGCTGATCGATGAAATCGACCGCGCCGATGATGAGTTCGAGGCGTTTCTGCTCGAACTGCTCTCCGATTTCCAGGTCTCGATCCCCGAGCTCGGCACCATCAAGGCGACGTCGATCCCGCATGTGGTGCTGACGTCGAATGGCACGCGCGAGCTCTCCGATGCGCTGCGGCGGCGCTGCCTCTACCACTATGTCGACTATCCCGATGTCGATCGCGAGGCGCGCATCATCCTGGCGCGGATCGACGGCGCCTCGGCGCAGCTGTCACTGCAGATCGCGCAGATGGTGAACTCGGTTCGCAAGGAGGAGCTGCGCAAGGTGCCGGGCGTTGCCGAGACGCTCGACTGGGCGGCCGCGCTGGTCGGGCTCGACGTGCGCGATCTCAAGGACCGGCCGGAGATCGTGCAGGACACCCTGATGTGCCTGCTCAAGACCCATGAGGACCGCGCCCGGATCACGCGCGAGGTTTCCGCGCGCCTGCTGGGGAGGGTCGCATGAGCTGCTGCGGCGCCACGCCCGAGCCAGGCGATCTGGACGCGGTCTCGCGCCTGGTTGCAGGCCGGCTGAGTGCTTTTCTGAAAACGCTGCGCGACAATGGCTTTGCCGTGGGCTTGGCCGAGGGGCGGGATGCGGCGGCGGTGATGGCGTCGGGTTTGGCGCAAAGGCCGGGTCTGCTGCGCTCCGCTTTCAAGCACCTGTTGTCGGCGCGGAAGAGCGAGTGGGATCGCTTCGATGGCCTGTTCGATGCATTCTGGCTGAACCGGCGCGTGCGATCGCGCTCACACGTTTCAGGGTCGAGCAAGACGGCGAACAGTCCGTCGTTGAAGACGCTGCAGGACACCGGCAGCATGCAGCCGCCCGTGCCATCTGCAACTGATCAAGTGCCGTCGCTGGATGACGCGGCGCAAGCCGCTGGAAGCGAAGGCCGGGCAGAGGGCGCCTCTGTTGTCGAGAACCTCGCCGAGACCGATTTCCGCAAGCTCGCCGATCCGGACCAGGTGCGAGAAGCGCATGAGGCCGCCGCGCGCTTGGCGAAAGCGATGCGCACGCGGCTGACAAGGCGGGATCGGCTGCGCCGTCGCGGCGCACGGCTCGACCTGCGCCGCACCATCCATCGCAATATCAGCCATGGCGGCGTGCCGATCACGCTGGTCAAGAGAAAGCGAAAAGAAAAGCCGCTGCGGCTGGTCGTGCTGCTCGATGCCTCCGGCTCGATGAGCCTGTACACCTCGGTGTTCCTGCGCTTCGTCCATGGCGTGCTGGATGAGTTTCGCGAGGCCGAGGCGTTCCTGTTTCACACGCAGCTCGTCCACGTCTCCGACGCGATGAAGGAGAAGGATGCCGCGCGTGCGCTCGACCGGCTCTCGATGATGGCGCAGGGCGCGGGCGGCGGCACCAGGATCGGCGAGAGCCTCTCGAGCTTCAATCGCTGGCACGCCGCGCGCGTGATCCATTCGCGCACCTGCGTGATGATCGTCTCCGACGGCTACGAGACCGGCGATGCTGCCTTGTTAGGACGGGAAATGGCGCAGCTGGCGCGACGTTGCCGCCGCATCGTCTGGCTCAACCCGATGGCCGGCTGGCAGGGCTATGCGCCCGAAGCGAAAGGCATCAAGGCCGCGCTGCCGCATGTCGACCTCTACGCGCCCGCGCATACGCTGGCATCGCTCGGGGCGCTGGAGCCGTATCTGGCGAGGTTGTGATGGTCGTGCAGCGCAGAGAGATGACACGAGAACGAGCGGCATCGTTGGCA
>NZ_CAFK01000061.1 GCF_000239815.1 Bradyrhizobium sp. STM 3843 | reverse complement strand
TGCATCAACACCACCGCGCGTTGGCCGCCGAGCCAGGCGCCGGCGGAGAGCGCCACGCCTTCCTCCTCGGTGGTCAGCACGGTGGTCTCGATCGCAGCGTCACCATGGGCCAGCTGGATCAGGCGGGAATGGCCGGCGTCCGGCACGTAGCAAATCTGCGCGACATCGGCCGCCTTCAGGGCATTATAGATGGCGAGCGGCCAGTCGGGACCATTGTTGTGGGGAGCGGTGTCGGCCATGGCATCCTGCGGTCGGTTGACGGCGACAAAGCCGCACCCACTGCTTTAGCGAAAAGCTCGCCGGCGTCCCACCGCATCTTGTTCAACCCGCCATGCCGGAATTGTATAGGCGCATCGCGAAGCCGGGCCTCATGGTTCGAGACGCCGCTACGCGGCTCCTCACCATGAGGGTCGAAAATGCTGCCCGCGAAAACAGCCCTCGTCCTGAGGAGCCCGCCGCAGGCGGGCGTCTCGAAGGACGGGCCGCGCAGCACAGGTGCCCAATTTGGCGCTTCGCGTCAGGCCCACTGCTCCCTACCTTCGGCAGTGGAGGAACAAGATCTCACCCCGGTATGCGCACCGGCAGCGTCTCGTAACCGCGGACGAAGCTGGAATAGACCCGCTTCGGCGGGCCTACCACTTCGATACGCTCGAAGCGCTTCAGGATCTCCTCCCAGACGATGCGCAGCTGCAACTCGGCGAGCCGCATGCCGACGCAGCGATGGATGCCGAACCCGAACGACAGATGAATGCGCGGCCGCTTGCGGTCGATGATGTAGGCATCGGGATTCTCGATCACCTCCTCGTCGCGATTGCCGGAGACGTACCACATCACCACGCGGTCGCCCTTCTTGATCCTCTCGCCGCCGAGCTCGGTATCGACCAAAGCGGTGCGGCGCATATGCGCCAGCGGCGTTTGCCAGCGGATCACCTCCGGCACCATGGTCTCGATCAGCGCCGGATTGTCGCGCAGCTTCTGGTATTCGCCCGGGTTCTCATTCAGCGCCAGCACCGAGGCCGTCATGGTGTTGCGGGTGGTGTCGTTGCCGCCGACGATCAAGAGGATCAGATTGCCCATCAGATTGTCGGGCGTCATGTGACGCGTCGCTTCGCTATGCGCCATCATCGAAATCAGGTCGTTGCGCGGCTCGGCCTTGGCGCGCTCCTTCCACAGCCTGCCGAAATAAGCCGCGCATTCCTCCAGCTCGCGCCGCCGTTCCTCTTCGGACGAGACGATGCCGCTCTTGGGCAGCGCGGTCGAGACATCGGACCAGCGTGTCAGCTTGCGCCGCTCCTCGAACGGGAAATCGAACAAGGTCGCCAGCATCTGGGTGGTCAGCTCGATCGAGACCCTCTCGACCCAGTTGAAGGTTTCGTTGCGAGGCAGGGAGTCCAGCACGCGTGCCGAGCGCTGGCGGATCAGCACGGCAAGCTCGTCGAGATGATCCGGCATGAACATCGGCGACACGGTCTTGCGCTGATCGCCGTGCCGGGGCTCGTCCATGGCGATGAAGCTCGGCCATTCGTAACCGGGCGCGACATCGCGGATCATGATCCCGCCATGGCTGACGTCGGAGGAGAAGATCGCGTGGTTGGTGTCGACATGCATGATGTCGTGATAGCGTGTCACCGACCAATAGGGCTCGATCGGCGCCTTGGTGCAGTAATGCACTGGCGCCTCCTTGCGCAACCGCTCGAACCAGGGCCACAGCGTGTCGTTCTGGAACAGCCTGGGCGCGCCTGGATGAAAATCTTCGAGCGGCGTGGAATAGGCTTCGAGCCGCGCCTGCTGCAGCAGCTCGGCCTGTTCGGGACGGATCGCGGTCTGGACGTTCATCAGGTCATCTTTCCTATTGGCTGCGCTGGGCGCGCGCCCACAACTCAGACGCGGCTATGTTTCTCCGCTGTCATCGTCCGCCACCGGGTCTTGCCTTCGGCGAGCCCGATGACAGGCTCCAGCGGACGATCCAGTACGCCGAGACGCCGCTATTCTAGCAACCAAGGCTCTCGAATACTGGATGCCCCGCCTGCGCGGGGCATGACGATCTCGATGGTGAGACGACTCACGCCGCGATCCGCACCGGCAACGTCTCATAACCCTTGACGAAGCTGGAATAGACCCGTTTCGGCTCCTCCATCACCTCGATATGATCGAAGCGTTTCAGGATCTCCTCCCAGATGATCTTGAGCTGAAGCTCGGCCAGCCGCAAGCCCACGCAACGGTGGATGCCGAAGCCGAACGACAGATGCTGGCGCGGCCGGACGCGGTCGATGATGAAATCGTAGGGGCGCTCGATCGCCTCCTCGTCGCGGTTGCCGGAGACATACCACATCACGACCTTGTCGCCTTTGCGGATGGTCTTGCCGCGGAACTCGACATCCTCCAGCGCGGTCCGGCGCATGTGCGCCAGCGGCGTCTGCCAGCGGATCACTTCGGGGACGAAACTGTCGATCAGCGCCGGGTTGTCCTTCAGCTTGCGGTACTGGTCGGGGTTCTGGTTCAGCGCATAGATGCTGCCCGACATCGTATTGCGGGTGGTGTCGTTGCCGCCCACGATCAAGAGGACCAGATTGCCGAGGAAGTTCTTCGGGTCCATGTCGCGCGTGGCCTCGCTATGGGCCATCATCGACAGCAGGTCGCTCCTCGGCGGGGCATTGATGCGCTCGTTCCAGAGACGGGAGAAGTAGCGCGCGCAATCCATCAGTTCCGCCTGCCGCTCGTCCTCGCTCGCGACGAGCCCGCCGGGACCGGGAATCGTGGTCGCGATATCCGACCAGCGGGTCAGCTTGCGGCGATCCTCCCATGGGAAATCGAACAGCACAGCGAGCATCTGCGTCGTCAGTTCGATCGAAACCTTGTCGACCCAGTCGAACACCTCGCCGCGCGGCAGGTTGTCGAGGCACTCGGCCGAGCGCTTGCGGATATTGATGGCCAGCTCATCAAGGTGGGTCGGCGTGAACATCGGCGCCACGGTCTTACGCTGGGCGGCATGACGCGGCGGGTCCATCGCAATGAAGCTTTCGCGGCGCAAGTCTGGCGCGACGTCCCGGATGGTGATGCCACCAAGCGCGACCGCCGAGGAGAACATCGCGTGGTTGGTCTCGATCTCCATGATGTCATTATATCTGGTCACCGACCAATAGGGCCCGAACATCGAGTCCTTGCAGTAATGCACCGGGTCTTCGCGGCGCAGCCGGTCGAAATAGGGCCAGTGCGCATCGGTGCGAAACAGCTCCGGATGGCCGGGATCGAACTGGTCGAGCGGCAAAGATCGTGCGCGTTCGCGCGCAGCATCGTGCCGATCTGCGGCGCGGTCGATGGTGCCGTGCATGGCCGTCTCCCTAGTGGCTGCGCCGGTCGGCTACACCCGCCGGGCAATTTGCCGGGATTACATCCCGCTTGGCGTGTGGGAGCAAGAGCGACTTTCACGGAAAGGTCGAAGACGGCCAGCATTCACCATGGTAGCCGTCATCTGGGTCGCTTTCCGATCGTGACAAGGCACGGATCAGGGAATATGGCTACAGCCGTAACACAACAGGACTGCCGGGAGGCCGCTGACATGATCCCGAACACGCGCGCCATGTTCAATTTCGACCTTGGTGAGACCGCGGATGCGATTCGCGACACCGTGTGCAATTTTTCGCAGAACGAAATCGCGCCACGCGCCGCCGAGATCGACCGCTCCAACCAGTTTCCGCGCGATCTCTGGCCCAAGATCGGCGCGCTCGGCCTGCACGGCATCACGGTCGAGGAGGAGTATGGCGGCAGTGGCCTCGGCTATCTCGAGCATTGCATCGCGATGGAGGAGATCTCGCGCGCCTCGGCCGCCGTTGGCCTGTCCTACGGCGCTCATTCCAACCTCTGCGTCAACCAGATCCGCCGTAACGGCAGCGAGGCGCAGAAGCGCAAATATCTGCCGAAGCTGATCTCGGGCGAACATGTCGGGTCGCTGGCGATGTCGGAGCCGCAGGCCGGCTCGGACGTGGTGTCGATGAAGACCCGTGCCGACAAAAAGGGCGACCGTTTCGTCCTCAACGGCAGCAAGATGTGGATCACCAACGGCCCGGTTGCTGAGACGCTGGTGATCTATGCCAAAACCGATCCGAGCGGTGGCCCGCGCGGCATCACCGCCTTCATCGTCGAGAAGGGCATGAAGGGTTTTTCGACGGCGCAGAAGCTCGACAAGCTCGGCATGCGCGGCTCCGACACGTGCGAGCTGGTGTTCGAGGATTGCGAGGTGCCGGAGGAGAACGTGCTGGGTGCGGTCGGCCGCGGCGTCAACGTGCTGATGAGTGGGCTCGATTATGAGCGCGCCGTGCTCGCCGCAGGTCCGCTCGGCATCATGCAGGCCTGCATGGACGTGGTCCTGCCTTACGTGCACGAGCGCAAGCAGTTCGACCAGCCGATCGGCACCTTCCAGCTGGTGCAGGGCAAGGTCGCCGACATGTACACGACGATGAACGCCTCGCGTGCCTATGTCTATGCGGTGGCCAAGGCCTGCGACCGCGGCGAGACCACGCGCGAGGATGCGGCCGGCGCGATCCTCTATGCCGCGGAGAAGGCGACGCAATGCGCGCTGGATGCGATCCAGCTCTTAGGCGGCAACGGCTATATCAATGACTACCCGGCCGGCCGGCTGCTCCGGGACGCCAAGCTCTATGAGATCGGGGCCGGCACCAGCGAGATCCGCCGCATGCTGATCGGACGGGAATTGTTCGAGAAAACCGCCTGACGACGCCAAAAACGGTCTCAAAACGGGCTCGGCGGTCGAACCTCGGCGTCGTCGCGGCGACAAACGACAGGGGTATAGCCGTATTGTTCGTTTTTCCGTGCGTTGTCGGAGGGCCGTGTTGTGAATCAAATGAATTTCATTCCGCAGCCACCCCCGCCGCTGCCTGCAGTCCCCGTCACCTTTGACGGCGAGCGCGGCGAGTTCTTTCGGCTGATCGGCCGCGGGGCCCTGCTCGAGCTTGTCACGCTCGGCTTCTATCGTTTCTGGCTTGCCACCGATATTCGCCGCCATCTCTGGGTGAACACCGCCGTCGATGGCGATGCCGCCGAATATACCGGCCGCGGCAAGGAGCTTCTGATCGGCTTCTTGTTTGCAATGGCAATTCTGGTGCCGATCTATCTCGCTTATTTCATCGTCAGCGTCGAAGCGGAGCGCTTCAAGGGCTTTGCCAGCGTGCCGCTGGTGATCGGCTTCTATGCCTTTGGCCAATTCGCGATCTATCGTGCGCGGCGCTATCGCCTGACCCGGACGGTCTGGCGCGGCGTGCGGTTCTGGATGGATGGTTCGGGCTGGGCCTATGCCGGACGCGCGATGCTCTGGGCCTTGTTGTTGGTGCTCACTTTGGGGCTCGCCTTCCCGTGGCGTGAAGCCGCGCTCGAACGCTACAAGATGCAGCATTCGCATTATGGCAACCTGCAGGGCGATTTCGAAGCCAGCCCGTGGGAGCTGTTCAAGCAGATCTGGTGGCTTTGGCTCGCCATTCCAGTTTGTCTGGTGCTCTTTCCGCTTCTCCCGTTCATCTATGGATACTTCAAGGCTGTGGAGTGGCGCTGGTGGCTGTCGGGCCTCCGCTTCGGCGGCGTGCGGCTGCAATCGCGCTTGCGCCCGGGCGCGCTTTACGGGCTCTATTGGAAGGTGATCGGCTGGTTCGTGCTGCTATGGGCCGTCACTTTCGCCTATTTTGGCGGAGTGGTCGTCGTGGCTGCGAAGTTCGGTGGCGTGTCAATGGCGGGCCCAAAGGCCGCACAGGCACTCGCCAACAACATCCCGCTGCTGATCATGCTGGTGCTTGGCTATATTGCGGTGATTCTGGCAATCAATGTCGTGATGCGGATGTATTTGCTACGGGATGTATGGGCGAGAGTGCTGGCCTCCGTTGAGCTGCACGGCATCGAGGCGGTCGCGAACATCTCGGCCAAAGGCGATCTCGCCAGCGCGCTGGGCGAGGGCTTTGCCGACGGTCTCGACGTCGCCGGATTTTGATCCGTGCGCACGCTGAGCATGGGCGATTGCGATATGGATGACACGGAGCAGGATCAGTCTCCGCAGGCCACAGGCGGGCAGGCGATCTATTTCGATGGGCTGTCGAACCGGCGGCAGACGGTCACTGTCGTCCTTTCCAACCAGCTCGTGCTGCGCAGCGCCGACAATTTCGTGTCCTGGCCGTACCCGGATATCCGGCGCGTCGATGCGCCCAGCGGCACGCTGCGTGTGAGCTGCCTCTCTGCATCGCCATTGGCCCGCCTGGAGATCCGGGATTCCGCGTTTGCTGCCGAACTGGTGGCACGATGCGACCGGATCGACGAGAACAGGCTCACGCACGGCGCGGTCGCACGCATCATCGGCTGGTCGCTTGCGGCCGCCGCATCCATCATCGTGATGGTCCTGTTCGTCGTTCCCTTTGCCGCGGATCGGCTCACGCCGTTGGTGCCGCCCGCGATGGAGCGGCATCTCGGCGAAGCTGCCGTGGTGCAACTGCAGGCCGTGTTCGGCAACAAGACCTGTGACGGTGCCGGCGGGCAGGCCGCGTTCGCCAAGCTGGTCGAGGCGCTGCGTGTTCCGGCCGGGCTCGATGCGAGCGTGGGAGCCCAGGTTCTGGACACCCCGATTCCGAATGCCTTTGCGCTGCCCGGTGGTCGCTTCTTCCTCCTGAGCGGCCTGCTCGCCAAGGCAAACGATCCCGACGAGATTGCCGGCGTGCTGGCGCACGAGCTCGGGCATCTCAAACATCGCGATAATCTGCGGCAGGTGATTCACAACGGCGGCAGCTCGTTCCTGATCGGGCTGTTGTTCGGCGATATCACCGGCGCGGGCGCCGCGATCTTCGCCTCACGCACGATCGTCACCGCCTCCTATTCGCGCGAGGCCGAGCATGACGCCGACAGCTTTGCGATCGAGGTGATGCACAAGCTGGGACGGCCGACCGCGCCGATGGGCGAATTGATGTTCCGCGTCACCGGCAAGGAGGGCGACAAGCAGCTGTCGATCCTGGCGAGCCATCCCTTGACCGAAGACCGGCTGGAGCGCATGCGCGCCGAAGACCAGCCGCCGAGCGGCCCTCCGCTGCTGACGGCGGAGGAGTGGCGCGCGCTGAAGGGGATTTGCAAGTAGGCGAACGCTGGCTTCGGTTTGTCGCGAAACGTGCATGCACCGCCAGGCATCCATTGGCGTCCCTGCGAAAGCTGGGACCCATAATTACTATGCTCAATTGCTTGATGCGGTTTGCCCAGCCTGCTCGATGGCGGCGCCGCGGCCTATGGGTCCCGGCGCAAGGCCGGGACGACAGCGGAGTTTGTGGCTAAAGCAGTCATTCATCCGATGGACGTGGGCCGTTTCGGCACCCTGCAAGCGCCGCAACGACGAGCGCAATGCGTTCGGCTCGTGCGCTCGGCCTGATCCGTCCTGAACGTTCCAGTTCGGCGAGCCCGTGAAGGGTTGCCCAAAACGTCTCGGTGGCTGCGGCTACGGCTACATCGGCGCAAAACAGCGCGACGACGGCTGCAAGTGCTTCGAAGGCGGCCCGGAGCTCGGGTCGGGTTTCAGCTTTCGCAAATCGCAAATTCGTCGGGAGCACAAACATGGCCTCGTAAAGGGCTGGACGACGGAGCGCAAAGTCGAGATAGGCCAGGGCGACGTTTTTGACGGCGTTTCGTGGTTCGCTCGACCGGCTTGCGGCTTTCTGAAGTGCTGTTGTGATGTCCTTGAAACCTTCGGCGGCGACCGCCGCAACGATGGCATCCCTGTTCTCGAAATGTGAATAGAGCACCGGCTGGCTATATTCGATCTCGTCGGCCAGGCGACGGACCGTAACCGCATCCCATCCTTCGCGCTCTGCGATCTCGCGCGCTGCCGCGACAATGCGGGCCTCTCGCTCAGCCCGGTCCCGGCCTTTCCGCTCGGCGATACCCAATCTTCGATCTCCAGCTCAAATCGACCATCCGGCGGTCATTATACAGTCGCTTGACAAACTAGCAATGCTAGACTATCTCATAATCTAGCGACGCTAGATATTGTTCTGGCGATAGAAAAGGAGATGCAATATGAATGGGATGGGCGGCTTAATGCACGGGCTCGCGCAGGGGACGGCCTTCGTCCTGGCGTTCGCCATCATCGCGATCGGCACGCAATATATCGCCAGCCCGAGGACCGCGACCCGCAGTTTCGGCCTGCCGCTTCCGGAAGACGGGACCAACATCACTTCATGGCTGCGCCTGAAGGGGGTGCGCGACATTGTTGCGGGCTTGGTCGTGCTGGCGTTCGCGGCCTGGGGCGCCCCCAAGGATATCGGCCTCGTCCTGCTCGTTGAAGCGATCATCCCCGTTGGCGACATGCTCGTCATTCTTGCAGGGAAAGGCTCGAGCAAAAGCGCCTTCGGCATTCACGGCGTAACTGCGCTGTTGATGGTGTTGGCGTCGGTGCCGCTGCTGATGGGAGGGCGCTGAGATGGTCTATGTTCTTGCGATCTGGTTCCTCGTTGCCGCCTTGTTTGGCGCAGGAATCGTCAATGCAGTCGGCACGTCCGCGACGCAGAGCAGTTTCGCCCGTTGGGGCTACCCGAACTGGTGGGGCCGTTTGACCGGTGGACTGGAGATCATGAGCGCGGTTCTGATCGCGCTTCCTGCCAGCCGCAGTCTTGGCCTGGCGCTTGGCGCGGCGATCATTGTGGCAGCGGTCTTCACCGTTCTACGCCACCGCGAATTTGGACACCTTGTGCCGCTCAGCATCTTTGTCGCCTTGATAGCGCTCGCAGAGACCTTGGCTTGAGAGGGCGACATCGCGCCTCAGGCTTGATCTCGGCTGCTCTGCCCAGGCGTCAGAACGTTGGACATTCTGCCTACCGTGAGCCTCGGCATCCCAGGTCATGAGTTTCACGGCCTAGAACGGCTACTCAGGCAGATCGTTCACCTGCTTCACCCAAGCGCGGACGTCGGCGAGCACGGTCGGCAGCACGGCCTTCACCTCGGTGAACGTCATCCCGGCCTTGATGCGAGGATCGTACAGCACGTTGAGGATGTACTGGTCGTAGACATCGAAAAAGCCCATCGAGACATTGTCGTTGAACATGGTCCAGGGAACGCTCGATGTGTCGTTGATCGGTCCGAGCGACTGCAGCAGCTCCTCATAGGCACAGTCGAGGAAGACGAAATCGCCATTGTCGACGGTCAGGATCACGTCGGAATGCTCGATTTCGAAGGCGTCGTTCTTGCGGAAGCCGGAGAGGCATTGCGGATCGAGCGAGGTCTTGATTTCGCGCGCCCGCTCGCTGCCGTAGTCCTGGCTGATGGTGCGGTAGAGGTCGCGGTCGCGCACCAGCTTGACCCGGACGTTGGCGTCCTCGTCGGTCTCGGTCATGGCGATGTCGAGATGCTGGATGCGCTTGCCGATGTCGCTCACGACCTTGGCGAGCTGCGCCTTGCGGTCGGCGCGGCGGCCGTCCGCAAACACGCGCACCGGCACATTGTATTTCCTGATCCGGTCGACCCGTCCGGCCAGATGATATTCGGCGCCGAACGCGGTCTTAAAAAAGCCCTCAGTGATCTCGGCGTCGGTAAAGCTCTTCTTCTCGATGCGCTGTCGCGAGACAATGGCGGGAACGTCCCCGGCTGCCGCGGATAAAGCCGTGACCGGGGCAAGGAGGGCGGCGAACGCCGCCATCCGAAACATCCACCAGCTTCGGCTGCGCCTCGGCGCAGCCCCGTGGCATTGGTCCATATGTTAGTTCACGCGTGTTAGTTCTTGACGATGACCGTCGCGCCGACCGAGACCCGGTTGTACAAATCGGTCACATCCTCATTGGTCATGCGGAAGCATCCGGAGGACACGGCCTGGCCGATCGTCTCCGGTTCATTGGAGCCGTGGATCCGGTACAGTGTCGATCCGAGATAGAGCGCGCGGGCGCCGAGCGGATTCTCGATGCCGCCGCGCATGTGGCGCGGCAGGTCCGGCCGGCGCCGCAGCATCTGGGAGGGCGGGGTCCATTCCGGCCATTCCTTCTTGGCCGTGATGCGATGCACGCCGCCCCAACGGAAGCCGTCGCGGCCGACGCCGATACCGTAGCGCAGCGCCTCGCCGCCGCCCAGCACCAGGTAAAGCCGGCGTTCGGCCGTGTTCACCACGATGGTGCCAGGCGCGTAGTTGGTGGGGTACATCACGGTCTGACGTGGGATCGGGCTGACCCCGCTCTGGTAAAAATTCGGACCGCCGCCGAACAGATCGCGTGAATCGAAGAACTCGGCCCGCGCAAGGCCGCTGCTGGCGAACAGCGCCGCCCCGGCCATCGTCACAGCCGCAACCGCCGCACCAAAGGAACGCGTCATTTCAATCCCCCCGACAAAGCCATCCAATGTACGCGGCAGACAGGCCATAAACTGCTGATTTTCGCAACCCACGGAGCCGTGACGTCTAGCGTTTCGCCGACCGCGTGACCGAAATTCCACGTCACAGGCGTGACCCCCTGGCTGTTCCGGAACGACGTTAGCCAAGCCTTATCGTTGTTTGCTCGGCCATGGCTGCAATGCAGCTCTGCCCTTTGACTGGGCCAGCGAACAATGATTGATCTGCGGTTCCTCAAACCCCAGCGGCCCTGAACGGAGCGGATGATGAACGGTGCGGAAAGTCTGGTGCGGACCCTGGTCGCCGGCGGTGTTGACGTGTGCTTCACCAATCCCGGTACCTCGGAGATGCACTTCGTCGCCGCGCTGGACCGGGTCGAGGGCATGCGCTGCGTGCTCGGCCTGTTCGAGGGCGTGGTGACCGGCGCCGCCGATGGTTACTTCCGCATGAAGGGCAGCCCGGCTTCGACGCTGCTCCATCTCGGCCCCGGCCTCGCCAATGGGCTTGCCAACCTGCACAACGCCAAGAAGGCGCGCTCGGGCATCGTCAACATCGTCGGCCAGCACGCGACCTATCACATCGGCTTCAATGCGCCGCTGACCTCGGACATCGAGGGCCTGGCGCGGCCGATGTCGGACTGGGTGCGGACCTCGCCGAACGCCAGGGCGGTGGCCGCCGACGGCGCCGCGGCGATTGCAGCCGCGAAGAGCGCGCCGCCGCAGATCGCAACCCTGATCCTGCCGGCCGATACCGCCTGGAACGAGGCCGACGGCATCGCGACGGTTCCAGCCGAGACGCAGCGGCCGAGCTATTCGACCGAGGCGGTAGAGAAGGCGGCGAAGATCCTGCACGCCCATGGCCCCGAGACGCTGGTGCTGATGACGGCCAGCGCGCTGACCGAGCAGGGCCTTGCCTTTGCCCAGCGCATCGCCGGCAAGACCGGCTGCCGGGTGATGGGCCAGACCTACCATCCGCGCATGGCGCGTGGTGCGGGCCGGTTCTCGATCGACCGCATCCCTTACGTGATCGAGCAGGCGCTGCCGATCCTGAAGAACTACAAGCATATCGTGCTGGTCGAGGCCAATGACCCCGTCGCCTTCTTCGCCTATCCGAACAAGCCGAGCCAGTTGAAGGCCGAGGGCACCGAGGTGCACCGCATGACCGCTTGGGGCGAGAATTCGGTGGCGGCGCTGGAAGCGCTCGCCGATCATCTCGGCGCCAAGGCCTCCGATGTGCAGCCGCAAAAGCTTGCCGAGCTGATCAAGCCGACCGGCGCGTTGAACCACACCTCGATCGCGCAGGCGATCGCGTGCGCAATTCCCGAGAACGCTATTGTCGTGGACGAATCCATCACCACCGGGCGCGGCTTCTTCCCGCCGACCGCCGCAGCCAAGCCGCATGACTGGTTGCAGAACATGGGCGGCTCGATCGGCTTCTCCACCCCGGTCGCGACCGGTGCCGCGGTGGCCTGTCCCGACCGCAAGGTGATGTGCCTGGTCGGCGACGGCAGCGCCATGTACACGATCCAGTCGCTGTGGACCCAGGCGCGCGAGAACCTCGACGTGGTGACGGTCGTGTTCGCCAACCGGATCTATCAGATCCTGCGCGGCGAGTTCGACGGCGTCGGCGCCGGCGAGCCCGGCCAGCGGGCGCAGGACATGCTCAAGATCGACCGGCCGACGCTCGACTTCGTCGCCATGGCCAAGGGCATGGGTGTCCCGGGCCGGGCGGTCACGACCGCGGACGAGTTCAACAAGGCGCTCGCCGAGGCCAACGCGGAAGCCGGGCCGCGCCTGATCGAAGTGCAGATGTGAGACGAGGTTCGCCCGGCCGCAAATCGGCCCTCACATGATGGCAGCGTGATGGTGGAATCACGCTGCCGCGTCTCGAGCATGATCCGGAAAAGTGGGAACCGGTTTTCCGAAAAGATCATGCTCAAAGATATAAGACGGCGTGACGGGCACATTCACCGGCGCGTCGGCTGGTCCTCGGGCGGGGCATGCACTCTGAACTCAATCGACTGATTTCCGCGCTGCAGGAATTCTATGCGCGCGAGCGTTTCATTCTCGACCGCGATGCCGGCGAGCGCACGCTCACCCATCGGCTCGCCGTGCATGTCGAACGCAATTTCCTCGGCTGGGACGTCGATTGTGACTACAACCGGCTGGGCGAGCGGCGGATGATCCTGCCGCGTGGCACCATCGTCTCGACCGACGATACGTTGGGAAAGTCGATCTATCCCGACATCGTCGTGCATCGTCGCGCCGTTCCGGAGAACCTGCTGGCGATCGAGCTGCGCAAGGCAGCCAATCACCAGCCGGTCGAGCACGACCGGCACAAGCTGATGGCGCTCACCGACCCGCACCTCTGGTTCGCCTATTGGATCGGCGTGCTGCTCGTGCTGGATCGGACGGGGCTGAGGGGTGCGGAAGTCTATGCCGGCGCACGGCTGGATCGGCCGCTGACGGCCTGGCTGGCCACGCGCTTGGTCCATATGGGCCTGCTGGCATCATGAGATTTGAGGGAGCTGAGATGAGGATGATCCATTCGAAGATGCGCATGTGCGCGGCTGGCGCCTTGGCCGCGCTTGTTCTTGCCGCATCCGCCGTGAAGGCGGAGACGCCGGCCGCGTCGTTGGCCGTCGACACGGCGGCCGAGGCTGTCCTGGCCAATGCCAACGTCCGCAAGACGCTGGACGACATCAAGGCGGCCGACGAGGCGACCTTTGCCGATCAGAAGACCATCGCTGCCGTGCCCTCGTCGCCCTACAAGGAAAAGGTGCGCGCGGAATACTACCTGAAGCGGATGCAGGAGCTCGGCTTCAAGGATGCGACGATCGACGCCGAAGGCAACGTGATCGCGCTGCGCAAGGGCACCGGCGGCGGGCGGCCGAGGCTGGTGGTCGCGGCGCATCTCGACACCGTCTTCCCCGAGGGCACCGATTTCACCGTCAAGGAGAAGGACGGCATGGTGTTGGCGCCCGGCATTGGTGACGACTCCCGCGGCCTCGCCGTGCTGCTCACGTTGATCAAGGCGATGAACAGCAACGGGCTCGCGACTGTCGGCGACATCATGTTCGTCGGCAATGTCGGCGAGGAGGAGCTCGGCAATCTGCGCGGCGTCAAGGCGCTGTTCCGCGACCACCATGACATCGACGGCTTCATCTCGATCGACGGGCTCGGCGTCTCCCGGATCGTCAACCAGGGCACCGGCAGCCACCGCTACGAGATGACCTTCAAGGGGCCCGGCGGCCATTCCTTCCAGGAGTTCGGCCTGCCGAGTGCGATCCACGCCATGGGCCGGGCGATCGCCAAGATCGCGGACCTGAAGACTCCTGCCGAGCCGCGGACCACGTTCACGGTCGGCACCGTCAGCGGCGGCACCTCGGTGAACGCGATCGCGTCGCAAGCCAAGATGGCGGTCGACATGCGCTCGAACTCGACCGAGGAACTGCTCAAGCTCGAAGCCCGGCTGCTCGACCTCGTCAAGCAGGCGGTCGCGGATGAAAATGCGCGCTGGGGCTCGGACAAGATCAGTGTCGATATCAAGCTGATCGGCGATCGCCCGGCGGGCGTCACGGCCGCAGAGTCGCCCATCGTGCAGGCGACGCAGCGCGCGGTCACCGCGGTCAGCGGCGTTCAGGCCAAGCTCGTGGGGTCCTCGACCGATTCGAACCAGGCGATGTCGCTCGGCATTCCCGCCATCACCATCGGGGGCGGCGGCGAGGGCGGCAACTGGCATTCGGTGAACGAGTGGTACCGCAACGTCAATGCCTACCAGGGCCCGCAGAACGCACTGCTGGCGATCCTGATGCTGTCCGGCCTCGACGGCGTGAGCAAGCCCGCGCTGCCCGTGCGGCAGGCAGGCAACTAAAACAGCCGCCGCCGGCTTCGCCCCGACGGCGGCGGCAGAGATAGGTGGCCGCTCCGTTCGGAGCGGCCGTGGCGCTGCGAATGCTTACTGCTTCATCTCGTCGCCGGACGCCTTGCTCGACTTCTTCGATTTCTTCTTGGTCTTGCTCATCTTCATGTTGTCGCCCTTGCTCATGGTGTCACCGCTCTGCGCCGACGTGCCGGCAGCGCCGCCGGTCTTGTCTTGGGCGAAAGCAGTGGAAGACATCAAGGCAACGGCGGCCGCGGCGATGATCAGTTTGCGCATTGCGAAAAACCTCCATGGGTTGGAACCGGCGCACCATAACGGAACTTCGGCCGCGGCGTTCCGTCGCAGGGATCAGTTATTTGTGAGAGTTCCGCCATCCAAAAACCGCTTTGCGCCACCGCGCGGCGGGAACTGGGCTGCTTCTGTGGCGATTGTCTCAGGCGCAGAGACCCATGCGCACACGCGACGGAGGCGGACATGGATTGGCGAGCGGCAATGATCGCGCACGAACCGTCACACGACGTGCGCGAGGATGATTTCGGTTATGCCGCCGGCTGGACCATCAGTGGCCTGGCGACGCTCGGGACCATCGTCGCCGTCTGGCTGTTTGCGATCTGATCGGCGGCCTGTCAGAGGCGAGCGCGCCTTCGGACAGACCGCCTACTTGGCCGGCGGGTGTGGAACGTCCTGATCCATCCTCAGCATCGCGCCTCTTCTTCGCCGCGCGGCGTTGTCGGTTGCCCCTGGAGTTCATCTTCCAGAATCAACTGCATGAAGACCAGATCCAGCCACCTGTCGAACTTTCGACCGACGGATCGAAGATGGCCGACCCTGGTAAAGCCGAGCTGCGCATGCAGCTGCAATGACGGCTCGTTGGTCGCTTCGATCCCGGCCACCATGACATGCTTGTTCATGGTGCGTGCGCGCGAAATCAATTCATTGACCAGCGCAGAGCCGACGCCCAGCCGCCGCGCGGCGCTGTCGACATAAACCGAATGCTCGACAGTGTGGCGATAGCCATCCCACGGTCTGAAGGCACCGAGCGACGCATAGCCAAGCACCTGGGAACGATCCGACGCGACCAAGACCGGGTAGCCGCTCTGTCTGCGTTCGACAAGCCAGGCAATCCGCCCCTCGAGATCAGAAGGCCGATCATTCCAGATCGCGGTCGTCTGCAGCACTGCATCATTATAAATTCGCAAGATGGAAGCCGCGTCGGCTTCGGTGGCGTCGCGAATTTGTATGTCATGTATCGGCATCGCCGGCCTCTCAGGATCAATCCGCAAATGTTGCATCCCGGCGAAGCGCTGCGCAATTCTCAAAGCAAGGGCGCGAGAATTCTCATATATTGACCGATTATCAGAGCCGACTGGTATCTGCATTGCTTCTGTAGAAGGCGCCTGGCGACGCTTCGGAGGGGGCGCTGATGAAGGATGAACTGGGAAAGGCGATCGGGGCTCGCCTCAAGCAGTTGCGGGTGAAGGCAGGTCTCAGTCTGAACGAACTCGCGTCCCGATCGGGCGTCAGCCGTGCCATGATCGGGCGAATAGAGCGCGCCGAAAGCAGTGCAACGGCGGCACTTCTCGGAAAACTTTGTGCCGCGCTCGATGTCACGTTGAGCGCCGTGATTGGTCTGACGGACCGGCCTCCTGAACGTCTCACCCGGAAAGCGGATCAACCGGTCTGGCGAGATCCAGAAACCGGATATCGTCGCCGACATGCGTCCGCACTCAACGCGGCGAGCGGCATCGAGATCATCATGGTCGAGCTTCCTAAAGGAAAGCACGTGTCCTATAGCCCTTGGGGCAGGCGCGCCTATACGCAGCAACTGCTTCTGCTCCAAGGGCAGCTGACAGTCTTTGTCGGAGAAAAGCGCTTTGACCTCGACGAGGGAGACTGCCTCGACTTCGACGTCATGCGGCCGGTATCGTTCGAAAATTCAGGCCGCGCGCCGGCCAACTACATGATCGTCGTCAGACATTCCTAGGGACGTTTGCTGTAGCAACGATCTCTGAGCCACGCGATGTGAGGTACGCCGAAGCGGCGATACTCGCGGCCGAGCTGCCGCCTTAGAGCGACAGATCGAGCAGGCGGCCCTCGAAGACGCGATCGCGCGAGCCTTCGAGATGGCGACGCATCAGTTCGCGTGCGCGTTCGGAGTCGCGGGCGCGGATCACTTCGAAGATGCCCCGGTGCTCGGCAAAGACATTTTCCAGGCCGGCCTGCGCCTTCGCGATCGTATTGCCGTGAAATTTCATGCCCACATAGATGTGGTCCTTCAGCGCGGTCATCGAAGAGACGTAATAGTGATTGTTGGTCGCCTTCGCGATCGCAAGATGAAACGCGAAATCCGCATCCTCGCGATGCAGATGCGCGGTGGTCGCATCGCGCAGGAGGTCGAGCGCGGCAGCGATCTCGTCGAGCGCCTGGCCGTTCCAGCGCAACGCCGCCCAATAGGCGTGGTCGGGCTCGATCGTCAGGCGGAACTCGTAACAGCGTTGGATGTCGGCAATCGTTTCAACCGGCGCAAAACCGACGGCGGGCTGGTCTGCGCCGAGATCGGGACGGGCCACCACGAAGCTGCCGGCGCCACGTCGCGAATAGATCAGCCGCTCGTCCTTCAGTTGCCGCAGGGCCTCGCGCACGATCGGGCGTGACACGAGATAAGTGGCCGCAAGCTCGTGCTCGCTCGGCAGCTTCTGCTCCGGCCGCAACTGACCTACGGAGATCTGCGTTCGGAGCGCCTGAAAAACGTTCTGCGCCAAAGGGCTGTGGCCGGCTCGCGCGCGATCCCCCCCGACGTTCTCATTCTCGACGCTGCCAGCCATGCCCTGCGAATCCGAAACCTTTGGTGGCTGAAACCTAGCCCAACTTGTAAAGTTGTAAACCATTAAAGGACGAGTTGGCCAATATCTCGGCGGTCGGTTACATGTTTTACAAATTCTTGACAAGTGCGCGGGTGGCGCCTATTGGGCCGCAATAATGAGGGGCGGCTTGCGTCCGCCCTCGCGGGAGGCGGAGCAGCAATGGACGTCGGCACACCATTCGGCAGGGAAGGGACGCCGTTGGCGCGTCTTCGCCTTGTTGCCGATGACCTGACCGGCGCGCTCGATACCGCGGCACAATTCGTAGCGGCCTTCAGCCCGATCAGCGTCCATTGGCGCGCGGTGGCGCCAACTTGCAGCATCGCTTTCGATACTGGAGCGCGCGAACGATCCGGCCCCGACGCCGAAGCGTTGGTCACGGAGCGGCTGGCGCTGGCGCCATTCGATCCTGCGGCGCTCCACTACGCCAAACTCGATACGCTGCTGCGCGGGCATCCTGCTGAGGAGATCATCGCCTGGCTGCGGTTCGGCCGGTTCGAGCGATGCATCGTCGCGCCGGCCTTCCCGCATCACGGGCGGGTGACGCGCTACGGCATGCAATATCGCCGGCTGGGCGATGCATGGACCCCGGTCTCAGCCGATCTCACGACTGATCTCGGACGACGGGGATTTCACGTTGTGCGACGCCGCCCCGGCGAGGATGCGCCCGAGGGGATCAGTCTCTGGGATGCCGAGACGGATGCCGATCTCGACGCGATCGTCGCGGCCGGCCGGGCGGCGCGAACGCCGACCCTGTGGTGCGGCAGCGGCGGGCTCGCCGCTGCGCTCGCGCGCAGTCTCGGCGCGGCGCCATCGCGCGCGAAGGCAACTCTGACGGCTCCAATGCTCGCGCCTCCCGTGCTCGGCCTGTTCGGCAGCGATCAGGCCATCACGGCCGAGCAGATCGAAGCCTGCGACGCCGTTGCTCTGTCCGCTCGGGATGGCGGCACCGAAATGATCGCGGAGATCGGCCGGCGGCTGTCGCAGGACGGCGTGGCGCTTGTACGGCTGGCCATTGCCGAGGGCTCGCCACGGCAGCAGGCGGCCGAGACGATTGCGCGCGAGTTCGGCCGGCTCGTGCGTGCGCTCACGCCGCCGTCGACACTGCTCGTCGCGGGTGGTGAAACCTTGCGGGCCGTCTGCGCGGCCCTCGAAACGGACCATCTCGAACTCGTCGGCCAAATCGAACCCGGCATTCCCCGCTCGGTCATGCGCGGCGGCCGGTTCGATGGCGTCCACGTCGTCTCGAAATCCGGCGCCTTCGGCGACCGCAACCTGCTGCGGCGTCTGCTGGCGCTCGACCCACCTCTCACAACAGGAGTTTCCCCATGACGCCACAACTGGCGATCACGATGGGCGATCCGGCCGGCGTCGGGCCGGAGATCATCATCAAGGCGTGCAAGAAACTCGAAGACCGCATTCGCGCCGGCGAATTGCGCCTTCTCGTGATCGGGTCCAACGTCGCCCTCGAAGCCGCACGCGCCGCTCTCGGGACCGACATCGCCATTCCGCCGGTTGACGCGAGCGCTGGCGACTGGCCTGCGCTGGCCTGCCTGCAGGCGGCGCCCGAAGGCGGCTCCATCATGCCCGGAGTATTGTCGGTGGACGCCGGCCGCTTCGCCTATGAGGCGGTGGCGCGCGGGGTCGAACTGGCGCAGGCGGGCCGGGTCCACGGCATCGTCACCGCCCCGCTGAACAAGGAAGCGCTCAACAAGGCCGGTCATCATTTCGCGGGCCATACCGACATGCTCGCACATCTGACCGGCGCGCGCGGCTCGGTGATGATGCTGGCGCATGGCAACATGCGCGTCAGCCACGTGACCACGCACATTGCACTCGAAGACGTGCCGAAGAAGCTGACGCCGGAACGGCTGCGTTACGTGGTCGAACTGACAGACGATGCGTTGCGTGGTCTTGGCCTGTCTCGCCGCCGCATCGCCATCGCCGCGCTCAATCCGCATGCCGGCGAAGGCGGCCTGTTCGGCCGCCAGGATATCGACATCAGCGCTCCGACCATCGAACGTTGCGTCGCCGATGGCTTCGATGTCGTCGGCCCGGTGCCGGGCGACACCGTGTTCGTCAAGCTGCGCGCCGGTCAGTACGACGCTGTCGTCGCGATGTACCACGATCAGGGGCACATCCCGGTCAAGCTGCTCGGCTTCAACGTCGACCCCGCCACCGGCACCTGGAACGCGCTGTCGGGCGTCAACATCACGCTCGGCCTGCCGATCATCCGCACCTCGGTCGATCACGGCACCGCCTTCGATATTGCCGGCAAAGGCATCGCCAGCGAGACCTCGCTGATCGAAGCGATCGACTATGCGGTCAAGCTGGCCGCCGCCCGCCTCCAAGCCAAGAACTAAGTCAGGAATTGACAATGACCGCCTCTCTGTCTCAGCCGATCGATCTTGTCCGCCCGAAGCAGATTCTGTTCGGCTCCGGTGTCGCGACTCGCGTCGGTCCCTGGGTCGGCCATCGTGACCTGAAGAAGGCCGTTGTCGTCGCAGATACGTTCAATGCGGCGCGAGTCGACGTCCTGCGGCTCGCCTGCGAGACCATCGTCTTCGATTCCTTCCGCCCCGAGCCGGACGCGTCCGATCTCGACAGGCTCCTGGCTGCGGTCGAAGACGCAAATCCCGATCTCATCATCGGCTTCGGCGGCGGCAGTGCCATGGATCTCGCCAAGCTCGCCGCGGTCCTGCCCGGCAGCGACCAGCATTTCATGGATGTCATCGGCCCGGACAAGGTCCATGGCCGCTCGCGCGCGCTGGTCCAGGTGCCGACAACCGCCGGTACCGGCAGCGAAGCCGGGACGCGCGCACTGGTCACCGATCCGAAAACGCTCGCTAAGCTCGCCGTGCAGAGCGACCACATGCTGGCCGACCTGGCTGCGGTCGATCCGGACCTGACGCTCAGCGTGCCCCGCGCCATCACGGTCGCGACCGGCGTCGACGCGCTCGCTCACTGCGTCGAGGCGTACACCAGCAAGAAGGCGCATCCGACCATCGATCTCTATGCGCTGGAAGGCATCCGCCTGGTCGGACGCTGGCTGCCCCGGGTGGCGGAGAACGGCGGCGACCGCGACGCGCGCGCCGGCATGGCGCTCGCCTCGCTGTACGGTGGTTTCTGTCTTGGTCCGGTGAATACGGCGGGAGGCCATGCCGTCGCCTATCCGCTCGGATCGCGCCATCACATCCCGCACGGCGCCGCCAATGCGCTGATCTTCCCCCACGTGCTCGCCTTCAACGCCCCGGCCGTCCCGGAGCGCACGGCGACGATCCTCGGCGCGCTTGGCCTCGCGGCGCAATCCGATCCCGTCAGCGTATTCGCCGTAGCCCATAAATGGTGCGTCGATCTCGGCTGCGAGATGCGCCTGTCGGCGCTCGGTGTTCCGGCTGACGATCTTCCGACCATGGCAGATGAAGCCCACGCCATCCGGCGCCTGCTCGACAACAACCCGCGCGATCTCACGCGCGACGACATTCTCGCCATCTACCGCGCCGCCGCCTGAGGACAGGACTTAAGCAAAATGACCAAGATTTCCGGACCATTCGTCGCCATCGTCACGCCGTTCGACGCCAATGAGAACATCGGCGAAGCCGCGCTGCGTCGGCAGATCGAGCGTCAGGCGAAGGCTGGCAACGGCGTGTTCTGCGCCGGCACTAACGGCGAGTTCTACGCCTTGTCGTTCCAGGAAAAGGTGCGCGTCGCCGAAATCTGCGTGGACGCCGCGGCCGCGCGCATCCCGGTTCTCGCCCATATCGGCGAAATCTCCACGCATGAGACGATCGCCCTCGGCAAACAGATCGAAAAGCTCGACGTCAAGGCGGTGTCCGCCATCACGCCGTCCTTCATCGCCTGTTCGCAGGCCGAACTGATTGTTCACTATCGCCGTGTGGCCGACGCATTGTCGAAGCCGGTCTACCTCTACAACATCCCGGCGCGCACCGGGAATACGATCCAGCCCGAGACGGCGCGCATCCTCGCCGATCATCCCAACATCATCGGCATCAAGGACAGCGCGGGCTCGCAGGAAAGCCTCGATGCCTTTCTCGCCATCGCGCGCGAACGCGACGATTTCGACGTGTTGGTCGGACCGGACTCGCTGGTTCTGCATGGCCTGCAGAACGGCGCAGCCGGCTGTATTTCCGGCCTCGGCAACATCTCGCCGGTCACGCTCAACGCGATTCACGCCGCCTTCGTGGCCGGCGACGCAGCGGCTGCCGCCAGGCATCAGGACCGCTACTCGACCTTGCGCAAGGATCTGTATGTGCACGGCTTCCCGCCGGCCATGGTCAAGCGCGCACTGAGCCTCGCGATGCCCGAGGTCGGGGCAAGCCGCGCGCCGGTGCTGATTTCGGACGAGGTCAACACGAAGGTCGCCGAGATTTCCAAGCGCTTTGCCGAACTGGTGGTCTGAACGGCTCATCGAACAAGAAAAAGGGGAGGAGAAGAGAAGATGAGAGATGTCGTGACGCCACCTGCGGGCTCGCTGGTGAAATCGACGAACGTACGTTGGATCGTCGGCGGCCTGATGTGGTTGGCCATCGCCATCAACTACATCGACCGCACTGTCCTGTCGGCGGCGGCGCCGCATCTCAGCAGGGAATTGTCGATCCCTGCCGACCAGATGGGTTTCATCCTCTCCGCCTTCTTCTGGTCCTACGCCTTGCTGCAAATTCCGGCCGGTTGGTTCGCGGACCGCTTCGGCCAGAAAATCGGCCTCGGTGCTTCGGTGGCCTTGTGGTCGATCGCGACGTCCGCGACCGGGCTCGCCGCGGGGTTCTATTCCCTGTTCGCCATGCGCCTCGGGCTCGGGATCGGTGAGGCCGGGGCCTACCCCAGCAATGCGGGCATCGCGTCCAAATGGTTTCCCGACCGCGAGCGCGCGACGATTTCCGGGCTGTTCGACAGTGCGTCGAAGTTCGGAGGCGCGATCGCCATGCCGCTCATCGTCTGGCTCATCGCGCTGATCGACTGGCGCATGACCTTCGTTGTCATCGGGGCGATCGGCATGGTCTGGGCGATCGTCTGGTGGTGGTTCTTCACGGAGACGCCGGAGGCGCATCCGATGATGAACAAGTCCGAAGTCGATTACATCCGTCACAACCAGATCATGAAGCATGGTGAAGACAAGGCCATGCCGATGCGATGGTATGAGCTGCTGCGCTATCGCAACATCTGGGCGATGTGCCTCGGCTTCTTCACGATCAACTACATCTCGTATTTCTTCATCACCTGGTTGCCGACCTATCTGGTCAAGCAGAAAGGCATGGGCATGATGGAGATGGGGTTTGTGGCATCGCTGCCGCTCTTGTGCGGTCTGGTCGCCGAAATCGTCGCAGGGCTCTTGTCCGACCGCATCGTACGCTCCAAGCGGCTGTCGCTGACCGCAACGCGAAAGCTGTTCCTGATCGCCGGCCTGACCATGGCGCTGTGCATCGGACTTGCCGCGATCGCGGAGAGCGTATGGTTTGCCGTCGCCTTGCTGTGCATCGCCAAGGCTGGCACGACTGTCGCTGCCTCTCAGGTGTGGGCTCTGCCGGGCGACGTCGCGCCGAAGAACATGACGAGCGTGGTCGCCGGACTGCAGAACATGGTGTCGAATTTCGGTGGTGTCCTCGGCCCGATCATCACCGGGTTCATCGTCGCGCAGACCGGGTCGTTCAACGCGGCGCTGCTGTTCTCGGCGGGCGTCGGATTCCTCGGCATCCTCAACTACGCCTTGCTGCTCGGCAAAGTCCGGCCGATCCAGGCCCCAATCTGATCGGCAGAGAAGGATCTCGATCATGGCGTTGACCGTCGTCAGCCTCGGTGGCCCTGTCGCACCTGAAGGCGAGCAGATGCTGCGCGCTGCCGGCGTCATTTCGTTGCATACGGGCGCCTATCCGGCGAAGTCGGAGGCCGTCGATCTGCTGGCGTCTTCAGGCGCCGATGCCATCATCGTGCGGAATGTCGAGCGGATCGACCAGGACCTCATGACGGCGTCGGCGAAACTCAAGGTCGTCGCCAAGCATGGGGCCGGCACCAACGACATCGACCTGGCGGCGGCGAAGGCGCTCGGTTTGCCCGTCCTCGCCGCCGTCGGCGCCAATGCTCATTCGGTCGCCGAACATGCGCTCATGCTGATGCTCGCGCTGATCAAGGACGTGCGTAATCAGGATGCTTACGTGCGGGCCGGCGGCTGGGACAAGAAGACCTACCGGGGCGCTGAACTGCGTGGCCGGACGCTCGGCCTTGTCGGTATCGGCAT
>NZ_CAFK01000062.1 GCF_000239815.1 Bradyrhizobium sp. STM 3843 | reverse complement strand
GGCTTGTGACCCTTTGAGATTAGACCGAGAAGCTGGTGCCGCAGCCGCAGGAGGCGGTGGCGTTGGGATTGTTGACGCGGAAGGAGGCGCCCATCAGGTCGTCGACGAAGTCGAGTTCGGAACCGGCCAGGAACGGCACCGAGGCCGGATCGACCAGCACAACCGCCTGGTCGCGCTCGATCACCAGATCGTCATCGGCCTTGGCGCGGTCGATATCGAACTTGTACTGGAAGCCGGAACAGCCGCCGCCCTCGACGGAGATCCGCAGCATGGCCCCGTTGTCCTCCTTCTTGAGGATTTCCCCGATCCGGCGGGCGGCGCGCTCGCTGATGGTGACGGCGGTCATGGCAAAGGATCTCCCGAAGTTCTCGTCATGCCCAATTCATTTGGTATCGGGCACACCCCATAGTTAAGTGCATTGAACGCTGGAATCAAATCGTCGGAGCTCGAAAACACCGTGTCGGTCGGAATGGCTGCCCCCCGCGCTCCTTTTTCCTGCGATCCCGATCGCAGCCGGGGCAGGCTCGTGGCCGAGCCGCCGTCGCGGACCCGCAGCGCGTTCCGGCGGGATTGCGACCGGGTGATCCATTCGACCGCCTTCCGCCGGCTCAAGCACAAGACCCAGGTCTTCGTCTTCCACGAGGGCGACCATTACCGGACCCGCCTGACCCATTCCCTGGAAGTGGCCCAGATCGCCCGCGCGCTGGCCCGCCAGTTCGGGCTCGACGAGGACCTGACCGAGACCTTGGCGCTGGCGCATGATCTCGGCCATCCGCCGTTCGGGCACGCCGGCGAGCGCGCGCTCGACCGATGCCTGGAGCGCCATGGCGGCTTCGACCACAATGCGCAGGCCTTGCGCGTCGTCACCTCGCTCGAGCAGCGCTATCCCGAATTCGACGGGTTGAACCTGACCTGGGAGGCGTTGGAGGGCATCGTCAAGCACAACGGTCCGCTGCATCAGCCGATTCCGGTCGGGATCGCGCAGTTCAACGAGAGCTACGATCTGGAGCTCGGGAGCTACGCCTCGCTGGAAGCGCAGGTTGCAGCAGTCGCCGACGATATCGCCTACGACGCGCACGACATCGATGACGGCCTGCGCGCTGGACTGTTTGCGGTCGATGACCTCAAGGAGATTCCGCTGATTGCCGCCATGATCGGAGAAATCGACCGGCAATATCCGGGGCTCGATGATATCAGGCGCGGGGCGGAGCTGGTGCGCGACCTGATTTCCTATCTGATCGCCGATGTCGCCGCGGAGGCCGCGGCGAGGCTCGATCGCGCCGAGCCGATGTCGCCCCATGACGTGCGCCGTCACGGCGCGCCGCTGATCGGATTTTCCGCCGAGGCCGCCGCGGCCGAGAAGACCATCAAGACTTTCCTGTGGCACCACATGTATCGGCACGAGCGGGTGATGAAGGTGATGCGCGAAGCCGAGCGGATCGTGGTCGACCTGTTCGAGCGATACCGGAACGACCCGGCCGCGCTGCCGCCCGAATGGCGCGACGGTCACGACGGCGAGGGCGAATGCGCCCGGCGGATCGGCAATTTCATCGCCGGGATGACCGACCGTTTCGCGCTGACCGAGCATCACCGGCTTTTTGACTCGACCCCGGATTTGCGTTAGGCGGCGCCCATGGTCGACACAGCTCAAAACCTGCATCTTTTCGCCGATGTGCTGGCGCGCGTGCACGCGATCTGCGCCACGCTCGCCAAGGACGGCAACTGGCCCGAGGGCATCGATTTTTCGCGCGTGGTGGTCGAGCCGCCACGCGATGCCAGACATGGCGACATGGCGACCAATGCCGCGATGGTGCTGGCGAAAGAAGCCAAGACCAAGCCGCGCGATCTGGCCGAGCAGATTGCAGCCAAGCTGCGCGATGATCCGCTGATGGCCAAGGTCGACATCGCGGGGCCCGGCTTCATCAATCTGACGCTGCGGCCGAGTGCATGGACCGAGGCCCTGCGCACGGTCCTGCACGAGGGGGATGACTATGGTCGCCTCCCGCCCGTTCCGGGTGCGCCGAAGGTCAACGTCGAATACGTCTCGGCCAATCCGACCGGCCCGATGCATGTCGGCCATTGTCGCGGCGCCGTGTTTGGCGACGCGCTGTGCAGCCTGCTGCAATTCGCCGGACGTGACGTGACCCGGGAATACTACATCAACGATGCCGGCGCCCAGGTCGACGTACTCGCGCGTTCAGCCTTCCTCAGATATCGCGAGGCGCTGGGCGAGGATATCGGCCGGATTCCGGAAGGGCTCTATCCCGGCGATTACTTGAAGCCGGTGGGGCAGGCGCTCGCTGCCGAGTATGGCGACAGGCTGAAGGCGATGCCGGAGGCGCAGTGGCTGGCAATCGTGCGCGACAAGGCGATCGCGATGATGATGGACGAGATCAAGGACGATCTCGCCGCGCTCAATATCAAGCACGACGTCTTCTTCTCCGAGCGGTCGCTGATCACTGCCGGCAACAACAAGGTTGCCGAGACGATCGATTTCCTGCGCGAGCGCGGCGATGTGTATGAAGGCCGCTTGCCGCCACCGAAGGGCGCTCCGGTCGAGGATTGGGAGGATCGCGAGCAGCTTCTGTTCCGCGCCACCGCCTATGGCGACGACGTGGACCGGCCGCTGATCAAGTCCGACGGCACCTACACCTATTTCGCCTCAGATATCGCCAATCACCGCCACAAGTTCGAACGCGGTTTTGCCGATCTGATCGACGTGTTCGGCGCCGATCATGGCGGCTACATCAAGCGCATGCAGGCGGCGGTGAAAGCAGTCACGGCGGGGCAGGCCACGCTCGACGTCAAGGTCGTCCAGCTCGTGAAGCTCCTGCGCAATGGCGAGCCGGTGAAGATGTCGAAACGCTCTGGCGATTTCGTCACCTTGCGCGAGGTCGTCGACGAAGTCGGCCGCGACGCGGTCCGCTTCATGATGCTTTATCGCAAGAACGATGCGGTGCTCGATTTCGACCTGGCCAAGGTGATCGAGCAGTCGAAGGACAATCCGGTGTTCTATGTGCAGTATGGTCACGCACGTGGGCATTCGATCTTCCGCAACGCCCGCAGCGAGGTCGTTCCGGACTTGCCGGAGGAGGCTTCAGCCCGTGCCGCTTTCCTGGCCGAGGCGAAGCTGGAGCTGCTCACCGACCCCGGTGAAATCGAGATTTTGAAGCGCCTCGCGCTCTTTCCGCGCCTGATCGAGGGCGCCGCGACGGCCCATGAGCCGCATCGGGTGGCGTTCTATCTCTATGATCTTGCAAGTGAATTCCATGCGCAGTACACTCGCGGAAACAGCTTGCCCTATTTACGCTTCAGTTACCGTGATGATGCAGTGATAACCATGGCGAGATTGGCCATGGTTCAGGGCGTTGTCTCGGTGCTGGGGTCGGGACTAGCTATATTGGGCGTCCATGCTCCCGAGGCGATGAAATAACGGGGGAGAGCGGATGCAGCTTCAGTTGGGGGCCTCAATCTGGCAAGGTCCGCCTTAGTACGCATTTGCGGTTCACCCGCAGGGACGCTTCATTAGATGGCTGATCGTTACCAGGATAGACCCTTTCCCGCTGATGGTTTTGGCCGCGGTGGTGGGTCCGGACAGGCGGAGAGCGACCCGCTTGCCGAGCTTGCTCGCCTGATTGGGCAGAACGACCCGTTCGCCCAGACTGGCCGCAACATACCTTCCGGCGCGCCGCGCGCCGCGGCCCAGCCGCGGCCGTCAACGCCGGTGCCGTCCACACCGTTGCCGCCAGTGGAGCCGGTCGCCGAACCGGTGGCACCAGCCGGGCCGCCGGCCTGGATGCAACGCGCCAACCGGCAGGAAGTCCCGAGGACTCAGCAGCGCGAGGCGCCGGCCGCACCGCGCGACCCCTTCGCCGAGCTGGCGCGAGAGCCGCAGCGGCCTACACCGCCGCCAGCTTTCCCGGCCGGGTATCAGGATCCTCGTGCGGCACCCCGCGACTTTCCCGAACAGGACTTCGAAAGCCAGGATTTCGGGCGTCAAAACGCGGCGCGCCAGGATATCCCGCAGTCCTATCCCAAGGATGATTTCGCCGACGATCTTGCCAAGCTGAACTTTGGCGCCGGCGATCCGCATCGTGGTTTCGGCGCGAACGCCGAGTTCGATCGCGAGCCATCGTTCGATGACCACGAGCCGGATCCGTCACGTTATGACGAGGCGTTGTTTGGACCGGCGGGCTCTGGACAGCAGGATTATCACGGCGACCAGGAATTCCAGGACGACCAGTACGCCTATCAGGACGGCTATGATGAGGGCGAAGAAGAAGAGGAGCCGAAGCGCCGGAGCGGAATGAGCACCGTGTTTGCGGTCCTCGCGCTCGGCGTTCTCGGCACCGGCGGCGCCTTCGCCTACAAGACCTACTTCTCGACGGCCCGTACCGGTGAGCCGCCGATCATCAAGGCGGACAACAGCCCGACCAAGATCATGAACTCGCAGGCGGATTCGACGCCCAAGGTTCCCGATCGGCTGATTGGAGACGGCGGCGAAAAACTGGTGTCCCGCGAGGAAACCCCGGTGGACGTGAATTCCCGCTCCGTCGGACCGCGCGTGGTGTTTCCGCAGCCCAACCAGAACATCAATCCGACGTCGTCGGCGAGCGCCTCGACGGGAGGCCTGCCGTCTGGAACTGGGGCCAGCGGCAGCAATGGCATCCTGCCCAACAGCGACCCGCGGCCGATCAGCACGCTTCGCATCAGCGGCAATAGCAATTCTGCGGGAAGCACCCCGCCTGACGCCAACAGCGGCCCGGCGCAAGTGGTTGCGGCGGTCCCCGCCAACGCCAAGCCCGCCGCAGCCGCCAAGACGGCGTCGGCAGCGCGCAATTCACCGACCAACGCGAATGCCTCGGCCAACGCCCCGTTGGCCCTGACACCGCAATCGTCCGCGCCGCCGGCCAGGCAGGTTGCGGCGGTGCAGCCTGCCGAATCGACCTCCACCGCAAGCACGAGCAGCGGCGGTTATCTCGTGTCGATTTCGTCGCAGGTGAGCGAGGCGGATGCGCTGTCGTCCTATCAGGTGACGCAAGGCAAATATTCCTCGGTGCTGGGGAACTATTCGCCGATCATCAAGCGGGTGGATATGCCCGACAAGAGCGTGCGTTACCGCGCCTCCGTCGGGCCATTCGCGACCCGCGACGAGGCCAACAAGATGTGCGGCACGTTGAAGGCCGCCGGCGGCCAGTGTTTCGCGTTTAGTAACCAGTAACCCTGGCTTGACCGGCCGCAGGGCGGGGTCTAATCGGCCCCGATGACCATGCGGGCCTTCATTACCGGCGTTTCCGGACTTTCGCTCAGCACCGCCGAGCGCGAGTTCATCCGCGACAGTCGGCCCTGGGGCTTCATCCTGTTCAAACGCAATGTGCAGTCACCTGCTCAAGTGACTGCACTTGTTCATGAACTTCGCGACGCCGCCGGCCGCGTCGATGCCCCGATCCTGATCGATCAGGAGGGCGGGCGGGTGCAGCGGCTGGGACCGCCGCACTGGCCGGTCTATCCGCCTGGCGCGATATTCAGCCGGCTCTACGATATCGATTCGGCACACGGCCTGCGCGCGGCATGGCTCAGCGCCCGGCTGATCGCCGACGACCTCGGGCAGCTCGGGATCACCGTGGATTGCCTGCCGTTGGCCGACGTTCCGGTCGCAGACGCCGACGCCGTCATCGGCGATCGCGCCTATGGCGAGACGCCGGACAAGGTCGCAGCCATAGCCCGCGCGGTGACGGACGGGCTCGCGCAAGGGGGCATTCTGCCGGTCCTGAAGCACATCCCCGGCCATGGCCGCGCCACCGCCGACACCCATTTTCGGCTGCCGACGGTCGATACGCCGGAATCGGAGCTCGATGCGACCGACTTCGCGGCCTTCCGGCCGCTGTCCGATCTGCCGATGGCCATGACTGCACATGTTGTGTTTAGCGCGATCGACCCCGCCCATCCGGCCACGACTTCTGCGACAATGATTGAACGGGTGATTCGCGGCCGGATCGGGTTCCAGGGTTTGTTAATGAGTGATGACGTGTCCATGAACGCATTGGCGGGGTCGATCGCCGAGCGCACGCGCGCGATCATTGCCGCAGGCTGCGATGTTGTCCTCCATTGCAACGGCACGCTCGACGAGATGCAGGCCGTCGTGGCCGAGACGCCGGAGCTCTCGGGGATAGCGCTGGCACGTGCCGACCGCGCCTTGGCGGCCCGCAAGCCCGCAGTCGCCTTGGATCGTGCGGCAGCGCGCGCCGAGCTCGATGCATTGATCAACCGGCTGGGACCAGCGAACGCATGACCGCGGAAATTCTGTCTTTCGAAACCGGCCGGCCCGCCGAGCTGTCCGAGAGCGACCCGGCATTGGTGGTCGACGTCGAGGGCTACGAGGGCCCGCTCGACCTCCTGCTGGCGCTGGCGCGTCAGCAGAAGGTGGATCTGGCCAAGATCTCGATCCTGGCTCTGGCCGATCAGTATCTGCAATTCATCGAGGCGGCGCGAAAGATCCGACTGGAGCTTGCCGCCGACTATCTCGTCATGGCGGCCTGGCTCGCCTTCCTGAAGTCGCGGCTGCTGCTGCCGGAGCCGCCGGCCGCCGAAGGACCGAGCGCGGAGGAGATGGCGACCGCGCTGGCCAACCGGCTGCGCCGGCTGGAGGCAATCCGCGAAGCCGCCAACCGTCTGATGAACCGGCCGCAGTTCCAGCGCGACGTGTTTCCGCGCGGCAATCCCGAGCCGATCGCGGAAGTTCGTCGTCCGAAGTTTTCGGCGACATTGTTCGATCTGCTCTCGGCCTACGCGACCCAGCGACAGCAGCGCGTATTGACCTCGGTGCATCTGGCCAAGCGGACCGTGTGGTCGCTCGCTGAAGCACGCGCCTCTCTGGAGCGTCTGGTCGGCATGACCGAGGTCACGGAGGACTGGGGTTGCCTCGACGATTATCTGCTGAGCTATGTGGTCGAGCCCGCGCAGCGCGCCACGATCTTTGCGTCGAGCTTTGCTGCCGCCCTGGAACTGGTGCGGGAAGGGCAGCTCGAGCTGAACCAGAAGCAGGCGTTCGCGCCGCTGTATTTTCGGAAGCGTCCGCCACAACCTCCCGGTGCCATGACCGCGCCGGATTTGACGGTTGAGTAACGAAGAAGGAGACCGTGCGATGGCAATCTTGGCGGAAGTGCGCATGGAGGAGCCGGAAGACATCGCAGCCGAGCCGCAAGCGCGGCCGGAAGAGTTGCGCATTCTCGAAGCCTTGTTGTTTGCCGCGTCCGAGCCGCTCGATCAGGCAACGCTCGCCAAGCGCATGCCGGAAGGTGTCGATGTGAAAGCGGCGTTGGCGCAGCTGCAGGAGGAGTATGCCACGCGTGGCGTGAACCTCGTGCGCGTGGCCAATAAATGGACGTTCCGGACTGCGGGTGATCTCGCCTGGCTGATGACCCGCGAGAGCACCGAGACCCGCAAGCTGTCACGGGCGGCGATCGAAGTGCTCGCCATCGTTGCCTATCACCAGCCCGTCACGCGTGCGGAGATCGAAGAGATCCGCGGCGTCGTCACGTCGAAGGGGACCCTCGACGTGCTGCTCGAGACCGGCTGGATCAAGCCGCGCGGCCGCCGCAAGTCGCCCGGGCGCCCGCTCACTTTCGGGACCACCGACGCATTCCTCACACAGTTCAGTCTCGAGACGCTCGGCGACCTGCCGGGGTTGGAGGAGCTCAAAGGTACGGGGCTGCTGGATTCGCGGCTGCCGACTGGCTTCACGGTTCCGACGCCGTCGGACGATCCGACCTTGCGCGAGGACGAGGAGCCGCTGGAGCCTGGGGACCTCGATCTGGCGCTGGCGCCTGCGGTCGAGCCGGAGGAGGCAAGCCACGAGGAGCAAGCCTCGCAGGAGGCCGCTTCGGATGAAGCCGGGCCATCGGATGTTGAAGCTGCGGCAATCGATCACACCGCGGGCGAGCGTTCCGAGGATCCTGCTCCGGAACCCGATGGATCGCAGGCTGGTGATCCGGACGAAAGCACCGAATAGCCGACCCACGCGCGTCGTTAACAACAGCGTTATTCCGTAGCGCCGGCCGTGATTTGCCGGAGCTTAAGTGCTTGTTTTTGGGGGCTGTGACGCCTACCTTCCGCCCAAGATCGGGCTTGCGCGTTACGCTTTGTCCAGTCGTCCGCATTCATGTTGCTGTTTCGCGGCTGGATGCTAGAAGCGAAGGGACGCGGTCAAGCCCATGACCGGGCGTGGTTAGAGGCATAGCGCAAGCGGCGCGATCGCCGGTCTTCCGCGCCGATGTTTGGAGGGTTGCAGGATGGGTTCGCTTAGCATTTGGCACTGGATCGTGGTGATCGCGGTCGTCCTGCTGTTGTTCGGGCGCGGCAAGATTTCCGACCTGATGGGCGACGTCGCGCAGGGCATCAAGGCGTTCAAGAAGGGTATGCAGGACGACGACAAGGCGCCGGAAAAGACCGAGCCGGTCAAGTCGATCGATCATGGCGGCACGCCGACCGCGACCCGTACCGACGTCGGCAGCAAAGCTGTCTGACCGAGCCAAGGCGTGACAGGCGCGGACCGCGCCGGATTCGACTGGCAGTGACCTGATCTTACGGGACTGGGCAGCTCGGGATTGGCAGGCGACGTCTCGTAGGCGGATTGTTTGATGTTCGATATCGGCTGGAGTGAGCTGCTCGTCATCGGGGTCGTCGCGCTGATCGCGATCGGCCCCAAGGAGCTTCCCGGCGTTTTGCGCATGGTCGGGCAGTGGATGGGCAAAGCCCGCCGGATGGCGGCCGAATTCCAGGGCCAGTTTCAGGAAGCCATGCGCGAGGCCGAGATGGCCGACCTCAAGAAGAGCTTCGATGAGGTTCGCGAAGCCGCGAGCGGTTTCTCGCCGACTGGCGTAATCAGCTCGCTGCAGCGGGACGTCGACAAGGCGCTCGATATCGAAGGCGTGGACAAGCCGGCGGAAGTGGCTTCTCCTGCGCCTGAATCGACCGGCGCTGCAACGGAGGCGCCGGCAATTCCGACCACGCCGGAGCCGCCTCACCCCGAAACCTTTGTCGAGGCGCAGAGCCATCAAGCGGCCGATGAGCCGTTGGCCATCGTCCGGGAAATCAAGCCCGAACCCAAGCCTGAGCCCAGGTCCGAATCGAAGTCTGAATTCAAGTCCGAGGCCGGGGCTGAGACCATCACCTCCGAGGAAGCGGATCGGTTTAAGGACGCCAAAGCGTCATGACCGCGGAAGATATCGAAGCCAGCAAGGCCCCTCTGATGGAGCACCTGATCGAGCTGCGCGCGCGGCTCATCAAGGCGCTGGTCGGATTTGGCGTGGCCTTCATCTTGTGCTTCATCTTCGCCAAGCAGATCTACAACATCCTGGTGCTGCCGTTCGTCTGGGTGGCGGGGCCGGAGAACAGCAAGTTCATCTACACCCAGCTGCTCGAATACTTCATCACCCAGCTGAAGCTCGCGCTGTTCGGCGCCGGCTTCATCTCGTTTCCGCTCGTGGCGACGCAGATCTACAAGTTCGTCGCGCCTGGTCTCTACCGGCACGAACGCAACGCGTTTCTGCCCTATCTGGTAGCGACCCCGATCTTTTTCGTGTTCGGCGCCATGCTGGTCTATTTCGCCGTATGGCCGATGCTGGTGCGGTTCTCACTCGGCATGCAGCAGCTCGGCGGCCCTGACACCGCGCAGATCGCGCTGATGCCAAAGGTCGGCGAATACCTGTCGCTGATGATGTCGCTGATCTTTGCCTTCGGCATCGCCTTCCAGCTTCCGGTGATTCTCACTTTGTTGGGGCGGATCGGCATCATCACCTCGGAGATGCTGCGCTCGAAACGGCGCTACTTTATCGTGATCGCCTTCATCATTGCCGCGGTGCTGACCCCACCGGACGTGCTGAGCCAGGCTTCGCTGGCGATTCCGCTCCTGGCCCTCTACGAAGGGTCGATCATCGCCGTGCGCTTCGTCGAGAAGCAGGCCGCGGCAAAATCCGCCTCCGGCACATCCTCCACCCCCGGTCAGGCCGAATAGGCGGGCCACCCGCTCGGCCTCGGCTGTTCCCATCCGACGATAATCGCGGTAGTGCAAGCCGGCCGCGCGACCACATGCGACTCGCCCGTATTCTTCGTTCCAGGACCGAACGATCATGCACGACATCAAATCGATCCGTGACAACCCGCAAGCCTTCGACGCGGCGCTGGTGCGTCGCGGCCTGATGCCGCTGTCGGCGCAGCTGCTGGCTGTCGACGAACGCAGGCGTGCGGCAATCCTTGCCTCCGAGCAGGCGCAGGCGCGACGCAACGCGGCGTCCAAGGAGATCGGCGAGGCCAAGAAGGCCAAGGACGAGGCGCGCGCAAGCGCGCTGATGGAGGAGGTCGCCAAGCTCAAGGTCACGATGCCGGAGCTCGAAGCGGCTGCGAAGCAGGCCGATGAGGAGCTGGCCCGCGAGCTCGCCGCGATCCCCAATCTTCCACTGGACGAAGTGCCCGACGGCAAGGACGAGCACGACAATGTCGAGCGTCACGTCTTCGGCGCCAAACGGAATTATGCCTTCGCGCCCAAACCGCACGACGATCTCGGCGCCGGCCTCGGCTATATGGATTTCGAGTCCGCGGCGAAGCTCTCGGGCGCACGTTTCGTCGTGCTGAAGAAAGGGTTGGCGCGGCTCGAGCGCGCGATCGGGCAGTTCATGCTCGACCTGCATACCAACGAGCACGGCTATACCGAGATCAATCCGCCGCTGCTGGTGCGCAATGACGTGATGTTCGGCACCGGGCAGTTGCCGAAATTCGAGGATGATCAGTTCTGGGCCATCAAGGGCGAGCTGCTGGCCTCGCCGGATGAGCGGCTGAAGACCGATCGTCTCGGCCTGATCCCGACGGCTGAGGTCGCTTTGACCAATCTCGTGCGCGAGCAGATCGTCGACGAGAAGGAGCTCCCGATGCGGCTCACCGCGTTGACGCCATGCTTCCGCGCGGAGGCGGGGGCTGCCGGACGCGACACGCGCGGCATGATCCGCCAGCATCAATTCACCAAGGTCGAGCTGGTCTCGATCACGACGCCCGAGACCAGCAAGGACGAGCATGAGCGCATGCTGGCCTGTGCCGAGGAGGTGCTGCGGCAGCTCGACCTGCACTACCGGGTGATCACGCTGTGCACCGGCGACATGGGATTCTCCTCGCAGAAGACCTACGACATCGAGGTCTGGATGCCGGGGCAGGGCGATGGCGGTGCCTTCCGCGAGATTTCGAGCTGCTCGGTGTGCGGCGATTTCCAGGCCCGCCGCATGGACGCGCGCTACCGCGGCAGTGACGGCAAGCCGCGCTTCGTCCATACCCTGAATGGTTCAGGCACGGCCGTCGGTCGTGCGCTGATCGCGGTCATGGAGACCTACCAGCAGGAGGACGGCTCGATCGCGGTGCCCGACGTGCTGCAGCCTTATATGGGCGGGCTCAAGGTGGTTGCTGCGGAGGCCTAGCGCGGCGAGAATTTGTCGCTTCCGATGCTTCCTAAGGTTGCGCTCGCGCCGGCGGTCGATATCCTGGGTTTCTGCTTCAAGCATTCGCTTCGCAGAGCCGTGATCGATGCCCCTGCATCGGGATATCTATTGGATCGGCAGGCAATGGGCCGTCACCGGTCACGGCATTCAGGCCGTGGACCAGCGGCTGCGGGGGGCTTTTGACCTCGATCGCTCCCGGATCTGGGCGGACGATCTGCGCGAGGGCCTGCGCGGGCTTACCTGGTTCAACGAGGCTGACTTCGAGAAGGCGCTCGCGGCCGCTCGTGCGCGCTTTCCCAAAGCTGCGCAGGAATCGGCCGAACAGCTCGATGCGAGCGAGCCTGTGAACCCCGCCGGCGCGCGGAGCGAGCGTCTTCAGCTGCAGACCGAGGGACGGCTCGCGAAGTTCCTGCCGCAATGGCGGATCCGGCGTTAAGCCGACGCCACAGCTCCCGTTACAGCGTTGCTCATTCAACAGATTTTCCCGTGTAGCCGCGGGTTTGCCTCGCTCGTCCGCAGCAGATATGACAGCGGTAACTTGATTTCTGACTCTGTTTGAGAGGTGGTCGGACGCATGCGCATTCTCTGCACCAATGACGACGGCATTCATGCCCCCGGTCTGAAGGTCGTCGAAGAGATCGCGCACGCGCTATCAGACGATGTCTGGGTGGTCGCGCCCGAATTGGACCAGTCCGGGGTCTCACATTCGCTGTCCCTGAACGATCCGTTGCGGCTGCGTGAGGTCGGCCCGCGCCACTTTGCGGTGCGGGGGACGCCGACCGATTGCGTGATCATGGGCGTTCGGCACATCCTCAAGCCCAAGCTGCCGGATGTGGTGCTCTCCGGTGTCAACAGGGGCCGCAACGTCGCAGAGGACGTGGTCTATTCCGGCACGATCGCCGGCGCGCTCGAAGGCACCATCCTCGGGCTACCCGCGTTTGCGCTGTCACAGGAGTTCTCGCTGGAGACGCGCAACAAGCCCGTATGGGACAGTGCGCGCAAATTTGCCCCTCAGATCATCCGCAAGGTGCTCGAAGCAGGGGTGCCGAAGAACACCGTGATCAATGTCAATTTTCCCGCGCGCCCGCCGGAGGAGGTCCAAGGCATCCGTGTGACCCGCCAAGGCAAACGCAATCTCGGTTTTCTCAATGTCGATGAGCGCCGCGACGGCCGGGGCAATCCCTATTTCTGGATCGGCTTCGAACGGGCCGCCGCGCTGGACACTCCGGACGAGGGCACGGACCTGGCAGCGCTTGCAGCGGGTTACGTTTCGGTGACCCCGCTCCGATTAGACCGCACCGACGAGGCGTTCTCGATCACGCTAGGCGGAATCCTCGGACACTAAGCTCAGGACGATGTCCCGCCACGCAGGACATTCTCGATCGCTTTGCCCAGCGTCTCCAGCTGGAATGGCTTCTGCAGAGCAGGGCGGTCACGGTATTCTTCCGGAAGGCCTGCCGACCCATAACCCGTGGCGAAGATGAACGGGCGATTGCGCGCCTTGATGACATCGGCGACCGGGGAGATGACTTTGCCGTTGACGTTCACGTCGAGAATGGCGACGTCGAAATACGTGCTTTCGGCAAGCCGCATCGCCTCGCCGATCTCGCCGGCTTCGGCCGCGACGGTGTAGCCGAGCTCCTCGAGCATGTCGGCCACCATCATCCTAATCATGACTTCATCTTCAACCAGAAACACGGAGCCGCGTGGTGGCCGCGGTGCAGTCATGAATGCAGTCCTCGCCTTAATCGGGAGTGACGTTCGCAAATTACGGCAAACGGCGCAACGTCAACAACGTTGTCCCCAAGACGGCCATCCCAGCTGTGACCTCTCTGGCGCTGGTAGGCAACGATCCCGGGCAACTAAACGGCGAGATCTCGTGCTTGGTTCCCGCAACGGAACACATTTTGTGCGATCAGAGATCGATGCCACCTGCCGTTTGCCGTGGAAAATCGATGCTTCGCCCCGACATGAGGCTTATGATCCATGGGTGCAACCGAGACGGCGATGGCTCCGAAAGCTCCTCCCGAAAAGATGATGTTTCAGCTGACTCTGCGTCGGCGGGGAATCAGCGATCAAGCCGTTCTGCGGGCCATGGAGGAGGTGCCGCGGGAAGAGTTCGTTGCTGCTGCCGACCGGGCCGATGCTTACCGGGACAGCGCGTTGGGCATCGCTTGCGGCCAGACCATCAGCCAACCTTTCGTTGTGGCCTACATGACTGAGCAGCTGAAGCTGCAGAAGACCAGCCGCGTGCTCGAGATCGGCACCGGCTCGGGCTACCAGGCCGCGATCCTGTCGCGGCTGGCCGGCCACGTGCTCACCATCGAACGCTTCCGGACGCTTGCCGATGCGGCGCGGGAGCGCCTCGAGAAGCTGGGCTGCTTCAATGTCGAGGTCATGTTGGGGGATGGCTTTTCGATTCCCCCTGGCGCCGGGCAGTTCGACCGGATCATCGTGACGGCGGCGATGGAGGAAATTCCGCAAAGCTTGCTCGATCGGCTCGAGCCTGACGGTATCCTGATCGCGCCAGTCGGGCCGCACCACGGTGTCCAAACACTTGTGCGCGTCATCCGAAAGGCCGAAGGGTTTGAACGAAAAGAGCTTGTCGATGTGCGATTTGTGCCGGCAATTCCGGGCATTGCACGCGAACTCTAAACCTGCGGATTAGCAGGGCTGACAACAGCTTATCGGCTGCTTAAGCGGTTATTTACCGCCGGCGTGTTTACTCAAATTCGTAGTTTGTTGCGTACGAGTGAGTAACCATGCCCGTTATCGTCGAGTTGCTTCGCTCACGTCGCCTGCAGCAGGTCGGGGCGCTGGCGGTGATTTCATTCGGTGTTGCCGGCTGCAGCGGCGATATGTCGACGCGGCTGTCGCAAACCCAGAATTCGTTTTCCAATCCGTTCGCGTCGGATGCCACAGGCTCCGTGCAGCCGCCCGCGCCGATCGAGCGCCGGTCTGCGCCGCAGCAGTACAGTCAGCAATATAATCCGCCGGCTCCAGCCGCCGCCTATTCGTCCGCGGCGCTGCCGCCCGCGGTCACCGCGCCGCAGACCTATCCCTCCGGCGGAGGTTCGGGCGGTGTATCCGCCGGTGGCCGCGGCGTCGCCTCCTATGCGCCGCCAGCGCCAATTCCGGCGCCGTCCTATGCGGCCCCGCCACAACCGCGGCTCGAAACCACCGGTACCCTGCCGCCGCGCTCGGTCGCTGCCGCCCGTCCCGCCGGTGTCACCAAGATCATCGTCGGCACCAGCGATACGCTCGAAATCCTGGCGCGCCGCTATCACGTGACGCCGGCAGAGATTCTGGCTGCCAACGGCTACAAAGGACCGCGCGCACTCTCGCCGGGGCAACAGCTCATCATTCCGAATCCCGGCGCGGTCGCGGCGGCGCCGGCAGCGACACATATCGCGGCGGCTCCCGTCGCTCCCAAGCCGGTCGCAGTGGCCGCGCCAGCGCCACCGAGCGTGCATTTCGTCAATCGCGGCGACACGCTGGCCGGCATCGCCCGTCACAACCATATCTCGGTCGCCGAACTCGCACACGCCAATAACCTTGCGCCGACCTCGGCCCTGAAGCTCGGTGCCAGGCTGACCGTCCCCGGGAAGTCGGTGGCGGTGGCCGCGCCAGCAGCTCCGGTCGCAGCCGTACCCCAGGCGGCTGCGACCGTGCCGGCGCCGGCGCCGACGACCAGGCTTGCGACGGCGGGACCGGTGCAGAGCGCGCGCCTTGCCCAGGCCAATCCCGCGCCTGAGAAGGAGGAAGAGCCGGCCAAGCCGGCCGAGACCACCAGCGCGCTGCCGACCTTCCGCTGGCCCGCGCGCGGCAAGGTGATCACCAGCTATGGCGCCAAGACCAACGGCAAGGCCAATGACGGCATCAACATCGCGGTGCCCGAGGGAACGCCGGTGAAAGCCGCGGAGGACGGCGTGGTCGCCTATGCCGGCAACGAATTGAAGGGCTACGGCAACCTGGTCCTGGTCCGCCATTCCAACGGCTACGTCACCGCATATGCCCATGCGAGTGAGCTGATGGTGAAGCGCGGTGACACGATCAAGCGCGGCCAGGTCATTGCCAAGTCGGGTCAATCGGGCGAGGTGGGATCGCCGCAGCTCCATTTCGAGATCCGCAAGGGATCGTCACCGGTTGACCCGCTGCAATTCCTCAACGGGGCGTAACGCGCGAAGCCGTCATCCTCCGCCACCGGGTCTCGCTTTCGGCGAGCCCGATGACAGGCTCCGGCGGACGATCCAGTATTCCGTGCTGGTTAGGCTTGATTCCGATACGCCGCGGAGTACTGGATTCCCCGCCTTCGCGGGGAATGACCGCTGTTGGCCTACTTCTCTGTCAGCCTGACACCTCGTCGTCCGGCGAGGTCCTGAACGAACTGCCAGGCCACACGGCCGGAACGCGAGCCGCGCGTGGTGGCCCATTCCAGGGCCTCGTGCTCCAGCTCGTCCTCGGGGACCGTGATGTCGAAATGGCTGCAATAGCCTTTCACCATCGCCAGGAATTCGTCCTGGCTGCAGCGGTGGAAGCCGAGCCAAAGGCCGAAGCGGTCGGACAGCGAGACCTTCTCCTCGACCGCCTCGCCCGGATTGATCGCGGTGGATCGCTCGTTCTCGATCATCTCGCGTGCCAGCAGATGGCGGCGGTTGGAGGTGGCGTAGAGGATCACATTCTCCGGCCGTCCCTCGATGCCGCCCTCAAGCACAGCCTTCAGCGACTTGTACGAGGCGTCATTGCCGTCGAAGGAGAGATCGTCGCAGAACACGATGAAGCGGAAGGAGGAGGCACGCAGGATATCCATCAGCGCGGGCAGGCTCTCGATGTCCTCGCGATGAATCTCGATCAGCTTCAAGCGATCGGCACTTTTACGGTCCAGATTGATGGTGGCATGTGCCGCCTTGACCAGGGACGACTTGCCCATGCCGCGCGCGCCCCAGAGCAGCGCATTATTGGCGGGCAGGCCCTCGGCGAAGCGCTCGGTGTTCTCGATCAGGATGTCGCGCATCCGGTCGATGCCCTTCAACAGATCGATCTCGACGCGGCTGACGCGGGGCACCGTGCTGAGCCGTCCGTTCGGGTGCCAGACGAAGGCATCGGCGTCCTCGAAGGAGGGGGCTTGGGCCGAAGCCGGCGTAGAGGCGGCGAGATGCGCGGCAATCGCCTCGAGTGCTGCGGCAATGCGCTCGGGCGTGCCGTCGGCTGACGTGCTGAGGCGTTTTGCCGCGACTTTCAGTTGCTTTTGCGATGCGGGTTTGGCGGGTTTTCGGGACGGGGCTTTGGCTGGTTTTTTTGACATGCTGCAAGTTCCTGACGGTGCAGCCATATCGGGCCGACGCCGGGGTCGCAAGCTTGCCTAAATGAAAGGCTGGTCCACATTGCAATTGGGACCGCGGCCGCTATATTCCGCGCAAAATTCCGACCGACCGGCCCGCTGCCAGGCGGCTAGCCGGCTTTTCCCGTCTCGACGAGGCGGATCTCACGAGGACCAAAGCGCATGCTGATCACCCCCGCCTATGCCCAGGCCGCGGCCACCGGCGACACCAACAGCATGCTGATGTCGCTGCTGCCCTTCGCGCTGATCTTTGTGATCATGTATTTCCTGATCCTGCGGCCGCAGCAGAAGAAGGTCAAAGAGCACGCCGACCTGGTCAAGAACGTCCGTCGTGGCGACACGATCGTGACCCAGGGGGGCTTGGTCGGCAAGGTCACCAAGGTCGTCGACGACGACCAGGTGGAGTTCGAGATCGCCGATGGCGTGCGCGTGCGGCAGATGCGCCAGATGATTACCGGCGTCCGCACCAAGGGCGAGCCCGCCAAGGCTGACGCGAAGGACGAAAAAGCGGCGAGCTGAGTTCGCCTTTAATACGGGCTCGCGGCATATCGCTGCCGCGTTAACCGGTCGCTCTGATCTGACGGATCACGCAAATGCTTTACTTCACGCGGTGGAAGGCGCTGGGCATCATCCTCACGGCGCTTGTGGTGTGCCTGTTCGCCGTCCCCAATTTCTTTCCCGAGGCCACCGTCAAGAGCTGGCCGGCCTGGGCGCAGCGGCACCTGGTGCTCGGCCTTGACTTGCAGGGCGGCTCGTACCTGCTGCTCGAAGTCGACGCGAATTATATCAAGAAGGAGCGGCTCGATTCGATCCGCGATGACGCGCGCCGCGCGTTGCGCGATGCCAAGATCGGGTATACGGGCCTTGCGACGCGGGGCGATGCCGTCGAGGTCAAGATCAGCAAGGACACCGACGTCCCGACCGCACTCGCCAAGCTGCGTGAGCTGTCGCAACCGCTCGGCGGTCTGCTCGGCTCGAATGGCCAGCGCTCGCTCGAAGTCACCGACGCCGGCAATGGCCTCATTCGCCTGACGATCCCGCAGGCAGCGATCACCGAGCGTATCCGCCAGACCATCGATCAGGAAATCCAGATCGTGGAGCGCCGCATCAATGAGCTCGGCACCGTCGAGCCACTGATCCAGCGGCAAGGCGCCGACCGCATCCTGGTGCAGGTGCCGGGCCTGCAGGACCCGACCCAGCTCAAGGAACTGCTCGGCAAGACCGCGAAGATGGAATTCCGGATGGTCGACACCTCCGTGCCGCCCGAACAGGCGCTGCAGGGGCGTGTGCCGCCGGACTCCGAAGTGCTGCAGAGCGCGTCGTCGCCGAACCAGCCCTATGTGATCAAGAAGCAGGTGCTGGTCTCCGGCGGCGACCTCAGCGACGCGCAAACCGGCTTCGACCAGCGCACCAGCGAGCCGATTGTGACCTTCCGCTTCAATTCGGCAGGCTCGCGGAAATTCGCGCAGGCGACGACCGAAAATGTCGGCCAGCCGTTCGCGATCGTGCTCGACAACAAGGTGATCTCGGCACCGGTGATCCGCGAACCGATCACCGGCGGCTCGGGCCAGATCTCCGGCAATTTCACGGTTCAGTCCGCTAACGAGCTCGCGATCCTGTTGCGCGCCGGTGCGCTGCCGGCGCCATTGACCGTGATCGAGGAGCGCACGGTCGGTCCCGGTCTCGGCGCGGACTCCATCGCCAAGGGCGAGCTCGCCGCCTATGTCGGCTCGATCCTGGTCATCGTGTTCATGCTGGTGACCTACCGGCTGTTCGGCGTGTTCGCCAACATCGCGGTCGCCGTCAACGTGGCGATGATCTTCGGCGTGCTGTCGTTCCTCAATGCGACGCTGACCTTGCCCGGCATCGCCGGCATCGTGCTCACCGTAGGCATCGCGGTGGACTCCAACGTCTTGATCTATGAGCGCATCCGCGAGGAATTGCGCGGCGGACGCAACGCGATCTCGGCGATCGACGCCGGCTTCAAGCGCGCGCTGGCGACGATCCTCGATTCCAACATCACCACCTTCATCGCTGCCGCCGTGCTGTTCTACATCGGCACCGGCCCGGTGCGCGGCTTCGCCGTGACGCTCGGCATCGGCATTCTCACCACGGTTTTCACCGCCTTCACGCTGACCCGTCTGATCGTGGCGTGGTGGGTGCGGTGGAAGCGGCCGCAAAGCGTGCCAATCTAGGAGCTAAAGTGACACACTGGGTTCTCATCGGGCTTGGCATCCTGATCGCGGTGCTGACGGTGGTCAGCGCGCTCGGCCTGCTGCCGTCGTTGCGCATCGTTCCCGACAACACGCATTTCGATTTCACGCAGTTCCGCCGCATCAGCTTCCCGATCTCGGCGACGCTCTCGATCGTCGCGATCACGCTGTTCTTCACGCATGGCCTGAATTTCGGCATCGACTTCAAGGGCGGCACCTTGCTCGAAGTCCGCGCCAAATCCGGCACCGCCGACCTTGCGGCAATGCGCAGTGCGCTCGCGGGTCTCCAGCTCGGCGAAGTCCAGCTGCAGCAGTTTGGCGGCCCGGCGGAGGTCCTGATCCGCGTCGCTGAGCAGCCCGGCGGCGACACCGCGCAGCAGGAGGCGGTCAGCAAGGTTCGCGGCGCGCTCGGCGACAGCGTCGATTACCGCCGCGTCGAGGTCGTTGGTCCCCGCGTGTCAGGCGAGCTGCTCGCCTACGGCATGCTCGGCCTGATGCTCGCGATCGTGTCGATCCTGATCTATCTCTGGTTCCGGTTCGAATGGCAGTTCGCGCTCGGCGCCATGATCGCCAACGTCCACGACATCGTGCTCACGATCGGTTTCATGTCGATCACCCAGGTCGATTTCGACCTGACCTCGATCGCGGCGCTTTTGACCATTCTCGGCTATTCGCTCAACGACACCGTGGTCATCTACGATCGTATTCGCGAGATGCTGCGGCGTTACAAGAAGATGCCGATGCCGCAGCTGCTCAACGAATCGATCAACTCGACGCTGTCGCGCTCGATCATCACCCACGTCACGGTGACGCTCGCGCTGCTGGCGCTGCTTCTGTTCGGCGGCCAGGCGATCCACAGCTTCACGGCGGTCATGATGTTCGGCGTGGTGCTGGTCGGCACCTACACCTCGATCTTCATTGCGTCTCCCATCCTGATCTATCTCGGCGTGCACTCGGTCCGCGCCGAGGCGCAGGACGACAAGCCGGCGCCAAAGAAGAAATCGGCGTGATCCGAAGCTCGCCTTCGGATCATATCCGCGGGCCGCAAGTTGGTTTCGGACATGGCCAAAGCAGATGACGCACCGCATTTCCCACGATCGGCGCCGATCGACGGCTACGGCAAAGGCGGATTCGTCTTTGCCGGCATGTCGCATCGGGGTTCCCTGCTGTGCCTGCCGGATTCGATCTGGGCCTGGGATGTGACGCAGCCGAGCCAGATCGACCGTTACTCGCTCAAGCGCGTCTTTGATGCGGCCAACAGCATCGATACGCTGATCATCGGCACCGGAACGGAGGTCTGGCTGCCGCCGAACGAGCTGCGCGCCGCGTTGCGTGGGGTGAAGGTGGTGCTGGACCCCATGCAGACCGGTCCCGCGATCCGCACCTACAACATCATGATCGGCGAGCGACGGCGCGTCGCGGCCGCGCTCATCGCCGCTCCATGAGCGAGACGGGAGCCAACACGGATACCGCCGCCTTCTGCGCGGCACTGGTGCGGGAGCAGGATTTCGGCCGCTACGCCGCGACCTTGTTCGTCGCCCCGGAGTTGCGGCGCGCGCTGCTGGCGCTCTATGCCTTCAATGTCGAGATCACGCGGATCCGGGACGTCGTGTCCCAGCCGCTGCCGGGTGAAGTCCGCCTGCAGTGGTGGAGCGATGCGCTTTCCGGCGAGGACCACGGCGGGGTCGAGGGCAATCCGGTCGCGGCCGAGCTGCTGTCGGTCGTGCGCGCCTTCTCGCTGCCAGTCGATCGTCTGACGCGATTGATCGACGAGCATCAGTTCGATCTCTACAACGATCCGATGCCCACCATGGCCGCGCTGGACGGCTATCTCAGTGACACACATGCGTCGCTGTTTGCGTTGGCGGCGAGCATCGTGGCTCTCCCGTCACCTGAGCTCGACCATCTCGCCCGCCATGCCGGTCTTGCACAGGGCGTCCTACAGGTGATCGCATCGTTGCCGCGAGACGCGGCGCACCGTCAGCTCTTCGTTCCGCTAGATCTCCTGCAGCGTCGCGGCAGCGGCCTTGAGGAGGTCTTCGCCGGTCGGCAGACGCCAGCGCTCCGTGCGGCGCTGGGCGACTTGCTCGCCGAGGCGCGGCAGCATCTGGACATGGCGCTCAAGCTGCTTGCGGAGGCGCCGCGGGAGATCCGTCCGATATTCCTGCCACTGGCGCTGGTGCGGCGCGACCTTGCGCGTGCGTCACGCGCTGAGCATGATCCGTTCCAGCCAGAGGCACGTTCGCATCTATCCACCTTGTGGGCGTTATGGCGCGCCTCAAAGACGATCACCTTCCGCGACCGCTGATCTCATAGATCAGTTCGGGGCAATCGAGCTCCAGATCTCGGAGCCGTGCAGCAGGCGCTGCGCTGTCGGGAAGCTGGCATTCGTGCGATAGATCGTGCAGCGGGCATCCCAGACCAGAAGATCGCCTTGTCGACAAAGCTGGGTCGAGGAGAACTCCGGACGGGTCGCAAACTCCCAGAGCTCGTCGAGCAACGCGTCCGATTCGGCGAGTTCGAGGCCAACGAGATAGGCATGGCGTCGCGAGCCGAGCGCCAGCATCGAGCGTCCCGTGTCGGGATGAACACTCACCAGAGGTCGGACGCTGCCGCTGATTGCGGTGTGAACGGGCCCTTCCGGCTGGAGCGGGGGGCTCTCCAGGTCAGGCGCGAGCTGCCTGATCTTGAGGTGTGCGATCCGGCTCCTGAGTCGGGGCGGTAGGGAATCATACGCGGTGTAGAGGCTGGAAAATGTGGCCGTCTCGCCAAGCCTCGTCCCGTGTGGCGTGTAGATCATTGTCGCAGTTCCGAAGCGTCGGCCGAGGGCCGCGCGTTCGGTGTCCGACAGAGTCTGACTGCGAACGAGTAGCACCTGGTGCTTCAGCAGCGCCCGCATGAAGCCGGCAAAGGCCCAGTCGTCGAATGACCTGAGATCGACGTCGCGGACTTCGGCGCCCAGTGCTCTTGCGGTCGGGATGACCTCGATCAGACTGCCCGACACCTTCTCCGCGACATCACGTGCAAGATTCACCGCGTCATCTCCTCACTTCACCAGTGGGAGAAATCAAACACGGTAATTTGTCCGGCTTATCTCTTCAGCGCGGCATTTCGCGGGAGGGCTGCGCCGACATTTGCCAATTCTCGGCGCAGTTCGGCAACATGAGTCAAAAGTTGGACGCGGATCCCGCAAATGCCGCGTCAAGACGACTCATCTGGACGCGCGTCGATGCTCACACGGGACGCGCCGTTCCCTTGATCTGGGTCCGATGCATGATTCGCCTGGAGCTGTCGTCAAACGGATCACGCCGATGCATCGTGCAGCGGTTGTCCCAGATCACGAGATCACCGACCTGCCAGACATGCTCCCAGGCAAAGTCGGGACGCGCGACATAGGTCCAGAGCTCGTCGAGCAGTGCCTCGGAGTCGGCGAGCTCCAGGCCGACCAGATAAGCGTTGCGCCGGCGGCCCAGATACAGCATCTGCCGTCCGGTGTCGGGATGGGTGCAGACCAGAGGATGGATCGCGCCAGGCGAGGTGCGGGGATCGTCAGTGGGGGTAACACCCTGGCGCAGGAATCCGCCGCTGTTGTAGGTGCCGTCATGCTTGATCTTGAGGCCCGTGATCCGACGCTTCAGATCATCCGGCAGCGCATCATGAATCGCATACATGCTGCAGAACGAGGTGTTGCCGCCGACCGGTGGGATCTCCAGCGCATATAGCGCACTCGCGATTGGCGGCATGTCGAGATAGGACATATCGGTGTGCCAGACCGCTTCGCCGGCGCCGAGGCTGCCGATCGGCTCGCCGTTCTGCTTGACGTTGGAGACGATATAGATCTCGGGCAGGCCTTCGACGAAACGGCGGCCAGTTTCCTGCACCGGCGCCCAGTCGAGCTCGCCAAAGCGACGGCTGAAGGCGATCAGATCCTGGTCCGACAGGGTCTGGCCGCGCACGAGCAGCACAGAATGGTCATGGAAGGCGCGCAGCAAGGCAGCGAATGCCTGGTCATCAAGGCGTTTGAGGTCGACATTGCGAACCTCCGCGCCCAGCGCTTTGCCGGTCGGAGCGATGTCGATCGCGGACGAACCGGATGAGCCAGCGGAGCGGGTGTCGATATCCATATCTGACCTCCACGACTTGGGCTTATGCGCTTGGGCTTCAGCTTACACAACTTGGACTTAGGCAGTGACCATCATATCAGCTTTGCCACAGATTGAAGGCAAGCTGCGTCGATATCCAGTAGCTTAACGTCAGCCTGTGGTTGTTGTAAGCCTCAATAATGGAATGGCTGCGCTGGCATTTCGAACATAACAGAGCCGCTATCGTGGTTGCGATGCTGATTGTCGCATTCTTGGTTGCGTACCTCGTGTTTCCGCCTCCTTTTCGCAGCGAAAGCGGCAATGGTTTCGGGCCGGACTGGGAGTGTACGATACAACCGCAAAGCGAGCCGACCTGCATCAAGAAATTGAGGCGTTGAGAGGCTACCGTCCGGTGGACTGCAGATTGACGTCCGCAGCCTCGAAATTGAAGCGGTCACGGAGGTTCTTGCGGGAATCCAGGATGGCCTCNAGAAAGGACGG
>NZ_CAFK01000063.1 GCF_000239815.1 Bradyrhizobium sp. STM 3843 | reverse complement strand
AGCGAGCGATGTCTCGCGTTCGTAACGCAGTAGTACCAAGCCGCGCCTGGTCCAATCAGACCTCCACCTTCTGCCCCGGATGTCGTGGCGCCAGCGATGGCGCTACGAGGCTCGGCATAGACGGAGCGACGGTCGGCCCGATTGCCTTCAAGATCGCCGCCACGATGACCGGCTTGCGCAGCGGCTTGGCGAGAAAATCGGACATCCCGGCTTCGCGGCATTGCTGGATATCGTCTGGAAAGGCATTGGCTGTAAGTGCGATGATCGGCAGCTCCGCGAGCCTGCCGCCGCGGGCACGGATCGCGCGTGTGGCCGCGAGGCCATCCATTTCCGGCATCCGCACATCCATCAGCACCAGGTCGAACGCCTGCGCGCAGGCAGCCTTCACGGCCTGCGCGCCGTCGGGAACGATCAGCCTGTCGATCGCGAATTCCTGCAGCATTTTTGAAACCACCATGCGGTTGGTGGCATCGTCTTCGGCAATCAGCACCCGCAACGGCCGCCCCAGCGCCGCGATGCGCGTCTTGAGATCGCCGGCGCCGACCCGATCGCCGCGCTGATCCGAGATCTGCGTGTCGCTCCATGGCAGCGACAGCGTGAAGCCGAAGGTCGATCCCTCCCCCGGCACGGAGGTGACGTCGATCGTGCCGCCCATCTGCTCGATGATGCGGCGGCTGATGGCGAGCCCCAGCCCCGTGCCGCCGAACCGGCGATTGATCGAAACATCGGCCTGCGTGAAATCGGTAAAGAGGCGGCTGACCTGATCCGGCGCAATCCCAATGCCGGTGTCGGAGACACGCCATTCCACCATCGCACGATCGCCCTCGCGCATCCGGCAGCTTGCGGCGATGGTGATGCCGCCGCGCTCGGTGAACTTCACCGCGTTCGAGGCGAGGTTGATCAGCACCTGGCGGATGCGGGCGACGTCCCCTTTGAGCGCAGGCGGAAGGTCGGCCGCGATCTCGGCCTTGACCAGCAGGCCCTTGGCCTTGGCGTTCACCCCGATGATCGCGGCGACGGCTTCGACCAGAGCGGCCGGCGAGAAATCGACCGACTCGAATTCGAGACGGCCGGCGTTGAGTTTCGAGAGGTCGAGAATGTCGTTCAGAATCCGCTGCAGATTGTCGCCGGACTCGCGGATCGTCACCACCGCCTGCCGCTGCTCGGGATCGAGCCTGGTCTCCAGAAGCGTCGTGGCCAGCCCGAGAACTCCGTTCATGGGCGTGCGGATCTCATGGCTCATCATCGCCAGGAAGTCGGATTTGGCGCGGCTCTCGGCTTCCGCCTGCTCCGCCCGCCAGCGCTCGGTGACATCGCGACCGAAACCGCGATAGCCGGCGAAATGGCCGTCATAGTCGAAAGCCGGTTTCGCGGTGAGCGCCCAGCGCCGCCGCTCCCCGCCGGCCACGACATGGAGAAACAGCTCGGGGATCGGCGCCTTGTTGTCCATTCGCTCAGTCAGTGCAGCGAGCGCCTTGGCCTCATCAGGACAAAGCATGCGCAAGGTGTCGAC
>NZ_CAFK01000064.1 GCF_000239815.1 Bradyrhizobium sp. STM 3843 | reverse complement strand
TGGCGCTGCGCCCAAAATGGGTGCCGTGATCCTCGAAATCGAAGAACATCGCGCTCGGCAGCGTCAGGTGACTGCCTTCGAGCGGGAGCAAACGGGCTTTTTCTGGATCGCTGATGCCGATGGTGGTGTTCGAAGTGCCAAAGTCTATGCCGCAACAGGCCGCAACCATGCTCGTCTTGCTCGTGTCAGTCCGGGGCGACGGCTTACCCGCTTGGCGGCGTCGTGTCACCCCGGAATGACGGCCCCGTTGTGCGGCCTGCCGCCGATCATCACCCGGATTTCTAAGCATCTCCACCGCAGGCGAGGCACGTCGACGGCCTGATCAACATCAACATTGGCATGACGGCGGTGCCGATGATTGTTGCAGGTCTTGAGCTCATCGCCTTTTCCGGAAGCTGGCGCGAGAGACGCGGAGATAAGCGTCGCAACGGTTTGGCGTCTCGCGTGACGACGGACCTCGCGAATCACGCAGCGCACTTTGCAACCGAACCGGGCAAACACACATCGTTTGCGCGCAAATGTCCTCTCGACGGTCACATTGTTCTGGTCGTTCAGGTTGTGTAGATATATTTTCACTACCAATAAACAGCAGCCAGATCTTTGAACGGTGCTTTTTTTGTCCTGTCTGCCACCGAATACTTCCGCCTCGAGAGGTTTTGAGTCATTCTAATTAAACGTCAGGTGATGCGCACCCTGCAGCGGACGCGTCAGACCAGCTTCGCAGCGGCGAAGGCCGAGCGAGGAAGATTCGACGGACGCTTCTGCAGGGCGGTATCACGGACTGCGCGAGTACGTGTGGGGTGCTGTGCGTATGAGTAACGGAGTAGCCGACTTCCATTCTCGCCGAATGGAAGCGGGTCAGATGTTTGACGCGCGGGCCTGGCGGGAGGCCCAGCACGATCCGGCGATACGTCGCAAGCATGCGACGACAGGTATACAGATCGGTTGTCCGCCGCTTGCGGCCGGCATCGGCGCGTTCCTCGGTTGTTTCGCGACGTTGCATCTGAGCGCTTCCGGCGTACCTCCAGCGATTGCGTCTGCAACGGTCACGATCCTCTTGTGCGCGTCCCTGATATTGACGGGGTGGGCGGAGCTGGTGCCGAGCGCATTCTTTCCCGCGGCCTATGGCGGCAGCTTTGGCGGCATGACGCCGGTTGCGGCCTTGAGCCAGAGCGTGGAGCGATCGGGCCTGCCGCTGGGCGCTTCTTTCACGATGCTGTCCATCTCGTGCGGCCTGGTGTTCTGCCTCGCCTGCGCAATGGACATCAGGCTGCGGGGCGGGTTCATGCGCGGCTATGGCGGGCGTCTCGGCGCCCTCGCCGCGGCCGGATCCTTTCTCTTCGTCGGCTTGGCGCCGCTGCTAGGTGTCAATGGCGAGTTGTTTCAGGTCGCGCGCGTCGAGATGTTCGAGAGTGATCTCGCTTCGGTCGCGTTGATCTTCGTTCTTTGCACGACGGGCATTCTTGCGACCCTGCTCGCGCTGCGACATCGGCAAGTCGCGTCCTCCAGGCGCGACGTACGAACTCTCGTCGCTGCAACCGTCGCGCTTGTCGGCCTGATGCTGCTGCAACAGGTGCAGCCGAATGATCCATGTCTGGTCGATGCCTTCTATGCGGGCTGCTTCCTCGGCATGTCGTCGCCCGCGCAGCTGAGGGGTCCGTTGCAGCCGATCTTGGCAGCAGTCATCCTGACGGCCTTGCTGATCGAAAGCTGTGCGATCTTGCCCGGCGTCGGCGGCTCGCTCGGTCTTGTGGCCTTCGTCACAGTGGTCGCAATGGAGGGGCTGAAGCGAATTCTCGCGGTGCCGCCGGGTGCGATGGACCAGGAGGAGCGGGGTCGGGCACCACCCGTGGGCGAGCCGCTCGCGCGTGAGGTGCTTGGCACCGGGTCACTTGGCTCCCAGTCATCTGCGATGCCAACTGGTCGCCATGACATTGCTGGCGGCGTCGCGAGGGGCGTGAGCCGCAGTCTGACCTGGCGCGCGAAAAGCGCGGCGGCCGGCTTGATCATCGTAAGCGCGCTGGTGCCTTGCTATTCGCCGCCGGAGCAAGCGGCGCGGGAGGATACCGGCTCGATCGGCGACGCCAACACGCTGGTTCCGGCGATACGGTGGACATTGGAAGAGGCTGGTCCACCGACGGTGAGCAATGTGCGCTCCGACGCGGCGATCGTTGCCGCACCGGCCGTCGACCTCGTCGTCTCGACATTCAACAACGGCGAGGTAGCGCGAGACCCTGTGCCTGATCGTCGGGCACAAGGCTCCCGCGATGCGCGCGCCGGTGATGTCATGACGACGCGGACGAAACGCGCTCGCCTGGTGGTGGCACCGGGTGAACCAACCGCCGCCCGCAAGCCCAGGAACCATCGATAAGCGCGGGCCTCGGACAACTATCTCCAGGTCCGAACGGGTTTGTACGCGCGCACGTCTGAACGGCAGACGGCTGCGCCAGCCTGCTCATCTCGCGACGAGTGTCAGATCAGGCCAAAAACCCCGAACGATTCCGGTGCCATTGGGGCAGCTAACAATGTCGCGTGGTTAGTTTGCGTTGCCGATGTCAGGCAACGAGGTCGAGAGGCCGGCCTGCCTCGTCGATCAGATGAACGCGTTCGACGTCCACATGCGGCAGCAATGCTCGGATCTCCTCTGCCGGCATCAGGCTGAAGGCCGTTGACAGCGCATCCGCAGCTGTCGCGTTCCGAGATACGGTGGTGAGGCTGCGATAGCGGCCGGCGCATCCGCCCGTGCGAGGGTCGAACAGATGATTGAATCGGCCTGTCGCATCGAACTGGAATCCGTAACCTCCTGACGTAGAGACTGCGCGATCGACGATCGGCAGCGCAGTTTCGGTATGCCCCGCGACGTTCGGATCGGCGATGCCGACTTCCCAGGGGCGCCCGTCCGGACGCGAGCCGATGGCCCGGGTTTCGCCCATGTCAACGAGGCTGTGGCCAACGCCTTGGGATCGCAGCAGATCGACGACCTTGTCGGTCACATAGCCCTGCGCGATGCCGTTCAGAGTCACGGCCATGCCCCGCGGCATCACGATGCGGTCGCGCTCGACGGATAGCCGACGGCTGCCGATGCGAGCGAGTGCGGACTCAATGACCGCCGGTACGGGGCCGGCCGGATCGGGATCATCCTGCGAGAAGTGGCTGGCGTAGAGATCCCAGAGCGGTTGCACCGTGACATCGAACAGTCCGCCGGTCAGTCTGGAGTAGCGCTGCGACGTCGAGAGCAGATCGACCATCTCGGCTGGCGGTCCGATCAGGATGCCGGTCCGGTTCAATTCGACCAGGGCGGACTCCTTCAGATACAGGCTGAACAGCCGCTCCAGCCGGCGCGCTTCCGAGCAAGCCAGCGCAATCAGCCGCTCTGCCTCGCTCCGGTCTTGGTGGTGGATCTCGATGGTGGCGACTGCACCCAGCATCGTGCCGCGCCAGGTGACGGGCGCCGTGTCGGCGCGGACAGGGTGGCCGGAAGGAAGAAGCCCGAGGCCGGCCGCTGCGGCACTGATCCGGACAAAGCGTCGGCGCGAGATCATGCCCATCATCGTGTCCTTCTCATTCGTTCGGTGGGCGCCTGGCGTCGCCGTCGTCGGCGGAAGTGCTCTCCTTGGCACCATCCGAGGACAGGACGTAGTTGCGTGGCACCTGATCGAAGGTGACGATCCGTCCACCGTTTTCGCCAACGAACTTTTCGGCTGCAGCGCGATCCGAGAACGGCACCGCCTCGTCCCCGCCCATCCCGCCCTTGGCACGGCTGCCGATCACGAACAGCGCCTTACGGGCCTCAACCCAATTGTCGGCCCCCGGCTTATCCCAGCTCGGCGCCTTGCCCATGTCGGAGACGTAGATCGCCTGGATGTCCTTCGGCTCATCCGGCAGCATGGTGAAGGCGATGGTGTCGCGCACCGAGGAGAACCAGACCGGCTCGATCAGGCTCGCGGCAAAGATCTGCCCCTTCGGCCCCGGATGCTCGAACAGGTTCATGCCGCAGTAGCGGCCGATGTCCTCTGCGGTCATCCGGTGCGGGGACGGCGGCTCGGCCGCCTGCTTCTCCCAGCAGCCGCCCAAGGTGATCGAGAGCAGCAGAGCGAAGGCGAGGGATCTGCATTTCATAGCTGCCTCCAGGAAAAGGCGAGCGCGGCAAATCCCAGCGGCACGCATGTCCAGAGCACTAAGGTTGCCAGCAGCACTCCGGCCGAGAGCGTCGTGCTCTGCGCGAGCCCGGCCATGCCGGCGAAGGTGCTGACGTTCGCGAAGCCGGTCAGGTTGAACAGGCGGTAGACGTCCGTCGGGTTCAGCAGCAGCAGCGCGTCGAGTGCGGTCGCCGAAATGTTGCGGCCCTGATCCAGCGCCAGCACACCGAGCAGCGCCATGTCGTAGATGAGGACGAGCAGGAGCCACAGGCCGATGCACACGCCGGCCGCCGTGCCGCGGTCGCGCACCAGTGCGCTGACCAGATAGCCGATCGCGACGAATATGGCACCCAGCAGCACGGACGACCCGATCATGGCGGCGAATGCGGTCAGGCTGTCGGCGTCGATGTGGCTTCCTGCGGCGATCAGGGCCGCGGCGGCGATGCCGTAGCCGAGGCAGGTGGCGAAGGCGAGCACCACGAGATGGCCGACGAACTTTCCGAACAACACTTGCCACCGCGCGACCGGGTAGCTCAGCAGCAAAAGCATCGTGCCCCGCTCCATGTCGCCGATGATGGCGTCATGCGAGATCAGGAGTGCGATCAGCGGAATCAGGAAGATGGTCAGGCTCGAGAGGCTGACGATCACGACGTCGAGCGCCCGGACTCCGACTGTTCCCGTGGGGACGCTGCCGAGGAAGGTGAGCGACAGGGCGAGACCCGCGAGCAGCAGGGTCGCGGCGAGCACCCAGCGATTGCGGATGGCCTGGTGGATTTCCTTGGCGGCGATGATCAGCGCATTCATGGCGTCTCCTCCGCCTGTCGCAGAAAATGCGCATAGATTTCGTCCAGCGTCGGTGGGGCGAGATCGATGTCCTCGACCGACGTTCCTGCCGCCGTCACGCGGTGCAGAAGCTCGATCTTGCGCTGCGGCTCCGCGTCGATCTCGATGATGTGGCCGTTGACGCGTCGGAATGCTGCGCCAGCGGGCAGCCACGGCGGCGACTCGGACGGCGCGGGCCCCGATACCTTGAGCCTGATCCTGGTCGGTAAGCGCGCCAGCCGCCGCAACGCGTCGATCGAGCCGTCGGCGACCTTGATGCCGCGATTCATGATGATCACGCGCCCTGCGCGCTCCTCCAGTTCGGTCAGCGCATGCGACGACAGGAGAACGGTGGTGCCGCTGCCGGAAAGGCGCTGGATGAGGTCGTAGAAGGTCTGGCGCAGCTCGGGATCGAGGCCAGTGGTGGGCTCGTCGAGCAGCAGCACCTTCGGATGTCCGATCAGCGCCTGTGCGAGCCCGAGACGCTGGCGCATACCTTTCGAATAGGTGCCGACCCGGCGTCTCGCAGCCGTGCCGAGGCCTACGGCGTCGAGCAGCTCCAGCGCCTTGGCCACCGGCTCCCGCTTCAAGCGAGCGTAGAAGGTCTGGGTCTCGCGTCCGCTCAGGGCGGCATCGAAGGCGACGTTTTCCGGCAGATATCCGAGCGCCCGTCGGCCCGCGAATTGTCCCGCGGCGGGATTGTCGCCGAGCACTTCGATGGAGCCGGCCGTCGGGCGGATCAGGCCGAGCATCAGCTTCATCAGCGTCGTCTTGCCGGCGCCGTTGTGGCCGATCAGGGCCACCAGCTCGCCCTCGCCCAGCTCGAACGAAGCTCCGCGCACGGCCTTGACCGGGCCGTACTCCTTGGTCACATCGGCGACACGTACCGTGCTGGTCATCGCGCCTCCTCGGCCGCGTGGCGCTTCGGCGGCGACATCAGCGGATGGCTGTCGACCACGCCACCCGGCAGTAGCGCGGGAAACTGCGCCTGGGCCCAGCGGATCACCTGGACGGCGGGGCTGTTGATCAGGACTTTCGCCGCAGGAGCCGTCCACAGCACGCGATCGATCAGGTCATTCGGCCGATAGGCGGTGTCGGCGACGCCGTCGCCGTTGAGGTCGAACGCCGGGTTGTCGCTCCAGTAGTTGCCGCGACCGTCTTTAGACCAGTCCAGATGGCGGGTGCCGACATATTTTATCTGGTTGGCATTATTGACGAAGGCGTTGCCGGTGATCTCGTTGCCCTCGGAGCCGGCGGTGAAGTGGACGCCGATCTCGCACCCTTCGAACCAGTTGCGGTGGATCCGGTTCTTGTTGGTGTTGTAGATGAACACGCACTTCTCGGGTCCGATCCGCTGCCCGCGGACGGACGCCAATGACGCGGCCTCTGTTTGTGGCACGCCTTCGTCGGCGGCGCGATTGTCCGACGTCGCCCAGCGTTCGGTGGATTGCATCCCGCCGATCACGCTGTTGCCGGAGATGTCGTCGTAGTTGCTCGCATTGAACAGGATGCCGCGATCGCGGTCATGGTCGGACACATTGTCTCGGACGACCAGATGGTTGGAGAACATGAAGGCATAGCCGATGATGTTTCCTTTGGAGACGTTGTTCGTGATCTCCGCCTCGCCGGTGTACATGTTGTGTACGCCGAAACGGAGGTCGCGGAAGCGGTTGCCGCTAAACGTGTTCTTGCGGCTGGTGATCGCGAAGATGCCGTCCCGGCCATAGCGGAAGTCGTTATCCAGCACCTGGGCGCCCGGAGCGTTCCAGACCGTGATTCCGTTGCCGGTCTCGCTGTTGCGCGCTGAACGAAGTCCGATGACGACGTTGTGACGCGCAACCGCGTCGGGCGCGCCGTGAAGGTACATGCCAAAGAGATTGTCTTCGAGGTGATTGTTTTCCAGCACTGCGCCGCGCGCCGATTGTTCGACGAAGATTCCGGAATCCATCGTCTCGAGAGATCGCCCGGAGCCGCGCACCTCCAGGCCGCGGACGATGGCGCCTGGCGCCGAGACGGTGATGACGCTGCCTTTCCCGGGGCCGGCGATCACGGCACCCGCCGCTCCCGAAAGGGTGATCCGATGGGTGAGGCGCACCGGACCGCGGTAGCCGCCCGCGGCCAGCCAGACCTCGTCGCCGTCGGAGGCGGCATCGAGAACAGGCTGGAGATCTCCGGTCGCCGGCGTGAGCGAAAGCCTCTCTGCCGACGCTGCGCGCGCGCCGGCGCCGGCGGCCAGGACGACCGCCAGCGCCGATATCGTGAGGTGCCGCACGTTTCGCATCGTCACACGTTCTGCGGCGACACGAGCATGCGCCCGCGCATCTCCATGTGCATGGCGTGGCAGAACCAGGTGCAGAAGTACCAATAGACACCCGGCTTGTCGGCGACGAAGGTCACCGACGACGTCTGCTGCGGGCCGATCTCCATGTTGACGCCGTAGTTCACGATGCAGAAGCCGTGCGTCAGGTCCTCCACGTCGTCGATGTTGGTGATGTAGACGGTCACCTCATCGCCTTGCTTGACCTCGAACTTTTCGAGCCCATAGGCCGGTGCGGCGGAGAACATATAGACCCGCACCTTGTTGCCGTCGCGGATGACCTTGGCGTCGCTCTCGAGCGAGACGCCGTCCGCCTTGGCCTGCTTGACGGCATCGGCGAAGAACGGATCGTCCCGCTTCCAGACGCTGATGATCTTTCCGTCCAGCTTGGAGCGATGCACGATCACGGCATCATGCGGCTCGGCAAAGCTCGGTCCATCGTGCACCAGCTTCATCTGGTCGCCGGAGATGTCGATCAACTGGTCGTTCTCCGGCTTCAGCGGACCGACGTTGAGGAAGCGGTCCTTCGAGAACTTGTTGAGCGAGATGAGCCATTTCCCGTCAGCTTCCTTGGTCTCGCCCATCGAGGAGTGATTGTGGCCGGGCTGATAGTGGACATCGAGCTTCTGGATGATAGGGTTGACCTTCTCGCCTTTGAACGCGCGCTTGGCCAAGTCGATATTCCACTTGCAGACCTGGCTGTCGAGGAACAGCGTCGTGTAGGCATTGCCCTTGCCGTCGAAGGCGGTGTGCAGCGGGCCCAGGCCGAGCTCCGGCTCAGCAACCACGACGTCCCGTGGCTTGATCTTGTCATCGAATAGATCGTCGAACTTGCGAAGGTCGAAGACGGTCACCGTAGGAGCAAGCTTGCCGTTTGCGACCGCGTGAATGCCGTCGGGCGCGGTGTTGATGCCGTGCGGGCTGTTGGAGACCGGAACGTAGCGCGTATAGGGCGAGCCGTGCCGGCCGTCGATGACGGGGACGCCGTTCATTTGCTTGAAGTCGCCCTTCTTCACCGCCTCTTCGATGCGCTTGATGTTGAAGATGGTCAGCCAGTCCTGTTCGCTTGCCGTCATCTCGGCGAGAGTGACGCCCTTTTCCGAATTGTAACAGGTGGCAAACGCGTATTTGCCCTGGTAGTCGGCATCGACGTTATCGAGATTGCCGTCGACGATCACCTGCCAGGCGACCTTCATGGTGTCGCCGTCCACGGCCGAGAACATCGACCAATACTTGGACTTGTCGTCCAGTACTTTGCCATCGTTCGGAAGCGGGACCTCGTACTCGCCGTTACAGAAGACGTAGCCGGTGCGTGGATATTTCTGCGGCCGCATCCCGTGGATGGTGTACTGGTTCGGCAGCTCGACGATCTTGTCGCACTTCATGATGTCAGTGCGGATGCGGGCGAGGCGCGTGTTCGCCTTGTCGTTGATGAAGATGTAGCGGCCGTCGTAGGTTCCGTCGGTGAACGACATGTGCGGATGATGGCAGTCGCCGTTCTGCCAGACCCCGTTCAGCCGGCCTTTCAGCCGGTCGCGGGTCTCCTGCGTGAGACCCTCGGTGAGAATCTTCAGCGATTCATTGGTCAGTCCCCAGCCTGTGGCGCTGTCGCGGTTGAACACCGGAACGCGCATCAACTCGCGCATCGACGGCATGCCGATGATGCGGACCTCGCCGGTCTGCCCGCTGGAGAAAAAGACGTAGTATTCGTCGAGCTCCCCGGGGGCGACCTCGGTCTTCAGGCTGCCGGCGCGGGCCGGAGTCTTGGGCTGAGCTTGCGCCGCCGCAGGCTCAGGCAGCGCGGCTCTGCCAAGTCCGAGGCCGCCTGCCAATCCGGCTGCGCCAACCGCAGCAGTTCCGACGACCTGACGTCGGCTGACTGTGTTCTTGTCGTCTTCCCGGCCCATGTTGGTCTCCTTGCTGTCATGAGGAAGTGGACGGAGTGGTGCCGGCTCCCGTCGCGACGGGTTTTCCGGCATGCGTGATGACTGTCTTCGGCCCGCCGCCGCCCGCTCGCATCGACGGCGAGGACATGGCGGTAAACTTCTCGCGCTTCAGTCGCACCTGGATCATGTGCGGACAGCGGTGGTCGTCATAATAGAGTTCCTGGCAGTGCATGCAGTAGATGCACTCATTGACGTTGATGTGCCCCTCGGGATGGATCGATTGCACCGGGCACTCTTTGGCGCAGCGCTGGCACGGCGAGCCGCATTCCTGCCAGCGGCGCAGCCATTCGAAGGTCCGCATGCGGCCGGGGATCGCGAGCGCCGCGCCGAGCGGACACAGGTAGCGGCAGAAGAACCGCTCGACGAACAGGCCGATGACGAGCAGCGCGACCGCATACGCCACGAACGGCCAGCTTCGGGCGAACTTCAGGATGATCGCCGTCTTGAACGGTTCGACCTCGGCGAACCGCTCGGCCATGTCGACGGAGTAAAGCGACAGGCCGAACAGCCCGAGGAAGATGATGTACTTCACCGGCCACAGACGCTCATGCAGGCCCCACGGCACGGTGAGCTGCGGTACCTTGAGCCATTTCGCGATCGTGTTGGTCAGTTCCTGCAGCGCGCCGAACGGGCAGAGCCATCCGCAGAACGGACCGCGCCCCCAGAACAGAAGTCCGCCAGCGGTCGCCGCCCAGAGAACGAAGATCAAAGGCGCCGCGAGAAAGAATTCCCAGTGAAAGCCGGTGATCAGCGCGTTGCTGAACGTTACGACGTTGACGACAGAAAGCTGCGCGTTGGCGTACCAGCCAAGCCACACCAGGACGAAAACCAGATAGGCCCGGCGCACCCAGGTGTACAGGACAGGTCGCCGCACCAGCAGGTTTTGGAAGAAGAAGATGCCGGTGAGCGCCGCCAGCATCAGGGCGGTGATCGCGATCGAGACGGTGTTCGAACGCCACATCCGCACCCAGAGCGGTTCGTCTGCCTCGGCCGCGGCTGTCTGCGCGGCCGCAGCGGACGCCGTCGCGGGCGTCGGCGCGTTCTCCGGCACGGTCACCGCACGCTGCTCGCGGCGCATATACTGCTCGGGCAGGACGTAGCTGAGATCGAAGGTCAGGAACGCCTTGTCGCGGCCGCCGAGACTACGCTGAACGAGCAATTGGAGCTGCCACGGCTGCGTCGGGTCCAGCGTGAATTCCGGCGGCGTGACGAACAGGCCGATCTCCTTGAAATCGGGTGCCCCGGCCGCGGCAAGCCCTCCCAACCGGGTGTGATTTCTGTCGCGGAATCGGGTGCTGTTGCCCTCCTGCAGGATCTCGATGCGATCGAAAATGCCACCCCGCACATAGGCCGAGCCCTTGAAGGAGTAGGTCCCGTTGCCGGCGACCACAATGGCCTGTTGCCCCGGCTTCAGAGTGTCCTTGAGCCGCTGATAGCCATCGTCGCCGAGCAAGCTGCGGCCGATGGTCGGCGCCGTGACCAGCGCGACGTAGAGATCGACGAAGGTATCATCGGGGTTGCCCGGCTCGGGATATTGGATCGCTGCGGCGGCGTTGCCGGACTTCGAGAAGGCGTCGTTCACGTCGCCAACGGTGAGATGCAGCCGGCGTACGGAGCCGTCGCCGACGAGGCTCGCCCAGTCGCGGACCTCGCTGCGCGCCAGATCGACGGTCTTGGTGACGGGCGGCAGGGCGGCCGAAGCCGCGCCGGCGCCTCCGCCGCCGATGCGTCCGGAGCGGATCAGCTTCGATGCCGAACGCACGATGCTGTCGCTCATGACCAGCACGGTGACCGTCGCGCCGCTGACGATGTCCACCGTCGGTGGCTGTTCGGCGCCGCTGGCGACCGGCTTCATGTCCTTGCCGATCAGGGAGTTCAGGGCGGCGACGATGCGCGCCTCGGGAATCCCGATCAAAACGATCGGCTCCTTGTGATCCATGAGCCTGATGCCGGTGATGACGCCCTTCGGGTCGATACCGACCAGCATGTGGATCGGCTTGCCGGAGTAGCCGATGGAGTTCGCGAAGTCGGAGTTGAGATAGACGAAGCCCTGGAGCTCATCGCCGTGGTAGACGGGAGCGAGAGGCGGATCGCCCTGCGGCGCGCCAAATCGATCGGCTGAGGCAAAGAAGTCCGTGGGCTGAACTTTGGAAAGAAAACCTGCAAGCTCGCTCGCCGCGCAAGCGGCATGCGTCCCGAACGCCACCATCGCGCCGAGAGCAATGGCCACAAGCAGGTGACAACGGAATCCCCGCAATGCGTCCCAAGGACTCCATGGCATGGAGCACCTCAAACTGGACCTGCGCATCTGTTGAAGATGCACGTTCCGTTTTGATCTGATCTTGGATGGTTGGGCGTCGCCGCTGACGCTCTGTGCCGGATCGACGATCCTGTCAATGTAGTTTGACTCCTGTTCATGACAGTTGTCTAGTCGCAGGAAGGCCCGTCGAGTTTGTTCTGCAACAAACTGCGCTATGCAGGTGCGTCGTGCTGTTGACGAAATCTCTGCTCTTGAAATCCGAGCCGGCAGGAATCTTGCATTCGCTCGACGAGCTATTCGCGCTCGCGCATGCGATGGAACGGGAGGCCGCGACGAGATACGCGGAACTTGCCGAGGACATGCGCCGACAGAAAAAGGATGATCTGGCGGAGGTCTTTACAAGACTCGCCGCAGCAGAGTGCGAACACGTCGATAGCGTCACGCGCTGGTCGCAATCGCGCCGCGGCAAGGATCCGGATCCTGCGGAGGTCCGCTGGCAGGTGCCCGGGACGTTCGATACGGAGACAGCGGCCGAGGTGAAGTCCTCGCGATTGATCACGCCGTACCGCGCGCTGGCGATGGCGGTGCGCAACGAGGAGCGGGCCTTCGCATTCTGGTCCTATCTCGCGGCCTATTCCGAGGACGAGGACATCAAGAAGGCCGCCGAGGCCATGGCGAAGGAGGAGCTCGGGCACGTCGCGACCCTGCGCAAGGAGAGGCGCCGCGCCTATCACCGCGAGCATGCCCCCAAGCTCGGCGATGATCTCGCGACGCCGGTGAAGGTCGATGCGCGCAAGCTCGAACTCCGCCTCGCCGCACAGCTCGCCGACCTCGAGCGTCGTCTCGACGGACCGACAAAGACGCGCACGCGCGAGCTTATCGACCAGACCATGGAGATGGCGGACGAAGCCGGCGATTTCGGGAGCTTTCCCGGCGCGATGCAGCGGAAGGACGCGGTCGATATCGCCGAAGCCTTGGTCGACAGCTATCTCGAAGGCGCGGAGCGTTCGGACAGTGCGGAACGCGTCGAGACGCTGCAGCGGCTCGCCGAAAGGGCGATATCGAGATTGGCCTGGTTGCGCTCGCTGGCCGCGGACTGAACGGCCGCGGCTCGGCGAAGGCGCCTAGGCACTCCCTTCCGAGGACAAGGACATCAACTCGACCAGCATCAAGACCACGGCGAACGGGTCGAATGACGCGGCGAGACGTCCTTCGTTGCGCCGAGCCAGAGCAGTGTCGCGGGACTCATAAGAGTGTCAAATTAACCAGGGCAAGCCAGCATCTTCAGTGCGGGTTGGACACATAAGATTGTCACGTGGGACTCATAAGGCTGTATTCCCGGCCGGTTTGGGACTTATAAGAGTGTAACGGAATCGGCCAGGCCGAAAAGGTGGCTCGCCGAGGTTGTGCGATTAAACAGCGGTTCGGCCCTGCCGGCCGATCTTGCCGGCCAATTTGAGCAACCCCTCGCGAACCGGGTCGAGAGTCGCTTCCTTTCCCCGACCCGCTTCGGCGTTCTCCAAGAGAACGGCGACCACGGTCTTGAGAGAAGACGTCAGCCTCACCGGGAGGATACTCGTCCTCCTGCGGGGTCATGCCGGGAAGCTCGACGTACATCGTCATGGCACCCTCGAGATCGTCTTCGAATTCCGCGGCAAACCTGACGCTCACGTCACGCAGCCCGATCCCAACGACGGTGGTGCCTTCGGCCAGCATCCTACCACCTCGCAGTGGTGTGACGACTTCGAGCGCAATAGGCAGTTTGGCTGTCCGTACATAGCCTGCTCGCTTCGCCTTGCCAGCGGCTTCAGGCTCTGCGATCACCCGGTTGAGGGATTCTCACTGTTGCCACCTTTGTCATCGCTCCGGCAGAGCGACCTCCTTTTCGCCGAACCAGGTTAGATAAAGTGTGGGCAGGAAAACGAGCGTAAGGACCGTCGCAACCAACAAGCCGCCCATGATCGCGAATGCCATGGGTCCCCAGAACACCGTTGGCGCGATTGGGATCATTCCGAGGACAGTCGAGACGGCCGTCAACATGATCGGTCGAAAACGAGAGCTGCTGGCATCAACCGTAGCATCCCACGGCGACTTGCCCAAGGTACGTTCGGCGTCGATCTGACCGATCAGGATGACCGCATTCTTGCTTATCATGCCGATAAGGGCGAGCACGCCGAGAATAGCGACGAAACCCAAGGGTCTGCCGGACAACATTAACGCAGCGACAACGCCGATCAGGCCGAGCGGCGCCACGCTCAGAACCATGAAAAGCTTCGGAAAGCTTTGCAGTTGTACCATGAGGACCGTAAACATGACCAAAAGCATCACGGGCACCACGGCCAGCACAGATGCCTGCGACTTCTGGCTCTCTTCCACAGTCCCTCCGACAGCCACGTGATATGAGGGAGGAAGAGTCTTTCTGAGGTTCTCGATCGCCGGCGACAGCGAAGTAACCACTCCTTCCGGCAACTTGTCACCGGCGATGGCGGCTTGGACCGTCAGGGTCGGAATGCGATCGCGCCGCCAGACGATTGGAAATTCCTGGTCATATTCAAAGAATGCAAACTGGCTGAGAGGAACGGTCCGTCCGCCCGACAATGGCACCTGCAGATTGCGAAGATCGTCCAACGAGTCTCTCTGCTCGTCGGTCGCGCGCGCCACGACATTGACCAGGTAAATGTCGTCGCGGACCTGGGTGACGGGCGTCCCAGATATGACAGCGTTCAGGACGGTCGCGATCGTCTGCGAACTCAGCCCCAGAAGGCGCGCCTCGTCTTGGTCAACGCGAATGCGCACCTGGCGATCGGGTTCCATCCAATCGAAATTCACCTGTTTGGCGTCCGGATTGGTGGCAACGATCTGTCCGACCTTGAGCGCGATGTCGCGCACCCGTTCCACGTCAGGGCCACTGACGCGGTACTGCACAGGCCATCCGACCGGCGGCCCAAGCTCAAGGGGAGATATGAAGGCAACCGCGCCAGGAAACTCCTGCGCCAGCAGCTTGTCGAGTTTGAGATGCAGACGCTCGCGCGCCGCGACATCCGTCGCTATGACGACGACCTGCGTGAAGGAGTCGTTCGGAAGCTGGACATTCAGGGGCAAATAGAAGCGAATCGCGCCGCGGCCGACATAGGTGCTCCAGCGCGCTACATCGGGATCGGCCGAAAGCGCAGTGTCGAGGCGCTTCGCCGCGGTCTGGCTTGCATAAATTGAGGCATTTTGCGGCAGGCTAATGTCGACGAGCAGTTCTGGACGATCCGACGAAGGAAAGAACTGTCGCGGGATCAGTGGCAGCGCAAGAACCGATGCAGCGAAGAGTGCGAGCGAGGCTGCGATCGTCAGCCATTTGGCACGCATCGCGAAGGTTAGGAAGCTTCGGTAGATGCGGAAGATCCTGCCCGGAGCCGCTGTGCTCTTTGGCTTGGGTGGAAGGAGGATGACCGCTCCCAATAGGGGCGTGAAAATGACCGCAACGAACCAGGACACCAGCAGTGCAATCGTGACGACGGCGAAAAGTGAAAACGTGTATTCGCCGGCCGAACTCGCCGCAAAGCCCACCGGTATGAAGCCTGCGATCGTCACCAGTGTGCCCGCGAGCATCGCCATCGCGTGTGTCCGGTATGCGAAACTTGCGGCCTCGAGCTTGCTGGCCCCTTGCGCCAACCGGGTGAGCGTCGCATCAGTTGTCGTCATCGCGTCGTCAACCAGCAAGGCAAGCGCGATGATGAGTGCGCCGAGCGATATTCGTTGCATGTCAATGCGGGCGAGACCCATGATCGGAAAGACAATCGCCAGCGTGAGGGGTATGGCGAGAGCGATGATCAGGCCTGGTCGCACGCCGAGGCTGATGAAGCTCACCACCATGATGATTGCGATCGCCTGTAGCAGCGAGACCATGAATTCGCGGATGGCCTGATCGACCACAACGGGTTGGTCTGCGACCAGATGGGGCTCAATCCCGATCGGCAGATCGGCGGTGATTTGCGCCATCGCTTTCCTGATATTTGCCCCGAGCGCGAGGATGTCCCCGCCGTCGCGCATGGCGATTGCAAGCCCTATTGCCGGCTGGCCATTCACTCGAAACAGCGGCTGGGGTGGGTCGGCACTACCGCGTCGGACCCGGGCGATATCGCTCAGGCGAAGCATCCGCCCGCCAACGGCGAAATTGATGCTGGCAACATCCTGCTCGGATTGGAAGCTGCCCGAAACACGAAGCGAAAGGTTCTCTGAGCCGGTTCTTATCACCCCGGCCGGTCGTATGATGTTCTGTGACTGAAGCGCCGCAATAAGAGCCGAACGATCAATTCCGAGGGTCGCGAGTTCCCTCATGGAGAACTCCACAAAAATCACCTCATCCTGTTCGCCCAAAAGCTCGATCTTCGATACGTCCGGCACGAGAAGCAGCCTTGAGCGGATCTCCTCGACCCGGTCGCGCAGTTCACGCTGGGTGAAGCCGTCGCTGGTAAATCCGTAGATTATGCCGAACGTATCGCCGAATTCGTCATTGAAGCCGGGTCCGACCACACCGGCTGGCAGAGTATGACGCATGTCTCCGATCGTCTTGCGCACGTGATACCAAGTGTCGGCGACCTCCTTCGCGCTAGCACTTCCCTTCAGATTCACAAAGACAGTGGCGACACCTGCCCTCGTGAAGCTGCGCAGGAAGTCGAGATGCGGTGTTTCCTGCAGGTGACGTTCGAGGCGCTCCGTCACCTGTTTCATCGTCTCTTCCACGGATGCGCCCGGCCAGGCGGCTTGCACCACCATGGTCTTGATGATGAAGGCCGGATCTTCGTTGCGTCCTAGCCGGAAATAGGACAGCACGCCGACGGCCACCGCGATGATCATCATGTAGACGACCAAGGGGCGGTGCTTCAGCGCCCACTCAGAAAGATTGACTTCCCTCATGAGTCCGACCCGAGCACGCGCACTTTCTGGCCTGGATGAAGTGACTGAACGCCGGCGGTGACGATGATCTCTCCGGCATCCAGACCCTGCGAGATGATCACCTGCGCCTGATCGAATCGCAGCACATCGACGTTGCGGACGGAAACTGCACTGGTCGATGGATCGACAATCCAAACCGCCGGCTGCCCGTTCATTCGCGTCAACGCCGTCGCCGGTATGTTGATCACCGGCCCGGAACCGGTTTCGACCCGCCCGTTGACTGTCGCGCCAAGCCGCATAGCGCTCGGAGGCTCCGTCAGTCCGACCTTGACTTCGAACGTGCGGGTGACGGGGTCGGCCTGCGCTGCGATCTGGCGAATGCGTCCTTGCGCAGTCACCTTCGAATCCTCAGTCAGGCTGACGGTGACCTGCACATTGGGTGACGCCGATCTGGCCAACTGAGCGGGAACATCGAACACCGCGTCTCGGCCGTCTTGTCGCGCGATTCTTGCGATCATCTGGCCGGCCTGAACAACCTCGCCAGCCGATGGACCTGTGGCGGTAATCTTGCCCGGCGCGTCAGCCTTAACTTCGGTAAAACTAACGAGATCGTGCGCGGTGTTCAGTTGGGCCTCCGCAGCCTCGACTTGCGACTGGGCGGTTTGTCGTGCCTGTGTTGCCACCTCGAAATTGGCGCGCGTGGTCCATCCCTGCGCCAACAGCGTCTCCTGACGCTCGTAGTGATTGCGCGCCTGCGTCAGCTGGCCTTGCGCCGCCGCAAGTGCAGCCTGTGCCTGCCGTAACCCGTTCATCTCGTTCTGCGACTCCAGTCGCGCCAGCAACTGCCCGGGCTCGACCCGATCACCAATCTTGGTGTCGTTCGCCAGCAACCGTCCTGAAATCCGGAAAGCGACGGTCACCTCGTCCTCCGCCTCTATGCGACCGGTGAAGGTCAACGGAGCCAAGGCCTCACGCTTCTCGATCGTCGTCGTCCGGACTGGGCGCGGCGGAGGCTCAGCTTTGGTTTCCGCTTCTCGACCACAGGCGGCTAACGTCAGCGAGCACGCAGCCAGCGCAAACCCGAGTGAGAGAAACTGGTGAGGCGTCGTTCCGGGGGCAGGCATCCAAGGAGCCTTTCGAGTTCCGGTACGTTTGCCGAGAAGGTCAGCCTTTCCGACGTATGGTCATCCCGTGGTCATCCCGGCGTTGCCCGCCGTCATTTTTGCTGAAGGAACCAGCTGCAGAAATCGGTAATTCTACTTGGTGCGACCGGATGCATTCCCGGTCACTAATAGCCGCATTCCAGGGAATCCCTGACGTATGCTCGGGTAATCACCCGATACTTGACGCTCCACCAAGAGCGCACGCTCGTGGTCTTCGAATAGAGCACGCAAAGGAGGTAATGGCTTCGCACCTAGTTGATGTTTCACATGATCGGCATCGCTAATTCGCCAACCTCGCTCGAAGCGGCGGGCATCGGCTTGACGATCTCCAAGTCCGTACTTCGCATGACTGGCAAATGTTCCGGAAGTGCAGCAATGACACTTGAACGAAGCTCCAACTGAATCGATGGACCAGGAGGATTTACAGATGCGAAAGCTTATCGTGATTGCGTTTGGGATCTTGGGAATGCTGTCGATCGTGCCAATAGCTACTCCGGCAAACGCAGCGAACGAATGGTGCTCAAAGCACAAAGGCATGACGCGCTGCGCTTACGCCACCGAGGATCAATGCCGCGCATCAAGGAGCGGACGAGGTGGCACTTGCTTCCGCCGGCAGGCATCCCGCTAGCTGCGCGGTCGCGGGAGCTTTCCCTGAATGTGGCGCCGTAGGATCGGCTCGTTAGCGCCATCAGAACCATGTTGGATGGTTGTATCGAGTTCGCGCAGCGACGCAAACACTGATTTCCGGCTGCCGAAGCCCACTATGGCGCTGCCGGAATCGCCTTAACAGCTACGGAAATCCAGAAGACCTCGCGACGCGATCCGACCTCGATCGAGGAGGCCGACATGAGCATGGGAGGATCCTCAGGAAGGCAGAATACGTTCTCCGGCTTGGCGGCCGGGCGATGGAAGGCGATCGCGGGATGGCGAGCGGCGTGCTTCATCTGCCTCTGGCTGGTGCTTGCCGGAGCAGCCCTCGCAGATATTCCAGCCGCAGCCGCCGCCGTCGCCGCAGCGACGTGGATAAGCTTGCGCCTACTGGAGCCGCACACCTCGCGACGTTCGCTTAGTGCCATCATCCGACTGGTGTCGCTCTTCCTGTATCACTCGGTGGCCGCCGGAGTGGACGTTGCAAGACGCGCGCTCGATCCCCGATTACCCCTGCGCCCGGGATTTGTGTCCTACTCAACTGGACTTTCACGTGGAACGCGCCGGAACGTGTTCACAACACTCACTAGCCTGCTGCCGGGCACCGTGCCGACAGGAGAGCGGAACGGCCAGCTCTTGTATCACTGCCTCGACGTCGAACAGCCGGTCCTCGCTGAGCTTGCCGCAGAGGAAGCGGCCCTGGTTCGAGCGCTCTACAATGACTGAGTTCCTGACGGCTGCCGTAGGGTTCATTCTGGCGATGTTGGCGCTGGGGCTGGTGTCGATCCTGCGCGGTCCGGGAGACACCGACCGCATGATGGCGGCCCAGTTGATTGGGACGGCCGGCATTGCTGCATTGCTCCTGCTCGGCACCGTGACGGGCGTGCCCGCGGCAGTCGACGTCGCGCTGACCTTGGCACTTCTCGCCACGTTCGCATCCATCGCGTTCGTCAAGAAGGGGCTTTCTAGCCTCGATACTGATGGGGCGGGCATAACGGAGGACAAATGAGCCTCGCACGCGACATGATGACGATTGCGGCAGTGTCAGCGGGCGCATTCTTTTTCCTGGCCGGCACGGTCGGCCTGCTTCGTTTTCCCGACACGCTGACTCGTCTGCATGCGCTCACTAAAGCGGACAATCTCGGCCTCGGCCTCGTCGTGCTCGGCTTGCTGCCGCAAGCAGGGAGTCTGCGCGACGGGTTCAAATTGATAGGCATTTGGCTGCTCACGCTACTTGCGGGTGCGACCGTGTCACAGCTGATCGCGCGCACTGCGCGGGAAGGTGAAACGGCCAAATGAGCATCGCAACTGTTTTCGAGGTCGTGCTTGCTACCGTGGTCCTCGGGTTCGGCTTCTGGACAACAGCGGTTCGCAAAACCTACTCGGCAGCGGTCGGTTTCGTCGCTTACGGATTGCTGGTGGCACTGATCTGGGTGCGCCTTGACGCTGTGGACGTTGCGCTGACCGAGGCCGCGATCAGCGGAGGACTCGGCGGCGTATTGTTGCTAGGTGCGGCGGCGCGATTGCGTGACTCCGAAACGACGGCGGCTGAAGCGCCAGGCAACCTGACGCGAGCGTGCGCGGCTGTATTGTCTGTATTGATCGCCGCGGCGCTGGCTGGCGCCGTTTGGCTCCTGCCCGAACATGCACCAACGCTAGCCCCGAGAATTGTTGCAAATGCGTGGGCGACGAGTCTGGCCAATCCCGTCACCAACGTGCTTATGGCGTTCCGCGCAATGGATACCATGCTTGAGAAAGTCGTGCTGTTGCTGGCCATCATCGGCGTCTGGTCGCTTGCACCCGATACTGCCTGGGGCGGCCGTCCTGGACCGTGCCACCGGGCAGATCCAAATGGCGTTCTGGCTTTTCTCGCGCGCTTGCTGCCGCCCGTCGGAATTGTCGTAGGAATCTACGTCTTTTGGACTGGAGCCGATCACCCCGGCGGAGCCTTTCAGGGCGGCGCGATTCTCGCGTCCATGTGGCTGCTTGCTATCATGGCCGGCCTAGCCGACACCCCAGCCACCAGCCGTCGATGGCTTCGGTGCATCCTGATCGCCGGCCCTGGCCTGTTTCTCGCCGTCGGCCTCGGAGGACTTTGGTTTGGCAGCGCATTCCTTGCTTATCCCGCGGCGTACGCCAAGCCACTGATCCTCGGCATCGAGGTTGCGATGATCCTGACGATCGCGGCGACCCTTGGTTTGCTGCTCGCCGGCGCACCGGAACGGAGTGTAAAGTGACGAGCGGCGCAACAGTGTTCGGATTGTGTGCCGCCGTCGCCGTCGGACTTGGGCTTTATGGCCTGATCACGAATCCGCAGCCACTTCGAAAGATCATTGCCTTCAATGTGTTGGGCAGTGGCGTATTTCTCCTGTTCGGCGTGGTCGGACGGCGGGGTGCCGCAGCAGGGATCGGCAACGATCCGGTGCCGCAGGCGCTGGTGATCACCGGTGTCGTCGTCGCGTTCGCCGCGACGGCCTTGGCCATCGCGCTCTTGCTCCGGCTATTTCAGAAAACCGGCACGACAACACTGTGCAGCGACGTGCGGCCGAGCGCCTGCTCTGATCCATCCGGTGACTAATGCTGCCAGCCGCCGCCGCCCCTGCGCTGGACGCGATGACAAGCACGGGCGGCTTCCTGCTGGTGCTGTCCATCGTCGTCCCTGTCACAGGCGTTTTGCTGGCCTTCATTCTGGGCGACCAGTACGAGAGGCTGGTCGCATGTGCGATTGTCCCGTTCGGCTTGGCGATCGCCGCGGCGATTGTCGTCGCGCTGCCGCAAGGCAACGGCCCTGTCGTCTACGTGTTAGGTGCTTGGCCGCCCCCGCTAGGAATAGCGCTGCGCGCGGATGGATTGTCGGCGGTGATGCTCGCTGCGACCGCGGTCGTGATCTGTGCGGTCGCCGCGTTCGCCGCCGCTGATTTCTCGATAACCGAGACCCGTGTTTCATTCACGTTCTGGATCCTGCTGCTGGCGATCTGGGGAGCGCTAAACACGATCTTTCTCGGCGGTGACCTCTTCACCCTCTATGTCGCATTGGAGTTGCTGACATTCGCCGCGGTACCGTTGGTTTGCCTGGATGGCCGCGGGGAGACGCTGCGCGCCGCGATACGGTATCTGCTCTTTGCCCTGCTTGGTTCCGTTCTCTACTTGCTGGGAACGACACTCCTCTACGGCCTATACGGCACACTCGACATCGTGCTGCTGGGGCGTCGTATCGACACACAACCTGCCGCTGTCGTCGCAGCGGCATTGATGACAACCGGTCTTCTTGCCAAGACCGCACTGGTCCCGTTGCACCTTTGGCTGCCGCCCGCCCATGCTGGCGCACCGGCGGCGGCTAGTGCAATTCTATCCGGACTGGTCGTCAAGGGCTCTTTCTTCATCATTGTACGGCTCTGGTTCAACGTGATGCCTGGACTGCCCGGGTTCATTGCTACGCAATTGCTCGCCGGACTTGGCGGCGTGGCAATCGTACTCGGTAGCGTTGTCGCTCTTCGCCAGGAGCGACTGAAGCTCCTAATTGCATATTCGACACTCGCCCAGATCGGATATCTCTTCTTGATGTTTCCGCTGGCGTTCGGTGCTTCCGGACGGCTTGAGAGCAGTGGCGCCCTGGCGGGGGGTCTGTTGCAGGCGATCTCTCATGCCACCGCGAAGGCCGCAATGTTCCTGGCGGCCGGGTCGATCTATGCGACGCTGGGGCAGGATCGAATCCTGGGGTTGGGCGGTGTCGGCCGCATATTGCCGATCAGCGTACTTGCGTTCGCTTTGAGTGGGCTTGCGCTGATGGGCCTGCCGCCGGGCGGCGCCTATCTCGCGAAGGAGCTGCTCCTTCAGGCGGCAGCCGAAAAAGAGCAGTGGTGGTGGGCTGTCGTGCTTCAGGCGGGCGGAGTTTTCACAGGCGCATATGTTGTGCTCGTGCTCGCACATGCACTGACGGCCGCGAAGGAGCCGATTACTCCGGACAGCTCGGCACCGCGTATTCGAGAGCTGGCCACGCTGGCGCTGGCGCTATGCTCGCTGATGCTGGGCCTCGTACCTTGGGAGGCCTATCTATCGATTCCGAACGGCGTCCCGTCGGACAAGTTTGGCATTGGAGCGCTTTTTAAAATGCTCCTTCCTCTCCTGGGGGGTACAGGGGTGGCGATCTTGCTGGCGCCTTCGAAGCTCCCGAGCTGGCGTCGATCGGGCTGGAACGAACTCATGCCGGTGATCAGCTCGGTCCGTCGCGGAAGCCTTGCATCGAGCGCTATCGTTGAGGCGGGCGACAAGTTTCTCCGTCAGTGGCCCATCGCGTGCATTTCCGTCCTCACTCTGGCGGCGCTGTTCGGCGTATCGATGCTCGGAGCGCACTGAAACGCGATCTGGAACAATGGACGAATATTCATCCGGAGTTTGAGAGGCTCCGAGGATGTTACGACGGTACTGCTTTCGCCGCGGTCGCTCGTTGAACCAGCCCTGGGTCGGAAGTCAGCAGTCGTGGTCTCGGACAGACTGGTGGATGTCATCAAAGACCTGGCAGGGCCCCGCCGCGGCCTACGGATCGAGCTCGGTGTCCCAATAGAGATAGTCGAGCCAGCTTTCGTGCAGGTAGTTCGGCGGAAACAGGCGGCCGTTGCGGTGAAGCTGGTGCACGGTCGGCGCGTAGGGCGTCTGCCTCGGAAACATCTTGGCCTGCTGCGGCGTCATGTTGCCCTTCCGCAGATTGCAGGGCGAGCAGGCGGCGACGACGTTTTCCCAGGTGGTCTGGCCACCCTTGCTGCGCGGGATGATGTGATCGAAGGTCAGGTCGTCGCCGGAGAGGCAATATTGGCAGGCGAAGCGGTCGCGCAGGAAAACATTGAAACGGGTAAAGGCAGGATGCGTGGTCGGTTTGACGAAGGATTTCAGCGAGACCACGCTGGGCAATCGGATCTCGAAGGACGGACTTCGGATCGCCCGGTCGTAATATTCGACGATGTTCACACGATCGAGGAACACCGCTTTGATCGCGTCCTGCCAGGACCAAAGCGATAGCGGATAATAACTCAGCGGCCGGAAGTCCGCGTTCAGCACCAACACCGGCCAACCGCCTTGTGAGACATGTGCGTTCAAGTAACGCTCCTGGCCTCCATTCGGCTGCGAAAGCAGCATGCGCTGACATACTACATGCAGCGTGACGGGATTGTGAAGCCCCGAGAACAGCTTATCCCGTCTTCCAGACTGGGCCGAAAGCGCGTCAGAAGCATGGCAATCGCAGTGTTTAGGCCGGCCTTCTGCAACTCGCTCGCAACATCGGCGATCACCTTTGCGAGAACGCCTGCGGCTGATTCGCTGCCCGGTTCGCGCCCGTGGCGGGGCGCTACTCCGCCATGGTCAGCATGTATCCCTGGTCCGGTGGAACCCGCCCGCCGAGCGTGTCGAGGTAAATCTGCTGCACCGCGGCCGGTCCGCTTCTATGGATCACGGTCAGCCACTGATCGAGCCTCGCCGCGAAGCTCTGCCAGACGGCGCCGAGCCGGCTCTCGATACCGCCCGGGCCCCAATCCTTGGCCCGTTTCCGGATCTGGTCAGGCGCGAAGAACCAGGACGGTTTGGCGCCGGGCAGATCGGCCGCATCGTCGTCCCCGTCCTGATGGGTCAGGCCGACGCGGCCGGAATATCTGACGTTGCCGCCGAAGTGCCGATGCAGCCGGGCCCGCAAGCCGGCATTGCCGGCCATGTCGACGATCGCGACCAGCGCCGATGCATCGAGCCGTTCCACTTCGTCGTAGGCGACGACCTCATGATAGCAGCCGAGCGACTGGACGAAGCCCGCATTCGCAGCCGAGGTCAGGCCGACGACGCGGATGTTCGGCCGCTGGCTATGCAGCAGGTGCGCCAGGCCGAAAGCGGTCTTGCTGGAGGCCGAGGAGAGGATCACGGCATCTGCGCCGAAGAAGGAGTGCTCGGCGAGATAGTCGTCGACCAGGAACGACAGCATGAACAGCGGCCGCAGCAAGGCCTGGTGGTCGCCCTGGCGCCCGGCGAAAGCGGGATCATCGCTCACGCGCGCATAGGCGTTGTAGACCGGCGCCACGCCTTGCCGATGCGGCGCCGCATCGCGCAGGCCGCGCTTGCTGACGCTCTCCGCCTCGATGATGAGATGGGTCGCCATCGGGAAATAGCCGAACAGGCGCTCGCCTTCGCTGACGGCCGGATGGGCCGAGGCGATCACCTCGCCGAAGCCCCACACCGGAATATTGCCGAAGCCAGCCGGTGCCGGAAACAATTGCCAGTATTTCAGCTGATCGCCGAGCAGCGCATAGGTGATGTTGTTCGCGGTGAAGGCAAAGCGCGCGACCCTCACCAGCAACGCGTCGGACGGCAGCGCGTCGGGCAATTCCGTCTCGACCGTCTTGCACTGCTGGAGGTCATTGCGTCTGACGACGAAATCGATCGCTCTCATGGCGTGACCTCCACGACTACTTTGCTGCCTTCGCTCCTGTGATTGTCTTCGACGACGATGACCGTTTTGCAACCGCAACTTTGTTTGAAACGCTGTTCGCTTCGTCAGCGTTTTTCTCCGCGCCGAGCACGCCTTCGCGCTTCTTGATCGCACGATAATAGCTCCACCACAGATGCGCCGCGGCGCCGCGCAGCGGACGCCAGATTTCCGCGATCGGCATCATCTCCTTCGCAGTGGGGCGTTTGCTCAAGCCGAGCCCGATCCTGATCGCCTCCTGCACGGCAAGATCACCTGCGGGCCACGCATCGCCATGGCCGAGGCAGAACAGCAGGTACACGTCCGCAGTCCACGGCCCGATGCCGGGCAATGCGGTAAGCGTGTGGTGCGCGGCGTCGGCATCTTCGTTGGCGAGCACGTCGAGGTTCAGCCGCTCGGCTGATAGTTCGCGCGCGATATGTTTCAGCGTCTTGATCTTTGCCGCCGAAAGGCCAAGCCTGCCCAAACGGTCGGCGCGGGCGCGCCTGATCGCATCGGCGTCGAACGGGTCGAATGCCGCGGAGAGGCGGCCCCAGATCGCGGCGGCGCTCGCGGTGGAGAGCTGCTGGCCGCAGACGATATGCGCAAGCCCGACAAAGCCCGGCTCGCGGCGGCGCAGGCTCGGCATGCCGGCGGCCTCGAGGATCGGGTGAAGCCGCCGGTCTTGCTTCACCAACGCAAGGATGGACTCGTCGAGGGTGGCCTGGCTGTCGAGGTGCTGGGTCATGTGGGCAGGCCTCCCGATCGTCATGTGCGGGCTTGACCCGCGCATCCATCTCATATGGATACAAGCTTCCGCAGGATGGATGGCCGGATCAAGTCCGGCAATGATGCGATCATATGCCACCCGTTTTCCGATTTGCGCCGAGTCCGAACGGTTATCTGCATCTCGGTCACGCCTATTCGGCGCTGCTCAATTTTGACCTAGCCCAGGGATGTGGCGGGCGTTTCCTGCTGCGGATCGAGGACATCGATCCGACCCGCTGCAGGCCGGAATTCGAGCAGGCGATCTATGAGGATCTCGCCTGGCTCGGCATCGCGTGGGAACAGCCGGTGCGCCGCCAGTCGCAGCATCTAAGTGACTACCGGGCGGCGCTGGAGCGGCTGACCGCGCAAGGGCTGGTCTATCCAAGCTTCGAGAGCCGCGCCGAGATCGCGCGGCTGGTTCGTGAGCGTCAGGCGGAGGCGCCGTGGCCGCGCGACCCCGACGGCGCCCCCCTGTATCCGGGAACGGCGAAGCAGCTTTCGGCTGCCGCGCGGACTGAGCGCATGCGGCGGGGGCTGCCCTATGCACTGCGATTGGATATGGCCGCCGCGATCGCCCAGGCCGGCCGGCTCACCTGGACGGAGCAGGGCGAGGGCCCGGAGGGAGAGACCGGCGTGATCGCCGCCCAGCCCGATGCCTGGGGCGACGTGATCCTGGCGCGCAAGGAGACCCCGACCAGCTATCATCTGTCGGTCGTCGTCGACGACGCGCTCCAAGGTGTGACCGATATCGTGCGCGGCCAAGACCTGTTCTACGCTACCGCCGTCCACCGCCTGCTGCAGAGCCTGCTTGGTATGCCTGCGCCGCGCTATCGGCACCACCGGCTGATTCGCGACGCCGGTGGGATGAAGCTCTCGAAGTCCAGTCAGTCCGTCGGATTACGGGCGCTGCGTGCGGAGGGCGCGTCGCCGTCTGACATCCGGCGTAAGGTCGGCCTGCTGTAAATTTCGGATTGTTGTCCGATCGTTTCCGGCGGGGACAACCCAAACGTCATCGTGACACCCGGGGGCCAGCCGTGCCATGCTGGGGACAGGCGCGGGTTAATCAGGAGCTTCAACCGAAAGCGGCACACGACGACATGACCATGCAGGTGCCCCTTCGTTGCCGGAGTTCATGTCAGAAGGGCCATGATGAGACGCGTTCGGAAGCGGGGTGGGGGGCGCCAAGCCCGATCGGCCAAGCCGGGCAGCAAGCCCGGACAGCCGGCCTCGGGCTTGCCTAAATCGAATTTGGGCAAGATGTCTTTGGGCAGGCTGTCCGCCAAGACGAATTCCCAGACTACGAATTCCCGGACCGCGAATTCGACCACAATTTCGCGGAAAACGAATTCGCCCAAAAGGGCTTCACTTAAGCCGGGTTCACTCAAGGCGAGCTCACTCAAGACTAGCACACCCAAGACGAGCTCACCCAAGACGAGGCTGCTCAAGAAGCGCTCCCCCCAGGTGACGTCAGCGCGCGCGATGCCACAACCATCGCGCGAAGCAGGTGTGCCAACGCCGTCGTCGCGCGGCGTGGTCGAAGCGGCGCTGGCGGTGTTCGCCCATGAGGTCCGCACGCCCTTGACCGGCATCCTGGCGATCAGCGATCTGCTGGCGACCTCCGAGCTCGGCGAACGCGAGCGCCGCTGGGTCGAGACGATCAAGGCCGGCGCCGAGCATCTCTCCAGCCTCGCGACCTTGTTCGTCGATGCCGCCAAGCACGAGACCACCGGTGCAGCACCGCGTGCGGATCTGTTCGATCTGCGCGTTCTCGCCCGCGCCGCCGGCGATTCCTTGGCCGGCCGCGCGGCGGCCAAAGGATTGGCAGCCAAGGTCGATCTCTCCGACGAATTGCCGACGCTGGTGGTCGGTGACCCCGTTCGGCTGCGCGCCGCGCTGGAAAATCTGATCGATAACGCCGTGAAATTCACCGAGCAGGGCGGCGTCGCGCTCAAGGTCGCCATGGCAGGTCGCCCGGGACGTGCCAAGCGCAGGGCGGCGGAACATGACACGGTCGCTGTCGCCTTCGAGGTGTCCGACAGCGGCATCGGTCTGAGCTTGCAGGAGGTCAAGCGCCTGTTCCGCCCGTTCACGCAGGCCAATGTCTCGATCGCATCACGTTTCGGGGGAGCCGGCCTCGGGCTCTCCTCAGTTCGGCAACTGGCCCGCGCGATGGGCGGCGACGTCTCAGTGGCGCCGCGCCCGAAGGGTGGCACGACATTCACATTGACGGTCATGCTGACCATTGCTGCCGTGCCGGAAACGAATGTCGACGGTATGGCGGACGGCCCCTCGCTCGCATCTGCACGACCGTTGCGGGTGCTCGGGGTCGAGGACAATCCGTTCGGCCGGGTCGTGCTGAATACGATCCTGAACGAGCTCGGCCATCAGGCCGAATTCATCGGCCGTGGCGAGGCTGCGTCGGAACGGGTCGAGAAGGGCGGCCTGGACGCGGTGCTGATGGACATGGTGCTGCCCGGCATCAACGGTGTCGAGGCGATCGCGCGCATCCGCAAGCTCGCCGCGCCTGCGGGCAGGATCCCGATCATCGGCGTATCGGGTCGCGGCGAGGACGAGGCTGCGGCACGGGCGGCCGGCGCCGATGCCTTCCTGCTCAAGCCCGTTTCTCCGCGGGCGCTGGCGACCGCGCTGCTCGAGGCGACCTACCGCGCGGCAGCCGCGACTTGATGATCGCGGCGTTGAGCTCGCCACCGTAGATGAAGATGGCGGCGATGAAATAGAGAAACACCAGTGCAATGATCACCGACGCCAGCCCGGCATACATCGTGACGTAGTTGTTGGCGAAGCGCGCCAGATACTGGCCGAACACGATGCCGGAGATCAGCGAGGCGAGTAAGGTAAAGACGATGCCGGGCAGAATCTGCAGAAAGCTGCGGCGGCCGCACGGCAGCCAGGCATGAAGAACGAAGAGCGCGACGGTCAGGGCCGTGACCGTGATCCCGTAGCGCGACAGGTGCACGAAGCGCTCATTGGTCTCGACGGCGAGCGGAAGATAGTGGCGCGCGGTCGCCATGATCAAAGGTCCGAGCACGATCAGGAACGACATGGCAAGCGCGGTGAACGCGGCGAGCAGCGTGTAGCCGATCGACTCCAGCCGCAGCCAATACCAGCGCCGCGGCTCGACCACGTTATAGGCGCGATTGAGCCCGACGCGGAGCGCCTCGACGCCGTTGGAGGCGAAATAGACCGAGAGCACGGCGCCGATCGTCAGTGCATCGGTTCGGGTCGTGGTGAGCACGTCGTGGATCTGGGTGGCCAGCGCATCGGCCACCTGGGTCGGCCAGGTCTGCAGCAGCAGGCTGGCGGCCTGATCGGCGAGATTCTTGGAGCCGAGAAAGCCGGCGAGCGAGGTCAGCACGATCAGGAACGGAAACAGCGCCATCAGGCTCGAGAGCGCAATATGGCTCGCGATCGCCCAGCCGTCATCGGCAAGGAAAGTGTAGAACGCATCCCAGCTGACGTGGATGATATAACGAAGCAGCCTCACCTTGCACCTGCACCCGCGACGGCAGCCGTTCAGGGCGACCATCGGACATTCTTCCGCGAAAAGCCAGATCGTGCAGCACCGCAGCACCGATCCGCCATCTCTGATCCGCCAGATCTGATCCGAGATGGCGCCCAGGGGCTTCCGATGTTATCTAACGCCGATGACGTCCCTGTTGAGCATGTTAATTCTTCCCATCGCCGTCGGCGCGGTTGCGCTCGTGCTGTTCCTCGGCCTCGTCAACATGATGCGCGGTGGTTCACCCAACCTGTCGCAGAAGCTGATGCGCTGGCGCGTGATCCTGCAGTTCGTCGCCATCGTTGTCGCGATGGCCGCGATCTGGGCCATGGGTCGCTAAGTAAGGATGGGTCGTTAAGGTGGGTCGCTAAGACAGGTCGTTAAGGAGACACACATGGTCGTCCTCAACCGCATCTATACGCGCACCGGTGACGACGGTACGACAGCGCTGGGCAACGGTGAGCGCCGGCCGAAATTCGACCTGCGCGTCTCGGCGTATGGCACGGTCGACGAAACCAATGCGGCGATCGGCGTGGTCCGGCTTCATCTGGCCGAGGCGCCGGAGATCGACGCCATGCTGTCGCTGATCCAGAACGATCTGTTCGACCTCGGGGCCGACCTTGCCGTTCCCCAGCGCGACGGCAAGGCCGAGCGGTTGCGCGTGGTCTCGAGCCAGGTCGACCGTCTCGAACGCGACATCGATGCGCTGAACGCGCAGCTTCCGCCGCTCACCTCGTTCGTGCTGCCGGGCGGCACGCCGGCCGGGGCGCATCTGCATCTGGCGCGAACGATCTGCCGCCGGGCGGAACGGCTGATGGCGGAACTTGCCGCCCAGCCCAACGAGCCGGTCAGCGAGGCCGCCCTGCGCTACATGAACCGGCTGTCGGATTTCCTGTTTGTCGCCAGCCGCGCGGCGAACGGGAACGGCGCCGGCGACGTTCTTTGGGTTCCCGGGCAGAATCGTTGACGCGCCGGCCGCGCCGATCCGCTATGATGTCCCGGCTCGGGCGTCAGGTGTCCAGCGCGTGGACGCAAGATCGAAAAGCCGCGCTGAATCATGGATTTGCGATTACCGAGGGAGGCGGCAAGGGGGTAAGGTGATCGCTCGCGGCGGGGGTACGCATTCGGATCCAAGGACCCCGCCGTGCGGAGCATGAATTTTCCCCTCTCGCGCGTTGACCGGGGGGTACGGCCGATTTAGGTTCCGCGCCCGAACAGGTTAACCCGAAAGATTTAAGCGAAAGAGGATCGATGAAGGTTCTGGTGCCGGTCAAGCGGGTGGTCGATTACAACGTCAAGGTCCGCGTCAAGAGCGACGGATCGGGCGTTGAACTCGCCAATGTCAAGATGTCGATGAATCCGTTCGACGAGATCGCGGTCGAGGAAGCGTTGCGGCTGAAGGAAGCCGGCAAGGCCACCGAGGTCGTGATCGTCTCGATCGGACCCGCGCAGGCGTCAGAGACGATCCGCACCGCGCTGGCGATGGGCGCCGATCGCGGCGTCCTGGTCAAGGCCGAAGGCAATGTCGAGCCGCTGGCGGTGGCCAAGATCCTCAAGGTCGTCGCGCAGGAGGAGCAGCCCGGTCTCATCATTCTCGGCAAGCAGGCGATCGATGACGACAGCAATCAGACCGGCCAGATGCTGGCCGCGCTGCTCGGCTGGTCGCAGGCGACCTTCGCGTCCAAGCTCGAGGTCGAAGGCTCTGACTTCCAAGTGACGCGCGAGGTCGATGGCGGTCTGCAGACCGTGAAGCTGAAGGGGCCTGCGATCGTCACCACCGATCTCCGCCTCAACGAGCCGCGCTATGCGTCGCTGCCGAACATCATGAAGGCGAAGAAGAAGCCGATTGCGGAGAAGACCGCCGCCGACACCGGCGTCGATCTCACGCCCCACCTCGAAATTCTCAAGACCGCAGAACCGGCGGGCCGCAAGGCCGGCGTCAAGGTCAAGGACGTCGCCGAACTCGTCTCCAAACTCAAGACCGAAGCCGGGGTGCTGTGATGGCGACGCTGCTGATTGCCGAACACGACAATACTGCCGTCAAGGACGCGACCAACAAGACGCTGACCGCCGCCGCTGCGCTCGGCGCCGAAGTCGACGTGCTGGTCGCCGGTCAGAACGCCAAGGCCGCCGCCGATGCGGCCGCCAAGCTTGCGGGCGTCAGGAAGGTGCTGCTGGCCGACGATGCGGCCTATGCGCACGACCTCGCCGAGCCGCTGGCGGCGCTGATCGTCCAGCTCGCCGCGGGCTATGACGCGATCGTCGCGCCCGCGACCTCGCGCTACAAGAACGTGATGCCGCGCGTGGCTGCGCTCTTGGACGTGATGCAGGTGTCCGAGATCATCAAGGTGGTGGCGCCGGATACGTTCGAGCGGCCGATCTATGCCGGCAACGCGATCCAGACCGTGAAATCCAAGGACGCCAAGAAGGTGATCACGGTGCGCACCTCGACCTTCGCCGCCGCCGGCGAGGGTGGCAGCGCGCCGGTCGAGACCGTTGCAGCCGTCGCCGATCCGGCGCTGTCGAGCTTCGTCGGCGAGGAGGTCGCCAAGAGCGACCGTCCCGAGCTGACCTCGGCCAAGATCATCGTCTCCGGCGGCCGCGCCATGCAGAGCCGCGAGAACTTCGCCAAATATATCGAGCCGCTGGCCGACAAGCTCGGCGCCGGCGTCGGCGCCTCGCGCGCCGCGGTCGATGCCGGTTACGCGCCGAACGACTGGCAGGTCGGTCAGACCGGCAAGGTGGTGGCGCCGGAGCTTTATGTCGCGGTCGGTATTTCCGGCGCGATCCAGCACTTGGCCGGCATGAAGGATTCCAAGGTGATCGTGGCGATCAACAAGGACGAGGATGCGCCGATCTTCCAGGTTGCCGATTACGGTCTGGTCGCCGATCTTTATCAGGCCGTCCCAGAGCTGACCGAGGCGCTCGGCAAGCTCGGCAAATAAACCGGTCGACACCGTCCGGAAGGGGCGATCCCGGCCGGTGTCTCGACGTTATCAGGAGCATGGACAGGCGCGGGATACGCGCCGTTCCGGTGGACAAGAAAATGGCTCAGATCAACAAGGTCGGCGTGATCGGCGCGGGACAGATGGGCAACGGGATTGCCCATGTCGCCGCGCTCGCCGGGCTCGACGTGGTGCTCAACGACGTCTCCTCCGACCGGTTGAAGTCGGGGATGGCTACGATCAATGGCAATCTGACCCGCCAGGTTGCCAAGAAGGTCATCACCGACGAGGCCCGCGGCCAGGCCCTGGGCCACATCACCGCGGCCGAGACGCTCGACGGCCTTGCCGATTGCGACCTCGTGATCGAGACCGCGACTGAAAAGGAAGAGGTCAAGCGCAAGATCTTCCATGATCTCTGCGCCGTCCTGAAGCCAGAGGCCCTGATCGCCTCCAATACCTCCTCGATCTCGATCACGCGGCTGGCGGCCTGCACCGATCGGCCCGAGCATTTTATCGGGATCCACTTTATGAATCCGGTTCCGCTCATGGAACTGGTGGAGCTGATCCGCGGCATTGCCACCGATGATGTGACGTTCGAGGCATCCAAGGAATTCGTCACCCGCCTGGGCAAGCAGGTCGCGGTCTCCGAGGATTTCCCGGCCTTCATCGTCAACCGCATCCTGCTGCCGATGATCAACGAGGCGATCTACACGCTCTACGAGGGCGTCGGGAACGTCGAGGCGATCGACGCGGCGATGAAGCTCGGTGCCCATCATCCGATGGGGCCGTTGGAGCTCGCCGATTTCATCGGCTTGGACATCTGCCTCTCCATCATGCAGGTGCTGCATGAGGGGCTCGCCGATTCCAAATACCGGCCCTGTCCGCTGCTGGTGAAATATGTCGAGGCCGGCTGGCTCGGCCGCAAAACCCAGCGCGGCTTCTACGACTATCGCGGCGCCAAGCCGGTGCCGACGCGCTGAACCCGCCGCTCGCTATTGTTCCTTCGTTAAGACTTGCCGGTTAACGTGCAGTGGCGAGGGGTATTTGCGTATGGATATGAGCTTGGTTACCGCCATCATGGCGCAGCAACAGGGTGCGGTGCAGCAGCAGGTTGCGACCTCCATGCTGAAGCAGAACCTCGATGCCCAGAAGTCGGCGGTGCTGACCCTGCTCGGCGGCGCCCAGCAGACGCTCTCGCTCGCCAATGTCGGGCCGGGCGTTGGCGGCAACCTCAACATCGCCGCCTGAGTCTGCGGCGTCAAAAAAAATCGAACCGTCATCTCGTTCGCGGTCATTCCGAGAAACCATGGTGCGCGGTAGCGCACCTGAGAATCTCGAGATTCCGGGTTCAGCCCTGACGGGCTGCCCCGGAATGACGGCAATCATGACGCGCTAGAGCTACAGCCCCGCTGCGGCGGGCGTGGTCGCCGCCTTGATCAGCTTCACCGCGTCGTCGCTGTCCCATTCGGCGGGGCCGGCGATGGTCGCGATCTCGCAACCGGAGGCGTCCACCAGCACCGAGGTCGGCATGCCCAAGGCGCGGCCGATTGACTTCAGGTCCTGGAACACCTTGGCCTTGGCGTCGCTGAAATACTCCAGCTTCGTCAGCTTGGCGTCGGCCAGGAAGGCCTTCGGCTTGTCGGCATCGCGGGTGTCGATATTGACCGCGACCACCTGGAAGTCTGGCCCCCCGAGCCTGGCCTGCAGCCGGTCGAGCGCCGGCATCTCCTTGCGGCAGGGCACGCACCAGGTCGCCCACAGGTTCAACAGCACCGTCCGGCCGCGGAAGTCGGAGAGCTTTTTCGGCGCGCCGTTGGCGTCCTCAAAGGCCAAGTCCGGCAGCTTGAGCGGGGTCGCCGCCATGGTCAGCGCCGCCACCTCGCCATGGGCGAGCGGGGCGATCTTCTTGGCGAGACCGACCGCCGGAAGGCAGGCCTGGTCGCCTGCGGGGCGTCCGTGCAAGAACCCGCTGCCGTAAAGACCGACCACCCCTAACGCGGCGATGGCCACGATGGCGCCGATCAGGAGCGGGGTCCGGCCCGAGGCGGCCGGGCGGGCAAGGGATTGATCGGGCGACTGATCGGGCGACGGATCGGGCTTATCGTTTGTCATATCGGGTCGGTTACGGCTATCAGAGGCGCCAATCGGGTGCACGCTTCAAGACGGCGTCTCCCTTTGGCGGTCAGGCAAGATTTTAAGAGCGGCAAGTCATGAGCGACAAGGCATGAGCAACAAGATGTGGGGCGGCCGGTTCTCGGAGCGTCCCGACGAGATCATGGAGGAAATCAACGTCTCCATCGACGTCGACCGTCACCTCTACGCCCAGGACATCGCCGCGTCCAAGGCGCACGCTGCGATGCTCGCTGCGCAGGGCATCATCACCGCGAGTGATGCGAAAAATATCGGCAAGGGTCTAGACACGATTTTGTCAGAGATTGCCAAGGGTTCGTTCGAATTCAAGCGGGCGCTCGAAGACATCCATATGAATGTCGAGAGCCGCTTGGGCGAATTGATCGGCCCCGCGGCCGGCCGCCTGCATACCGCCCGTTCCCGCAACGACCAGGTGGCGACCGATTTCCGCCTGTTCGTCCGCGACACCCTCGACGAGGTCGACGCCGCGCTCGCGGCCTATCAGCAGGCCCTCGCCGAGCGGGCGCTGGAGCATGCCGGAACGGTGATGCCCGGCTTCACCCATCTGCAGACCGCGCAGCCCGTCACCTTCGGCCATCATCTTCTGGCCTATGTCGAGATGGCCGCGCGCGACCGCGGCCGCTTTGCGGACGCCCGCAAGCGGCTCAACGAATCGCCGCTCGGCGCTGCCGCACTCGCGGGCACCTCATTTCCGATCGACCGCCACGCCACGGCGGAGGCGCTCGGCTTCGAGCGGCCGATGGCCAATTCGCTGGATGCGGTCTCCGACCGCGACTTCGTGCTGGAGACGCTGTCGGCGGCCTCGATCTGCGCGGTGCATCTGTCGCGCTTCGCCGAGGAGATCGTGATCTGGACCTCGCCGCTGATCGGGCTGGTGAAGCTGTCGGACAAGTTCACCACCGGCTCCTCGATCATGCCGCAGAAGCGCAATCCGGACGCGGCCGAGCTGGTGCGCGCCAAGACCGGCCGGGTGATCGGCGCGCTGAACGCGCTCCTGATCGTGATGAAGGGCCTGCCGCTCGCCTATCAGAAGGACATGCAGGAGGACAAGCACGGGGCGATGGAGGCGTTTGCCGCGCTGTCGCTGGCGATCCGCGCCATGACTGGCATGGCGATCGACCTCGTGCCCGACGAGGCCCGCATGAAAGTGGCGGCCGGCGAGGGCTATGCCACCGCGACCGACCTCGCCGACTGGCTGGTGCGGACCCTGAAAATGCCGTTCCGCGAGGCGCATCACGTGACGGGGCGGATCGTCGCGCTCGCAGCCAAACAGGGTGTCGCGTTGCACGAGCTGCCGCTCAAGGCCATGCAGGAGGTCGAGCCGAAGATCACGGCCGAGGTGCTCGGCGTGCTCAGTGTCGAATCGTCGGTGAAGAGCCGCACGAGCTTCGGCGGCACCGCGCCGAAGAACGTGACCGCGCAGGCGAAGAGCTGGCTGAAACGGTTGGAAAAACAGCGAAAATAGGGCGCCGTCCGGCAATTTGGCCGTGCCGGCGTGGCACTCCGGCACTCGCCATGGCCAGCCTTTCTCTGTATGGTGCCGCCCGCATTGGGGATATCGAACGTGAATCGTAGCCGTCGTCCGTCAGGCTGGGCCATCGTCGTTGTGAGCGCCGCCGCGCTGCTGCTCGCCTCCTGCGGGCGCAAGGGTCCGCTGGACCTGCCGCCGACCGCGCCGCCGCAGCCCCAATTGTCGTCCGCCCCGAGCGACACCGCAACGGAGAGAGCGGCCAAGCCGTCCCTGTTCAGCTCGGACTACGGCGCAGACGCCGCCCCCGCCGCGCCGCGCGGCACCAAAAAATCCTTCATCCTCGACCCGCTGCTGGACAGCGGCAAGTAGGCCTGAGCTCAGGCTCGACGGGTGGTTGATGCTTCACCCTCCCCTGGAGGGGGAGGGTCGCCTCACGGCGAGCAAAGCCAACCGTGAGGCGGGGTGGGGTGATCTCTCCACCCGCACCGGCTTGCTTGGCTC
>NZ_CAFK01000065.1 GCF_000239815.1 Bradyrhizobium sp. STM 3843 | reverse complement strand
AAAAATGCAGGCGGCAGGTACCGCGGGTCCAGCCGGACGACCCGGCCTTCCCTGCGCGATGGTTTTAACGTTTATACGCGCTCTCCTCGGGGACCGGCGTTATTGCCCCCGTGTCGCGACAACGCGCGAGGCGCGTTGCGCTCGGCGCCAGCACCGGGGCGCCAGGACCACACGATTTCACGTCCGCATCGGCATTGTTCGCCCGCAGCTGCTCGCCGCTGCAACACCGTCGCGTCCACCGCATCCCACGCCCAACGCTCGTGACGATCGCGAAGCGCCCCTCTCATCGGACCGGGATGCGGCAAGACAACCACATATTTCTGAAAAAGCGAAGCGCGATATTTTTCCCGAGAAGGGTTGACCAGCCAAATCAGCTTGATGCGGCTGCCAAAATCAGTTCTTTGGCGCAGGCGGTTTCTTGTGCTCGTCAGATAGCAGCAAGCGAGGCGCCGCAAGACCAACAAGATCGATTTTCCCCGCCGGCCTGCGCCATCGGATCGCGCTGCATCTGTCCACGATAGATCCAGCAGCCGCGTTCGTAACACCATGGCTGTTAGTAAGCAGCCTGACTTCCGGGTGCACTCGGCAGGCTGCCGTGCTAAACAGGCAGACCAGTCACAACGGCGGTGCCTCACTCCCATGTTCGAGCGAACCTATCGTCAGCGTCTCGAGGCTGATCTGGCGCGCTGGGAGACGGATGGCGTGATCACGCCGGCGGCGGGCGTCGCCATCCGTAGCGCGCTGCCGCCGCTTGCGCCGGGCGCCAACATCGCGGTCGTAGTGGGCATCGTCGGCGGGCTGCTGATCGCAGCCGCGTTTCTTGCTTTCGTGGCGGCACATTGGACCGACATCGCGCGGCTGTTGCGCTGCGCCATCCTGGCTCTGAGCATCATCGCCGCCTATGGTCTCGGCGCCTGGTTCGCCCGCAGCGGCCGGATGATCCTCGCCGACCTCTGCGCCAGCGTCGGCGCGATCATCTTCGGGGCCGGCATCGCGCTGGTCGGCCAGATGTATCACCTCGGTTCGGATTTCGCCGGCGGCATGCTGCTGTGGGCGATCGGCGCGCTCGCCGCAGCCCTGCTCACGGGCTCGCGCGGCGCACTGGCGGTGGCCTTGGTCGCGGCATGCATCTGGAGTGACATGCGCATGGTCGAGGGCGACGGCATGCCGCACGCCCCCTTCGTCGCGTTCTGGCTCGTTGCGGCCGGCCTCGCCATCGCCTGGAATTCGCGCGCCGCTGCCCATCTGCTCGCGCTCGCCGCGCTGAACTGGTGGACCGCGGCCGCATTCCAGACTGGCCTGCATGATCAACTCGCCGTGCTCGCCGACGGCGCCGGCCTGCTGCTGGGCGGCGGGCTGGCGCTGGCAGCGCTCCGCTCGCCCCGGCTGTCGGAGTTCGGTGCTGTGCTGTCTTCCTATGGAGGCTTCATGCTGGCCGCTGTGGCGGTCCTGGGCAGCACGGCATTCGACTCCTCCATTCTCCTTTACGCGCCGTCAGGTCATCCCGCCTGGGCGCTCAGCTGCGGCGCAGGCGGGATGCTGCTGGCATTCGTCGCTGCCGCAGTCACGCGTGACTCCGGCGCGGCCTTGGCCGGATTGGCCATCGCCCTCGCGCTGTTCGCGCCTGAGCAAGGCGTGGCGCAGCAAGACCGCCAGCCATGGTTCGCCTATGCGCTCGAGCTCGGCGCCATGCTCTGCCTGGTCATCTCGGGCATGATCGATTCGGTCCGGCCGCGCATCGTCGCTGGCTGGCTCGGCGTCGCCGGCGTTATCGCCGCAATCACCTGGGCGGTCAAAGGCTCGCTCTTGGAACGCTCGATGTTTCTCGCCGTGGCCGGGGTGGTCGCGATCGTGCTGGCGCTTGTTCTCAACGCATTGCTGGCGAGGGATGCGCGATGATCTCTGCAGCCACGCTTGCACAACGCCTGGGGCGTATTCCGAAGGTCCTGCTGTTCGGCGCGGCCGCGCTGATCCAGCTGTCGCTGCTGGCGGTGATGGTGATCGACCGCATCGAGATCCTGCGCGACGGCAAGGAAGTAACATTGCAGACCCGACCGGTCGACCCACGCGACCTCCTGCGCGGCGACTATGTGGCGCTCGGCTACGACATCTCGCAGCTGCCGGCCGGCGCGCTCAAGGATCAGCCGTCGCACGGGCAACATCCGGTCGTGTTCGTGAAGCTCGCCCCCAATCAGGACGGCGTCTACGAAGCGGTCTCGGTGCACACCGATCCGGTCCCGGTGCAAGAGGCCGAGGCGCTGATCCGCGGCCATGTCATCTATGGCGCGAGCTGCGGACCACAGCGGGACTCGTTCTGCGACTCCCTGCGCCTTCGCTACGATATCGAGAACTATTTCGTGCCGCAGGGCGAAGGCAAGGCGCTCGAGCAGCTGCGCAATCAGCGCAAGCTGATGGTGGTAGCGGCCGTGCTGCCCTCGGGCCGCGCCGCCATCAAGCGGCTCCTGGTCGACGGCACGCCGGCCTATGAGGAGCCGTGGTTCTAGCGGCTAGGCCTTGGACACCGCGTCTGCGTCCAGGACTCCCACTAGGCAAGCAAACCGCGATCCCGCGGCGGATTGACCGATGGCCCATCATGTAATATCAAAAGTTACATGAGACCCAACAGCCAGCTGTCCGGCGTGCTGCATGTCCTGCTTCACATGGCGGAGCAGGACGGCCCGGCCACATCGGACATGCTCGCGTTGATGATGCAGACCAATCCCGTGGTGATCCGGCGGATCATGGCGGGCTTGCGGGAACGCGGCTATGTGCGCTCCGAGAAAGGCCATGGCGGCGGCTGGACGCTGGCCCGCGACCTCGCCACCATCACCTTGCGCGACATCTACGACTCGCTGGGCAGCCCATCGCTATTCGCCCTCGGCAACCGGACCGAAAACCCGGACTGCCTGGTCGAGCAGGCGGTCAATGCCGCGCTCGATACCACGTTTCGCGAGGCGGAGGCCTTGCTGCTCTCTCGCCTCGGCGACGTGACGCTGGCCGCCTTGAGTGCCGATTTCCACGACCGCCTGCAACGCCGCAAGCGCTCCCGCAAAGGACAGACCCGCCATGGCTGAGATCACCGATGGCGCGCAGGTGTTTCTGCGCGCGTTCTCCGATCCGGAGATCGTTGCGCGCTACACCGACGGACCGCGTCGCTTCGTGCCCGGTCTCGACGGACTTCACCGCATGACCGCGGTCGTGCTTGGCGAGCAGGCGCCGGCGCAAGCCAAGGTGCTCGTGCTGGGCGCCGGCGGCGGACTTGAGCTCTCCGCCCTGGCCGAGGCGCATCCGTCCTGGAGCTTCGTCGGCGTCGATCCGTCGGCGCAGATGTTGCGGCTGGCCGAGCGGACGCTCGGCTCCCGCATGGGTCGCGTCGAACTGATCGAAGGCTATATCGACGACGCGCCCGCCGGTCCCTTCGACGCGGCGACCTGCCTGCTGACGCTACACTTCCTCTCGGCGCCCGAGCGATTGAGGACGGTGCGCGCGATCCATCAGCGGCTTCGGCCCGGCGCACCGTTCGTGGCCGCACACAGCTGCCTGCCGCAGGAGCCGGCTCAGCGCGCGCTCTGGCTGGATCGTTATGCCGCGTACGCCGTCGCCTCAGGTGTCGATGCCGAGCAGGCCAAAACGATGCGCAAAACGGTCGAGGCCGGCGTCAACATGCTCAGCCCCGAGCAGGACGAAGCCATTCTGCGCGACGGCGGCTTTCATGATGCCAGCCGTTTCTTCGCGGCCTTCACCTGGCAGGGCTGGATCGGCCACGCCTGAACAGCGAACGCCCACCGCAGCCTGTCGCTTCCCCACTGAAACGTGTCTTTGTGTTGAACGGCGCGCACGGCACAAAGGACACGTCGCGGCTGTGCAAGGAGACCAAACCGTCCATGAACTGGCTTCATCCGCTGTCCTATCTGTTCGCGGGCGCATTCCTCACCAATGCGATTCCGCATCTCACCAGTGGCGTGATGGGCCGCCCGTTCCAGACGCCATGGGCGAAACCGCGCGGGCCCGGACAATCCTCCTCCATCGAGAACGTGCTGTGGGGCTTCTTCAATCTCGTGATCGGCTATCTGCTGATTTGTCGGGTCGGCGATTTCGACCTCAGAGCCAATCAAGACGTGATCCCGCTTGGACTCGGCGCACTGCTGATGGGGCTTGGCCTGGCGTGGCGGTTCGGCCAGTTCAATGGCGGCAGGCTGAGCTGAGAAGCGGCAGGATTCCGCAGCCAAACTCGCGTAGCATCGGGGCCGACGATGAGAGGCCCCATGCAATCCGAGGCGAAATCCGAGGCGACATCGAGAGATTGCGGCGATTGCACGCTGTGCTGCAAGGTGATGGCGATCGAAGCGCTGGGCAAGCCAGCGAATGCGTGGTGTGCGCATTGCCAGCCGAAGCACGGCTGTTCGATCTACGCCGACCGCCCTGCCGAATGCCGCGCGTTCCGCTGCTTGTGGCTGGTGAACGGGCTGCTCGACGATCAATGGAAGCCAGCCAAGGCGAAGTTCGTGCTGACGACCTCGGACGACGGCATCGAGGTGCGCTGCGATCCCGGCTTTCCGGACGCGTGGCGCAAGGCACCGTATCAGAGCGAGATCCGCGAATGGGCCATGTCAGGCGAAGAGCACGACGTCACAGTCCTCATCATCAACGGTCCGCGCATCATCCTGGTCACGCGCGAGCGTGACTTCGATCTCGGCCATGTCGGCCCCGACCACCGCATCGTGCGCGAGCTCGAGGGCACGCGCGTCGTCAATGCGACGGTCGTGAGGGCAAGCGACTTAGCTAAGGCAAGCGACCTGGATCAAGAGTAAGCACTGTTCACTGCGGCAGCCGGACGATCGCGGCAACGGGGCCGCCACCCGGCGGTCCCTGATGCTCGGCGCCGCCGGATACATAGACTGCGCTGGTGCCTGCCAGCCCGCTGATCAGGCCGCCGACGGCGGCGCGGGCGTGTCGGGTAGCGCTGATGTCGGTATCCTCCAGCATGGTGTGCCGGACGCCGCGCACCAAACCGTTGGGCGAGGCTTCCGCTTTGGCGAAGATGTTGACGAGCTGGCGGCCGTCGTTCGCTCCGCCGCCGATCGACAGGCCGACGCTGCTTAAGACCTCGATCACCGCGGCGGAATCGATCGCGTCCTGCATCACCGCGTGGCCGATCTGAAACGCACTCGCTGACGTCTCCGAATTGCCGAGCACGATGACGACGTTATGCATGAGTTCGATGCCGGCCGAGGTCGAGGCCACCTGCGAAAACAGATCGAAGCGGCGCATCACATGCGCGTCGTCGATCTCGCCTTCGATCTCGCCGAGCGCCGCGGCCACGCCGAGGGCCGAGGCGCCGCGCGAATACGCCATCGACGCATAGGCGCTGCTGGTGACGGTCGTGTTGCCGCGGCTCAGCGCGGCTGCAACGCGCTCGCTGGTCAGCAGCGGGCATTTGATCTGGACGAAATGAACATCGCGCGGATCGAAGATCCCGGCCTCGAGCATGGCCGCCGCTACAGCCTTCGCCGTCTCCTGGATCTGCGCGCCACGCCCGAGCTCTTCGGGCAGGAAATCGCGGGTCTGCGCGATCCCGATGCTCAGGCGCTTGCCGGAGATCTCGGAGGAGGTGCGACAATCGGGATCGTGCCGCGTGAAGACCGTGATGTGCGGACTGAGCACGCCTTCCGTGCCGCCGGACATCACGAAGGCAATGCGCTGCTCGACGCCATCGGGCGACAGACCGAGATGCGGCGCCAGCGCCGCGCATAAAGCGGAGACGGCATATTCCCGGGTGAAATCGTTGACGCCGCCATTGCCCTCGGTCTTGCCGAGAACGGCGACGATCTTCGTCGGATCGATGGCGCCGGAGTCGATCCGGCTCATGAGGCCGGAGACGTCACCCGGGCCATGGGTCGCAATGCGAATGATGTCGACCGCTGTTGTCCGCATGCCGCCCCCTCCAGGTCTGCTCACGCGCGTTGGCCGTGCAAGACCCAAGCCAGCGAAGATCGCAGTTTGAGACGGATGCTCAACCTTTCAGAGTCAGCGCAGGCTCGTCGGCTGAACGACGGCCGGCGGCGACAACACCGCCGCCTGTGCGCGGTAGTTCAAGAGATCATGGTCGAGCGAGGACAGCACGCAGAGCGCCAGGCTCGCCCACACCGCGGCGCTGAAATAAAGCGACATCCAGGCGATCTCGTCTTTCCAGTGATCGAAATCATGGGTGACGATCCAGCGCGTGGCGGCATCACGCAGGCCGTCCAGTGGATGCAGCAGCTTGGTGCCGTTGGCGCGCCCGATACGCCAGCGGTTGAGGTACATCGGCACGTCGATGACGATCAGGAAGCCGAGATAGAACGCGATGCCGACAAGGCCGGTGATCAGGAGCCAGCGCAGCGGCCCCTCGAAGTCCGGCAGCAACCGGCTGAGTCCGATCCCGACCAGCAGGAAGGTGACGGCCCACAGCGAATTCTCGATCGCATTGCCGAGGAAGTTGGTGGTCAGGACCGCGTACCAGGAGCAGATCTCGGCGACGATGATCAGCGGCACGATGATGCGCGCGATATTCACCGCAGTCGGCGCATCCGCGATGGTGCCGAGCTGGCCGAGGATGATCGCCCATTGCGCAGCGAAGCAGATTTCCGCGATGGTCGCGACCGAACGTCCGACGAACACGCTCGACAGCCAGCTGTCGACCAGGCAGATCCGCTGCACGTCGGCGCGCGGCAGCACCGAGCGGAAGGCGCAGCCGAACACATAGGCCGCGCAGAGCATCAGCATCGAGGACGTTTCCGAGCCGGCGGCCGCGGCCGTCACGGGCTGGCCGGAGAGCTGGCGGTACAGCAGGATCCAGAACGCGATATTGGCGATGCTGACCAGGGTCAAAAGCCCCCACCACCATGCCACCGGATTCGACACCGCCTGCCGCCGCACGCCCATGCTACGCTCCACGTCTTTCGTCAAACTGACATGTCAACGTATTAATAGTGTCATAATTGATCCGTCGGCCAGTACAAAAAGGCGTGTGCGACCCCGGCAACCGGATATTCGCGTCGAAGGTTCCGGAGCCCCGATCCTGCGGCCGCTAGCGGACCGACCGGCAGGAACTTCTCTAACTGCGGACGGTTCTTGAGGCGCCGGGCGGATCGCCCTAACATCACTGCCATATCGAGGAGCCGCGGCATGGTCGGCGCCGGCGAACTGCAGCGCGCACCGCTGCTTACCTTCACGGTCATCATCCTCACCCTCATGGGCGCGGTGCTCGCCGCCGGCGGCGTATGGCTGTTGGCGCTCGGCGGCTCGCTCTACTACGTCATCGCTGGCGCTGCGTTGCTGCTCACCGCCTGGCTGCTGTGGCAGCGCCGCGCCGAGGCGCTGTGGGTCTATGCCGCGCTGCTGCTCGGCACGATGGCTTGGGCGATCTGGGAAGTCGGCCTGGATTTCTGGTCGCTGGCGCCGCGCGGCGATGTGCTGGCGCCGCTCGGCATCTGGCTGCTCCTGCCCTTCATCACCGCCCATCTTGCGGGAAACATGCCCGCGGCGCGCTGGGGCCTCGTCGCCGTGCTGGTGCTGGCCGCGATCGTGCTCGGCGTGGCGCTGCGCGGCGATCGCTTCGGGCTGAACGGCACGTTGGCGCAAGCAGCAGGCGCCGCAGGCACGGATACGACGGCCGCACAGGCGCAATCCGACTGGACCGCCTACGGCGCCACCAATTTCGGCACCCGCTATTCCAGCCTCAATCAGATCACCAAGGACAATGTGAAGGACCTCAAGCTCGCCTGGGAATTCCAGACCGGCGATCACAAGGGCCCCGATGATCCCGACGAGTTCACCAATGAGGTGACGCCGCTGAAGGTCGGCGACCTGCTCTACACCTGCTCGCCGCACCAGATCGTGTTCGCGCTGGACGCGGCCAGCGGCAAGCTGCGCTGGAAATTCGATCCTCAGATCGAGCATCACAAGAATTTCCAGCACATGACCTGTCGCGGCGTCGCCTATCACGAGACCAAGCCGGGCGCTGTCGACAGCACCGGCGCGGCTGCACCTGCGGAGTGCCCCAAGCGCATCTTCCTGCCGACCGATGACGGCCGGCTGTTCGCGCTCGATGCCGAGACTGGCAAACCCTGTGAGGGGTTTGGCGATCACGGCCAGATCGATCTGAAGGCCGGCAACGAGATCACGACGCTCGGCTTCTATGAGGGCACCTCGCCGCCTGTGGTGACCGACAAGGTGCTGATCATGGCGGGCGCCGTGATCGACAACTACTCGGACAAGGTGCCTTCAGGCGCGATCCGCGGCTTCGATATCTACTCGGGCAAGCTGATCTGGGCGTTCGATCCCGGCAATCCCGATCCCAATGAGATGCCGTCGGAGACGCATCATTTCACCATGGGCTCGCCGAACTCCTGGAGCGTCGCGGCGGCCGACGAAAAGCTCGGCCTCGTCTACGAGCCGCTCGGCTCGAGCTCGCCGGACATCTGGGCCGGCAACCGCACGGCGGACAACGAACGTTATGATTCGGCGCTGGTCGCGCTCGACATCAACACCGGCAAGCTGCGCTGGTCCTATCAGAACGTGCACCATGATCTCTGGGATATGGACATGCCGTCGCAGCCTAGCCTGATCGACGTGCCGACCAAGGACGGCGTGGTGCCCGCGATCTACGTGCCCGCCAAGACCGGCAACATCTTCGTGCTCGACCGCCGCGACGGCCACCTGCTGGTGCCCGCACCGGAGACGCCGGTGCCGCAGGGCGCGGCCCCCGGCGACCGCACCGCGCCGACGCAGCCATTCTCCGATCTCAGCTTCCGCCCGCGCCAGATCCTCACCGGGGCGCAGATGTGGGGCGCCACGATGTTCGACCAGCTGGCCTGCCGCATCAAGTTCAAGCGGCTGCGCTATGAGGGCCCGTTCACGCCGCCGTCCGAGCAGGGCACGCTGGTGTATCCCGGCGATTTCGGCATGTTCGAATGGGGCGGCATCGCCGTCGATCCAGTCAGGCAGATCGCGATCGCCAATCCACAATCGATCCCGTTCGTCTCGCGCCTGGTGCCGCGCGGCAGCGACAATCCAGCCGCGCCCAATGCGGCGCATCCGCCCGGCACCGAGCTCGGCGTGCAGCCGATGTATGGCACGCCCTATGGCGTCGATCTCGGCATCTTCCTGTCACCGCTCGGCATCCCCTGCATGGCGCCGCCCTGGGGCAGCCTCGCCGCGATCGACCTGAAGACCAACCAGATCGTCTGGCAGCACCGCGTCGGAACCATCCGCGACAAGGCGCCGGTGCCACTGCCGTTCAAAATGGGCGTGCCGATGCTGGGGGGCCCGATGGTCACCGCCGGCGGCGTGGCCTTCCTCAGCAGCACGATGGACTATTACATCCGCGCCTTCGACGTGAATGACGGCCGCCTGCTGTGGCAGGACCGGCTGCCGGCCGGCGGACAATCGACGCCGATGACCTACGAGGCGGGCGGCCGGCAATATGTGGTTACAGTCGACGGCGGCCATGGCTCGTTCGGCACCAAGCTCGGCGACTACGTCCGCGCTTATGCGCTGCCAGGTAACGTCGCGAGCCGGTGAGCCAACTCCCTCTCCCCGCTTGCGGGGAGAGGGTCGGGGTGAGGGGAGTCTCCGCGCACCGAACTCGTAGTGAGTCCCCCTCACCCGGATTGCATCTTGCGATGCAATCCGACCTCTCCCCGCACGCGGGGAGAGGTTTGAGCCGGCCTAATGCGACGGCGTCGGCGCGGGCACCGCGGTGCGGTTGGCGAACACGTTGACCGGCTGGTAGGAGAACACGTCGCGGCTCCTCGGATCGACGGTCACCTTCAGCCAGCGAACGTCGTTGTTGCCGTTGGCCTGGTTGTCGCCGAAGGTCTCGACGCGGGTGAAGTTCTCCAGACGACGGCCCTGCGAATCCAGCATCGGCTGATCGATCCGGAAGTAGTGCGAATCGCCGTGGACATAGGCCACCGGCTTGCGGAACGCGATCACCTCGTCGCGCAGCGCGGTCAGGAAGCTGGCGAAGCCGTCCGGCTGGCCGTCGGTCTCGGCGAGCGTCTTCGGGTCGCGCAGCGGCGCCCGCGTCGTATCGGAGAGGTCCCAGCCCGGATCGGCCTGCGAGATGAACATCACGGCCACCGCGTTGCGCTGCTTGGCTTCTGCGAAGGTCTGCTTCATCCAGGTGATGACCGCGGCATTGCGGGCGTTGAACTCGGCCGGATCCGGATTGGTGTCGCAGAGATTGTTGCAGGAGCCCTGGATGTTCAGCGTCGCATAGGTGACGCGGCCGACATGCCAGCGGCGGTTCTCGACGCAGCCGGTCATGTTGCCGGAGGCGTCGAGGCAGAGCTTGTCGGTCTGCACCTCCTGGCGCATGCGGTGCTTGCCGAGCGTGAACGGCGTCGAGAAGAACACCTTGCGCTCATAGTCGAGCCGGTCGCGCGAGTTGAAACCGCCGTTGGAGGCGCGGTCGCAATCGACCCAGTCGTTGTCGCCAGGCGTGAAGACCGCCGGCGCCTCCAGGCTGTTGAAATTGGCCAGCGCCTGCGCATAGAGGCCGGCGTCGCACAGCGAGCCGGAGCCCTGCTTCAGGTCGCCGTCATGCGCGGTGAATTTCAGCCGATGCGCGTTCATATCGGCGATCAGGTTGGGTACGCCGACGGTCGCCTGCAAGGTCGAATACGGCAGATCGCCCCACAGGCCGATCTGATAGCTCTCATCGTCGTCGAAGTCGAAGACGTCGAAATCATGCGCGGCGGCCGGCAGTGAGGCGGCCATCGACAGCACCGGCACAGCGAACAACAACAGCTGGCGCAGACGCGATCGGACGCGCGACCACGCCGACGAATCGTTTGGACTCGTTGACATCAAGATTCCCCCAATACGGAAAACGACCGCCCTCCCATAGGCGGCGCGCCACCATGTTCGGCGTCCTTAACCGGCGCGTGACGGGCGTTTAACAATGAACTGAAAAGCGGATGTCAGGACGATTAGCGGCCTCGAAAGCACATCAATTTACCGCTCGAACGAGCGGTTTCGATGACAGCCGACACGAGCGCCACGATGCGGCAGCCGGGATCAGCTGCGCGGCTAAGGCGCGAGGTAACGCACTAGGTCCGGGCTGTGACGGACCTCGTCCGCGGGACCCTGCAGCGCAACGCGGCCCCGATCGAGCACATAGGCGTAGTCGGCGACGCGCAGCGCGAGCTCGAGATGCTGCTCGACCACGATGACCGCGATCTCCTTGGCGAGATCGATCAAGCGTTCGGTGATCTCCTCGATCACGCCGATCCATACGCCCTCGGTCGGCTCGTCGAGCAGCAACAGCCTGGGCTCGCCGAGCATGGCGCGGCCGATCGCCAGCATCTTGCGCTCGCCGCCTGACAAGGTGCCAGCCGGCTGATCGAGCCGCTGCGCCAGCTTCGGGAAGATCGACAACACACGATCGACGGCGGAGGCGTTCTTGTTGATCAGTGAGCCGACGGCGAGATTGTCGCGCACCGACAGCCGCGCGAACACCGAATGTTCTTGCGGCAAATAGCCGATCCCAGAGCGCACGCGGCTCTCGGTCGGGCTACGACCGATGTCACGGCCGTCGAACATCAGGTCGCCCTTCCAGACCGGAAGCTCGCCGACGATGGTCTTCATCAGCGTGGTCTTGCCGGCGCCGTTGCGTCCCAGCACGGCGACGCCGCCGCGCCAGGGGATTCCGAGATTGACGTCGAACAGCACCTGGCTGCGGTTGTAGCCGGTGTCGAGATGGCGGATGTCGAGGAAGCTTTGTTCAGGCACGGCGCAAATAGATCTCCTGCACGCTCCGGCTCGCCTGGATCTCGGCCACCGTGCCGGTCTCCAGCACTGCGCCCTGGTCGAGCACGGTGAGACGGTCGCAGATGTCGCGGATGAAATCGAGGTCGTGCTCGACGATGACGAGCGAGCAATGCGCCTTGATCGGCGCCAGCAATTCGCCGGTGACGCGGCGCTCCTCCAGGCTCATGCCGCCCGTCGGCTCGTCCAGCAGCAGCAGCCGCGGCTTGGCGGCGAGCGCCATCGCGATCTCCAGCCATTGCTGCTGGCCGTGCGACAGTGCAGAGGCCGGATCACGGGCACGTTCGGCGAGGCGAAACTGCTGCAGCATGGTCATGACCTGGTCGTGCAGCGCGCCGCGAGTCCGCGACAGCACGAGATCGAGCAGCGAGGCCTGCGCCTGCAGCGCCAGCAGGATATTGTCGTAGAGCGAGAGCGCCGGCAGCACGCTGGTGATCTGGAATTTCAGGCTCATGCCGGCGCGTGCGCGCTCGGCCGGCGACAGCGCCGTGATATCAGCACCCGCAAAACGCACGCTGCCTTGCGTCGGCGTCTCGGCCCCCGCGACGCATTTCATCAGGGTGCTCTTGCCCGAACCGTTCGGACCGATCAGGCCGTGAAACTCGTTCTCGCCGACGGTAAGCGCAGCGCCGTTGAGCGCGGTGAGCTTACCGAAGATCTTGACGATGCCCGAGGCCTCAAGAAGCGCCATGACCGACCTTTTCATGGCTGCTTTTCCTGGACCTGACGCCGAAGCTGCCGACGCGCTCGCGCTCCGACAGGACGAAGCTGATAAGGCCCAGCGGACGGAACAGGATGACGAGCAATAGCAGCACACCAAGAATGATCGGCCAGATATCGCGGTAATTGTCGGACAGCCAGAAGCTGACGCCTTCGATGATGACGGTGCCGATGACAGCACCGATCAGCGTGCCGGAGCCGCCGAACAGCACATAGAGCACGACCTGGGTCGAGATCACGACGCCAACCATGTTGGGCCAGACGAAGCCCTCATGGATGGCGTAGAGGCTGCCGGCCAAGCCGGCGATGGCGCCTCCGATTGCGAACACGATGGCTTTCAAGTGCTGCGTCTTGTAGCCGAAGAAGGCGATGCGGGTCTCGTTCTCGCGCAGGCCTGCGAGCGCGAGCCCGAACTGCGAGCGCACCAGGAAACGGCAGAGCAGATAGACGAGAACGAGCAGCGCCAGCGCGAAATAGTAGAAGACCGGCCCTTCCTCGAATTCGTAACTGCCCAGTGTCATCGGCGGGATCGAGGGAATGCCGTTCTGGCCGCCGAGATAGTACCAGCCGCGCGCGAGACGGTCGGCGGCGTAGGAGCCGGTCAAGGTGCCCAGCGCCACGAAGATCATGCTGGTCGGATGCCGCCCGAGCAGCAGGAAGCCGCCGAGCAGCAGCGCGAACGCCAGCCCGATCAGCACGCCCGCGGGCAGCAACACCAGCACGGCCGAAATGTTGAGATCGCGCCCGAGCAGCGCCACGCCATAGCCGGCGGCACCGAAGAACAGCGCCTGGCCGAAGCTCATGATCCCGGCATAGCCCCAGACCAGATCGAAGGAGAGCGCAAACAGCGCCAGGATGGCCACGCGGGTGGCGAACACCGTGAGATAGTCGGGCAAGGCCAGCGGCAGCGCTGCCGCAAGCGCCAGCAGGATGAGCTCGACGATCGGCAGGACATTCCACCGTGGCGCGGTGCTCCCTGCTGCTGTCGGCGCGAGGCCGGCCACTCCAGTTTCAGCCATCGATTTGATGGGCCTTTCCGTGTTTCATCAATGCGCTCGGATCTCGATCCGAACCCGTCTCAACATCCGTGTCGCGGCCATCCTTCGAGACGCAGCCATCGCAAGCGATGTCTGCTCCTCAGGATGAGGACCTGCTGCCGGGCGGACCCGCCGACCCTCATGGTGAGGAGGCGCGTTAGCGCCGTCTCGAACCATGAGGCCACGTCTCCTATCCGGCCCTCCTCCTTCGAGACGCTTGGCTCCGCCAAGCTCCCCAGTATCAGGAAAACGGTCTTTGCGCGGCTGGACTATCCCATCACGCATCAGCATTCCTTGGGATCGACGAGACCCTCGCTGCGCGCGACGATCTCGTAGTTGCCGCCCTTGGCGATGGCCGTATACATCTTCATCTTGCAGTGGCGCTTGCCCGGTACCATCTCGGCCGGCCCGCCCGGCCCTTCCGCGATCTTGGCGTGATCGAGCGCGGCCGCGACCGACTCGCGATCGACCTTGCCGGCTTCCTTCACCGCTGCCGCCCATAGCATCAGTCCGCGATAAGTGCCGGTCGCCGCCGAGCCCGCCGCGAACAGGAAATTGCCGGGATAGTCCTTCTCATAGGCCGCCTGGATCTTGGCGGAGACCGGATCGTCCTTGGTCAGCACCTTGAAATAGTCGAGGCAGCTCGCCAGCCCTTCGATCTCATTGGCCTGGTTAATGTTGAGCGTGTTCTCATCATAGTAGACGCAGGCGAGCCGCCCGCCATTCTTCTGGAAGCCGGCTTCATAGAGCTGCTTGAAGAACGGGCCGACGCCGGGCGGAATGACGGTATTGAAGACGACGTCGACCTTGTTGGAGACGATGCGGTTGACGGTCGCGGAGAAATCGACCTGGTCGAGCGGATAATACTCCTCGAACACCACCTCGCCGCCGCTCGCCTCGATCACCTTGCGCGCATATTCATTGAGCACGTGCGGCCAGACATAGTTGGCCGAGGGCAGCGCGAACTTCTTGCCGCCATTCTTGATCAGCCAGGGGATGAACTCATCGCATTGCTGCGCCGGGGTCGGCCCGGTGCAAAACAGATACGGTGTACACTCCTTGCCCTCGTAGAGCTGCGGATAGATGTAGAGCGTCTTGCCGCGCGCGACGATCGGATCCTTGATTGCATTGCGCATCGACGAGGTGATGCCGCCGAGCACCATGTCGACCTTGTCGCGCTGGATCAGCTTGCGGACATTGCCGACCGCGACCGATTCATTCGATGCGGTGTCTTCGATGAAGAGCTCGATGGGGCGGCCCAAGAGGCCGCCGGCATCGTTGAGCTGCTTCACCACCATCTTGGCGGTGTTGGCGTCGGCGTTGCCGGCATAGCCGATCGGGCCGGTCAGGTCGGTGGCGATGCCGACCTTGATCGGACCTTCGGCCGCATTGGCCCAATCGGGCCTGATCACCCAGCTGCCGACCCCGGTCGCGACCGCGCCCGTGGTGAAGGCGAGCCCGGACAGAAAGCGCCGGCGTGACAGATCTGCGCGAAACTCAGACATGCAACTAAATCCCCTTGCCAGATAGCAGGCCCTGCGGCCGGAATTTGATGAAGACGATGGCGAGCACGAAAACGAGGACGTCGGCGATGACGGGCGCCATCACCCAGGGCAGCGCCGCGCTCATGGTGCCGATCACCGCCGCGCCCGCGACCGGTCCCATGAAGGAGCCGACGCCGCCGACCATGACCGCGACGAAGCCCTGGATGAGAAAGCGGATGCCGAGATCGGCGAACAGGCTGAACACGGGCACGACCAGCGCGCCGGCAAGGCCGGCGAGCGCAGCGCCAAACGCAAACGTCGCGCCATAGATCTTGGCGGTCGAGATGCCGGAAGCCCTCGCCAGCGCTGGATTTTCCAACGTTGCGCGCACCCGCAGGCCGAAGCTGGTGCGCGACAGCAGCAGGTAACAGCCGATCATGACGGCGACGGTGACCACGATGATCACGAACCGCCAGGCCGAGATGTGGACGCTGCCGAAATCGATCGAGCCGCCGATCGGCTCCGGCACCGAGAGATAAAGCCCACCGATCAGGCCCCGCACGATCTCGCGGATGATAAGACTTAAGGCGTAAGTGCCGAGCATGGCCACGATCGGCGCGGCGTAGAAGCGCCGGATGATCAGCGCCTCCAGGATGAAGCCGAGGCCACCGACCAGGAACGGCGCCGCCGCCATCCCGATCCAGACTGGTATGCCGCGCGAGTAGGCGAGATAAGTGACGTAGGCGCCGAGCAGCACGAACTCGCCCTGGGCGAAGTTGAAGATGCCCATCATGCTGGCGATGATGCCAAGGCCCAGCACCACCAGCACGATGATCGCGGCGAAGCTCAGAATCTCGAAGCCGGCGACGAACGAACTAGCCATGCGATCTGGCCATGCCTTCTAGAGCAGCGTTTCCATAGAACTGGCGGTTGAGTATGGGGTGAGATCTCGCCGTCTCCACTGCTGTCATGCTCCGCGAAGGCGGAGCATCCAGTACTCCGCGGCAGAAGATATTGAACCGAGATGTCCCGGCGTACTGGATCGCCCGGTCAAGCCGGGCGATGACAGCGGAGGTCTGCATGTCCATATCGATATGACCAGGACTATGGAACGCTCGTCTAGCCATGCTCTGCGATCCAATCAGGCTGCAGCGGCTCCCTCCTCACATCTTCTTCCAGTCGCCGGCCTGCTCGAAGGCATGCGCGGCGCGATAGATCGTGGTCTCTGCAAAATGCTTGCCGACCAGCATCAGGCCGACCGGCAGCCCATCGACCATGCCGCAGGGCAGCGACATCGCCGGATGATGGGTGATGTCGAACGGTGCGGTGTTGGTGATCATCTCGAGCGCGCGCGCGACATAGTCCTCGCGGCTCGCCGTCGGCTCCGGCAGCGGCGTCGCCTTCATCGGCGTGGTCGGCAGCAGCAAGAGATCATACTTGGCCAGGGCACGGTCATAGGCAGCGGTCAGCCGGCGCGAGATGTTCTGGGCCTTGCCATAGAAGCGCGGCCCGTAGATGTTGTTGATGTAGGTGCCGAACAGCAGGAACAGCTTGGTGGTTTCCGACAGCGCGTCGGCCTGGCGACGCCAGCCGCGATGGAAATCCATCAGCGACGTGGAGTAGAGGTCGGGGCGACTCAAGCCGTAGCCGTCGCCATGCATCATGGTCTGGGTCATGCCCTCGACCCCGATCGGGGTCCAGATCGCCGGGCCCATCAGGTGCATCGGGATCGAGATCTCCTCGACGGCAGCCCCCAAGCTGGCGAGGCGCTTGGCTGCTTCCTTCACGCTCTCACTGACAGCCCCTTCCGCGCCGGGCTGTTCGAAGCCCTCTTTCAAGATGGCGATCTTCATGCCTTTCACGCCCGCGCCGAGCGCGCTGGTGTAGTTCTCGACCTTCGGCGCCTTGATGCGGGGATCATAGCCGTCGTCGCCCGCGATCACTTCCAGCAGCAGCGCATTGTCCTCGACGGTCGCTGTCATCGGGCCGGTGTGGTCGACGAAGATCTCGATCGGCATGATGCCGGTGTAGGGCACCAGGCCCCAGGTCGGCTTCAGGCCGTAGATGCCGCAGAACGAGGCCGGCATGCGGATCGATCCGCCCTGGTCGCCGCCGATCGCCATGTCGACCTCGCCGAGCGACACCACGACGCCGCTGCCGGACGACGAGCCGCCGGCCGAATAGCCCATCTTGTGCGGATTGTGCACCGGACCGGTCGCGCCGGTGTGGCTGCCGCCCGACATGCAGAAGGATTCGCAATGCACCTTGCCGGCGATCTCAGCGCCGGCATCCAGCATGCGCGTGACGATCGTGGCGTCGAAATCGGGCGTGTAGCCCTCGAGCGTCGCCGAGCCGTTCATCATGGGCACGCCGGCGAGCATGATGTTGTCCTTCAGCGCGACCGTCTTGCCCTTGAGCTTGCCGGACGCCGCACCTTTCACGGTCGCCTTGCGATACCAGGCGTTGCGCGGATTCTCCGAAGGTGACGGGCGATAGCCGGGCGTGCGCGGATATTTCACCTCCGGCACTTCGTCCGGCAGCGCCGCCACCACATTGTAGGCCTCGACCGATCCCTGCATCAGGCCGCGGAACGAGGCCACGTCCTCGTCGGTCAGCGACAGGCCACATTGCGCGGCAACCTCGTGAAGCTGACTGGGGGTTGGAAGCACGACCGACATGGCGCTCTCCTGATGCTGTTTCGTTGCGCGATACGTTTCTTGCGCATCACCAGGCTCCGCCAGCCCGGTTGACGCGGCGGCATTACTAGAACTCGAAATATTTTCCTTTTCAAGAATTATTTTAGACCGCTGCCCGCATGAGATCGTCCGTCAGCAGGATGGACGGACTCAGAACGTCCTGAGGACGTTGAAGTCGAGTCCGTCCGCCTCGCACAAATAGATCGGCATGTCGGCACGGCCGTTGCGGATCGTCACGGCCCCGCGTGCGCCGGCATAAACGAGGTTGCGGCCCGCCGCCTCCAGCGGCCGCAACGCCAACGAACCTGCCCGCTCGGCGGCCGCCTGCAGGAAGCGGATTCCTTCATAGTTCGATTGCCCGACCGAGCCCACCGGCGGCGCATGGGCGCCGAACATGTCGGTGTAGCGGCTCATGAAATCGTCGTTGGCCTTCGAGCCCACGCTGTTGAAATAGCCGGAGGCGCAGAACAGGTTCTCGGTGTTATCGGCGCCGATGCCGAGCAGCACCGTCTCGTCCATGGCACCGGCGAGCCGCAACGTTGTGGCGGCGAGGCCGGCTTCCGCAAAGGCGCGATTGAAGGTGATGCTGTCGGTGCCGATCAAGGAGATCAGCACGACATCGGGCCGCGCCGCGCGAATCCGCGCCAGATGGGCTTCGTGATGGTCCTCGCCAACGGGCACGAACTCCTCGCCCACCACCTGCCCGCCGGCCTCGGCGATATAGGTCTTGATGGATCGATGCGACTGCCAGGGCCAGACATAGTCGCTGCCGATCAGATACCAGCGCAGCGCCTTTTTGGTCTCGGCGAGCCAATGGATCGCGGGGCGGGTCTGGCTGCGCGGGACCTCGCCGATCGCCATCACACCGGGCGTGCGCTCGCCGCCTTCATAGACCGGCGTGTAGATATAAGGCACGCGGCCACGTGTGACCTTGCGCAGTGCCACCCTGACCGCGCTGATATGCGAGCCCATGATGATGTCGACTTCGTCGAACTCGACCGCATCGCGCGCGCGTTGCACGACATCCTCGATCGCGCCGCCGGAATCGTACATCGCAAGCTCGAGCTCGCGGCCGAGAATGCCGCCGCGCGCGTTGATCTCGGCCACGGCAAGCAGAGCGCTGTTGGTCGACGACGGTCCCCAGATTCCCGGCGAGCCGGAGAAGGTGAGAAAGTTGCCGATGCGCAGCTTGTTGCGGGCGCCGTGAGGCTTGAGCCGATCGCAATTCAACGGCGACAGGAAGGGCGCGCGGGGCTGCGCAGGCGATCCCCTGAACAAGAGATGCGGCGGGACGTTGACCTGAACTGAGACAGGGACTGTCGAAAGCACACCCACTCCTTAGCCGTCATGCTTGGGCCGGCATCATCGCCGACAGTCGAACGCCGTCAAATTGAGCACCCGCTGGATAAATATCCTATTGGAAAATATTGAAACTTCAAGAATCAGCATGCATATAGAAACGGCAACGACTGCCGGACATTCATTCAATCCCGACCCCAGAAGTACCACCGTGGCCAAACCGCCCAGCCCTGACGCCCCTCTCACCGACCATCTCGCCTATCTGCTTGCCCAGGCCAGCCGGGAGATCAACCGG
>NZ_CAFK01000066.1 GCF_000239815.1 Bradyrhizobium sp. STM 3843 | reverse complement strand
TGATGCGGAGACTGATCCGGCGTGCGCTCATGTGGGCATCTCCGCATTGCGCGCGGCATCAGCGAGCGCACGCATCGTGACGACCCCGGCGAGATGGCGCCGATAAGCGGCTGATACATGCACGTCGGACACCGGATCCAGCCTGCGGGCTTCCGCGACAGCCTCGGCAATGGCCCCGCTATCGAGCCTGCGTCCGGTCAGCGCCCGCTCGGTCTGAGCCAGTCGCACAGGCGACGGCTCTACGCCGAACACGACGATCGCGGCGCGTCGGACAGCCCCTTCCGTGTCCAATTCCAGCAGGGCCGCGGCGCCGGCAATCGCGAAATCGCCGCGGCGGCGGGCGTATTCGCTGAATCCAGAACCGTGTCCGACCGACCATCGCTGCCATCGAATGGAGCGCAGCAGTTCCCGCTCGTCCAGCGCAGATTCGAGATAGCCTTTGAACCAGTCCCGCGCTTTGACAACGCGCGAACCGCCCGCGCCGACGACATCGAACTCCGCATCCAGCATCGCACAGAGTGCGGGTAGCTCGGCGGCGGGATCGAGATGACAGCAACTGCCGCCGATCGTGCCCCGCGACCGGGTCTGGACATGGCCGACATGGGCAAGCGCTGCGCGAAAGATCGGCGCCGCCACGGCCAGATCCGGGGAGTCCAGAAGGTCGGACTGCCGCGTCATGGCGCCAAGTTCGACCGCGTCCGCGGCAAGGCGGATGCCAGCAAGCTCTGGAATGCGGTTGATGTCGATGAGATGATCCGGCGCCACCACCCGCAAATTGAGCATCGGCATCAGGGACTGCCCGCCGGCAAGCAGCTTGGCATTGTCGAGCTTCGCCAGCAGCTCAACCAAGTCGCTGCAGCTGCGCGGATCGTGATAGGCGAAGGCGGAGGCTTTCACCGTCGGCCTCCTTAAGGCACGATCGGCGAGCGCGACAGGGCCGACAGCACGCGCTTGCGTGCACGGCCGGCATGCCGCGCCAAGATCCGTCCGGCCCGCTTGCCGTCGCGGGCCTGCAGGGCATCGATGATGTCGCAATGCTCTGCGATGAGCGCATCGCGCTGTCCACCGGCCTCGTTGCTGCTGATGCTCACGGTGACGAGCCGATCGAACTGCTCGATCAGGTCGATGGTCGCCACGCGAATACGCTGATTGGTGCAAAGGCGCGCGATGGCGAGGTGGAATTCGCGATTATAGTCCACGAATGAAGGCGCGGTCCCCGCCTCGGCCGCAGCAATGCCGTTCATCGAACGGAAGCGGTCGAGCGCGCGCAAGGATTCCTCGCTGGCTTCGGTCGCCACGCTTGCGGCGCAGGCAGGCTCGAGAACCGCGCGGAATTCGAACAGATCGCGCGCATCAGCGATGGAGATCGGAGACGCGCGATAGCCCTTGCGCGGGCTGATGACGACAAGGCCTTCCGCCTCGAGCCGCAGCAGCGCGTCGCGGACCGGCGAGCGGGAGACTGAAAAGCGATCGGCGATGTCGGCATCGCGGATTTCCGCCCCAGGCGGAATGGCGCAGCTCAGAATCTCGCGCCGCAGGGCGCCGTAGATATCCGAGCGCATCAACTGGTAAGGAATCTCGTTCATCTGATATATTATAGGCCGGTCAGATCGACACGCAATAGGACAAATATTCAAGTAATTTCATATGCAAGTTTCGTTGACGCCAATTTCAGATGCTGCTTATTTCTCTCAATCTGATATTGAATGAGGCAACCGGTGGAACTCAACTCCGTCACGTTTGCGGATGGTCGCCTGACCGCGGTGCAGGCCGGCGCTGGGGCGGACCTGCTCATCGTCCATTCGCTTCTTGCCGATCGCGCCGCGTTCGATCCGGTGCTGCCTTGGCTGGCGCGCAGGTTCCGGGTCACGCTGGTGAACCTGCCCGGCTTTCACGGCTCCGCTTGCATCGCGCCGGGAATCGAGGGTTATGCCGATCGCCTTGCATCGGTCTTCGTAGCCGGCGGACTTTCGAAGGAGACGATCGTCATCGGCAACGGCTTCGGCGGCACCGCCGCCATCTCGATGGCGCTCCGACACGGCGACAAGTTCGGCAAGCTGGTGCTGTCAGACGTTGCGGCCGGCTTCCCACCGGAAGGACGGAAAGCGTTCGAGGTGATGGCGGCCAAGGTCGAGAGCGAAGGCATCGGCTCGGTGGCGACCATCTCGGCCAACCGGGTATTCCACGACGCCTATCTGGCCGCCCATCCCGGCGCTATCGAGGAGCGGCGGCGCGTCCTGCTGGGAATTGCGCCAGAGGGATTCATCGCCGCCTGCCGCAGCTTGATGTCCGCCGACCTGACGCCGCAGCTCGGCTCCATCCGCAAGCCCACGCGCGTCGTCTGCGGTGCGCTCGACGCGGCCACCCCGCCCCCACTCTGCCGGCTGCTCGCTGAGAAGATTCCGGGCGCGACCTACGTGGAATTGCCGGGGTGCGGACACTGTCCGCCGCTGGAGCAACCTGACGCCTTCATAAAGGCGGTCGAGGACTTTCTCGCGTAAGCATTGCGCGATGTCCTTTCAATTCGGCAATTCGGTCGCCTGTGATCTCATTCGGCGTACCGATTGCACCGACATGCGTTGCAACGCCGTTTAAAAATCACCTCGGGCTCGTCACCGCACTGTCTTGCTTTGGTCAAAGCAGCGGATGATTGGAGCACGGGAATGTCACCCTTTGCCCTGGGGGTATTGGACCTGAGGGAAATGCCAATGCAGTCGACGTCAGACGCGAACGACGCGAAAGAAGTTGATCCGGGTGACGTTGCTCTGTCGCTCAACAATGATGTCTATGAGGACATCTATAAGCGGGTCGTACGTGAGGTGCTTGCGCGTATCGATCAACGGATCGCGCAGATCGAAGCTCAGACCATCGTCCCTGAGTCGTCCGACGCTGGTGAACTCATCGGCGATGTCGATGGCAGCGCGCAAGCGGAGGTACGCCGCTCGGGACGACGGGGGCTGCGCCTGGTGCGCGCCGTCATTGGTCTGGCTTTGTCGATATGGCTCGTCGGGTCCGTCGTGGTCTGGTTTCGCGGCGGTACCGCCACATCCTTGGTGGCCCGCTGGGTGCCTTCGCTTCAGAAAGTCTTGGGCAGCGAAGTCGAGACCCCGACCGATCTGAGCTCGGCCAATGTGGCGCATGCGGCCCCTGCCTCACCCTTGCCGGATGCGAATGCAGGAGCGGCGGAGACGGTAGCCGAGGCGGACGATTCGAATTCGCCAGCCGCTGCGCCGGCCGCCGAGCGAGACCTCACGCCGTTGATCCAGAAGATTGCGCAGGACGTTGCTGATCTGCGGGCCGGGATCGAGCAGCTGAAGAGTCGCCAGGAACAGTCGAGCCGCGCGACCGAGCAGCTGCAGGCGAGTCAGGACCAGCTGGCGCGTGTTTGCCGAACGGCAAAAAGCGAGGCGCCCGCCGGAGCAGCTCCACGTCCGGCGCCTCGGCCGGCTCTGCCGCGCCCTCTGCGATTCCAGTGACCTGAGCCCCTGAACTCGAAAGCCTCTGCACTCAAAAGCCCTGGGGGCGCTGGTCCTCAGGTCGCTTCGAGCGCGTGCATTCTCGTGGCGTTGCCACCGTCCGAGAAAAGGTTTACACGTTGGTGCTGCTCTGCCGGGTTTGATTGACCGGCCTTTCGTTCGATTCCTACGCTGCGTCGCGAAAAGAGGAGCACATCATGCCAATTACGACGCTGAAGATTTTGGCGAGCCTCATACAGCTGCACGGGCCAGGCGCGACTATTCAGAGCGACCATCAGGGTATCGAGGCATTGCTGAACGATCTCCGCGGACAGAATGCGAAGGAAGTCGCCGACGAGGCCACGACGACCCAGGTTTATTTCAGACGTGGCGGGTTTGCGAAAGGACCACATGCGGGCGCCTTTCGCCGAGGCGGGTACGCTCCGGGCGTCGGTGCATTCCGCCGCGGGGGTTTTGTTCGAGGATACTAGCACTCCGCGACCTTCGCATCACGTCGCCGGTGCGGCTTTGAATTTGAAGTTCCGATGAAGAACGCACCGCCCGACTGATCGGAATTTCAAATTCGCTGCTCCAGATGGTTTCTCCACGCCTGTCTCGGTGTCGGCATGCTGGCTGAACGTTCAGACTTTGCCGCGTTTCAGGATCAGCCGATCACGCAGCTGCTGGTCAAGGTCGCCACCAGATGCAACATCGACTGCTCCTATTGCTACTGGTTTCGTGACGCGTCCGTCTATAGCAAGCCCAAGCTGATGAGTGCTGACGTGCTGCATCGATTGCTTCAGCGCATCGAGCAGCACGTCGTGAGATACTCGCTGGCTGAATTTCCTATTATCCTGCACGGGGGGGAGCCCCTGCTTTGGGGCGTTGAAAATTTTGACCGCTTTGCCGAAGCCTGCGACGGCATTTCAGCACGTACCGGCTGCGACATACCGATTGCGGTCACGACCAACGGCGTGCTGATCGATGACCAATGGCTGGACTGCTTCGAGCGCGGCAACATTTCGGTTGCGATCAGTCTGGACGGGCCCGCGCATATTCACGACCTCAACCGCAGGACCTTTCAGGGGACAGGCACCCACGCTGCGGTGGAACGAGCCGCTCGCATGCTGGTATCGCGTGACATCGGCGTCATCGCCTTGGCGGTCTGCAATCCTGCCTACCCGCCGCAGCAATATGCCGATTTCTTCGCCGCATGCGGAATCGTCAACTACGACATCATGATCCCCGATGCGACGGTGGATGAAAACCCGCCGTCCATCGCCGCGTTCTATAAGGGCCTGTTCGACGTCTGGCTTGCGGCCAATCGCACGACGCAAACGGCCAAAATCCGCATCATTTCCGATATGATCACTGCCCTGCTCGGAAACAATTCACCGACCGAAGGCGTGGGCCACAAACCTGTCGAGCTCTGCACCGTTATGACCGACGGCACGGTGGAGGCTCACGATGTGCTGCGTATCGCGGGCGACGGGTTCACGAGCACCAGGTTCAACATCTTCGATCATGAGATCGACGAGGTCAGGAACGAGCCTCGCTGGAAAGCGGCACGCGACGCGTCGGTTAAGCTTTGCGCGAAGTGCCGCGAATGCAAATTCATGAATGCGTGTGGCGGCGGCTATCTTCCACATCGCTTTTCGAAGAAGAACGGTTACGACAATCCATCGGTCTATTGCGACGACCTCTATTCGATGTTTGAAAACATGCAATCCGTGCTTGAGAGCCATCTCTATTTCAGCAAGCCGGACGGAAGCCGCGTCGCCATGCGCGACGCCTTGGCGGGAAGCTGACATATAGACACGATCGCGGGAGCTGCCGGCGACCCGCCGTCACACCTCGAGCCATTCCTTGCGGATGGCGGCGTTGGCCTTGAGCTGGTCGGGCGTGCCTTCGAACACGATCCGGCCGTGGCCCATGACATAGACGCGGTGCGAGATCCGCAGCGCGATCGAAAGCTTCTGCTCGACCAGGAGGATGGCGACTCCGGCGGCCGCGATTTTCGCGATGAGATCGCCGACCTGCTGCACGATCAGGGGCGCCAGCCCTTCGGTCGGCTCGTCGATCATGATCAGCTCGGGATCGCCCATCAGCGTCCGGCAGATAGTCAGCATCTGCTTCTCGCCGCCGGACAGGACGCCCGCAGGCGTGTCAGCTCGCGAGGCCAGATTGGGAAACATCTCGAGCATGGTCTCGAGGCGCCATTTGCCGGGCTTGCCGACATCCTTGATGCCGAGCACAAGGTTCTGACGGACGGTCAGGCCCGGAAAGATGTCGCGGTGCTCCGGAACATAACCGAGTCCGGCGCGCGCGATCCGGTAGCTCGGAAGGCCGGCGATATCCCTTCCCTTGAAGCGGATCGTGCCTTGCGGCGCCACCTCGCCCATGATCGCTTTCACGGTGGTCGAGCGGCCGACGCCGTTGCGTCCGAGCAGGCTCACCACCTCGCCTGCCCCGATGCTGATATCGACGCCCTGCAGGATATGGCTCTTGCCGTAGAAGGCATGAAGGTCCCTCACCTCGAGCATCAATGCGCCTCCTCGCCGAGATAGGCTTCCTTGACCTTGGGGTCGCCGCGAACCTGTTCGGGCGTGCCGGAGGCGATGATGTGTCCGTAAACCAGCACCGAGATGCGGTCGGCCAGCCCGAACACGACGCTCATGTCATGCTCGACGATGACGAGCGTGCGGCCCTCGGTCAGGCGGCGGATCAGCGCGACCGCGCGTTCAGTCTCGGCGTGACTCATGCCTGCGGTCGGCTCATCCAGCATGATGACGTCGGCGCCCCCCGCGATGGTGATGCCGATCTCCAATTCGCGCTGCTCGGCATAGGTCAGAAGCCCGGCGGGCACGTCGCGGCGATGGATCAGGTGAATGTCCTCGAGAATCTCGGCGGTGCGCCGGCGCACCTCCGGCAGCTCGTCGACATTCTTCCAGAACGCGTAGCGATGGCCGGTGGCCCACAGCACCGCGCAGCGGACATTTTCCCAGACCGTCATCTTGGCGAAGACGTTGGTGACCTGGAATGAGCGCGACAGACCGCGCCGGTTGACCTCGAACGGGCGCAGGCCGGAGATCACCTCGCCGTTCAAACGGATCTCACCCGAGGTCGGCTTCAGATGGCCGCTGATCAGGTTGAAGGTCGTCGACTTGCCGGCGCCGTTGGGCCCGATAATGGCGTGGCGTTCACCTTTCGCGACGCTCAGATTGAGATCGCGGATGATGTTGATATTGCCGAAGCGCTTCTCAACGGCGCGGATGTCGATGGCTGCGGTCACGCCAGGTACCCCCGATCGCGGGCCACGGTCGCGGCGTGATCGAACGCCTCCGCCATTCGGCGCCAGGTGATCCGGGAGACGGCGAAGCCGCCGATGATCAGCACTGCCGCGACGATCCAGGTGACCGGCGAGGTGGCGTTGAAGGCAACACCGAGCAGGTTGATGACGCTGCCCTCCCCTTGGCCCTGGCTGTAACGCGCGACCGTCTCGATCGCGAGGATGATGCCGAGCGCCAGTGCCAAGGTCGGGAGCGCCGCAATCAGATAGGATGGGATCACCATGCCGAGCGTCCGGCCGCGGATCAGCGGGCGGTGTATCATCAGCAGGCCGGCGATGCCGCCGGGCGCGAACATCACGATGCCGATGAAGATGATGCCGAAATAGAGTTGCCAGACGGTGGTGACATTGGTCAGCCCGAGCTGCAGATAGGTCACGAGAATGGCGCCCAGGACCGGGCCGAAGAAATACGCCGTGCCGCCGATGAAGGTCGCAAACAGCACGAGCCCCGATTGCGTTGCGCCCAGAAAGGCCGAGTTCGCGATCTCGAAATTGATCGCGGTGAGCCCGCCGGCGACGCCGGCAAACAGCCCGGCGAAGCAGTAGGCCAGATAGCGCACGACATGCGGATCATAGCCGATGAACTCGACCCGCCCCGGATTGTCGCGTACGGCGTTGCAGATGCGTCCGAGCGGCGTGCGGGTCAGCGCATACATCGCGATCGCCGAGAGCATCAGCCAGAACGCGATCAGATAATAGACCTGGATCTGTGGCCCGAAGCTCCAGCCGAACATGTGCGGCAGCGCGGTGCGGTCGGTGGTGATGCCGGCTTCGCCACCGAACACGCTGCGCAGAATGAGCGAGGACGAGGCAACGAGCTCACCGATGCCGAGCGAGATCATGGCGAAGACGGTGCCGGCGCGCCGGGTTATCACCCATCCGACCAGCATGGCAAAGGCGAGCCCGCCGACCCCGCCGATCAGCGGAATGAACGGCAGTGGGACCGGCCATTGATGATCGGCCACGGCGTTCATCGCGTGAACCGCGAGGAAGCCGCCGAGCCCATACTGGACGGCATGGCCGAACGACAGCAGGCCGGTCTGCCCGAGCAGGATGTTGTAGGACAGCGCGAAGATGATCGAAATGCCGATCAGGCTGAACGAGGTCAGCGCGCCGCCGGAGGAGAAGATCAACGGCAGCACGACGAGTGCGGCGGCGGCCGCGAGCCAGATGCCGTAGAAACCGAGGTTGCGGCCGTTGTGCTCCTTGAGGAGGTCGGCGGCGGTGGTGATGGCCTGGCTCATGTTTCACGCGTTCCCATCAGGCCAAGCGGACGGACGATCAGGATCAACACCAGCAGCACGTAAGGCAGGATCGGGGCGATCTGGGCAATCGTGACGTTCCAGATGTCGGTCAGCACCGAGGGGCCGAGGCTCGGATCGAGCGGCCCGAAGGCGGTCGCAAGCGAGCCGTTCAACGCCACCGCAAATGTCTGGATCAGCCCGATTAAAAGCGAGGCAATGAAGGCGCCGGGCAGCGAGCCGAGGCCGCCGAACACGACGACGACGAACAGGATCGGCCCAAGCAGCGCGGCCATGTCGGATTGCGTGACCAACGCCGGACCCGCGATCACGCCGGCCACGCCGGCAAGCGCGCTGCCGACCCCGAACACCAGCATGAAGATCTGCCCGACATTGTGACCGAGGTGGCCGACCATATGCGGATGGGTCAGCGCAGCCTGGACGATGAGCCCGATGCGCGTCCGCTTCAAGACGAGCAAGAGCCCCACGAAGATCGCGACCGAGATCGCGAGCATGAAGAGCTTGTAGGCCGGATAATTGGTGGAGAACAGCGTGAAGGCTGGGAAATCGAGCGCAGCCGGAACGCGATAGTCGACCGGGCTCTTGCCCCAGATCATCGACACGATCTCCTCGATCGCAAAAGCGAGACCGAAGGTCAGGAGCAGCTCGGCAACATGACCGTGCTTGTGGGTGTTGCGCAGGCCATAACGCTCGACCGCCATGCCGATCGCGCCGACCAGGAGCGGCGCCAGCACCAGCGCCGGCCAGAAGCCGAGCCATTTGGTGAGCTGGTAGCCGAAAAACGCGCCCAGCATGTAGAAGCTCGCATGGGCGAAATTGAGCACGCCCATCATGCTGAAGATCACGGTCAGCCCGCTCGACAGCAGGAACAGCAGCATCCCGAACAAGACGCCGTTGAGGGTCGATATGACGATCAACTCAAGCACGACGCACTCGTTTGTTCTCCGGACGGCTCGATTGCAATTTTGGGCCGGGCCAAGCACCTAGCCAAGGCCCGTTGGACAAGGGATCGAGCCCTCGCCCGCTCGTAAGCGGAAACAGCCGCGCTGCCCCGTGCCGCTGTGGGCACGGGGCGCGACGTGGCCGGCCTGTCAGGGCCGCTTCATCTTGCAGGTCGTTGGAACGATGGTCTGCGCCGTGTCGATCTTGGAGACCATGTGCCAGCCCCAGCCGGTGTTCTCCTCGTCGAACGGCTCCTTCTCCTTGTCCGCAAGCGTACCGAAGGAGGAGATGTAGATCGGCTGGAAGAACTGGTGGTCGTCCTTGCGCATGAAACCTTCGCCGCCGTCCAGCACTTGGAACTTCATATCCTCGAGCGCTTCCGCAACCTTGATCGGATCGACCGAGTTGGCCTTTTCAGCCGCCGCCTTGAACATCCTGATCTCGTTGACCGCCCGCGGATACCACAGCGACATGTTGGCCTTGGCGCGGAATGCCGTTTCGAACTCCATAGCCTCCTTGTTGCCGGAGTTCGGGATGCCTTCGGTGATCTGGAACACCTGATGATCGAGGCCGGTCTGCTTGATGGCGGTGGGACCGCCGGCGCCGCCTGCATAATAGGTGTACCAGTTCACCTTGAGACCGGCATCCGCCGCAGCCTTCAGGAGCAGCGCGAAATCCTGTCCCCAATTGCCGGTGACGACGCTATCGGCGCCGGAGGCCTTGATCTTGGCGATATAGGGCGAGAAATCGGTGACCTTGAGCAGCGGGTGCAGCTCGTCGCCGACGATCTCGATGTCGGGCCGCTTCGCCGCCAGCATCTTGCGCGCATCTGACCGCACCGACTGACCAAACGAATAATCCTGATTGATCAGGTAGACTTTCTTGATCGACGACTGGCCCTTCATGTAGCTGGTCAGCGCCTCCATCTTGATGTCGGAGCTCGCATCCCAGCGGAAATGCCAGAAGCTGCATTTGTCGTTGGTCAGGCTCGGATCAACCGCGGCGTAGTTGAAGAAAAGCACTTCCTTGCCAGGGTTGCGCGTATCGTGCTTGGTGACGAAATCCTCGAGCGCAGCCGCCACCGACGAGCCGTTGCCCTGGGTGACGTAATGCGCTCCGGCATCGATCGCCTTCTGGGCCTGGATCAGGCTCTCCTGCGGGTTGGTCTTGTTGTCGAGCGGCAGGATTTCGATCTTGTGGCCGAGAATGCCGCCCTTCGCGTTCACCTCATCGGCGAGATACTGGAAGGTCTTGAGACCGCCCTCGCCGACACTGGCACCGCCTCCGGACAGCGGATCGATATAGCCGAGCTTGATGCTGTCTTGCGCATAGGCCGCCCCCAGCATTGGCAGGGTCATGGCGACAGTGATGATGATTTTGCGCATTCTTCCTCCCTTGGAGATCAGCTTATGTTTCTTGGGTGCCTCGCTGACGATTTTCTTCTAGTGCCATTGATGCGACGTTGACAAGGCCGTTTGGCGGCCGCGTTGAAATGCCGCCGCACAGAATGCGCGCCCCCGACCGCGTCGCCGGTCCAGCATGCTGACAGGGCTCCGGCGCTTCCGGGGCCGCCGCGATCGATTTGTCTCGCAATGTTAAGCTTTATCAAACTCAATATGCATCCTTCTAGCGAACAGCTTTCGCGTCGTCCAGCACGCAGGAAATTAGAGCCGGCCGCCCGCTTCCTGCCTGGGTCAACTCACGAGGGCGGCCAAATTCATCGTCACAATATCTTCGTCATGCGCGTCGCAATCGCTCTGGGCCCTGGCCCGGCAGCGCGGTCGATCCCCAAGCACTTCACCTAAGAACTTCACCCAAGAAGCTCACCCAAGAACCTCGCCTGGAACCTGAAATCGCCTCGCACTTGTCACGGCGAAGTCTTTGTTTGGTCAAAGCACCGCGCCGATTTGTCGGACGATTCGGGAACTGACGGGCGCCTTTGGTCCGGGGGGCTTGGACCTGAAAGGAATACCAGTGCAGTCGACGCAGAACGTGAACGAGGTTGATCCGGGCGAGATCGGTCTGTCGCCTGAGAAGGATTCTTACACGGATATCTACAAGCGGGTCGTGCGCGACGTGCTGTCGCGGATCGACCAGCGCCTTGCGGATATCGCGGCCCAGCCTGCCCCCCGGGGGGCCGAGCTGGCCGGTGGTGACAAAGGCACTCCGCAAACACGTTTGCGCAGGTCGTTTCGCCGCAGGACTTTGCATGGTGCGATCGGCATTCTGGTTGTGGCCGGCCTGATCGGGGGAGCTGCCGCCTGGTTCTATCCCGACGCTACGACATCGATGGTGGCGCGCTGGACACCGTCGCTTTTGAAGTTTTCGGCAACGAACGACGCCGATGCATCCACCGACGTGAGTTCGGCCAATGTGCGGTCGTCTGCCGCCGGCACACAGTCCTCGGACATGACGACCGCCTCGCTGAACGCGTCATCCGCATCGCTTTCCCAGCCGTCGATTGACCGTGGAGATAACAACACCGCGTCCGTCGATCGGGACATGATGCCGTTGATCCAGAAGCTGGCCCGCGACGTCGCCGATCTGCAGGTCGGGATCGAGCAGCTCAAGGCCGGCCAGGAACAGGTCGTTCGCGATCAAGCCAGGGCGACCGAGCAGTTGCAGGCCGGCCAGGACCAGCTGATGCGCGTGATGACCAGGATCTCGACGCTGCAGCAGCCGAAGCCGGCTACGCCCCTGCCGCAACGGACGGATGCAGCGCGGCCACCAGGCGTGGTACCGCCACCACGGCCCCGCAACGCCAACGCCACAGCGCAGACGCTGTTTCCTCGCTAAGCACCGGGCGGTCATGTGGGCCGCCTCATAAGGTCGGTTAGCAAGTGTCCCCTCGCCGGCCACGGCGCGATGTCGTTTCGTCAGGAGTGTGCCTGTTCCTAGCCGACGCGTAGCGGGAACGCGCAGTACAAGAGAATAGATTTGTCTTTTCGTGCGCCCTGCGGGCAGCAGCCGCATTGCATGCTACAGTGCAATTGCTGGGTTTTGCGGTGTTTCAAAGAGGCGCCCGTCCATGAGCTGCGCTCCAGACCGACACGCAATCATCATTGGTGGCGGCGCATCAGGCGTCCTGCTCGCCTATCAACTGCTGCAACATCCGGATTCGGACTTCCGCGTAACGCTGATCGAGAAGCGCAGCGAGATCGGCCGCGGGCTCGCCTATCATACCGGCAACTCCGAACACCTTCTCAACGTTCGCGCCGCCAATATGAGCGCGCTCCCCGACGACCCCGACCATTTCTGGCGCTGGCTGTCGACGGGCGCGAAGGGCGCGCCACTCTGTCCTGATCCGTATTGCTTCGTCCCTCGCCGCCTGTATGGCGATTACGTTGCGAGCCTTGTTGATCCGTTTCTGTCGCCTGAGCACGGTGCGCAGCGACTGACGATCCTGCGCGGCGAATGCGTGGCGGTAAGCGAAGGCTGGGGCAACGTCACAGTGAGCCTCGCCGACGGATCGCGCCTCGTCGGCGACGTTGCGGTGCTCGCGACCGGCCATGACGCGGCAACCGCGCGATCCGCCTGGCATGCCGATCCCTGGATATCGCCGTCCGTTCCCGGCTTCGGCAAGGATACAACCGTGCTGATCCTCGGCACCGGCCTCACCATGGCTGACTACGTGCTCACCTTGCTGCGCGAAGGACATCACGGTCCCATCATCGCAATGTCCCGCCGTGGCCTGATGGCCAAAGGCCATCGGCGCACGGCGCCCCTTTCGTTGCGCGAGGAGGATGTGCCGTTCGGCATCGGCGCCAGCAGGCTGTTGCGCTGGTTCCGGCAACGGATCGCCGCGCATGCGGTGGACGGCGGTGATTGGCGCAGCGTCATCGACGCGATCAGACCCTTTAGTCATCGGCTGTGGCGCGAGCTGCCGCTCTCCGCCAAGCGCAGCTTCCTGGAACATGCCCGAGCCTGGTGGGACGTCCACCGGCATCGCATGGCGCCGGAAGTCGAAGCGCGCATCGCGGCGGTGATCGCGGACGGACAGTTGACGATCAAGGCGGCCAAGCTGGTCGGCATCGACGGCGGCATCAGCGGTGCGCGCGTCCATTATCGTCGACGCGGCCGATCCGAGATCGAGAGCATGGAAGTCGGCGCCATCGTCGACTGCACCGGTATCGTGCGAGATCCCCGTGCGACCACCAATGCCGCCGTGCGCAGCCTGTTTGACCAGGGCCTGGCGCGGCCTGACGTGCTCCGCATCGGCATCGACATCACGCCCGACTGCGCCATCGTGCGCGCCGACGGCCTCCCGTCGCAACGGCTGTTCGCGGTTGGTCCGCTCACGCGCGCGGCCTTCTGGGAGATCATGGCCATTCCCGATATCCGTAACCAATGTGCGGCGCTGGCGACGCAGCTCTTGCAGGGCTGCCCCGCGACGCTGCCCGATATGATCAGCCCGGCGCACCCCGTCATCGATCATCAGGCCGCAATCTAGGCGAGAGAGAACCTGATCTCGCGTCGCGTGCGGCGACAGCGTCGCAGCGTGCGATCTTGCTCGCCGCCGCATCCATGCAGCACGGCGCGCATGGATCCCGATCACGCTTAACGCAGGAGATGCACCGTCATTCCCGGTTCAAGTGCAGGTGCATCGAGCAGCGGATCGACGCGCAGGCGCAGCGTGTTGCGATCGTGATCGCCGACCGCACGCGCGGCCTGCCAGATCGCGAATTCGCCGAGCGGCAGCAACTCCGTGACGACGCCGGCAAAGTGGCCATCATGACCGGAGGCGACGAGATCGACCTTCGTGCCCACGGTGAGGCCGTGGAGACGATCTTCTCGCACGTTGAAGGAAAGCCAAGGCTGCGCGACGGCCTCGATCGTGAGCACGGGCTGGCCAGCCTGCACAGCCTCGCCGACTTCGGCAACGATCACGCCCACGATGCCGTCCGACGGAGCGCGCAGGATGGTCTTGTCGAAGCGTCGCTCCAATACGCGCAGCGCCGTGCCGGCAGCGTCCACCTGGGCATCGGCAATGCCGCGCTCATCACGCGTCGGTCCAGCCTTGGCCGATTCAAGATTGGCCTCGGCCTCCGCAACATCGGCGCGCGCCGTGTCGGCATCGGCATTCGCTTGGTCGAGCGCCGCCTGCGAGGCGAAATCATCATGCGCCAGCTGCGAGGTGCGGCCGAGCTGCTGCGTCGCATAGTCCTGGCGCGATTGCGCCTTGCGCATTTCCGCCGCGAGCATCGCGACCTGCTCCTCGCGCGCGCCGGCATAAACATGAGCCCGTGAGGCGCGCGCCACGTCACCTGCCGTGCGGGCCTGCACGATCGCCGCCGCAAGCTCAGGCGCGCCGAGCTCGGCGAGCACGTCGCCGGTCTTGACGTGCTGACCACGCGTGACCTTGATGGCGGCGAGCTGACCTCCGACCGCGGGAGCAATCCTGATCTCGGTGGACCGGACCATGCCGACAACAGGCAGATCGGGCTCCGGCCGCCAGACCAGGTAAGCGGCGCCGCCAGCCAGCGCAGCGAGCACCGCCAGCCCGATCAGCCGGCGGCGGCGAAGCCGGATGCGTATGCTAGCCATAGGTCAGCCTCCCTCGAAGCCATCTTGCCGACAGCCAGGCCAGGGTGAAATACACCAACGTCATCAGCCAGAGGCCGCGCCAGTCGGGCCAAACTTCGTTGAGATCGGCCCCCATCTGGTTGACCCGCAACAGCCCGTCGATAGCGAAGTCGGACGGGAATATCCGGCTTGCCGTCAGGACCGGTGCCGGGATCGCCTCGCGCGGCCAGGCAAAGCCGACGACAAAGAGCTGCGGAATGCTGGTGGCGAGAAACAGCAGGACGGCTGTCTCGCGTTGCTTGAACCACGCGCCGGCAGCCTGGCCCAGAAAGCTGGTGGCGAGGATGAATGGGGCCGCGAGCGCAAACAGCGCCGGGGTCTGGCCGAGTGTCGAGAAGCCGTAGACGCGCGGCAGGACCACGAGAAACAGCGCCAGCGCCGGCAAGGACAATGTCAAGTGAGCGACCGCGCGGCCGATCACAGTAGGCAGCGGACGGCACGCCGCCAAGCCGCCCACCGTCAGCATCGCAACCGCCATCAGCAGCGTCTGTTGAATGATCAGCACGAACGCTGCGGGCACGATATAGCTCGCGTAGCCGCCGGTCGGATTGAAGATCGGCTGGATCAGGATGTCGGCTGGGCTTGCCGAGGCGAGAGAGGCCTTGGCCAGGCTGCCGTCGCTGCGTGCGCCGAGGCTGGTCAGATCGGCCGAAAGTGTCGCGACCGCAGATGCCACGCCGGCGGCGGTCGCCTTGAAGATCAGGAGATAGGTCGCGTCGGCATAGAACGGCAGATGGGCGACGTCGCCCTTGAGCACGTCGCGTTCAGTACCGGGCGGAATGCCGAGGATCGCGAACACTTCGCCGCGCTGAAGCGCCGCGCGCGCCTCCTCCAGGGTCTGCGCGCGGACTGCGACGCGCACCGTTCCGCTGGCGTCGAGCGCCTGCACGATGTCCTGACTGAGATGGGTGAGGTCATTGTCGACCACTGCCACCGGGACCTCGTGGAGAATTTGCGTCAGATAGGGCTGCGGGTAGTAGATGCCGTAGATGAGCGGTGCGAGCATCAGGGTCGAGAACACGCTGCGATTCGACAGCACCCGACGCCATTCGGTTGCGAAGACGCTATCAACGCCGCGCTGCGGCAGCGCCGGATCCTCCGGCTCGCGTTCCATCGTCCGCGTGCTCCCAGCGGTAGGCTGGATCGCGCGGAGCCGCCACACTGCCAGGATGACAAAGAGAGCGGCCAAGCATGCCAGTGCTGCAAACGGCTGTGCGCTCGCCTGCACCGGCAGGCCACGGGCCGCCTGGCCAAACAGCATGGACATGTACCAGCGCAAGGGCAGCAGCGCGCCGAAATATTGTGCAAAGCTGTTCATGCCGATCACGGGAAATCCGACGCCGGCAAAGCCGAACGCCGGCGACACGATCAGGCCGGTGAGCGCAAGCCCTGTCGCGAGCTCGCGGGTCACCAATTGCAACAGCGCGCCAAGCGCGAGATAGGCGATCAGAAACAGCAGCGCGGCGACCAGCATCATCGGCAGGTCGCCCCGAAATGGGATCCCGAACACGCCTTCGATCACCAGCGTCAGCACGCCCATCATGCCGATGAACAGGATGAACAATGGCGTCAGTTTGCCGGCGAGCGCGGTCATGGGATTGCCGCCCGCGCAGGCGAGCCAAGCCCGCAAGCTGCGGCGCCGGAACTCGGAGCCAACCGCGTAACCGGCGCTGATGGCGACCACGATATGCAGAACCACGGGCAGCAGCGCGCGAACCAGATATTGCGCATAGTTGCGTTCGGGATTGGTGAGCGCGATCTGCTCGACGGCGAGCGTGCCGATCCGATGCCGCGAAGGTGCACTATGGCCGGCTGCGGCCACGTGGCTCGCTGCGGCATGCAACGCATCGGACAATCCTTGCGAGGCCACGCCCGCCGCAGTGAGTGCCTGCTGATTGTAGAAGGCCGTGACCTGCGGCCGGCGGCCGGCCTGCAAATCGCGCTCGAAATTCGCGGGGATGTAGACCGCCGCCCCGGCCTCGCCCGATCGGATCGCACGGGCCGCGGCCGACAAATCGGCCGGGCGGGCAACGATCGCCAGCGTCGGCGACGCCGCGACGGATTCAATGAACGTGGCCGCGGTCGGCGTCCTGTCGTCGTCGACCACGACAACGCCGAGGCCGCGCATCACCTGATGGCTGAACACCGCGGTGAGCACGATGACGGCGAGGAGCGGAACCCCGAGCACCAGGATCGGCATCACGCGGTCGCGCAGCATCCAGCGCCATTCGCGGGTGACGACTAGGCGGAAACCCGGCTTGGGCACGGATGCCATCATCGGCTCCGCCAGTCGGCGTAGACGCTCATTCCGGGGCGCAGCTCCGGCACCTTCTCGACTGGATAAGCACGGACCTCGAAGGTGCGCAGGTCGAACGCGCCGGTCGCGCGGGTGGCCCGCCAGCTCGCATACTCGCCGCGGGTCGCGATCAGCTTCACTTCGGCGGTGATCGCGCGGTCGCCCAGCGCCGGCACCCGCACCTCGAAACGGTCGCCGACCTTCAGCGCCCTGACGAGATCCTCACGCAGATCGAAATGCAGCCAGATGTCGCTGAGATCGATCAAAGTGAGCAGCGGCACCCCAGGCGAGACATATTCGCCGAGTTCGACGTTGCGCTGATAGACCTGAGCGGCAACGGGCGCGGTGACGGTCATCTGGTCGACCAGCGCCTGCACGCCGGCGATATCAGCGGTCGCCTTCTGCACGCTGGCTGCGGCCAGCGCCCGCTCCTCGCGCGTGGCGCCGTTGACGGCCTGATCATAGGCCGATTTGGCCTGGTCTGCCGCGCGCTGGCTCTCCTGCAGCCGGTCCGTCGCGAGGTCAAGCTGTGCCTGCGGCGCGTGGCCAAGCCCAAAGAGTTCGTGGACGCGATCGAACGTCTTCTGCGCCAGCGTGGCCGCTGCCTGCGCGCGCTCATAGGCCGCTTTCTGCGCGGCAATGGTTTCGACGCGCGTACCGGCCTCGATATGGGCGAGTTGCGCCTGCGCAACGACCTTCGCAGCTTCGGCATCCCTGAGCTTGGCCAGGGTCTCGGGGTTGTCGATCTTCACCAGCACCGCGCCGGACGGAAGGTTCTGCCCGCGCGCCACCGGAATCTCGGCGACACGTCCATCGATGCGGGCTGCGATATCCATGCGCGTGGCGTCGACCTCGCCTTGCACCAGCAACGGCTCGGGCCGCATCAAATACCAGATCGATAACGCGGCGACGCCCGTCACCACCAGCGCCACGATGACGGCGGGTGCACGCGTCGAAGGTTGCGTCTTCGGCTTATCGCTCGAATTGGCTGCGACTTGACCCGTCTCGCTTTCCGGCAAAGGTGAATCCATTCAACTGCCCTCTTCAGAACGACGGTCGGCTCAAGCTGCGCCTGAGAAATGTGCCGCCCCTGCCCGAACTACGCTTGTCCACTCTGCGTCCAATTGGTCGCGCCGCAAGCAAATTTCAGCCCAAGGAGCAGCCGCGACGCCACGCAGCGGGGCTGCAATTCGCTTGCCGTGGACCTTGCTGTCAATCCACTGAATCCAGTTCAACAACGTTGTGAATGACGTTCATGTCGTGCCGATAGCAGGATCGAGATGAGGCGCAGCCTGGGCTGAATGAGTCGGGATGGCTGATGCAGTCGGCGCCTCACGCGGCTCCGCCGGCGTTGTCGCTGCGCGGCTTGCGACGGAAGAAATTCATGATCGCAGCACCCGCGCCGACCACCCCGAAGATGATCAGCTTGGCGAACTTCAGGACGAATGCGCCGGCGAGCGCGAGCAGTCCGAGCTTCTTCGCCGCGACGCCGCCAACCAAGGCCAACAACCCGTATTCGGCGATCCGGTCCGTGCTCGCGCTGAAATCCTCATAGCGCTTGCCCGGGTTGTAGGAGAGATCGGACAGCAGCTCATGCGCGACCGCCTTGTCGTTCGCGATCCGATCGGATCCGGACAAAAGGTTCAAGCTGAAATAGCCGTCACGTCCGAGCGCGTAGGTGTTGTAATTGACGTTCTTAGGCGCGTCGTCCGCCTCGCCCTTGTCCTTGCCCAAGAGCGACCACACCAGACGATGCGCGCTCACATCGTAGGTCGGCGGCTCGATCCAACCGATCACCTGCATCTCGGGAAAGCCGCGCGCGGCGCGGTCCTGGTTCGCCTGCTCGACGCCGGCGCTGATGTTCTTCAGGAGGTCGTCTGCATTCCAGTTCTTGGCATCGTCCTCCTTGATGTAGCCTTCCTTGATATGGCGGATCACCACCATCCACTGGTCGTTCTGACGCTTTCCGAGCACCAGCCCCACGAATGTCGCGTCATCGACGACGTTGCCGAGTGCGCGCAGCAGACGCAGGCCTTCGCTCTTCGGGACGAAGAAATGGTCGGCGGGCAGCTTCAGCGAACCCTGGTCGATCAGCGTGATATCGCTGGGGCCGTCGGTGCCGGCCTGGCTCGCGGCCTGCCAGGCGGCCTTCAGTTCCGCTTTGCGGGCAGCTTCGCTCGGCGGCGCCGATTGCGCAAACGCGGACAACGACACGAGCGCCGCCAACACCATCGCGCCGGCAGCAACGATCAACCTTTGCACGAGCCCCACTCCCCCAAAATCCCCAACGCAATAACGATGGTATCGTGAAACCGGGATGTCGTGCAAGGCGGCACAACTTGAGACTGCAAGATGACGATGATCAGTCCGTCACCGCCGGGCTGCGCTCGTCGCGGCGTCCGCCGCACGTGTTAGAACCTGACATGCTGGCGCGTCGGTGTGAGCCGACGCGAACAGCTATGCCGGATCGGTCCGAGCTTACCTGCAGGAATGGATGCGCCCGTCGTATCCCCTATAGGTGCCGCGATCCTCGTCATAGGTGCGGAATTGGGTGCACCTCTGATGCGCCTTGGGCTTGTGTGTGACATGCGCATGACGCTTGCGTTTGACCGGCTCGTCATCGTCACTGCGCGCGTGATGCTTGCGGTGCTTGGGCGCATCATCATCCGCATGTTCTGAATGCGTCGCCGCTTTGGGCTTGGCGGCCGACTTCTCTTCAACCGCGGCCGGCTTCGGCTTGTCGGCTGGTTTTGGTGTGGCCGCAGGCTTCGCCTCTTTCGCTTCTGAGGCCGTCGGCTGCGCTGCAGCCGGCTTGTCCTGTGCCGCCGCCGGCTTGGAATCCAGCGGGGCTTTGGATTCCTGCGGGGCTGCGGCTGACTTCTTGTCCTCCGCGACAGCAGGTTTTTCCGGCGCAGGAGATGGCGCGCCGGCGTCGGCTGGTTTGTCCTGCACAGCTGCCTTCTCCGCAGCGTCGGCCGGCTTCGTCTCAGGCGCGGGAGCTTTCTCGCTCTGCGCAGCGGCAGGCTCGGGAGCAGCAACCGGTTTCTCCTGCACAGCGGCAGGCTTCGCCTCGGCTTGAACCGGCTTTTCCGGCTCCTTCTTCTCCTCGACAACGGTGGGCGTAGCGGTCTTCTGCTCAGCGGCGGCCGGCTTGTCATCGCTGCGCGCTGGAGTCTCTGCGGCCGAGGCCGGCTGATCCTTCGCATCTGCAGCGTCAGCTTTCACCGGCGCCGATTGCGGCTCGGCCTGGGCCTTGTTCTCAGCCGGCTTGTCCGCCGTCGCTGCGGGTTGCTCCGCCGCACCAGCCACCGGCTTCTGCTCGGCAGGCGCCGGCTTCTCGTCGGACGCGACCGGTTTTGTTTCGTCCGGCTTATCCGCCGCGGCCTGCGCCGGCTGCTCGGGTGTCACCGTCTGCGCATGGGCCGGCATGGACAGGGCAAAAAGGACACAGAACAGCATACCGGCGCGTTGTGCGACGGCAGTCGAAGGAGCAAACATCCGCATGAAGGCATCTCGATTGATGGGGCCGGAACTCAGGCTGCACCATGTGTTTACGGCAAGTGTGTGAATCGTGCCGTAAGGAGCGGCGGCCAACTCAAAAGAGTTGCACGGTGTGTGTTGGCCGCATCAGCCGCCGCAATCACCGCTTGTGGCAATCCATCTGATCAATGCCGGGTGATGATCGCATGTGGCGATTGACCGCAGCCTGCGCGGAGAGCGGTTCTACACGGGCATTGCCGGATCGAGCTCTTCCTGCTCCAGCCATTTGGCGCCCTCGCTCGATAGATAAGTTATCAGAGCTGCAATCGCGGTGTTTTCCGCCTGCCTCGGTGGCCGGCTCGGATCGTCCGGCGCCCGTCCAAACGCCTCGGCAAGCTCCGGCGTCATCAGATGTGGCCGCAACGGCCGCGCGATGATCCGCTCGATGGTGCGGAATATCCAGGCGCCGTCAGGATCGATGTCCGACCAATGGAAGAACGGCACATTGTCTGGCACGAGACCTGCGAGCGCACGCAACGCATCCTGCGTCGCCAGCGACGGATAGCCGCCGACATAGATGGTCACGCCCGTGCCGTCGCGATCGGCTTCTGCGATATGTCGGTGGAAGCTGGCATAGTTCTCGATCGTCAGCACGTAGCGTGGCGTCTCGCGCAAGCGGATGCGCGATGCCTCCTGCGGCGGGATGCCGAAATAGGCCGGCCGTATCAGGGACAACTCGGCGCTGTCGAAATCGAGACGGCCGGCCAGAAGCAGTGGCGGTGCGAACTTCTCCAGTCCGAGCGTCCTGAGGGCATCGCGCGGACGCGCTCCCGGCGGCAGCTCGAGTGCCGGGACAAGCAGCCTCACGACGGCGCCTTCGAGCCGCTCCAACGCCTTGCTGTCGCCCGCGACCTTGCGCGAGAAGGTCCTGTAGTCGGTACCGCGGTGCTTCTGTTCAAGGATCGCTTTGGCAAACAGCAGCGCTGTTCGTAGCCGCTCCACGTCGGCCATGCCGAGCTTCTGCCATTCCTTGCCTCGCGACCAAGTGGCGCGGATTGCAGCGATATGCGTGTCGAAGACCTGTGGCACATCAAGCCGGTCGCGCAACCGCTCGGTCGCCGCTGCAGCGAGTTCTGCGACTGGACGGCGTCCGAGCAGATCATAGAGCCGCACGGTATCCTGCAATCGGACAAGCTTGATCTGGTCGCTGTCGCGCCCCCTCCCCTTGACGATGCGGATGGCACCAGCGGACTCGGCCTCCTCGAGCCGCCTGACGAAACAGTCGATCTCCGAGACGTTATCGAGTGGTGAAAAATCGGGACGAGCGGTCGGATCAGCGATGCCGTCCTCGCGCCGGTCCAGCAGATGGGACAAGAGCGCCTCGGCATCGGAAAATCGCCGTCCCATCGCCCTACTCGGCCGCCAGCTTCTTCAATTCGTCATCCGACAGCAGGTCCGGATCCATCGCCCTCAGCTCGGCGCGGGCGCGCTCCTTCAGTTGCGCCACGCTCGCCCGGGCGCTCTCGCCGATCCGGTCGACCTCGATCACGGTGTCGATGTGCTCCAGAACGGCCACGCGCTTCTCGTTCGGCGCGGCGATGATGATCTGCAAGCCCAGCTTCTTGTAGAAGCTCATCATCTGCCGCTGGTTCTTGCCGTCCATCTTGGAGAAAGCCTCGTCGAAGATCGCAAGCGCCATGCCCGGCGCACGGCCGCCATGCCGGCCGCCGCTGCCATAGACCGACGCCAGTGAGGCGCCGATCGAGACATAGATCGGCACCTGCTGCTCGGCACCCGAGCCGGTCCCGCGCCGCGTCTCCCAGCGGGTCCTGCGGCCGCTGACGATGTCCTCCATGATGATCTCGAAGGTGAAGAAGTTGCGATAGTCCTCGAACTCGCTGAAATCCTTTTCGGGATCTTCCAGCAGCACCTCGATCTCGCGCAAAGTGTCCCGGTGCGGAAAATCCTCGGGCACCTCGTCGCCCCGAAACAGCATGTCGAGCGCTTCCGGAGAGGTCTTGCCGATCTCGATGATCTTCAGGATCGGCTGGAATTCGGCCAGCCGGGTGTGATGGAACGAATACTTCTCATTGTGGAACGGGTGATCGGCGAGACCGCGGTTCATTGCGGTCAGCTCGCGTTCCATTTTCGCAATCCTGGAGGTCAGCGCGTTGATGAACTGGCCCCGCAGCAGGGTCGCGGCCTTCTCTGCTGCCTCGCGCGCCTGGCTCTCATATTTGCGCAGCTCGCTGGTTTCCATCTCCTCGATCAGGAGATCCATCCACGGCTTGACTTCACCGAGCGGCTCGCTCTCAACGCCGACCTGCGTCACGACGCCGAACTTGTCGAAATAAGCACCGAGCGCACGGCGCACGTCACGTTCGATCCGGTTGCGCTCGGTCTCGGCGGCCTCGGCCGCCTTTGTCGCGGCATCGGCAATGGCGCGGTGGCGATCCGCCTCCGGCCGCTTTGGTGAGGCATCGAGCCGGTTGCGATAGGTCGCGCGCCCCGCGAGCCGGTCATAGAGCAGCAAGCTCTTGCCATACAAATTCCAAGCATGCCTGACGCTGAGCCGGGAGCCTGGAATGTTTTCTCCGCCCCCGATCACGCCCTCCGCCTTCCCGGCTTCGAGCAGATGCGTATTGAAGGCGTGCTGCTGACTTCGTTTCTGCTCGATCCTGTGCTCGCGCAGCTTGCGCTGCTCCCGCCGCTTGTCGCGCAACCCGCCGTCGCCTTCGCCATCGAGCGCGGCGACGCGCTCGGCAATTTCGTCATTCTCCTGCCGGGCCTTCGCGAAGTCGGCGATGATCGAGGCGAAGGTGACAGATCGGTCGTCGAAAAAGCGGCGCAGCTCGCCATAGGCCTTATCGGCCAATCGCGCGGCCGCCTCGCTGCGCGCGCACTGCTCCGTCAGCCTCTCGACCTCATCCCGCATTTCGTTCGCGAGGCGCGCTTGCGCTGATTTGCCGATCTTGAACGACGCAGGTTCGGCGGCGCGGTGGGAGCGGACCAGGCCGTCATCGTAGAGGCCGTCGCGCATGATTGCCCGGCCCGGATCGTTGAACTGCGCAAGCGTGTCAGCGAGGCGCACCGATCCGTGCCGCCGTGAAATGAAGGCCAACGCGTCGGCGTCGTCGGATTTGAACAGTGAAGGAAATGTGCCGGGCAGCGGCGGCACCTTGAGCGGATCAAGCTTGTTCAGGCTGACCAGAGAGGCGCCTCGGAACTCACGCCGGCCTTCCTTGAACAGCGCGGTCGCCTGCGCGATGTCGGAACGATCAACGAACACGGCCTCGCGGTCGCGGCCGAGCAGGCCTTCGGCGGCGGCTGTCCAGGACTCGTCTCCGACTTCGACCAACTCGCAGAGGATCCGCGGCACCATATTGGCCTGCCGCAGCTTGCGACAGAGATGCAGCGTGACATCACTGAGATGCGCGGCCCCTGCTCCGCTCGAATGGATGCGCAGCCGCTCCCGGAGCTGCTCGGCGCGCGCACGCTCATCGTCGGCCTGCCGGATCAGCCGTCGACGCGACTCGTCGACCTTGTCGAGCAGCGCCGGATCTTGCGACAACAGTTTGGCTTCCGCCTCGACCAGCACCGTCGTCGTGCGATCGATCGCCGCATCTCGGCCGGTTTTCGTTGCTTGCGAGAGCGGTCGAATGAGATCGTCAAACCCGTATCCGGTCATGGCGCAGAGCGGTTCGAGCGCGCGCAGCCGGCCAAGCCGTGCCTCGAAGGCAGCCACCGCCCGCTGCATCGCCTGTCCCGCCGCGTCACGGGCCTGCGCAAGTGCGTTCCGCCCGGTCCTGGCGTCATGCTCGGCGATCGCCCGCTCGAGTCTGCGGACTTCAGTCTCGATCGCCTCGATGTCCTGGTCGAGAAAATCCATCTCCGCCTTGGCCGCATCGCGCTTGGCCGCTTCCTCGGCGAATTTTGCCATCTGGATCTGATAGGCGGCGCGGGCCGACAACCAAGTGCCGCGCCGCGCGATCCATTGCTCGCAGGCCCGTCGCTCATAGGCGCCGGCAAGCTCAGCGATGATGGCGCGCAAGGCAAGAAGCGCCTCCAGTTTCTCGCGCATGGTCTTGATGGTGTCGTTGATGTTGCGGTAGGTGCGGATCGACTCGCGCAGCTCGCCGACCCGCATGTTGTTGCGCTCGAGAACGTAGTTGCGCACGAACTCGGTCGCGGTCTGGTCGTGATCCAGCGTCATCGCGTTGACGACGGCCTTCTGCAGCGCATTGGCGTTCTGCTCGCCAACCACCGAGACGTGCGGCACCAGCTTGCGCATATATTCGCGGACATAGTCGATCGCCTTGTCGCGGTGATTGACGAAGTTGCCCTGCCCGACAGATGCGATGATGCGGTTGCGGACGGCATCCCATTCGGCGGGAAATTTCTTGCCGTCGCGCTTTTCGATGAAATCATCCGACGTCAGGATTTTGCCCGTGACAACAAAACGCCCGAGCACGGTCTCGCTGCTCTCCGAGCGGCGCGCCTCGATCGCCATGCCGATCGTAACGGGATCGCGCTGGCCATCGCTGTCGACGAAGCCGAGGCAGATATAGGTGCGGGCCTGGTCACGCTTGCGCTGATCCTCGCCCAGCGTTCCCAGGCAGTAGTCGAGCACGCTGCGCTTCGATGCGCTGCGGCTGCGGCCCTTGTCGCCCGCGACCGCGTTGAGCCGCTGGACGTTGCGGTTGCCGCCGGTCAGCACCACTTGCGCCATGTCGAGAATGGTCGATTTGCCCGAGCGGTTCTCGCCGAAGACGCCGACATGGCCGGTGATCTCGACATCCTCGATGTCGAACAGATGCCAGTTCACCATGGCGATGTGACGCAGCTCCATCATGCGTCGTCTCCCTCGACCACGGCGAGGCCCACCTCCTGCGAGCGGACATAGCGCTCGATCCGCTGCAGGGCATCGGCGCCGGAGATCAGCTTGATCATCGGGCGGATCGCGACCTCCAGGTCCTGCGCCTCGGCATCGAGATCGCCAAGATCGACCAGGCCGCGTTGCGAGGCTTCTTTGAGGACCTCGCGGAAGCGCGACGGCGTGATCGCGCTCGATCCGTTCCGGTGCACCATGTCCTTGTAGCGGTCGAACAGCGTGTTGAGCGTGGTCACGACGACCGCGCGATCCTCGACCGCACCAACATTGACCTCGTCCTGCCAGTGCGCCGCCAGCACCAGGATCACGATGGTCTCGTCGAGCTTCATGCGCGGCAATGGCACGTCCTCGCCCATGGCGGTGATCCCGGCCCATTGCGCCTCTGCGTCGCGATGAACGCGATAGCCGCAACTGTCGAAGAAGCCGTCCACGACGGCCCGGAAGCGGCCGTCCATGACGGTGTTGTAGACGGTGGCCGAACGCGGATCGCCGGCGAACACGAACTGCCGCCGCAGCAGGAAATGCAGCGCCTTGCGCAGATCGCCGGCGCGCTCGGCGCCATAGGTGCGTTCGATGGCCTCGAATTCACTGAGCATGGATGCGTCTCATCGCTGTCGCGGCGCGCCGGCGGATGATGAAGTTGGCGCAGCGCAGCCATTCGCTGTCATGGGGCGGCGTATTGGGCGCGAATTCCAGTTCGAAATGCCGGGCGATCTCGGCGGGCACGTCCCGGCCCAGAGCAAGGCGGCGCGCGGCATCGAAGGCGAGGAAATCGTCGATTGTCGAAAGCGCGATGAACCGCGCCTCGCGCATGCCGCCGTTCGGCACCTGCCGCTCCAGGAAGGAGCGGATCTGCGCAGGACCGGGCGCGATGCGGGCGATGTAGTCCAGCCGAAGCTGCTTCCTGATCTCGTAGAGCGGATCGCTCGGCCGCTCGCCGAGCGCCTGCGCCTCCATCGGCTTTCGCGGCTCGCGGCTCGGCGCGTGCTGATATTCGGACCAAGGCGAGCGCAACGGCTCGAGGCTCCATTCCACGGTCGCGGTCGTATGCCGCCCGAGCGCGAGCAGATGATCAAGCCGGCGCACGATATCGCCGGCGCGCCCGACCAGGCCCTGGGTGCCGCGCTCGGCATATTTGATGGTGTTGCGGACCCGCCCTTCCAGTTGGCGACGGAACGACTCGATCCGTTCGAACATCTCGCCGATCTGGCCGAAGGTGCTCTCGATCGCCAGCAGATCGTCCTCGGCGTCGCGTGCCGCCTCGGCCATGGAGGGCGAGATGCCGGACGCCTTGTACTCCTCGGCCAAGACCTGCATCGTCGGTGGCGTATGCGCGATCCGTCGCGCCAGATCGACGATCGCGTCACGAAAACGATAGGGATGGTTGAAGGTGAGGATCGACTCGAAATCCCGCAGCAGCAGCTGCCCGACGAACTCCTCGAAGAACGCCTCCAGCCGGTCGCCCACCGTTTTCGAATCCATGACCGCTCTGCGGATGCGCTTGAGGTCAGACAGGATGGCGCGCAGGCTCTTGGTGAAATGGTCAACCTGGTTGCGGGCCTCGCGGACGGCGAGCGCGACCTCCCGCTGCTTGCGGTCGGTCACGTCGGGCATGAGTTTCTCGACGGCCTCCAGGTTGAGCCGCACGGTCACGATCAGGCCGCCAAAGCGCTGCGAGACGTCCTTGTTCAGGCTTGCCAACCGCTGGACGACGAGCAGCGGCCCCATCGACATGTCGACGGTGACGCGAAGCCCGTATTCCTCCTCCTCGAGCCAGCCCCAGCCGACCAGCCGCGCATAGACCTGACGGGCGATCTCCAGCGCCCGATCGGACTCCTCCGTCTGACCGCTGCCGGCGCGCTTGATGCGGCGCCTTCCAGCGGAGATCACCTCCGGCAGCGGGTCGCCGAAATCGTCATCCTCGTTCCACAGCGTGGGATTGGCGCGCATGACGTCGTAGATGGCATGCGTCACCTCCTGCGGCGTGGGAAACGCCGGCGCGCCCGAAAAGAAGCGCTCGTACAGGTCGAGCAGGCAGGCCGCATAGAGATGCTTGTGCTCCCGCGAGAAGGCGAGAAACGCGTCATCATGGAGGTATCGGAACAGCAACACCTACTCCCTCGGGCGCAGCTACACGCCCGGCACGAAGGTTCAGCCGAATCGTTCCCTTTTCGTTCGAAATTAAAGCGGCGCGTGGCACTTGTCCACCCCGTGCGTCGCTGCCCTCAGGCTGAAGTTTTGAGCATGCGGCGCCGCTCGGCGGCCGATGCCGTGACGTTCCGCCCCGCGCCTGGCCGCCTCAGCTCTTCTGTCAGTTCTTCGGCCAGATCGTGTTGAGGATCTCCGCCAGATGCGCGCCGGCCTTGGCGAGCTGCTGTCGCTTCACCTCATCCATATGGTGCAGATAGGCCATGTGCTTCTCGGGGCTGCCGTACGAGACCGGCCATTTGTGATCTGTCCCCTTCGGGCCGAAGCTCAGGCCGTTGAACGCGTCCTGCGCGACTTTCAGCGTGTCGGTGGCCCATAGCGCGGCCCAGCCGTCCATCGGCGTGGTGTCAGCCGGCACCGCGCGGGCGCTCGTCATCAGCTCGGCCGTCGCCTTCAGTCCGAGATCGAACGGGATGTCATCCCATTCGCCGTGCAGGACGACGTTCTCGTCCTTGATGGAATTGCCGCCGGCCGTCTCTGTCGTCGGGTCAATCGCATGCGCGGCGTCGGGATCGACTCGCGCGCCGCTCTGCGCATCGAGATAGACCGCGCCGACATGCAGCGGCTGATGCAGATCGCCGACGAAATGCGTCAGGAGCAGCAGCGCCTCCTTCTTGTCGCGGATTTTGAAAGGCGGCGCGGGCGTCTGATCGGTCAGGACCGCGATCGCTGCATTGATGGCCGAGACCACATCGTGTGAGCTGGTGCCGAGATCGCTGCGGTCGTAGCTGTCGCGCTGGATCGCCACGTCGGCGAAATGATAGTTGTTGTGGCACCCCTGCTCGAAGCCTAACGGCTGATAAGTGCAGTCCGGCGCGCTCCAATTGTGCTTCACATAGTCCTCCATCCGCGCCCGCTCCAGCGCCGAGTTGAAGGGAATGCATGGCGTCTCATATTCCGGATGGTTGGGATCGAGCTCGTATTTGAAGCGGTCGCCGTCGTGGTGCGTGACCGCCTTGACGCAGTCGGCCCAGGGGCCGGCCTGCTGCAGCTTCAAATCGCTCTTGCTGGGCAGCAGGTCCTGCTGGTCCTTGATCTCGTCAGCCGATGGCAGCGGGCTGTTGAGGATCTCATGAACCTGCTTGCTGGCGTTGGCATTGTCCTTGATCAGCTCATCGGCGATCGCGCCGACCACCTCATGACCCTGATAGCCCCAGGCCATCACCCTTGCCGGATGCAGGTACACCACGCTGCAGAGCAGGCTGAGGATGAGCGTCATGCGCATCATGTCGGATCTCCCGGACGATCTTTCTGCCTGCCGGCCACCATGCAACTTTTGAAGCTACAAGACCAGCAGCGCATCTTCCGAGCGAATCATGACGGTGGTTTAGTGCGCCTCACACCAACAGCGCATTTTTCGCGATCACATGGCGGTAAAAGGATGCGCTGAGCTTGGGTGTGCGCACCTGGGTGTCGAAATCGACATGGTAGATGCCGAAGCGCTGCCGATAGCCGAACACCCATTCGAAGTTGTCCATCAGGCTCCACAGGAAGTAACCCTTGACCGGCACGCCCTCGGCAGTCGCGCGCTGCAGCTGTCCAAGATAATTGCGGAGATACATTACGCGGTCGAGGTCGTGGACCTTGCCGTCGGGTGTCAACTGGTCGTCGGACGAGGTGCCGTTCTCGGTGATATAGATGGTCTTCAGATTCCAGATCTTGGCGGCGAGCCTCGGCACCCAATAGGCGGTCTCCGGCCCGATCCTGAGCCAGGGCGAGCTCATGTGCGGAAACGAGGCCGGCATCGGCAGCACGTCGAAGCCGGGCGCGTGATCGCTCGCGACCACATAGGCCTGCGGCGCGTAGATGTTGAGCCCGACGAAATCGACCGGCGCCGCGATGGTCTTCAGCTCCTCCGCCGTGAATTTCGGCGCGTCCTTTCCCGCCCAGGCCAGGAAGGCGTCGGTATAGCGGCCTTCCAGGATCACATTGAGGAAGCCGGCATTCAACTCGCGCGTCGCAATCTCGGCGGCCCGGATGTTCTCCGGCGTGTCGATCGCCGGCACGCAGGCCGTGATGTTCTCGGCCATGCCGACACGTGTCCCGGCGCGCCCCTTGGCGCGGATCGCCTGCACTGCGAGCCCATGCGCCAAGGCCACATGGTGGCGGGCCTGGTTCACCTCGGCCTGCGGCAGCTTCAGTCCGGGCGCGTCGATGCCGAGGCCATAGCCGAACGGGATGAAGCGCCCGCATTCGTTCACGGTGAAGACGGTCTTGACGCGGTCGGTCAGATGCTCGGCGACATAGCCGGAATAGTCCGCGAAGGCCTTCGCAGTGTCGGCCGAGCGCCAACCGCCGACGCGCTCCTGCAGTGCCTGCGGCAGGTCCCAGTGGTAGAGCGTGGCATAAGGCGTGATGCCGTTGGCAAGCAGCTCGTCCACCAGCCTGTTGTAGAAATCCAGGCCTTTCGGATTTGGCCTGCCGTCGCCGTCCGGAAACAACCGCGGCCAAGCAATGGAAAACCGATACGCCTTGCAGCCGAGCTCCTTGATCAGGCGAACGTCGTCCTTGTAGCGATGATAGTGGTCGCAAGCGACGTCGCCGTTGCTGCCGTCCTCGATATTGCTCTGCGCATGGCTGAATACGTCCCAGATCGAAGGGCCGCGGCCGTCCGCCTGGGCACCACCCTCGATCTGATAGGACGAGGTCGCGGTGCCCCAGACGAAATCACGCGGGAATTGGCGCAGAATATCGTTGGTCACGGGTCCCTCCTCCGCCTTGGCCGCGGCCGCATCGCCGGACGTCCCCAGTGCGGCGAGACCGGCTAGCTTGGCAAAATCGCGGCGGGACACATCGTTCGGCATTGGCAGTCCTTGAATTCGCAAGTGCTGGGATCGCGCTCGTCGCGCGCCGAGGGAACCAGGAACCACATCCGCCCCGGAATTTGAACCGCCGTCGCGATGAATTCTATGCGAGTGTGCGCCATATGGCGCCACATTGAGGCCATTGCGCTCATGCACGGTCCGCTCGACAGCCTGGCTTGATTGCGCCTATGGTTGAATCATGACAGATCACCATCACGACCATGACCACTCGGAGCTGTCCGAGACCGAGCTGCGGGTTCGCGCGCTCGAATCCATCCTCACCGAAAAGGGCTATATCGATCCGGCCGCGCTCGACGTCCTGATCGAAACGTATGAGACGAAGGTCGGTCCGCGCAACGGCGCCCGCGTGGTAGCGCGGGCCTGGACCGATCCCGCTTTTCGCGCCCGCCTGCTGGCCGATGCGACGCCCGCCATCGGCGAGCTCGGCTATGCCGGGCGCCAGGGCGAACATATCGTCGCGGTCGAGAATACGCCCGAGCTGCAAAACATGGTCGTGTGCACGCTGTGCTCCTGCTATCCCTGGCCGGTCTTGGGTCTGCCGCCGGTCTGGTACAAATCGGCGCCCTATCGCGCCAAGGCGGTGAAGGATCCGCGCGGCGTGTTGCAGGATTTCGGTTTCGAGCTGCCGCCGACGACTAAGATCCGCGTCTGGGATTCGACCGCGGAGATCCGCTATTTCGTGCTGCCGATGCGGCCCGAAGGCACCGAAGGCTGGAGCGAAGAGAAGCTCTCCGAGCTGGTCACCCGCGACAGCATGATCGGCACCGGCCTGCCGAAGCAGCCCGGCGAGGTGGCGTGATGGACGGCGCGCATGACATGGGCGGCGTGCCCTGGTCCGGCCCGGTGAAGCCTGAGCCGAACGAGCCGGTATTTCACGCCGAATGGGAGCGACGGGCGTTTGCGATCACCTTGGCGATGGCGATGCCGGGCGGCTGGAACATCGATATGTCGCGCTTTGCGCGCGAGAACCGGCCTGCGGCCGACTATCTCGGCATGAGCTACTACGAGATCTGGCTCGCCGGCCTCCAGCAGCTGCTGCTCGAACGTCATCTGGTCGAGGCCGACGAGGTCGCCGCCGGACACGTGCTGCATCCGGGCAAGGCTGTGCCGAAGATCCTGACCGCGGCTGATGTCGCTGCGATGCTGCATCGGGGCGGCCCGACCGAGCGCGGGCCTGTCGCGCCGGCGCTGTTCAAAGTCGGCGATCCCGTGCGTGCCAAGGATATTCATCCGCCGACCCATACGCGCCTGCCTCGCTACGTGCGCGGCCATATCGGGCGGATCGAAGCGGTCAGAGGCGTGCATGTCTTCCCCGACAGCAACGCCAACGGTACCGGCGAAGCTCCGCAATGGCTCTACACGGTATCGTTCAGCGGCGCGGAGCTTTGGCCCGACGCGCCCGACCCAATGCTCGAGGTCACGGTCGATGCCTTCGAGCCGTATCTGGAGCCGGCGCGATGAGCGCGGATCGCAATGCCGCGCAACAGGCGGCCCATGCCGTTCCCGGCATTCCACGGGATGGCGACGGTCCGGTGTTTCGTGCGCCGTGGGAAGCGCATGCCTTCGCGATCGCGGTCTCGCTGCATGCGCGCGGCTTGTTCACCTGGCCGGAATGGGCCTCCGCGCTGGCCCAGGAAATTACGCGCGCGCAAGCAGAAGGCGATGCCGACACCGGAGAGACCTATTACTTGCATTGGCTCGCGACCCTGGAGCGGCTGGTGGCCGAAAAAGGTGTCACTTCGGCTACAACCCTGACGCGCTATCGCGACGCCTGGGATCGCGCCGCGGACCGTACCCCGCACGGCAGGCCGATCGAGCTGACACAATCGGATTTTTCCGGCTGAAGCGGTACGCGAATCATCCGTTTGTGAGTACCTATCGGCTTCGACGAAACCTTATCGCAACCATCGCCCGCGAATTTCCGAGCCGAGGTGCTGGCGTCCGCGCGATAGCAGATGCAATCTGAGTGCACGAGCGGCGACGGCCAGCTCGCATTGGACGACCAACCGCCGCATGGGACTCCCGGGACGAGGGAAGCAGGGGACACGCAATGTCTGAGGTCGAATCTTTCGGAAACATCGTGAACTCGCTCGTCGCGCTGCGTCAGAACTATCACGAGCAGCTGAAATCGCTTCCGCAGTACGAGGCTTACCTGCAGGTCGAAAGCTCGACCGAACGCGCAGCTCATGCGCTTCAGAACGGCGCGGAGCTGTCGCCGATCGCAGCCGAGGTGATCGACTCGCTGCAATTCGCGCGCAACCGATACGAGCAGCATCTCAACAGCGTTCCCGAATATCGTGCGCTGCTCGCGATCGACAGGCTGATCAAGGAGATCTCGGTCGAGCTCGGTGTCCAGAGCAAGGATCAAGCGAGCATCGTGGAACAGCCTGAGGTGCCGGCCGAAGCCGCAATTGCGCCCGCGGTCTCCGCCCCTACCGAACCAGAGATCGTGCCGGCCGAGGCCGAAGAGCCGATGCATGTCGAGATCGACGAGCTCGCGGATGCCGAGGTCCGCGCCATCGCGCTCGAGGACGAAGACGACGCTCCGATCCCAGCGGCGCCGGTTGCGCCGATCGATATCGACGCCGAGCTCGTCGAGGATGACATCGTTGCGGTCCAGCTCGCGTCGGCGCACCACGAAGCGGCGGACGCGGACGAGGATCTGCGCGACATCGCCTATCGCGATCTCGCCGAGGCGACATCGGCGACGGCGAGCCCGGCTGCAGCAAGGACCGAGCCCTATTCGACGATTCCAGAGCAGCTGAAAAGCTTCGACGAGACCGACGAAGCTGCCGCCTGATCTCGGAGATCAAGCGGTCACCGCGAGGCGTCGGGGGGCGGATGTTAAACCCCGACGCTCCCCGCATCCGACCTCCCCGCAAAGGCCTAGGTGCCCGCGACGTATTCGTGCCAGCCTTTGGCGCGCAGCTCGCAGGCCGGGCACCGGCCGCAGCCATAGCCCCACTCGTGCCGCGCGCCACGCTCGCCGAGATAGCAGGTGTGGGAGTGGTCGCGGATCAGGTCGACCAGCCCTGCCCCGCCGAGGTCGTGCGCAAGCTGCCAGGTCGCAGCCTTCGACAGCCACATCAAAGGCGTGTGCAGCTCGAAATTCCTGGCCATGCCGAGGTTGAGGGCGGCCTCCTGCGCCTTGATGGTCTCGTTGCGGCAATCCGGATAGCCGGAATAGTCGGTCTCGCACATGCCGCCGACGATATGGCGGATGCCGCGGCGGTAGGCGAGCGCAGCTGCAAAGGTCAGGAAGACGAGATTGCGGCCGGGCACGAAGGTATTGGGCAGGCCGTCTGCCCCCATCTCGATCGCGACGTCGCGGGTCAGCGCCGTCTCCGAGATCGCGGCCAAAGTCGGGATCTCCAGCGTGTGGCTCTCGCCGAGCTTCGCCGCCCATCCGGGGCTTAGCGTCTTGATGCCGTCGATCAGCTGTGTCCGGCAGTCGAGCTCGATCGCATGGCGCTGGCCATAGGCGAAGCCGATGGTTTCGACGCGCGCGAAGCGGTCCAGCGCCCAGGCGAGACATGTCGTCGAATCCTGGCCGCCGGAAAACAGCACCAGCGCGGTGGTATCCGGAGTGGTCATCGGGGTCGATTAGCACTCTCCGCGCCGCGCGCCAACCGGACGAAATCCCAGCCGTTTTCACTGGGACGGGCGTCGCTGTTGAGGCATACAGGCCTCAAACCTTGCCTCGTTCCAGGACTTCCCATCAGGACTCCCCATGACGCCCTCCCGCGACATCACCCGCCTCATCGAGATTATGGCCCGCCTGCGCACGCCCGTGACGGGTTGCCCGTGGGACCTGGAACAGACGTTCTCGACAATCGCCCCCTATACGATCGAGGAGGCCTACGAGGTTGCGGAAGCGATCGCCCGCGGCGACCTCGACGATCTCCGCGAGGAGCTCGGCGACCTGCTGCTGCAGGTGGTCTATCACGCCCGCATCGCAGAAGAGCAGCAGGAGTTTGGCTTCGGCGACGTGGTCGAAGCCATCACCGCCAAGATGATCCGCCGCCATCCGCATGTGTTTCCGGACAAGGACGGCAACATCATTCAGCCAACCAAAGGCACCTGGGACCGCATCAAGGCCGAGGAAAAGGCCGAGCGCGCCGCCCGCCGTCCCAACGAGACGGCTAACCCGTCCCTGCTTGCTGATGTCAAGGCCGGCCAGCCGGCGCTGGTGCGCGCGATGGAGCTGCAGCGGCGGGCAGCCACGGTCGGCTTCGACTGGAACGACCCGCGCGCGGTGCTGCAGAAGATCCGCGAAGAGGCCGACGAGATCGAGGCCGCGCTCGATACCGGCGATGCCACAGAGCTGATGGAGGAGACCGGCGATCTCTTGTTCGCCCTGGTCAATCTGGCGCGCCACGCCAAGGTCGATCCGGAGATGGCGTTGCGCGCAACCAATGCCAAGTTCGAGCGCCGCTTCGCCTATATCGAGCAGGCGCTCGCGACCGATGGCCGGGCACCGGCCGATGCCTCGCTCGACGAAATGGACGAGCTCTGGAACGAGGCCAAGGCCAAGGAGAAGTAGAACGTCCTGATACGGCTGGAGCCTTGGGGAGCGACTTTCTCTCCTAAGCGCCCCTGCTGTTCTGGTTTCCGACCACGCAACGCCACGCTGCGAGACGTTCGGCGGGATGCTGTTTCATCCATTCCGCGAGCTGGGGCATGCCCATCAGGCAGGACTGCACGGACACGTCAGCGAAATCCGAAGTGGTGACGATCTGCTCGCGGCAGTCTGCCGGAGACGAGAGGCTGCACAGCACGGCGATGATCTTGATCATGACAGACGCTCATCGCTCCGACGGATGGTCGCGCCGTTGACGACACGACTCGCCGGCGCCGCCTTCTGCGTGCCGACCGGATCAGCCGGCGGGAAGATGCTGTCATAGATGGCACGCGCTTCGCGGATGAGCCGAACGCGCTCGCGCTCGGCCTTCGGGATGAATTCAATGACTTCGCCCATGGTCGCTCCGATCGTTCGTCAGCTTCCTTCATAGAAGGATGATCATCATGTCATCCCCATCTAGGCTTTCAGTTCCGGCTTTGAAGCTCCGCCGGCGATAGCACGGGGACAAAAGCGCGTGAACGGATCGCCGTAGGCAGTTCAATGTCGATGGCACGCGGTGTGCGCGACCTACGACGCGTGCGATCAACCGCTCAATGAGGGCTAGGTTTCTATCGGTCAAAGGTGGACATGGCCGCTACGATCGTTGAGAGCTGCCGCTCTCCTCTATCCAGATGCCGGCCATTCGACGCGCGACGACCGGCCGCCGATCCAGTTCAGCCGCCGTTCATGTCCCGGGTATCTAAGTAGTCCGGCGCCGACATCCGTTCCGTTTTTGCGGGCGTCCTAAGCGAGCGCTGGCGGCTGAGGAAGCGGCAAAAGAACGTGAGCCAGCTCTTGTTTCTCGTGCAGCTCTTGGATCGGCGCCGTTTGCTCGGCCCGGCCGGCTAGCCCTGAGTTGCCTCCGGATACGGGTCCTCCAGCGCGATCGAGCCGGTCTCCAGCAAGGATTTGAGGTTGGAAACAACCTTCGGCCAGCCACCGGAGACAGCCTCGATGAGTTTGGATTGTTCCCGTTCGATGGTGTGGGTGATCGACAGCTTGACGGCTGTGCCACTCCTTTCCACTTCGATCGTGCATAGCGACGCGCCTTCCGCCTTGAGCTCAGGCTTGCTCTGGTGTTGCCAGCGGATCACCAGCCGCCGCGGAGGCTCGGCCTCGACGATTTCGCCGGCATCGAGGATCTGACCTGCACCAGACACCAGCTTCCAGGGCGATCCTGCCGTCCACTGGCTCTCGCAGTGATTACCGAACCAGTATTGGTTCATGAACTCCACGTCGGTCAGCGCCGACCAAAGCTCCTCGGGCGTGGTCCGGATATAGGTTACATAGACAAAGGTCGATCTAGTCATCGGCTTTCTCCAGACGTCGTTTCAGATCCGAAAGCGCCTTGAGGCGCGGCCTTTCGAACTTTGCGATCCAGCGGTCATAGATCTCCTGCAGCGGCACCGGATTGAGGAAGTGCAGCTTCTCGCGGCCCTGCCGCACTGTTGCGACCAGGTTGGCTTTCGCCAGCAGGTCCAAGTGCTGCGTCACGCCCTGCCGCGTCATCTCAAGATGCTCGCACAGCTCACTGAGCGTACGGCCGTCATTGGCATGCAGCACGTCCAGCAGCTTGCGCCTGCTGGGGTCGGCGAGAGCCTTGAACAGAACATCAGGGTCGTGGCGCTTGGACATGTCAAATATGCAAGTAAATACTTGCATGAAAATATGCAAGAGATCACTTGCACGTCAAGTCACGACTTCGTTTGGAGCGATTGCTGATGGCGTTCACGGGCAGCAGCACCGCATGGCGGCAGGGAATGCCGGCGAACTGACAAGTTGGCGCGCTACGACGGTCGCTCTTCTCCGGCAAAGCGACGGCAAAGGAACCGTCCGTGGCGGCGAAGGTTAGCCCTTATGGATGCAGCCCCGCCTCTCTGCGGAAACGAAAATGACTGATCTTTCGATCGATGCCCGATTGCTGGCGCCCGATAACAACCGTCACAATGCGAATACCATGGTCGTCGCCTTGGCGGCCGCCATCCTGATCCTCGGAGCCGCGACGCTCAGCACCACGGTCTCCTGGCGCCAAGGTTTGTTGCTGCTGCTCGGGGGCGCGCTCGGGCTCACGCTCTATCATGCCCTGTTCGGCTTCACCTCGGCCTGGCGCGTCTTCATTGTCGCGCGGAGAGGCGCGGGCTTGCGCGCGCAGATGGTCATGCTCGCGTTTGCCGTGCTGCTGTTCTTCCCTGCGCTCGCGCATGGCACGCTGTTCGGCCAGCCCGTTCACGGCGAATACGGCGCGGTCGGAATCGGCATGCTCACGGGTGCCTTCCTGTTCGGGCTGGGAATGCAGCTCGGCGGCGGCTGCGCATCGGGCACGCTCTATACCGCGGGCGGCGGCAACACACGGATGCTGGTGACGCTCGCGGCCTTCATCGTCGGCTCGACGGTCGGCGCGCTGCATCTGCCGTGGTGGAGCGCGCAGCCGAACATCGGAGTGGTCTCACTGATCGGCACACTCGGCTGGATGCCCGCGCTGGCGCTTTGCCTGTTCATCATGGCCGCGATCTATCTCTTCACTCTCCACGCGGAGATGCGCAGCCACGGCCAGCTCGAGCCTGGCGCACGGACGTCGCTGCGGGGCCTGCGCCGTCTCATGCAGGGACCGTGGCCATTGCTGGCGGGAGCGGTCGCGCTGGCGCTCGGCAATTTTGCCACGCTGTATCTCGCAGGCCGCCCCTGGGGCATCACATCTGCCTTCGCGCTGTGGGGATCCAAGATCCTGCTGCTGTCGGGCGTGGACGTGGCGTCCTGGCCCTACTGGCAGGGCGCACGGGCCGCCTCGCTGTATCAGAGCATCTTCAACGATGTCACGTCCGTGATGGATATCGGCATCATGATCGGCGCGTTACTGGCCGCAGGCCTGGCCGGCAAGTTTCAACCGACGTGGCGCGTTCCCGCTGCATCGCTGCTGGCAGCGATCGTGGGCGGGCTTCTGCTTGGCTACGGCGCGCGACTGGCCTACGGCTGCAACATCGGCGCCTATTTCAGCGGCATCGCCTCCGGAAGCCTGCATGGCTGGTGCTGGTTCGTAGCCGCCTTCGCCGGCAACATCCTGGGCACGCGGCTACGTCCGCTGTTCGGGCTGGCGATCGAACGAATGGCGGTCCGGAATGCAAAGGCGTAGGTACAGCCTGTCGCTATTGCGAGGACGCCAGCAGCAAGGCGCCCGCGGCAACACTCGCGACGCCGGCAATACGCGCGATCCACCGTCCAGCCGGCGCGACTTTCTCCAGGAGAACAAGCAAAGTCAGGAGCGCGATCCAAAGCACGTTCATCACCCCGACCACGAACAACAGCGCCATCAGGACCCAGCAGCAGCCGACGCAATAGCCACCGTGCCGAAGCCCCAGCAGCAGGCAGCCTCGCACGTCCTGGCGAAAGCCGCCGTGCCGCATCAGGAACAGGAACGGCGACTGGCATTGGGCGAGACACACGTCCTTCAGCGGTGTCCATTGATAGACGCCCACCGCGATCAGCACGATGCCACCGAGCAGATTGCTGGCGAGCACCATCCGGGAATCCAGCAGGGCTGCCCGCTCGATCCCCCATTGCAGAGCCGTTGCTGCCAGCGAAAAGCCGCTCCAGGCAAGCAGATAACCGGCCGCAAACCAACCGGTCGCAGCGAACGGCTTGCCCTGTGCTTTTCCCTGCCGACCCACGCGGGCGTACATCAGGATCATAGGCGCCGCCGAGGGCGCCATCATTCCGACCATCATCACCACCCACATCAGGAACACATAGGCAAACTCGATTGCTCTCCACGGCTCGTCGGCTGGCAGCATGATTCCGATCCCGGCCGGGATCATGCGAAACCCGGTCATGTCCATGCCACCCATGTCCATGTCGTTGGCGAGCCAGAGCACATAGGCCCAGGCGAGCGCGACGATGATGCTGATCGCGCCGACGATGACCCATCGATCACGCCGCAGCACGGTTTC
>NZ_CAFK01000067.1 GCF_000239815.1 Bradyrhizobium sp. STM 3843 | reverse complement strand
AGACAAGACGGGCGCAAAAAAGGCGCCTAAGAAGACCGTGAAAAAAGCCGTCAAGCATGTGAGCAAGGCTCGCGCAAAGGCGGGCAAGGTCGCAAAGGCTCCTGTGGCGAAGAAGCCGGCTGGTGCTAGGCCAGCTGAGATCAGGACGGTGGTCGAGGCTCCGAAGGCGCCACGTCCCGCCAAGCCAAAGGCGCCGCGCAAGCCGAAGTCTGCGGTCGATCGCGAGGCGCAACAGCAGGAGGCGGCTGCGCCGGCGGCAACCGAACGCGCCGCCAGCAACACGTTCTACGTCACCACTGCAATTGCCTATCCCAACGGCCAGCCGCATATCGGTCACGCCTATGAGGCGATCGCGACCGATGCCATCGCGCGCTTTGCGCGGCTCGACGGCAAGGAGGTGTTCTTCCTGACCGGCACCGACGAGCACGGGCTGAAGATGATCCAGACCGCGCAGAACGAAGGTCTGACGCCTGCTGAACTCGCCGCTCGCAATGCCGGCCGCTTCCGCGAAATGGACGAGCGGCTGAACGTCTCGTTCGACCGCTTCATCCGCACCACGGAGCCCGCGCACCACCGCTCGGTCCAGGCGATCTGGAACCGGATGCAGCAGAATGGCGATATCTACATCGATGTGTATTCCGGCTGGTACTCGGTGCGCGACGAGGCCTACTACGCCGAGGACGAGACGCGCCTCAACGACGACAATGTGCGCCTTGGTCCGCAGGGCACGCCGGTGGAATGGGTCGAGGAGAAGAGCTATTTCTTCCGGTTGTCGGCCTATCAGGACAAGCTGCTCGCCCTCTATGAGAGCAGCCCTGAATTCATCGGCCCGGACTCCCGCCGCAACGAGATCGTCAGCTTCGTCAGAGGCGGGCTGAAGGATCTCTCGATCTCGCGCACGACCTTCGACTGGGGCGTGCGGGTGCCTGACGACCACGAGCACGTGATGTATGTCTGGGTCGACGCACTGACCAACTACATCACCGGGATCGGCTTTCCCGACGAGGATGATCCCAACTGGAAGTACTGGCCGGCCGACGTGCACGTCATCGGCAAGGATATCATCCGCTTCCATGCGGTGTACTGGCCGGCCTTCCTGATGTCGGCCGGCGTTCCGGTGCCGAAGCGCGTCTACGCGCACGGCTTCCTGTTCAACAGGGGCGAGAAGATGTCGAAGTCGGTCGGCAATGTCGTCGATCCCTTCACGCTCGCCGACCAGTATGGTGTCGACCAGATGCGCTATTTCTTCCTGCGCGAGGTGCCGTTCGGCCAGGACGGCAACTACAATCATGAGGCCATCGTCGCGCGCATCAACGCCGATCTCGCTAACGATCTCGGCAATCTCGCGCAGCGCTCGCTGTCGATGATCGCCAAGCAATTGGGCGGCGTGCTGCCCGAGCCCGGCGAGCTCTCCGCCAACGATAAATCGATCCTGGCGGAGGCTGATGCCATGATCGGCGCCGCGCGCAAGGCGATGGCGACGCAGCAGATCCACCAATGGCTCAACGCGGTGTGGTCGGTGGTCGCCGAAGCCAACCGTTATTTCGCCGGCGAGGCGCCATGGGCGCTGGCCAAGACCGATCCGCCACGGCAGCGCACCGTGCTCTATGTCACAGCGGAGGTGATCCGGCAGATCGCGATCCTGACCCAGCCGGTGATGCCGGCCGCATCGGCAAAGCTGCTCGACAGCCTCGGCATCCCCGAGGATGAGCGCGACTTCGCGCGGCTCGGCGGCGAGGACAGGATCGCGCCTGCCACCCAGGTCCCGGCGCCGCAGGCCGTGTTCCCGCGCTACATCGAACCGGCGGCTCAGTGATGCTGGTCGACAGCCATTGCCATCTGGATTTCCCAGATTTCGCCGACGATCTCGATGGCATCATCGCGCGGGCGGCTGCGGCCGGGGTCGGACGCATGGTGACGATCTCGACCCGGGTGCGGCGCCTCTCCGAGCTGCTCGCGATCGCCGAGCGCTACGACAACGTCTATTGCTCGGTCGGAACCCATCCCCACAATGCCGACGAGGAAGACGGCATCACGGCCGACGAACTGATCGCGCTGACCACCCATCCGAAAGTGGTGGCGCTCGGGGAGGCGGGGCTCGACAATTTCTATGAGCATGGCTCGCGCGCGGCGCAGGAGCGCGGCTTCCGCGCTCATATCGCCGCGGCGCGCGCGACTGGGCTCCCGCTCGTGATCCACACCCGCGAGGCGGACGAGCAGTGCGGCCGCATCCTGGACGAGGAGATCGCAAAGGGACCTTTTCACGCCGTGCTGCATTGCTACACGGGCGGACGCGAGTTGGCGATGAAGGCGATCGATCTCGGACTGCAC
>NZ_CAFK01000068.1 GCF_000239815.1 Bradyrhizobium sp. STM 3843 | reverse complement strand
AGGACGTCGCCGTCAATGACGTCATCGCGGTGCTTGCCGGTGACGGCGAGGACGTGAAGGCCGCAGGCAGCGCAGCGCCGACCAAGAGCGCGCCGCCGGCCGAGGCGCCCGCGCCGAAGCCCGCTGCCGCGGCTCCAGCCGCTTCTCCGGCGCCCGCCGCTGCACCGAAGCCGGCTGCAGCGCCCGCGCCGCAAGCCGCGGCACCCGCGCCGCAGATGAACGGCCACGACCGCGTGTTCTCTTCGCCGCTGGCGCGCCGTCTTGCCAAGGACGCCGGCATTGACCTCGCGCGCATCTCCGGCACCGGCCCGCATGGCCGCGTGATCGCGCGCGACGTCGAAGAGGCGAAGTCGGGCAAGGGCCTGAAGGCGCCGGCGGCGGCTCCCGCGGCTGGACTTGCGCTCGCGCCGTCGATGTCGGACAAGCAGATCCTGGCGCTGTTCGAGCCGGGCTCATATGACATCGTGCCGCATGACGGCATGCGACGCACCATCGCGCAGCGGCTCACGGCCTCGGTGCAGAATGTCCCGCACTTCTATCTCACGATCGACTGCGACATCGGCAAGCTTCTGGCTGCACGCGAGGAGATCAATGCGGCCGCACCGAAGGACAAGGAGAAGAAGCCGCTCTACAAGCTCTCGGTCAACGACTTCGTCATCAAGGCGATGGCGGTGGCGCTGCAGAAGATCCCGGACTGCAATGTCAGCTGGACCGAAGGCGGCATGGTCAAGCACAAGCATTCCGACGTCGGCGTCGCCGTGGCCATGCCCGGCGGCCTGATCACGCCGATCATCCGCAAGGCCGAGACCAAGACGCTGTCGGTGATCTCGGGCGAGATGAAGGATTTTGCCGCGCGTGCGCGCTCGCGCAAGCTGAAGCCGGAGGAATATCAGGGCGGCACCACCGCCGTCTCGAACCTCGGCATGTACGGCATCAATCACTTCACCGCCGTGATCAACCCGCCGCATGCGACGATCCTGGCCGTCGGCACATCAGAGGAACGGCCTGTTGTTCGCGGTGGCAAGATCGAGATCGCGAGCATCATGAGCGTGACCCTGTCCTGCGATCACCGTGCCATCGACGGCGCGCTCGGCGCCGAGCTGATCGGTGCCTTCAAGCAGCTGATCGAAAACCCCGTGATGATGATGGTTTGAGCGCAGACCGCGAATGAGTAGGGTGGGCAAAGGCGCAAGCCGCCGTGCCCACCTTATTTTATAGTTGTTAGATGGCGGTGGGCACGCTTCGCTTTGCCCACGCTACGAATTCGAGTTGAATGGGAACCGTTATGGCCGACACATCCTTCGACGTCATCATCATCGGCTCGGGGCCGGGCGGCTATGTGGCCGCGATCCGCGCCGCTCAGCTCGGCCTCAAGACCGCGATCGTCGAAAAATCCTATCTCGGCGGCATCTGCCTGAACTGGGGCTGCATCCCGACCAAGGCGCTTTTGCGCTCGGCCGAGATCTACCACTACATGCAGCACGCCAACGATTACGGCCTGTCCGCCGACAACATCAAATATGATCCGAAAGCAGTCGTTCAGCGTTCGCGCGGCGTCTCGAAGCGGCTGAACGATGGCGTCGGCTTCCTGATGAAGAAGAACAAGGTGTCCGTGATCTGGGGCCAGGCCACGATCGACGCGCCCGGCAAGATCAGCGTCAAGAAGTCCGAGGCCGAGGCGCCGAAGGGCGCGCTGGGCGAGGGCAGCTATCAGGCCAAGCACATCATCATCGCGACCGGCGCGCGGCCGCGCGTGCTGCCGGGGCTCGAGCCGGACAAGAAGCTGGTCTGGACCTATTTCGAGGCGATGGTGCCGGAGAAGATGCCGAAGTCGCTGCTCGTGATCGGCTCGGGCGCGATCGGCATCGAGTTCGCCTCCTTCTTCCACACCATGGGCTCCGACGTCACCGTGGTCGAGGTGCTGCCCCAGATCCTCCCGGTCGAGGATGCGGAGATCGCAGGCCTTGCCCGCAAGCGCTTTGAGAAGCAGGGCATCAAGATCATCACCGGCGCCGGCGTGAAGAAGCTGGAAAAGAAGGCCGACAGCGTGGTCGCGACCATCGAGGAGGCCCAGGGCAAGCAGCAGACGGTCGAGTTCGAGCGCGTGATCTCCGCGGTCGGCGTGGTCGGCAATATCGAGAATCTTGGGCTCGAGAAGCTGGGCGTGAAGACCGATCGTGGCTGCATCGCGATCGACGGCCTCGGCAAGACCAATGTGCCCGGCATCTACGCGATCGGCGACGTCGCGGGTCCCCCGATGCTCGCGCATAAGGCCGAGCATGAGGGTGTGATCTGCGTTGAGGCGATCAAGGGCCTGCATCCGCACGCCATGGACAAGCTCATGATCCCCGGCTGCACCTACTGCAATCCGCAGGTCGCCTCCGTCGGCCTCACCGAGGCGAAGGCGAAAGAGCAGGGGCGCGAGATCAGGGTTGGCCGCTTCCCCTTCGTCGGCAATGGCAAGGCGATCGCGCTCGGCGAGGACCAGGGCCTCGTCAAGGTGATCTTCGACAAGAAGACCGGCCAGCTTCTGGGTGCGCATATGATCGGCGCCGAGGTCACCGAGCTGATCCAGGGTTATGTCGTCGCGATGAATCTGGAGACGACAGAAGAAGAACTGATGCACACGGTGTTCCCGCATCCGACGCTGTCGGAGATGATGAAGGAAGCCGTGCTCGACGCCTACGGGCGCGTGCTGAATATCTAGTTGAGGTCCCAGCCGTCATGCGCGGGCTTGACCCGCGCTTCCATCACGCTTCCGGGAAATCTTGCCAAGAGGATGGATTGCCGGGTCGAGCCCGGCAATGACGGGTGCAAAAGGAAAGTCACGCCGTGAAAGCCAGCGATAATCTCACCATCGAGCGCCCGACCTTCGTCACCCATCTCGAATGCGCGATGGAAGGCGATCACTATCCTGCCG
>NZ_CAFK01000069.1 GCF_000239815.1 Bradyrhizobium sp. STM 3843 | reverse complement strand
CCACCCTCTCCCACAAGGGGAGAGGGGGCACCGAAATCGCGGCGATAGCGTCGCATCCAGTTCCGTCATGATGACGATCTCACGCCGAGATCCTGGGCTTTTTGTTTGAACTCGTCCTCGATGTCTTCGATCGTGGGCAGGTGCAGATGCCGCAGCTCGGCATGGACCTTCTTCGCCGGCTCGGAGGAGAGATCCCGGGTGAAATTGGTGGCGACCTCCTGTGCCGAACCGTAGTTGCGGTAACGTTCGATCTCCGAGCGCGTCGCGCGCTGGACGTGCTCCAGCTTGCGCTGATCGGCCTCCGATCGTCCATCAGGCCTGGCGTGCAATACCGGATCGAACGCCTTGCGAATGACGAAGTCTGCGAGTTCCTGGCGGGCATCGGCCATGATGATCTCCATCGGCTCAGCGAATTTGCTGCTCCAACGACGCTTGTGGGCAAAGGTTCTTGTGCGCGCATCGCAGCGAAGCCGGCGATCGTCTTGCGGGTTGCCGCGGGCGCGTCAGCCACAGACTCTGGCAGAGACATCAGCAGATCGGGTGAGCATTGCCGGACAGACAGAATGTATTGGTCTTCGCTGGAGGCGTCAGCCTCGGCGTCGATCATGCCGGGATCTACGAAGCGTTCCAGGCGCAGCGATCGGATTGGCTGTGCGGTGCCTCTGGCGTGCCGGCCTGCTCGACATGGGCGAGGCGGAGCACGCCTTTCGCCAGGAAGATGGGATCAGGCTGGTGCGACGCAACTCAGGATGATCCGATCGCCGCAGCGTGGCGGCTCGTCTTCAGCGCGCGCGGGGCGGCCCGGCGCATCGGCGCGTTCGATTGGGCTTTCTTGAGCGCCTTGATGAATAGCACCACGGCTTGCAGCATCTGGCTGTTCTTGACCGTGTGTTTGGAGATGAGCCTGTCGCCGGAGCGGCGGATCGGCGCGGACTGACGTGCCACGCGTGAATCCGGCCTCAGCTGCGCGGCGATGCCGGTCGGCCCGACATCGATCCTGGTGATACCGAGTGCGCGGCAATCGAGCCGGAGCGCGGCCAGGGCAATGAGGTTCTTCACGTCCGGCGGAAGGAGCCCAAAGCGAATCTCGATTTCGTCTTCGATGTCGCCGAGCTCGGCCGGGCTCTCGATCCTCGCCAGCCGCGCATAGATGTCGAGCCGCGTCGCTTCGTCCTGCACGTAACTTGCGGGGAGAAGCGCGGGCGTGTCGATGTGCAGCTCCGGAACCCACATGTCGCGGGCGTGTCGCGGCCGTCCCTGCAGCGCCCGCGCCAGCAGGTCGTGGTAGAGCGCGGGGCCGAACACATGGAACCGGCCGGCCTGTTGGTCGGACAGGAGATTGCCGGCGCCGCGCAGGTCGAGATCGCGCGCGCCGATCTGAAATCCGGCGCCCGGTCGGCTCAGCTCCTGCAGCGCTGCAATCCGTTTCTCGGCGTCCTCGCCGGGTTCATCGGTGAGCAGATACGCGTAGGCGCGCGTGCCGCCGCGCCCAACCCGCCCGCGCAGCTGATGCAGCTGTGCAAGGCCGAAGCGTTCGGGCGCGCAGATCAGAATCGTGTTGGCGCGGGGAATGTCGAGCCCGTTCTCGACGATATCGGTGGCGAGAAGGACATCGGCCTCACCTCCGACGAACTGCATCATGCGCGCATCGATGTCCCGTGCCGGCATCCGTCCATGAATGACGACCACGCGCAGTTCAGACGCGGTGTGGTGCAGCCGCTCCGCCATGGGGCCGAGATCCTTGATGCGTGGGCAGATCACGAAGCTCTGGCCATGTCGCCTGTGTTCGCGCCGCAGCGCCATCGCCAGCGTGGAATCGAGCAGGGGCGAAACCTTGGTGATGACCGGGACCCGCTGCACCGGAGGGGTGGCGATGACGCTGACATCGCGCAGGCCGGCCATCGCGCTTGCCATGGTGCGCGGGATCGGCGTGGCGCTCATGGTCAGCGTGTGCACGCCGGCACGCAGCGCCGACAGCTTGTCCTTGTCGGCCGCACCAAAGTGCTGCTCCTCATCGATGATGACGAGGCCGAGATCCGAAAACGCAATGTCCTTTCCGGCCAGCGCATGGGTGCCGATCACGATCTTGAGCGAACCGTCGCGAAGCTGTTGTTTGACGACGCGCGCCTCAGTTGCGGATGTGAGCCGCGACAGATGACCGATCGTGATGCTGAAAGGCGCAAAGCGCTTTTGGAATGTCTCGACGTGCTGGCGCGCGAGCACCGTGGTCGGAACGACCAGCGCGACCTGCATGCCCGCGAACACGGCCGCCGCCGCGGCGCGCAACGCCACCTCGGTTTTGCCGAAGCCGACATCGCCGCAGACGATGCGGTCCATCGGATGGCCGGAGGCGAGGTCGTTCAAGACGTCCTCGATCGCCGCTGTCTGGTCCGGCGTGGCGTAATGCGGAAAGCGCGCGACGAAGCGCTCGTACTCCGCGGTTGGCGGCACCAGCCGCGGCGCCTTGGCCTGCTTCCGCGCCAGGATTGCCTCGGACAGGATTTGCGCGGTGCGATCGACCTCGCGCTCGGCCGTCAGGCAGCGCGCCGCCCATGACTGACCGTCGGCATCATCCAGTGTGACCCCGCTCGGGTCGTGCGCATAAGGCCAGATCAGCGCCAGCTCGGCGGTCGGCACCAGCACCGCTTCGTCGTCTGCGAAGACAAGCCGCACCATCTCGCGCGCGGAGAGATCGGCGGCCGCCACCTGCTCGAGCCCTTGCAGCACGGCCAGGCCGCGCTGCAGATGAATGACGGCGCTGCCGAGCGTCGGCCGTGTGGTCGCTTCGTTGAGGTCGGCATGTTGCCGCGCCATCGGCTGCAGATGGTGCGCCCTGCTGCCGAGGATGTCAGCTGCTGTAATGACGAGCAGCGGGCGCGCGGCTCCGGTTCTGAACCCGGCATCGAGGTCGATCAGCAGAGAGGTGACCTTGCCCGGCGGCGGGCGCGAGGCGCCGTGCCAATCCGCCGCGGGCGATGTCTTCAGTCCGGCGAGACGCTCCATGTGCTGGAGGTCGCGGTCCGTGCATGCAGTGAACATGAGGCGTGCGCCGCGCCGTCTGGCCTCGGCGATGAAACGGCGCAGCGATGTCCGGGCCGACGGCTCGCGGGAGAAATTCGGGATCGTAGCGATCTCGGACGAGGCCGGCAGCACCGCGGCGTGACGCATCGCCTGCTGCCATTCGCCGCGGCTAATGAAGGCGGCCTCGCGGCTCCGCGCGTCGCTGCTATCCTCGATCACGGCAAGCTGCGCGTCGGCGCGCGCCGATACCTCTGCATCCGCAATGATCTTCACCTGATCGAGGTAGGAAAACACGCAGACGGCCGTAGCCTCTTCGCCGACCAGGCTGCGCTCCGACATCGGATCGAGCACCAGCGCCTCGAGGCTGACCAGGTCGGTCTGATTCACCGGATCGAAGCCATGGATACCGCGGATCACCCCGTCGCCATGTTCGATCCGCACCGGACCCAGCGCGCCGGCCGGAAACAGCTCGATGGTCTGGCCATGGCACAGCACGCCGCCGGGGTAGTCGGCGGGCTCATCGAGCTCATAGCCTGCGTCCGCGAGACGGCGTCGGAGCTCATCCACCGCGATCGATTGCCCGATCCTCAAGCCGAGGCCGGCGTGCGACCACGCTTGCGGCCGCGGTACACGCGGCAGCATGGCATCCACGGTGGCGATGAGTAGAGGCGGGCTCGCGCGCGCAGCCAGCCGACGCAAGACGCTGGTGCGGCGACCCGCGATCTCGCGCGACGGTTCGACCTCGTCGAAGGGAAGCGTGTCGAAGCGCGGCAGCACCAGCACGTTGCAGGCCGGGTCCAATGCGTGCAGGATCGCGCCAAGGCGTTCGGCGCGGGCTTCATCTTTGGCGAGAAAGACCAGCCCGTGCGGGCCAGCCTTGCGCCAGGTCGTCAGCAGATGAAGGGCGAGCAGCCCGAGCGGTGCCGCAGATGATAGCGCCTGACGCCCTTGCGCTGATGGCGCGCGCGTGCCGGCTTTGGCAGCCTGTCCCGAGCTCAGCGCGTGTGCGGATTTGCCCATCTTGAGGGAAACACGAAGATGACAGCGGAGTTCCGGCTAGGGGACCACGCCTGTAGTGGGCGCAAATGTCAGAGGTGGATGGATCGCGGTTGCCGTCGGGGATGACCTATAGGAACCAGCCTCCGGCTAGTCCATTGAATTCGTATGGACCCTATGCAAGCCGCCGGCGAGCCACGCTCATTCGCATTGATGCCGGCGAAGAAGCCGGTGACCAATTTCCTGGCAGATATCCGCGCAAGAACGTCATCAGCCGCGCGGGAGATATGCGAAGTCGTTGCCGACCATGCGGGTTGAGGTGATCACAACAGCTGCCGCGCTGGAACGGCTGCGGCCGGATTGGATCGGCTTGTGGCAGCGCGCGGTCACGGCCGGGCCATTTCAGCATCCCGATTGGCTGTTGTCGTGGTGGCGCCGGCTTGGCGGCGGCGAGCTGTTCGTGCTTGCGGTGCGCCATGGGGCGGAGCTGGCCGCGCTGGCGCCGTTCTACATCACCACCGATGCGGCCTCAGGCGAGCGGCAGCTGACGTTGCTGGGCAACGGCGTCAGCGATTGCTGTGACGTGCTGCTCGATCCCCGGCGAAGCGGCGCCAAGGCGGCGTTGGCGGAGGCGCTCAAGGCCAGCCGGGCCTGCTGGACTGGCTATGATCTTCGCGACCTGCCGCCGGACTCCGTGTTGCTTTCGATCTTCGACGACCAACCGGATGCATCGATCTCGCGCGATACGCCGACTGTCGTCGTCGATCTGCGCGGAGGGGTAGAGGGGAGCCTGCTTTCGCCGCGCATGGCGGCCGATCTCCGCCGCTGCCGCAGGCGCGCGGAAGAAATTGGAGTTCTCAGCATGGATTTTGCGTCGTCGGAGGAGCTGATAGCGCGTGCGATGGATGCGCTGTTCGCGCTTCATCATGCGCGATGGCGTGCGCGAGACGAATCCGGCGTGCTCCATGGCCCCGAGCGTGAGGCATTCTATCGCGAGATTGCCGCGCGCTTTGCGCGGCACGGCTGGTTACGCCTGTTGACGCTGTCACTCGGCGGTCGCGTGGTGGGTGCGAGTTTCGACTTCCAGGTCCGAGGACGGGCCTATCACTATATCGGCGGGTTCGCCCCGGAGCTTGCCACGCTCGGGCTCGGCAGCCTGATGCTGCAGCAGCTGATCTTGCGTGCGGTCCACGATGGCGCCCATGAGTTCGATTTCCTCCGCGGCGAAGAGGACTACAAGCGGCGCTGGGGTGGCGTGCCGCGACCACACTACCGGATCAGGCCAAAGCAGGTTGCGGAGGCAGCGCGGATGATGATGGAGGCAGCGCATGCCGGCGTCGCCTGACCGCACGGCCCGCCGCTTTCGGCTCGGGATCGCGGCCGACATCCGCAAGCTCGAATGGGACGGCGTGTTCACGGCGCACCGCTCCATCATCGCACAGGCCTTTGCGGCGCAGGCGGCCGGCGAGGGGCTGGTCCTGATCGCAGAGGCTGACGGCTATCCGGTCGGCCAGTTGTGGGTCAGATTTGCAGGCTCCGGTCCGCCGCGCCTCTGGGCGCTGCGGGTGCTGCCCTCCCACCAGGGGATGGGACTGGGATCGCGACTCCTGGAGTTCGGCGAGGCCGAACTGGCCAAGCGCGGCTTTGCGGCTTGTGAGATCGGTGCGGAAAAATCCAATCTGACTGCGCAGCAATTCTATCAGAAACGGGGCTACAGCATCGCTTACGAGCAGGTCGAAACCTATTCCTACGCCATGCCGTCGGGCGAACAAAGCGAGGGTGTGGCCGATCAGTGGATCCTGCGCAAGGCGTTACGCCCGTCCACCGCCGTCATTGCTGGGGCGGATCGAGGCCGAGCCGCTCATGGACTTGCGGACGCACGGCGTGCCAATGCGCAAGCCGGACTTCAGTCGCCGGCTTGCCATAATAGTCCCACGGCAGAACGCGTGTATTCAGGCCGACGAAATGCGCGCCTGAGCGGCCAAGCTCGGGATCGTGCGGGTAGAACGGAGAGCAGATCGTGACCTCGCTGGTCTCGACCAGGAGGGGCGAGCCAAGGTGATCGAGCACGGCAATCTGCAGCCCTTGCTCGTCCAGCTCGGAACGCAGCGCCACCGGCTTGATCCGGAGAACCCTTTCGAGGCCGCGTTCGAACGCGGTGGCGGGGCCGAGGCCGCGGATGCCGGAGTTGCGCGCAACGGGCGCGCACAGATCGGTGAACTGCCCGAACGCCGCCGCGACATCGGCGGCGATCAGGCTGGCTGCGGCATCGCCTGAGCGCAGCCATTGCGTCATCGCCGGCGGGATACGCCAGAGGATCACATCATTGTCGAGCGAGAGCTCGAACTGATCAGGAAAGGCGCGTAGCGGCAGTAATTTCCACGCCACGCCCTCGGCCATGCCATCGCCCAGATAGGTGCGAAGTAGCGGTGGAATGTCGCTGTCGACCGGCAGCCATTGCACCGCGTCGGCAATCGCTCCGACCCGTCGGCGCGCCTCGTCGACCGGAATGGTGTTGACGTAGATGCGGTACGCGGCCTCGCTGCCGAACAGGCGCATCGCGCCATGGATCGACAGCCGCAGCGCGTCGAAGCCGGCGGGATTGACGTCTCCGATGGTCCAGCGAATCCCGAGCGGCGGCATCATCCGGCCTCGACGAGTTGTTGATAGAGTTCGAGATAGCGGTCGGTCATGCGCGCGCCGGAATAGCGCTGTTGCGCGATGCACCTGCATTCGGCCGGATCGAGCGCGTCGACCCTGCCGAGCGCCTCGGTCATCGCTGCGACGTCATCGACCAGAAAGCCGGTGCGTCCGTGCTCGATCGTCTCGGCAAGTGCGCCATTCGGGAAGGCTATGACAGGCGTGCCGGCCGCGAGCGCCTCGCGCGCCACCAGCGAGGCGGTCTCCGGGATCAGGCTCGGCACCAGCACGCAGCGCGCCGATTGCAGCAATTGCCACTTTCGAAAGCCCGAGACCGGACCGATCCATCGCCGCTGTGCATCAAGCCTGGGGGTGATCTCGCGCTCGAAATAGGCGAGGTGCTCGGGAAAGCCGCTCGTCGTCCCCGCGAGCAGGAGCGCGATATCAGCAGCCGTGGCCGCCGCGAGCGCGAGGTGGAAGCCTTTTTCGGGACAGATGCGTCCCAGCGCCAGCGCGAATGATCCTTTTGGCCCGGCCGGAAGCGGCGGCGCATCGATGCCGTTCTCGATCATGCTGATGACGCGCGAATGAGCGCCCAACGCCTGATGCTGGTGGTGCGACACCGTGTTGAGCCAGGTCCGAGGCCGCTCCGGGTTCAGCACGCTGGGCGAATATGAGCTCAGCGGAAGATGCAGCGTCGCGAGCACCGGGACGCCGGGCGGCGGCAGATAGTTCTGGAAATCCACGCCATGCAGATGCACGAGATCGGCACCGGCGTCGTCGACGATGCGCCTGATCATCATGCGCAGGAAGTCGTGCGCATGATGCCAATCCTGCGTTGAGATCGGTTGCGCAGGCCGGGGGACGGCGATGAGATCGCCCGAGGTCTGCGATCCCTCAGCCGCGATCACGATCGAGCGGTGCCCGGCGCGTGTCAGCGCATGATCGATCGAGGACAGGATCTGCTCCGCACCGCCGACCGGGTCCGGACCGACCAGGGCGAAAGGAAATGCCACGCTCAGGATGGTCAACTTTCTCACCCGACCACCTCGCAGCCTGACAGCAGCGGCCGCGCGAGGGCCCGCCATTTCGCCGCCGTCATGTCCCATCCAAAGCGATCGTAGAGTGCGGCTCCCGGCGGCGGGGCTCTCGTAAAATCATAATCGGGCGCTGTCCGATAGCGCTCGATGCCAGGATCGAACCATGACAGCACCTTCGCCTGCGAGGCATAGGCGGCGAGCGCATGGTGCTTCAACTCATGCGCGTCCGGTGCGAGCCTGACCGTGACGTCATGCGACCGCGGCGCGGGGCAGAACGCCCCCGTGTGCATTCCGCCATCTCTCAGGTGATAGGACGCAAACTCGAAACGCGCCGGCGCCTTCTGCACCCCGGCTTGGAGCTCAGCGCAGGCGCGCTGCACGACGAGCGCCGCCGTGTCGTGATCTGGATGGCCGCCTTCATAGGGGTGAGTGAAGACGAGAGCCGCGTGACGCAGTTCGCGGGAGATGACGTCAATGAGATGCCGCGCGAAGAAGATGCTGTCCTGATCGGGGGCGCCGAGCGCGATGCGCCGGCAACGCAGGCCAAGAGTCGCGCATGCGCGGTGTGCTTCCTGCTCTCGCACCGCTGCATAGGCTGAGTTGACGGCGAATCCGAGCCGGCGTGCATCGGCGCCGCTCGCAGGCGCACCGTCGGTCAGCTGGATGACAGTCAAATTCCGGAATGTGCGCAGCCGTCCGCCCATCGCCAGGACCTCGTCGTCGGGATGCGCAACTACGAGCACAGCAGGCACATCGATCGGTCTGGCGCTTGCGAGCCTCGCGAGCACGTCGGATACGAGCAGTTCCATCGATTCGTGTCGTTTGTCACATTTCGCGATTTGCGAGACTAAAGCGCGGACAGAGCAGCCGTTCCTGCGGTTGGTCCGAGGTGCAACACATGTTGGTCCGGTAGATGATGTGATTTGCCGTTACAAAGAAGGGGTAGCCCTCCTAATTCCCATTTACCTATGTTGGTGCAGGCGGTTAGCTGCACTGTAGAGTCAGTGTAGTTTGACGGCGTATATCGGTTTTATCAGCATGGATGTCGAAGTACGGAAGAAGCGGCGCCGCCGCTTTAAACAGGCGCTCCCACTCGGTGAGCGTCTGCTGCAGTCGGCGCGCGAGGCACGGGACGAGGCGAAACAGCTGCCGCCCGGCGTGGATCAGGCGCGGCTGCTGAGACGTGCGCGTGAAGCTGAGGCGATCGCTCAGCTCGAGGAATTCCTGCGCGGACCGACGCGGTACCCGCCGCGACGGTGAACTGGACGTCTCTGACGACAAGCCAGAGAGGCGCCGCTCCTTCGTGGCGCGAGATGGAGCCCCCAAGCGGTGGCTTGATCGCAGGCCTATGTTGCAGGTCCGACGCTACAAGTCTTGTGTTCAGGTCTTGTTGTTACGAGCCTCGGATTGTTCCCTGACGCACGTGGTAAAATATTCCTTGCAGTTGAGCGCCCAGGCGCGCAACGTGAGCCGATCATCGGCACGATGACCCGTTCGTGGGCGCCGGTGGCTGAGAGACCGGTTGTGCTCCCGCCTGCAGAGCGAGGAGCAGCCCGTGTACCAGGACGGCGACAAGGTCGCGCGCGACCAATATCTCCGAGACCAATATCTCAGAGAGCAATATTTCAGCGAGATCTATGAGATCGTAGACCCGATCGCACGGTCTCGCGCCGTGGCGGCGCGATCGATCCAATTGCTCCGCGTGAGCTCACCCGACACCTTTCTCGGCCGTGGCCGGTTTGAGCCGTTTTCCACGGAGCATGAGACGGGATGCGCGTGCCTCGAGCGCCGCGTCGATGTGTGTGCGCAGCGCGCATCTGACGATTGAGTCACAGATAGGTCAGAAATGACACCCCAGCGATCAGGATGATGAATCCTGTCATCGCGGTGATCACGAAAGAACGCTCAACGATATCCATGTCACGACCCCTGCTGCCCGCTGCAGCCAGATATCCACAAGCAGGCACGGGCCGCCTTAAGCCAAGTGAATCGGTCAAGTGAATCGGTGGTGAATTTTTGCTGAAGATGCGCGCTTGAGCGAGGATGCTGATGAGCGGCATCTCTCGCACTGCGAGGCTTGCGGCGATGACAGCCGGTTGGCTTTCGCGCTGGCGTCGTTTGCTGCGCCAGCGTGGCAGGGCCTGACCGTTTCGGAGGGCAGGGCTCAACGCCCCTTCAACAGTTCGGCAAGACCATCTGCAACGGCGGGGACGTCGAGCGGCTTCTCCCAGAGCAGAACGTCCGCGAACTCGGAGCGGATCGATGTCCTCACGTAGCCGGTCGTAAAAGCGAAACGGATATCGCGTTCGCGCAGCGCGCGCGCAAGCGGATAAATCATCTCGTTCCTGAGATTGATGTCGAGCAGCGCGGCGTCGATCGGCTGGTCGGAAGACAGGATGGTCTGGGCTTCGAGCACCTCCGAAACCGGCCCAATCACGTCGGCACCGCGGCGTTTGAGTTCGCCGGCGAGATCATCCGCGAGAAAATACTCGTCCTCGACGATCAGGATGCTGCGCCCGGCGAGTGGTTCCGATCCGGTCCGCCGAATAGGTGTGCTTTGTCCCATGAAGCCCTCCGTGTGGTCGGCAATAGGAACGTCTGCTGAGTCCGAACCTTGTTGGCAAACGGGGTGAAATGTCCTGCGTTCCCGCTCCGTAGCGAATGGATCAGAGTGTGCCCAATCGTGACATCATTGTCATCGGCGGTTCGTCCGGGGCAACGGCACCGCTGAAGGATATTCTCGGGCGCTTGCCGGTCGACATGCCGGCAGCGGTCTTCGTGGTGTTGCACATCCCCGCTCGGGGGATCGGCATCTTGTCGACGGTTGCCAGCGCCGCGGGGAAGCTGCCGGTCAAGCAGGCCGCGAACGGGCTTTCCATCGAGCACGGAACCATCTATCTCGCAGCCCCGGATCATCACCTGCTGATCGCTCAAGGGCACATGGTGCTTGGTCGTGGACCGCGCGAGAACATGGTGCGCCCGGCCATCGATCCGCTGTTCCGCTCCGCGGCGCTGCATTACGGGCCTCGGGTCATCGGCGTGCTCCTGAGCGGTTTTCTATCAGATGGTGCGGCAGGGCTCAACGCGATCAAGCGTTGCGGCGGCTTGGCCGTGGTGCAGCAGCCGACGGATGCAATAGCGGACGAGATGCCCCGGCGGGCGCTGGAGGCGAGTTCCGTCGATTTTTGTATTCCCGGGGCTGACATCGGCGACGTCCTTGCCGAGTTGGCCAAGGGCCAGGCCGGCACGGCCGGGCCGGTGCCGCCCGACGTCAGGCTCGAGGTTGAAATTGCCGCGGGCGAGCGAATCGACAGCCAAATCCTCACCGGGCTCGGTACGCCCGCCGCGCTGACCTGCCCGAGCTGTGCGGGCGTCCTGTCGCGGCTGACGGTCGACAAGACACTTCGGTTCCGCTGCCAGGTCGGGCACGCCTTTACCGCCGACGTGCTGGCCAAGGAGCAGGAGATCCGGGTCGACGAGGCCATGCGCGTCGCTTTGCGGATCATCGGAGAACGCGCTGAACTCGTATCCCGTATGGCCGAGGACGCGCGTCAGAGTGGCCGCACGGCGATCGCAGAGATGTATGAGACGAGGGCGGTGGAGTATCGTGGATATGCCGACATGATCAGGCAGGTCGTGCTGCAGTCGCTCGATCCGTTGCCGACACAGGGGTGACCAGGATGGCGCAGGCCGGCCCTTCTCCCTCCAACGTGCAAACGACGCTCGAGCTTCGCGACGAGGAAGATCAACTGCGCAAGAGCGACGCCGACATTGCGGCGGGCTGGACCCGGCTTCTCAGGCAGGAATGCCTGCTCCGGGACTTGAAAGTCGCCGGCAAGCCGTTCCAGGAAGCCGAACGCTTGGTGGCATTGCTGCGGGACACTTTGACGGAGTGGGAGCGGCACCGTACCCTGATTGAACAACGGATCGCCTATCTCAGGGAGCGCCGGGCACAGGGATCCTAGTTCCTTATGGTGAGAGCGCGGCAGCGCGTTTCCGGACGATGCTTCGCACCGCCTGGAAAATCATGACGCCCCGAAGCCTCCGCAGCCATCCGCGATAGCCCGGCTTTCGTGGGCCAGAAGTCACGTCAGGGACTCGAGATCGACTGGGTGGGAATCGCGGGGAGGCAGCTTTAGAAACTGCAGGCCGGTCTCGGACCACGCAAATGCACAATTGTGACCCGTTGCGAAATTCCTGATGCGGCCGACCGCGACGTCGTTGAAGCCGAACATCCGCTCGACGTCAGCCCTGGCCAGATGCAGACCCTGACCCGGAACCAAATGGTCCAGTTGCATTTGCAGTAGGGGGAGAGAGAGTGGCTCGGCCATGACGGTGAAGAGCTTATCCGGCAGGGTGTCCGCTGCGCTTGCGGCAGATCAAAGCGGACCGCCGGCCGCGACGACGACTGGCGGACGGCTCTCGGGTCCTTGGACCCCGCTCCCGCCGAGGGGTCCCTTCGCTGCTATTCCGCTCACCCAGCGATTTGGTCTATTTTGAGCCTCGCTCCGGCTGAGGCGCGAATGATATACGGCAAGACATGACAAGTGTTGGTGAATCTCAATCGGCGGAAGCCGTGCCCAAGGGACGACGGCCGCTGATCATCGGTGTCGGCGCTTCGCCCAGCAACACCGGCAGCCTGGAGCGTTTCCTCGCGAAGCTGGCGCTCGGCAACGACGTTGCCCTCGTGCTCGTGCTGCAGCATCGGGAAGCGCTGGACGAAAAATGGCTGCGCGGTGTGCTGCGGCCCCTCGAGAGCATCACGCTGAAGGACCTGGAGGATGGAGCGGCGGTCGACGGACAGACGGTCTATCTCTGTCCCGCCAACACGATCGTCACCGTGCAGGGCGACCGCTTTGCCGTGCGCTCGGCCGAGCAGGCGCCGGGCGAGCGGGGCACCATCGACAGTTTCTTGGTCTCGCTGGCTGAGGACCGCGCCGAGCAATCGATCGGCGTCGTCCTGTCCGGAACCGCCGGCGAGGGCACGCTCGGCGTCGCGACGCTGAAGGATCATGGTGGGCTCGCCATTGCCGAGCGCATCGCCGGGAATGAGGGCGATGACCTGAGGGACAGCAGCACCCCTGCCGCCATCGCCGATTTCGTGCTTCCCGCCGAGGACATTCCCGATCACATCACGGTCTATGCCCGGCATCTGCGCCGGCTGGAAGAGCGGCAGGGCTTTGACGAGGTGCTCGCGGCGGCGGCGAACTCCCTCAGCCGCATCGCCGACATCCTGCGCAACAAGACCGGCAACGATTTCCACGGCTACAAGCAGAACACCTTCCTGCGCCGGGTGCAGCGCAGGATGCAGGTGGTGCAGATCGACGAGATCTCGGCCTATGTCGATTTCCTGCGCAACGACAAGGACGAGGTCCAGTATCTCTTCAACGACCTCCTGATCGGCGTCACCGAATTCTTCCGCGACAAGCGCGAATTCGAAGTGCTGGAGAGCCAGGTCGTTCCGCAGATTTTCGATGGCAAGCAAGCCGGCCAGCAGGTCCGGGTCTGGGTGCTAGGCTGTGCTACTGGCGAGGAGGCCTATTCGATCGGGATCCTGTTGCGCGAGCACATCGCCAAGCTGGATTCGCCTCCGTCCGTGCAGATCTTCGCCACCGACATCGACGGCCGCGCGCTGGCCGCAGCACGGGTCGGGCGCTACCGGACCGGCATCGAAGCCAACATCTCGCCGGAGCGGCTGGCGCGCTGGTTCGTGCGCGAGGGCGACACCTATTGCGTGGTGAAGGAGTTGCGCGAGATGTGCATCTTCTCCCAGCACAATGTCATCAAGGACGCGCCGTTCTCCAAGCTCGACCTGGTCTCGTGCCGCAATCTCCTGATCTATCTGAATGCCGAGTTGCAGAACCGCGTGATTCCGCTGTTTCATTTCGCGCTGCTGCCCAGTCGTTTCCTGTTCCTCGGCAATTCCGAGAACGTGACGCGGCATCCGAAGCTGTTCTCGCCGGTCGATCGCCGCGCCCGGATCTTCAAGAAGCTCGATACCGGCACCCGCCTGCCGCCGGAATTTCCGATCACCACGTCCGCCGGGCGGACGTCGGTCGAGCTGACGCCGATCCGCAGCTTCGGTCCCGATGTCGGGCTGGAGCGCAGGGCGCACCGTATCGCCGAGCGCTATGCGCCGGCCTACGTCATCACCGACGGCAATTTCCACATCCTGCATTTCTCCGGGCGGACCGGGCGCTTCATCGAACCGACCGCGGGCACGGCCACGCTCGACCTGCTCAGCCTGGTGCATCGCGACCTCCGCCTGGAGCTGCGGACCGCCCTGAGCCGCGCGCGCGAGACCAACGAAGCTGTTCACGCCGACCAGGTCCTGCTCGGGGTAAACGGTCACACCGTGGGCGTCGACATCACGGTCGAGCCGATCGAGGATGGGCCGGAAGGCCAGCGCAATTTCATCGTGTTGTTCAAGGATGGCCCGTTGCGTCCGACCTCGGCAGTGTCCGGCGGCAATCACGCACTGGTGCGCAGCGAGCATGTCGAGCGTCTGGAGAGCGAGCTGCGGGCCACGCGCGAACGGCTGCAGGCCACGATCGAGGAGCTCGAGAGCACCAATGAGGAGCTCAAATCCTCCAACGAAGAATACCAGTCGCTGAACGAAGAGTTGCAATCCGCCAATGAGGAGCTTGAGACTTCGCGCGAGGAGCTGCAGTCTGTCAACGAAGAGCTCACCACCGTCAATGGCGAGCTCGCCCATCGCGTCCAGGAGCTGACGCGCGCGACCAGCGACCTGAAGAATTTCCTGGAAAGCACGCAGATCGCGACCGTGTTCCTGGACAACGACATGCGGGTGATGAACTTCACGCCTGCAATCACCCAGGTGCTGCATCTGGTGGAGACCGACGTCGGCCGTCCCATCGCCCATATCAAGGCGCGGATTCCGATCGAGGAGCTGTACGATGATATCCGGCGGGTGCTGCGGACGCTCGCCAGCGCCGAGCGCGAGCTGACCGCGCCCGACAGCGGCACGCGCTACATCGTGCGCATGCTGCCCTATCGCAGCATCGACAATTTCATCGCCGGCGTCGTCGTCACCTTCATCGACGTGACCGCGATCACCCGCGCCGAGGAGCGACAGCGGCTCCTGCTTGCCGAGCTGCAGCATCGCGTGCGCAACACGCTCGGCGTGGTGCGCTCGATCGCACGCCGCTCCGCGCAGACGAGCTCGACGGTCGAGGAATATGCCGCGCATCTCGACGGCCGGCTGAGCGCGCTGGCGCGCACCCAGGCCGCGGTGACGCGCGATCCCGAAGCGGGCGTCGATCTGGAATATCTGCTCGCCGACGAGCTCATGGCCTATAATGCCCGCGAGGGTGAGCAGGTGCGGATCTCCGGCCCGGCCATCCGCTTGCAGCCGAAAGCGGCCGAGACATTGTCGCTCGCGATTCATGAGCTGGCAACCAATGCGGTCAAGTATGGCGCTCTCAGCCAACCTGTCGGACGCGTCGAGATCAGCTGGCGCATCGACGAGAGCGTCAATCCACCGGAACTGATTTTCGACTGGCGCGAGAAGGGAGGACCATCCGTGAAGTCGCCGAAACGAAAAGGATTTGGAACGGAGATTCTGGAGCGAACTCTGGCGTTCGAATTCAAGGGGACGGCATCGTTGCTCTTCAGTCCGTCCGGCGTGCATTTCTCGATCGCGATGCCGTTGAGCCGGGCCATCGTCCAAAGCCCGGCTCTGGCCAAATAACATGAGCATGGGGCGCACGGGCGACCGGACGGCGGATGTCGTCATCCGCCGCCTGAGCGTATTCCGCAAGATTTCGCCGCAGACAGCGGCGGCGCTCGACGACGCCATTCGCGGCCGCATCACCACCGCGGTCGCCGGACAGGAGCTCGTCACCGAGGGCGATCCGGCCGACCGGCTGCGGATGATCCTGTCGGGCTGGGCCGCGCGCTACAAATCGCTGGAAGACGGGCGGCGCCAGATCGTGAATCTGGTCCTGCCTGGAGAGACCTGCGATGCCCAGATCTACCTGCTGAAACACATGGATCATTCGATCTCGGCGCTGACGCCGGTGGTCTATGCGGAGATCGAGCGCGAACGCTTCGAGGCGCTGATCGCCGCCGATCGTGTGCTTGCAGAAGCCTTCTGGTGCGAGACGCTGTCGGATGCGGCGATCCAGCGCGAATGGACGCTCAATCTCGGCCGTCGCGACGCCTATGAGCGGGTGGCGCATCTGTTGTGCGAAGTGGTGGAGCGGCTGCGGCCGGTCGGACTGTTGGACGGCGACAGCTGCGCCTTTCCGATCACGCAGACGGATCTCGCCGACGCGACGGGATTGTCCGTTGTCCATGTCAACCGGACGCTGCAGGAATTGCGCTCCGCCGGCCTGATCGTGCTGCGCGAGCGGACGCTGACAGTTCACGACCTGAAGGCGCTCAAGGATGCGGCCTTGTTCACCCCGGACTATCTGCACTATCAAGCTTTGAGCTAAGCGGCGCGCTGACGAGCTGGTGCTTCCACGCCTCGAGCGCCTGACGCAGGACTTCGACGAGGTCCAAGGCGACCGGGGAGGGGCTGCGCTGCGGCGGAAACACTGCGGCGAATTCGAAGTCGATCTGGGGCAGGAAACGCCGCGCCACGAGGCCGCGGCCGTCGAACTCGCGCGCGGTGAACGGATCGCAGATGCCGACGCCGAGCCCGGACGACACCATCCCGCACATGATCTCGGACAAGGTGGTCTCGACCCGCAGCACGCGGCGCACATCGACGCGATGGAACACCTGGTCGATCACATGCCGGCTGCTGGTGCCGGCCGACAGCGACACGAAGGTCTCGCCCTCGAAGTCGCGCGGCTCCAGCGTGGTCTTCGCCGCCAGGTGATGGCCGGTGGGGAGCACGGCGACGCGCGGCAGTGCGGGCAGGCGGATGCTGGGCAGGCCCGCATGCGCGATCGGCACTTCGGCGAAGCCGATGTCGCATTGGTGGTTCAGCACCCAGTCGATCACGATCGGTGAGATCACGCCGAAGAACGCGAGATTGAGGTTCGGCCGTTGCGTCAGGAAGGTGCCGGCAAGGCGCGGCAGATAGCCGTTGGCCAATGCGGGCAGGGCGGCGACGCGCAGCGTGCCGGTGCGCCGGCCGCGGATTTCTTCGGCGGCCGCAGTGATGCGCTCGAGCCCGACGAAGGACCGTTCGACCTCCATGTAGAGCGTGGTCGCGGCCGCGGTCGGCACCAGCCCGCTGCCGCGCCGCTCGAACAGCTCCATCTTCAACAGCGCCTGGAAGTCGCGCAGCAGCCTGCTGACCGCGGGCTGCGTCACCGCCATCAGTTTCGCAGCTTCCGTCACGCTGCCGGTCAGCATCATCGCCCGGAAGGCCTCGACCTGCCGCGAATTGATCCGGGCCATTCAGGCGCCACTCCATAACATTTCGGCATGAGGAGGGTGCCATTATTCATTGGACGACGGAAGAGCGTGTTGCGATCTTTTTGATCAGATCGAGAGATCGCCCGTTTTTTGTGCGGTGCCACCAAAGGCAGAACGCAATCAACGGGAAATCTCTCATTTTGCGGTTTCTTATTACCGGCAACGACGCCAACTGGAGAGATCGGTGGACATGAAGCATCTCAGCCGTCTGACCGCGGTCAGCCTTGCAGCCAGCCTTGCAGTGCTGGCCACGAGCACTCAGGCCCTGGCCCAGCAGACGACGCTCTATGTCGCCGGCTATGGCGGCTCATTCGAGAAGACGATCCGCGACGAGGTCATCCCCGCTTTCGAGCAGGCCAATGGCGTCAAGGTGGAATACGTCGCCGGCAACTCTACCGACACGCTGGCCAAGCTGCAGGCGCAGAAGGGCAACCAGCAGATCGATGTCGCCATCCTCGACGACGGCCCGATGTATCAGGCCATCCAGCTGGGCTTCTGCGACAAGATCACGGGACTGCCGAGTGCCGAGCTCTACGACGTCGCGCATTTCAAGGACGATCGCGCGGTCGCCATCGGGCTGGTCGCCACCGGGCTGATGTACAACACCAAGGTGTTCGCCGAGAACGGCTGGGCGCCGCCCACCTCGTGGAACGACCTGAAGGATCCGAAGTACAAGCAGCAGCTGGTCATTCCGCCGATCAACAACACCTACGGCCTCTATGCGCTGTTGATGCTGGCCAAGATGAATGGCGGCAGCGAGTCTAACGTCGAGGCCGGCTTCAAGATCTTCAAGACCGACATCAATCCGAACGTGCTGGCCTACGAGCCGTCGCCGGGCAAGATGACCGAGCTGTTCCAGTCGGGGCAGGCTGTCATCGCGGTGTGGGGCTCGGGCCGGGTGCAGAGCTTTGCCAACACCGGTTTTCCGGTCGACTTCGTCTATCCGAAGGAGGGCGCGGTGATGCTGCTCACCACCGCCTGTCCGATTGCCAAGCCCAACGTCTCGCCGCTGGCATCCGCCTTCATCAAGCAGCTGCTCGATCCGAAGATCCAGCTCGTGATGCTGAAGGAGTACGGCTATGGCCCGGTGGTGAAATCGGTCGTGGTGCCGCCAGGCATGGGCACGATGGCCCCGATCGGCGCCCGCGCCGCCAACGTCTATGCGCCGGATTGGACCGTCGTGAACGACAAGCGCGAGGAATGGACCAAGCGCTGGAATCGCGAGGTCGAGCGGTAAGCGGGGCGTGTATCACGATCCCTTCGCCGCGGCGGCGGTCTACTCCCTTGACGCTGATCACCTCCGCGTCGCCGGCGGCAGTCTACTCCCCTCCCCCCTTGCGGGGG
>NZ_CAFK01000070.1 GCF_000239815.1 Bradyrhizobium sp. STM 3843 | reverse complement strand
AAAGCCCAGGCGCTCCAGTCCGGCGGTCAGCCGGTCGCGGCTGCGCGCGAGCTCTGCACGCATGGAGAGGAAATAGTCGTCGGACTTGCCGAGCCCGTAGGCGACCGCGACCTGCAGATTGGGCGCTGTCGTAAAAGTCAGGAACTGATGCACCTTGGCGGCGACGCGCAGAAGCGGCGGCGCGGCGCAGACGAAGCCGATTTTCCAGCCGGTCAGCGAGAAGATCTTGCCGGCCGAGCCGACCTTGATGGTGCGGTCGCGCATGCCGGGAATGGTGATCAGCGGGATATGCTCACGGCCGTCGAACACCACGTGCTCCCAGACCTCGTCGCAGATCGCAACCGCGTCGAACTCATGGCAGAACCGCGCCAGCAATTCGAGATCCTCGCGCGGATAGACGACGGCAGCCGGATTGAGCGGATTGTTGAATAGCACCGCCTTGGTCTTCGGCGTGAAAGCCGAGCGCAGCATCTCCTCCGACAGCCGCCAATGCGGCGGCTCCAGCCGCACCAGCTTCGGAATGCCGCCGGCCTGGCGGATGATCGGCAGATAGGAATCATAGACCGGCTGAAAGCAGATCACCTCGTCGCCGGGCTCGACCACGGCCAGGATCGCCGAGGTCAGCGCTTCCGTGCCGCCTGAGGTGACCATCACCTCGCTCATCGGGTCGAGGTCGAGCTGGTGCCAGCGCGCATAATGCGCAGCGATCGCCTGCCGCAGTTCCGGCAGCCCCATCATCGAGGGATACTGGTTGTAGCCGTTCAAGACGGCGTCGGCCGCAGCGCGGCGGATATCTTCGGGCCCGGGATCGTCCGGGAAGCCCTGACCAAGATTGATCGCGTTGTTGTCGCGCGCGGCCTGCGACATCGCCTCGAAAATGGTGACGGGAAGGTCCGCGAAGACCTTGTTCATCGAGGTCATAGTCGCGCTTAACCGCCGGTCTTGGTGGGCAGGCCTGCGGCCTTCCAGCCGAGCATTCCGCCTGCCAGATGCTTGTCGTAGGGCAAGCCAGCCGACTGCGCGGCGAGCGAAGCCGTCACCGAGCGCTTGCCGGAGCGGCAGGCGAACACGACCTGTTTTCCGGCCGGATCAGGAATGGCCTTCGGATCGAAGGTCGACAGTGAGACGACAATTCCATCCGGATAGGCTTCCGCAGCAACTTCGTTCGGCTCACGCACGTCGACCAGAAGATAATGGCCTTCCGCGATCCCCTTCGCCACCTCCTGCGGCGTCAAATCATGCACCACTGCCACGCCTGTCCTCCAACCCTTCGCGGGGCGATACCAGCCCCCTGCTCTCTGCAACCTCACTCCGGACGAGGTGAAAATCAAGCGTCGTGGCGACAGGCCTGACACGCGCCTCCGCCCGAACCTGCCGCTTAGACCGTCACCTGGGTGCCGACCTCGACGACGCGCCCGCTCGGGATCTGGAAATAGTCGGTCGCATCGTTGGCGGTGCGGCTTAACGCGATGAACAGATGATCCTGCCAGCGCGGCATGCCGGAATGCGCCGCCGGTTTGAGGGCTCGGCGGGACAGGAAGAACGACGTCGACATGATGTCGAATTGCCAGCCGAGCTTGCGGGCGATCGCCAGCGCTCGCGGCACGTTCGGCGATTCCATGAAGCCGAAGCGCAAAGTCACCTTGGTGAAGGTCGGGCTGACCTGCTCGAGCCGCACGCGCTCGGACGGGTCGATGCGCGGCGTCGTCGCAGTCTCGATGGTCAGGATCACGTTCTTCTCGTGCAGCACCTTGTAGTGCTTCAGACTGTGCATCAGCGCGGTCGGCGCGCTCAGCGGATCGCTGGTCAGGAAGACCGCGGTGCCAGGGACGCGCTGCGGCGGGCGCTTTTCCAGCATGGCGACGAGGTCGGCGAGCGGGAATTCCAGCTTGCGAGATTTCTCGAACAAGAGCCGGCTGCCGCGCCGCCACGTGTACATCAGCGTCATCACGAAGCCGCCGAGCGCCAGCGGCACCCAACCGCCCTCGAACACCTTGAGCAGGTTGGCGGCCAGGAAGGTCAGGTCGAGGAACAGGAAGGGGACGATCAGCGCCGCCGCTGCAATCGGCGCCCACTTCCAGACCTTCCACACCACGACAAAACCCATCATCGCAGTCACCACCATCGTGCCGGTGACGGAGATGCCGTAAGCCGAGGCCAATGCGCTGGACGATTTGAACATCAGCACCAGCAGCACCACCGACCCCAGCAGCAACTTGTTGATGCGGGGAATGTAGATCTGGCCGGAATGCGCTTCCGAGGTGTGGCGGATCTCGAAGCGCGGCAACAGCCCGAGCTGGATCGCCTGACGCGTCAGCGAATAGGCGCCGGTGATCACCGCCTGGCTTGCGATCACGGTCGCGACCGTTGCAAGTCCAACCATCGGGATCAGCGCCCAGTCCGGAAACATCAGGAAGAATGGGTTCTCGACCGCCTTGGGATCGCCGATCACCAAGGCGCCCTGCCCCAGATAGTTCAGCGCCAGCGACGGCAGCACGATGAACAGCCAGGCGGTCTGGATCGGCTTTTTGCCGAAATGGCCGAGATCGGCATACAGGGCTTCAGCGCCGGTCACTGCCAGAAACACGGCGCCCAGCGTGACAAAGCCGATCAGGCCGTGATGGAGCATGAACGACACGGCCAGATACGGATTGATCGCCCACAGCACCTCCGGCTGGCGGAGGATCGGCGGGACAGCCGCGATCCCGATCACCAGGAACCAGATCAGCATGACAGGCCCGAAAAAGGCCGCGACCTTCGCGGTGCCGCGCGCCTGCACCGCGAACAGTAGCACCAGGATCAGAAGCGTGACGGGCACGACGTAGGGGTCGAGCGACGAGGTGACCAGCTTGATACCTTCGACCGCCGACAACACCGACAAAGCGGGCGTGATCACCGCGTCGCCGTAGAACAAGGCGCCGCTGATGATGCCGAGCAGGACGATGACGCCGGCGCCCTTGGTGACGCCGCGCTGCGCCAGCGCCATCAGGGCGAGCGTGCCGCCCTCCCCGTGGTTATCCGCACGCAGCAGAATGACCACATATTTGAGCGTCACCACCACGATGAGCGCCCACAGGATCAGCGAAATCACGCCAAGCACCGCGTGCGGTGCCGCTTCTCCGCCGCTGCTCGCGGCCATCACCGCCTCGCGCAGAGCGTAGAGAGGGCTGGTGCCGATATCGCCATAGACGACGCCGATGCTGCCGAGCGTGAGCGCGGCGTAACTGGCCGTCGAATGGGCGCTGCCATGCCCATTGGTCGCCGGCGTCTCCGCGGGCGTGGCTGCGACGTTACTGGTCATGAGAACTGGGGCCTCAAAATGCTTCACGGCACCATTTGCAATGCGCGGGGCTTATAGCCCTGCGCCTGCTGCATAGCCTAGCCCTAAATTTGGCCAGGGCCATGCAAAAACGCATAAACTTTCGATCTATGGTACCGATTTCCCTGCTGCGCGCCTTCCAACCTGCCGTCAGCGGCTCGCCAACCGACGCGCGACGGGCCTTTCCGTCGCGGTTGCTCGGCCAGTAACTAGGACAGCCTGGTCAAGGCTTCAAGTCCGGCGGCAGCGGGGGGTCCTCGCGCATCAGGGTGATGGTGACCCGGCGGTTGGCCGCCAGCGAGGGATCGTCCGGGAACAGGGGCTGGGTGTCGGCCTTGCCGGACACCGCGAAAATGTGGCTGGCTGGGAATCCTTCCCGCTCCAGGATCTGGCGAACCGCGTTGGCCCGGTCGGCAGACAGATCGAACGCGCCGTAATCGCTACGGTCAGGCACGAACCCGGCCGCGGTGTGGCCGGTGATCTGGACGCGCAGCGGCGTCGCCTTCAGCGGAGCGGCGAGCTTCTCGATCAGGCGGCGGGTGCGCTCATAGGGAACTTTGGAGCCGTCGGCGAACATCGAGCGGCCGTCCTGGTCGACGATCTCCAGGTTCAATCCCTGCTTGGTCTCCTCGAACATGATGTGCTTGGAGATTTCCGTCATCTCCGGCATGTCCTGCAGGGCCTGACGCAAGGATGCCGCGGCAAGCGCGAACTGACGGTCGACCTTGAGCTTCGCGCCGTTGGTGAAACTGCGCTCTTCCTGCTCGGGGCTCGGTTCACGCGAGGTTTCCTCGGGCGAAATATGCGCGGCGTTCTTCAGGCGCGGGCGGGTCGGCAGGCCGTCGGATTCCACGATGCCGGAGTAGCGCGATTCGGTCTGCACGCCGAAGGCGTCGCGCATGGAGCCTGCGACGATCTTCAGCTTGGCGTTGTCCATGGTGGAAAAGGCGACCAGCATCACGAAGAAGCTGACCAGAAGTCCCATCAGGTCGGCGAAGGTCACGAACCAGCCGTGACCGCCGCCATGTGCATCGCCGCGCTTTTTCTTCGCCATCCTTCAAGCCCCCCGGATTGCAGCGCCTGTGGCCGACTTAGGCCGGCACCGGCTCGCCTTCCGCATGACGATGCTTCTCCGGCAGGTAGGCCAGCAGCATTTCCCGCACCAGCGCCGGGCTCTTGGAGTCCCGGATCATCAGGATGCCGTCGATGATCAGGGTGCGGTTGGTCTCCTCGTCGAGCAGCTTGCCGTGCAGCTTGTCGGCGATCGGCAGACAGAACAGGTTCGCCACCAGCGCCCCGTAAAGGGTGGCGAGCAACGCGGTGGCCATGAAGGGACCGAGCTTGGACGGATCGGTCATGTTGGCGAACATCTGCACCATGCCGATCAGGGTGCCCACCATGCCGAAGGCCGGCGCACAGTCGCCGACCGCGCGATAGATCTTGCTGCCTTCGTCCAGATGCATCAGGAAATTGTCGCGATCGCGCTCGAGATTGTCGCGGATGAATTCGAGGTCGTAGCCGTCGGCGACGTAACGGATGCCCTTGGCCAGGAACGGCTCGTCGGTCTCCACCTTTTCCAGCCCGACCGGGCCCTGCTTGCGGGCGATCTCGGCGATGCGGGCCAGCTCGTCCACCAGCTCGCGCGCAGAGAGCCGGCTCATGGTGAAAGCGTATTTGATGCCGAGCGGAACGCCATGGACGATTGCGTTGAGGGGGAAGCGGATCATGGTGGCCGAGAACGAGCCGCCGAAGATGATGATGACGGCGTGCTCGCTGACGAACATCCCAAGATCGCCGCCAAGCAGCATCATCGTCGCGATGACGATCATGCCCGCCACGAGCCCCGCGCCCGTCATAATATCCATGAGCTTACTCCACCCGCGTACGCGCACCATGCTGGACGCGGTCGTGCGGAACCGCGTGAGCGAAACCCTACGTATGCGCCATTAAGGACGGGTTACCGATTTTGGTAGGCATAACAAACGGTAAATACGAAAGCACTGACCGCAGCATCGCCCGCTCAGGCGGCTGCGCTGCTCAGCAGCCGCGTCTCGGCAAAATGGCGCGTTTCGGCAAAGGCTTGCCGCATCCTCTGCACGAGCAGCACTATCTCCGCCTGCTCCAGGCTCGCCGCACCAAACTCGAGCGCCCGGGCGAGCTCCGACAGGGTCAGGAAGCCGAACGTCGCAGCCGAGCTCTTGATCGAATGCGCCTCGCGCGTCATCTCCGCAGGGTTCCCGATTTTGCCCTCGAGACCCGCAAACTTGCCGGACGTATCGGAGAGAAAGGTGCGCAGGACTTCAGCGGCATCTTCGTCGCCGAGCTCCGAGCAAAGCACCTGATAGACCGCCTGATCGATCTGCACGCCGTCGCTCATGCCACCAGCCTTTCTTGTTTCCGTTGTTGGGCCGCGGTCGAGCGAAGCAGCGCAGCGCTCAACCGATCACGCGTGACCGGCTTGGTCACGAAGTCGTTCATTCCCGCCTCCGTACAGGCCAGCTGATCCTGGCTGGCCGCATTCGCGGTCAAGGCGATGATGTACAGATCGCGGGCGGGCGCCGGCAGCTGGCGGATCATTCGTGTCGCGGTCAGCCCGTCCATCTCGGGCATCATCATGTCCATCAGGATCAGGTCGTAGCTCTGCTTCTGGACGGCCGCGACCGCCTGGACGCCATTCTCGACGATCTCATAATTGTGGCCGAGCTTGTCGAGCAGCTTCTTGATCACGAACTGATTGGTCAGGTTGTCCTCGGCAATGAGGATGTTGAGCGGCGCAAGCGCGGCGCTGGCGGCGACCGCGGCAGGCTCGTTCGTCGCGGCAGGAGCCGGATCGAGCGGGGCCGCTTCATCGGCCGGCCGCAGCTGCACGCGGACGGAAAACGTGAATGTGCTGCCTTGGCCGACCTTGCTCTGGACGGAAATCTCGCCGCCCATGCAGGTGACCAGACGCTTGCAGATCGCAAGTCCGAGCCCGGTGCCGCCGAACCGGCGCGAGATGGAGTTGTCGACCTGGGAGAATTGCTTGAACAATTGCCCGATCGCCTCAGTGGGAATGCCCACCCCGGTATCCTTGACCGAGATGATGAAATCAGCATGTCCGCCGCCCGCCGGCTCGGCACGCACGTCCACGCTGACGCTGCCGCTCTCCGTGAACTTGATCGCGTTGCCGACCAGGTTGAACAGCACCTGGCGAAGCCGTGCGGGATCGCCGATCACGACATCAGGCACATCGGACGCAATGCTGGTGACGAGCTGCAGGCCTTTTTCCCGCGCGCGCGACATCAACAGATCGGCCGTGGTGGTGACGGAGCGGCGCAGCTCGAATTCGATGTGCTCGATCTCGAGCCTGTCCGCATCGAGCTTCGAGAAGTCGAGCACGTCGTTGAGCAGCTGCAGAAGATAGTCCGCCGACTCGCGCAACGTCGTCGCGATCTTGCGCTGGTCTGGCGCGAGCTCGGCCGAGAGCAACAGGTCGGCGAGCCCGATCACACCGTTCATCGGGGTCCGGATCTCGTGGCTCATCATCGCCAGAAACTCGGAGCGGGCCCGCGTGCCGGCTTCCGCCGCATCGCGCGACTTCGCCAGTCCCGTCTGGTAACGGACGATGAGGATCGTGATGATGGCGATGATCATCGTCAACAGCGCGCCAGTCACGAGGTCGCGGTCGCGATCGGCGGCGAATGCGGCAAACACCTCGTCGGAGGCCTGGCCGACGATCACGCCCAGCGGATAGTCTCGGACCCTGCGATAGCTGTAGATCCGCGGGATGCCGTCGATCTGGCTGCGTCCGGCATAGGAGCCGCTCTGCTGACGCAGCAGACCGTTGAAGACGGGATTTCCGACCAGAGATGCGCCGACGGCGTTCGGCCCATACCCGCCACGGGCGCGCACGATGCCGTCCAGACCGACCAGCGTCACGATGCCCTTCTGGCCGATCTCCACCGAACGGTAGAGGCTGGTGAGATATTCCGGATCGAGCGAGACCACGACCACGCCACCGAACGCCCCATTCGGAAGGTTGATGCGGCGCGTGAGTTGGATCGACCATTTGTTCGAGACACGCCCGAAGATCGGCTTGCTGATGAACAGGACGTCGTCGGTGCCCTCGGCATGCACGCGGAAATGCTCGCGGTCATGCAGATCGAGGCCCTTCATCGTCGGATCGATGTTGCTGGCCAACATGATGCCGTCAGCGCCGATCACGACGACCTGAAACGAGAAATCGGTCAGGAACTGGCTGTTCTTGACCCAGAGCGACATGTCGAAATTCTGCGGATCCCGCGCATAGGAATCCCGGACATAGAGCAAGGTCTGGTCGGCCGCGCGAATGGAGCGGATGATCTGCTCTTCGAAGGCCCGCGTCAGGTTGGCGCCGCTGCGCAGCGCAGATCCCTGGGTGCGCGCATGATCTTCCGCGATGTTGGCGAGGATGCCGGTCCAGACCAGGCCAATCGCCGCAAGCCCGAACAAGGCACTGCCGAAGCGGCCGGCCAGCCGCATGACGCGTTCGACGGCCGCGTCCAGCCGTCCCATCAATCTCGATTTCGCAGCAGATCCGAGCATGTCATCACCCTGACGACATGCCATAGCGAGGACGCCTAGCTTTCAGGTAAAGCGCGATCGCTAAAATTCTCTCGAAATCCGACTGCCGGTTAACCATCGGCACCCGGCCTGGTGCCGGGCCACCGCCGGCGCGGGCCGCGGACCATGCCGCGGCCTCCGTCTCACAATCAGCGCTTCGTCGCGGTTAGTGGATTTCCGCCGAGCGCCTCAGCGCGTCCTTGAGCTTCTCCAGCGAGAAGTCCTTGGAGCGCGCGATCTCAAGGATCGGCTGCTCGCGGCGGCCGCACAGTTCGGCGGCCTCGGGAAGTTTTTCCGCAAGCTCGTAGGGGATCACGATCGCGCCGTGGCTATCGGCATGCATCAGATCGTCGGAGCGCACGGTCATGCCGGCGACGCGGACCTCCCCGCCGAAGCTCTCGGCGTGGACCCAGGCATGCGACGGCCCGATCGAGCCGGCCAGGGCCTGGAAGCCCGGCGCCCATTGCGGCACGTCGCGGATCGAGCCATCGGTGATGACGCCGAGGCACCCGAGCGCCTTGTGGACGTTGCTCTGCACCTCGCCCCAGAACGCGCCATAGCCGACGTCCGGCCCGTCGATGTCCTGGATCACGCTGATGCGCGGGCCGAAGCCGGTGCCGACATATTCATAGTAGTCGATGCGGCGCTTGGCCTGTTCGTCCGCCGGCAGACTTGATTTCAACACCGAGCGGATCGTCACGGTGCGGGCATAACCGACCATCGGCGGCAGCTGGGGAAACGGGCAGACCAGCGGCTTGGTGGTGAAGCCGATCAGCCGCCGCTCGGGGGCGATGACCTCCATTGCGTTGCAGATCGTCGGCGTGTCGTAGCGCGCCAGCGATTCGAGAATGGAAGGATCGAGCGGGGCGGCAGGACTGGTCACGGGCGTTTCTCCGGGCTGGCGGACGACCATTCGAGGCCGCCCTTGGAGCCGGTATAGACGACGCCAGTGCGAGGGCAAAGTGACGGGGGCGCATAAGCGCCCCCCAACATCAGTGCAGCCGCTCCGGTGGATGCTCGTCCTCGGCAGCGCGTCCGACCGGAGCCTGGAAGGTCGCGGCAGGGACTGCCGCCGGGCTCGCCGCTGCGGCAGCGCCGACCGCCGCCGAATGCCGAGCCGCGTGGTTGCGATAGGACCGCCAGCCCAAAGGCAGGCTCAGCAGATAGAGGATCGAGCCCGCCGCCAAGATCTGCCAGGGATAGACCACCAGCAGCGCCACGAAGAACACCACCGCAACAAAGACCACCAGCACGAATTCGGGCGGCACCCTCATCCGGATGGTTTTGCCCGAGAACACCGGCAGCCGCGACACCATCAGGAACGCAACCAGCAGCGTGTAGACGGCGGTCAGGGGCGCCGGCGGCTTTGGTATCCCGAGGAAAGCGAGATAGATCGGGAGCAACACCGTGATCGCGCCCGCCGGCGCCGGCACGCCGGTAAAGAAATTCGCTGCGAATGGCGGCTTGTTCGGATCGTCCAAGGTGGCGTTGAAACGCGCCAGCCGCAGGCTCATGCTGATTGCAAAAACCATGGCGGCAATCCAGCCGCTGTCGCGCAGCTCGTTGAGCTGCCAGAAATACAGCATCAGTCCGGGCGCCACGCCGAAATTGACGAAGTCGGCGAGGCTGTCGAGCTCGGCGCCGAATTTCGACTGTCCCTTGATCAGGCGCGCCACCCGGCCATCGATGCCGTCGAGCGCAGCCGCAAAGACGATCGCGGCCACCGCCAGCTCCATCCGCCCTTCTGTCGACAGCCGGATTGCCGTGAGGCCCGCGCAGATCGCGAGCAGCGTGATCATGTTGGGCACGAGCATCCGCACCGGGATCGGCCGAAACCGGCGGCGGCGCATTTCAGGCGAATTCGGATCGAAGGTCATCATGACACCGTCATATAAACCCTGGGTCTTCTCGGCGCTATCGCCGCCCTGCCCCGTTGAACTCATTCTTAATGCGTCGTTCCCATGCCTGATAAGTTCAAGCGGTCCGGAAGCTGAGCCCGGGGTTCACCTCATTGAAATCGGCCAGGATGGTCTCGCCGGCGATTGCGGTCTGGCCTTCCGACACCAAGGCGGTTGTGCCTTCGGGCAGATAGACGTCAAGCCGCGAGCCGAAGCGGATCAGGCCGAAGCGCTCGCCGGCCCCGATGGTCTGACCCTCGCGGACGAAGGAGACGATCCGGCGCGCCACCAGCCCCGCGATCTGCACCACGCCGATGCGCCCGTGCGCGGTGCTGATCAGAAGCGAGTTGCGTTCATTGTCCTCGCTCGCCTTGTCGAGCTCGGCATTGATGAAGGCGCCGGGGCGGTAGGCGATGCGGTCGATCCGGCCCGCGACCGGGCTGCGGTTCACGTGCACGTTGAACACGCTCATGAAGATCGAGATCCGCGGCAAGGGCTGGTCGCCGAGCCCAAGCTCGGCCGGGGGCAGCGCGTGCGTGATCATCGAGATGCGCCCGTCAGCCGGCGACACCACCAGGCCGTCGCGCTGCGGCGTGACCCGGATCGGATCGCGGAAGAACAGCGCGCACCAGACGGTGAGCGCGGTGGCGATCCAGCCGAGCGGCGTCCAGATCCAGAACAGGATCAGACTGACCAGCGCGAAGCCACCGATGAACGGATAGCCTTCGGGATGGATCGGCGGAATCTGGGCACGAATGGAATTGCTGATCGACATGGCCTGTTTCGCTGGCTGTTGTCCTCCGTCTGCACCTATTGATGCAGACAAAGAAGGTCAAAATGAATCATTTGGAAGACCGCTGATTATTCGGCCGCCGTTGCGACCGGGTCATCCAGCGCCGGCGGCCGGAGGTCGGGCGCAGCGCTGTCGTCATCCATTTGTGCGAGCCGTTCGCGCGCCGCTTCTGCTTCGCGCTGGCGATTCCACATGCTGGCATAGAGGCCGCCCTGGGCGAGAAGCTCGCCATGGGTGCCCCGCTCGGCGATGCGCCCCTGGTCGATCACGATGATCTCGTCGGCCGCGACGATGGTCGAAAGCCGATGCGCGATGACGAGGGAGGTCCGATTGCGCGACACCCGTTCGAGCGCCTCCTGGATCTCGTGTTCGGTATGGCTGTCGAGCGCCGAGGTGGCCTCGTCCAGCACCAGGATCGGCGGCGCCTTGAGCACCGTGCGCGCAATCGCAACCCGCTGCTTCTCGCCGCCCGAGAGTTTCAGGCCGCGCTCGCCGACCTGGGTCTGATAGCCCTTCGGCGCCATCCGGATGAAGCCGTCGATCTGCGCCAGCCGCGCCGCCTCTTCAACCTCGGCATCGGTGGCATCCCACCTGCCGTAGCGGATATTGTAGCGAATGGTGTCGTTGAACAGCACGGTGTCCTGCGGCACCATGCCGATCTTGTCCCGCAGCGAGGTCTGGGTGACCTGGCGGATATCCTGGCCGTCAATCAGGATACGTCCTCCCGAAAGATCATAGAGCCGGAACAGCAGCCGGGAGATGGTCGATTTGCCGGCACCGGACGGGCCGACGATCGCGACCGTCTTGCCGGCCGGCACCTCGAAGCTCAGGCCTTTCAGGATCGGCCGCTCCGGCTCATAAGAGAAACGCACATCTTCGAACCGGATATGGCCTGATGTCACCACCAGCGGCTTGGCGCCGGGCACGTCCTTCACCTCCGGATCGCGCGACAGCACCCCGAACATCATCTCGATGTCGATGATCGCCTGCTTGATCTCGCGATAGACCATGCCCATGAAGTTGAGCGGCTGGTACAGCTGGATGAACATGCTGTTGATCAGCACGAAATCGCCGACCGTGTTGTGTCCCGCGCGCACGCCATAGGCGCACATCAGCATCGCGGCGGTGAGGCCGAGCGTGAAAATGATGGCCTGCCCGGCATTGAGGACGGCGAGCGACGTGTAGGTCTTCACGCTCGCGCGCTCGTAGCGCTCCATCGAGCGGTCGTAGCGCTCGGCCTCGCGGGCCTCGGCGCCGAAATACTTCACCGTCTCGTAGTTCAACAGCGAGTCGATGGCCTTGGTGTTCGCCTCGGTATCGGAATCGTTCATCCGGCGCCGGATCTCGATGCGCCATTCGGTCGCGATATAGGTGTAGTACAGATAGGCGGCCACCATCGCCAGGGTCGCGAGCACGTAGCGCCAATCGAATTGCCAGAGCAGGACGGCGCTCAGCAGCGAGACCTCGACGATGGTCGGGATCAGCTGCAGGATGACCATCCGGACGATGGTCTCGATGGCGTTGCGGCCGCGCTCCAGCACCCGCGTCAGGCCGCCGGTCTTGCGCTCCAGATGGAAGCGCAGCGACAATTCGTGCATGTGGACGAAGGTGATGGTCGCGAGCTTGCGCACCGCGTGCATCGCCACGCGGGCAAAAATACCGTCACGCCATTGCGTCAGCACCGCCATCAGGATGCGCACGGCGCCATAGCTCGCGGTCATGAGCAGCGGCGAGGCGACCAGCCACAGCATCCAGTTCGCGGGCGCAATCGGCGCAGTGTGAGCGCCGGTCAACGCGTCGGTCGCCCACTTGAAGGTGAACGGGACCGACAACGTGGCAAGCTTTGCCGCAAGCAACAGCACGACCGACCAGCCCACGCGCCGCTTCAGATCGGCCCGATCGCTCGGCCAGATGTAAGGCCACAAATGCCTAAGAGTTCCGGCAAGGGTGCCTCGCTCCAGAGTCGGCTCCAAGGCAGCGCGCGCCGGCGGCGGCGCGGCACCGGTATGCGGGGGCGGGTCAGGAGGAGCCATCAGAGTCCTGGAACAGCGGGGGCCGTAGGGTGTTGTGATGCAACGTGTTTCCTGCCGTCATATAGAGCGTCTCGTCGACGCCTGCACCCTCGGCCAGAGCGAATCTCTTGCGGCGGCGCAGTATTTGCACGGCATGTGCCGACTGCGTTTGCTGATAGACTTTGCTTCAGCCTGCGCAAGCGCGAATCACCTGCCGTATCTCCTGTCTTGACGCCTTTATGCTGCGATGCCAAACCCGTAAGATGAGCGAAATCCGCACCGTTTGTGTCTACTGCGGCTCCGGCCCGGGCACCAATCCCAGCTTCATCCAATCCGCAAAAACGCTCGGTCGGATCTTCGCCGAGAACGACGTCCGGCTGGTTTACGGCGGCGGTTCGGTTGGCATGATGGGCGCGGTTGCCAGCTCCGTGCTCGAGCATGGCGGCAACGTCACCGGGATCATCCCGGACTTCCTGGTCAAGAAGGAAGTGATGATGCCGCTCAAGGATCTCATCATCACCCCCGACATGCACGAGCGCAAGCGGCTGATGTTCGAGCACTCGGATGCGTTCGTGGCAATGCCCGGCGGCGTCGGCACGCTCGAAGAGCTGGTGGAGCAGCTGACCTGGAAGCAGCTCGGCCGCCATCAGAAGCCGATTTTGCTCGCCGATATCGATGGGTTCTGGGAACCGCTGTTTGCGCTGCTCGCACATATGCGCGAGACCGAGTTCATCCGTCCGGGCTTTTCCATCGACCTCTTGAAGGCCGAGCGCGTCGAGGACATTTTGCCGCGCCTGCAGGCGGCGGCCGCGCGCGTGGCGAAGGAAGCCACCCAGATGGAGCCGGAGATCGCCAAGCGGCTCTGAGGGATTTGCCCTACTCGGACGGAAACGTGACGGCCTCGATCCGGTTGCCATCGGGATCGAGAATGAAGGCTGCGTAATAGCGCACGCGGTCGTGCGGTCGCAGCCCCGGCGCGCCGTCCGAGCTTCCGCCGGCTTCGAGCGCGGCAGCATGAAACGCGTCGACCTCCGCCGTCGTCTTGGCGCGCAGGCAGATATGCGCGCCGCTCTCGGCGGCGACGCGCGGCATGCCGGCGCGGAGATTGATCCAGAATTCCGGATAAGCCTTGCCGAAGCCGACCGTCGCAGGACGCGTGACAAGGCGCGCAAGTCCGAGCGGCGCCAGCGTCGCTTCATAGAAGCGCGCGGCGCGATCGAGGTCGCCGACGCCGACGGAGATGTGGTCGATCACGATGTCCCTCCCTGACCGTCATTGCGAGCGAAGCGAAGCACTCCCGACTCCCATAAAAAATGCTGGATTGCTTCCGCCATAGGCCCGTGGGCTATGGCGGACACGTCGTCGCTCACGCTCCTCGTCATGACGACCTACCTTATGGCGACCTACCTTATACGGACGCCTGCGCCCCCGCGCGCTCGTCCTGGATCCGAATCTGCGTTCGCGCCACATCGCGCTTCGGCGGCGCGCCGAACATGCGGGCATATTCGCGGCTGAACTGCGAGGGACTTTCATAGCCGACCTCGAAACAGGCCGTCTCGACATTGACGCCGCGGGAGACCATCAGCCGGCGTGCCTCCAGCAGGCGAAGCTGCTTTTGATATTGCAGCGGCGTCAATGAGGTCAGCGCCTTGAACTGCCGATGGAAGGCTGACGGACTGAGCTGTGCAACTGCGGCCAGCTCTTCGATCCGAACGGTATCCCTGAAGCGACTGCGCAGGCTGTGCATCGCGCTGATCACCCGCTGCGAGGGGCTATTGATCAGGGTCAGCCTGGCGATATCGCCACCGTGCGGACCGGTCAGCAGCCAGTAGCAGATCTCGCGCATGATGACGGGATACAGGGTCGGGATCGCCTGCGGCGTATCGAGCAGGCGGACCAGGCGCAGCGCGCAATCCGCCAACGGTCCCTGGAAGTCGGTCACGAACACGCCGCAGCCGGGTTCACCGGTCAGCCGAGGCGGTGCGTCCAATCCCTCCGCCACGCTCCTGATGATCGCGAGGTCCAGCTCGAAGGCCAGGACGAGGCAGGGCGTGCCAGGACTTGCCTCGACAACGCGCCCAATCGATGGCGTCTCGACGCCGACCACCAGCGCCTGCCCGGCCCGGTATTCGAGTTTCTGGTCACCGAACGTCGCCCATTTGGCGCCTTGCGCCACGATGCACATCGCCGGTCTGGAGATCATGTGCGCGGGCGGGTTCGGATGGTCCGAGCGCAGGATGGCCAGGATCGGAGTCATGTAGGGACTCTTGCCGGGCTGCTTCTCGGTGTAGCGCAGCAGCGCCTCTGCCAATTGGTCCAATACGATCGCTCCTGTCAGGCGGAACCGCAGGCACAGATAAGGAGCGGAGCAGGAATAGGCAAGAAACAGCACAGTTCGGGCATTCCGTCGGCCGCCTTTCGGCAGTCATGATCGCTTGACCACGCTTCACTCCGAAGCAGGCGAAATCGATGGAAAGCCAAGCCATGTCAGATAGTAAGATCGCAATCGTCACAGGCGGCAGCCGCGGCATCGGCCGTGACACGGTTGTTCGCCTCGCCGGTCGCGGCGTTCGCACCATCTTCACCTACAACTCCAATCGTGCAGCAGCCGACAAGGTGCTGGCGCTTGCCGCAGATGCCGGCGCCCCCGCGATCGCCCTGCAGCTCGACACCGGCAACGTCGCCGCGTTCGACGGCTTCATCGCGCATCTGAAGAACGCGCTTGCCAGCCTGGGCGCCGATCGGTTCGACTACCTCGTCAACAACGCCGGGACATCATCCAGTGCCGGCCTGATGGCGATCACCGAAGCAGAAATGGACGCGCTCTATCACGTCCATTTCAAGGGCGTGTTGTTCCTGACGCAAAAACTGCTGCCGCTCATGAATGATGGCGGCCGCATTGTGAACATCTCCTCGGGCCTGGCCCGCTTCGCAGCGCCCAACCGCGTCGGCTACGGGCCGATCAAGGCGGCCGTGGAAGCGCTGACCCGCTACATGGCGGTGGAGCTCGGGCCGCGCCGGATCAGCGCCAACGTGGTCGCGCCCGGCCCGATCGCCACCGATTTCAGCGGCGGCATCGTTCGCGACAATCCCGAGGTGAACAAGGCCATCGCCGCGCACACCGCACTCGGCCGCGCCGGTACGCCCGAAGATGTCGGGCCGGTGATCGCGGTCCTGCTCTCCGACGCGTTCGGCTGGGTCAACGGCCAGCGGATCGAAGTCGCCGGCGGCATTCATATCTAGGCAGCCGCCATGACGGACACCGATCGCAAAGCCTATATCATTACCGGTCCGACCTCCGGCATCGGCCGCGCCACCGCGCTGGAGCTGGCCAGGCACGGCACGATCGTGCTGGTCGGCCGTGACGCCACCAAGCTCGACGCCATGCAGAAAGCCTTTGCAAGGAACGGGCAGCACGCTGTGTCGGTGGTGTGCGACCTCTCGGATCCCGCGAGCGTGACGCGGGCGGCAAAGGAGATCATCGCGCTGCATCATCCGATCGCCGGCCTGCTCAACAATGCCGGCGTGATGCAGATGCGCGCCACGACCAATGCGCTCGGCTGGGACACGACCTTCGCGACCAATCATCTCGGGCCGTTCGCGCTGACCGAGGCGCTGATGCCGCATCTGCCCGACGGGGCCAATGTGGTCTTCGTCGGCTCGGCCACCGAGAATCCCGAGCACAAGCCCGCCACGACCTTCGGCTTCCGCGGCGGCCGCTACATCTCGGCGGAAGCCAGCGCGCGGGGCGAGTGGCAGCAGCCGGGCGGCTCGAAAATGCCAGGCGCGGACGCTTATGCGACATCGAAGCAAGCCATCCTCGCTGCGGCGCTGGCGTTGGCCCGTGAAACGCCACGGCTGCACGTCAACGTGGTCGAGCCAGGATTCAATCCGGGCACGGCGCTCGGACGACGCGACGCCACCGCGCTCGTGCGCCTGCTGTCGATAGTCCTCGTTCCGGTGCTGGTGCCGCTATTGCGGCCATTCATCAAGGTGCTGAGCACGCCGAAGCGCGCCGCGCGGGTGATCACCACGGTGTTGCGCGACAGATCGGGCGCGACCGGCATGTATTACGACCACAGCGGTCGTCCGATGCAGGGCTCCGCGCGGACGCGAGACCCGCAATTCCAGGATCGCGTCGTCGCCGAGACCCGTGCGCTCCTGGCCTCGGTAGCTATGTGACGCGGTGGCCTTTCTCTATCATTGTGACGGCGACGATGATCACCCCGGCGCGCCGGACTTCACCAGCTTATAGAACACGGAGTCCATCAGCGCCTGGAACGACGCGTCGATGATGTTCGGCGACACGCCGACCGTGGTCCAGCGCTCGCCGGTCTCGTCCTCGCTCTCGATCAGGACCCGCGTGACCGCCTCGGTGCCGCCATTGAGGATACGGACGCGATAGTCGATCAGCTTCAATCCGGCGATATAGCCCTGATACTTGCCGAGATCCTTGCGCAGCGCGACGTCGAGCGCGTTCACCGGACCGTTGCCCTCGGCGGCCGAGATCAGCCGCTCGCCGGCGACATCGACCTTGACCACCGCCAGCGCCACCGTGACGCGCTCGCCGAGCGCGTTGTAGCGCTGCTCGACATTGACATCGAACTGCTCGACCCGGAAATATTCCGGCACGCTGCCGAGCGTGCGGCGCGCCAAGAGATCAAACGAGGCGTTGGCGGACTCGTAGGCATAGCCGGCGGCCTCGCGCTCCTTCAGCTCCTCGACCAGCCGCGTCAGCTTGGGATCGCTCTTCGCGAACGGAATGCCGGCGCGCTCCAGCGCTGCGATCACGTTGGAGCGGCCGGCCTGATCGGAGACCAGCACCTTGCGGCGATTGCCGACGGACTCCGGCGCGACGTGCTCATAGGTCTGCGGGTCCTTCAGCACGGCGGACGCATGGATGCCGGTCTTGGTCACGAAGGCGCTCTCGCCGACATAAGCCGCATGCCGGTTCGGCGCGCGGTTGAGCATGTCGTCCAGCGTGCGCGACACCTTCATCAGGCCGGCGAGCTGCTGGTCGGACACGCCGATCTCGAACGCTTGCGCAAAGTCGGCCTTCAGCTTCAAGGTCGGGATCAGCGAGCAGAGATTGGCATTGCCGCAGCGTTCGCCGAGCCCGTTCAGCGTGCCCTGGATCTGGCGCGCGCCGGCGCGGACCGCAGCCAGCGAATTGGCCACCGCTTGCTCGGTGTCGTTATGAGCATGGATGCCGACGTGATCGCCAGGAATGTGTCTCACCACCTCGCCGACGATGGTCTCGATCTCATGCGGCATGGTGCTGCCATTGGTGTCGCACAGCACCACCCAGCGCGCGCCGGCCTCATAGGCCGTCGTGGCGCAGGCGAGCGCAAACTCCGAATTTTCCTTGTAGCCGTCGAAGAAGTGCTCGCAGTCGAGCATCACCTCGCGCCCTGCCGCCTTGGCTGCGCTCACGCTGTCGCGGATCGAGGCGAGGTTTTCCTCGTTGGTGGTCTCGAGCGCGACCCGGACCTGATAGGCGGAGGATTTGGCGACGAAACAGATCGCGTCCGCCTTGGCATCCAGCAGCGCGGCGACGCCGGGATCGTTCGACACCGAGCGGCCGGCGCGCCGGGTCATGCCGAAGGCGGTGAAGCGGGCGTGGCCGAGCTTCGGCCTCGTGGCAAAGAATTCGGTGTCGAGCGGGTTGGCGCCGGGGTAGCCGCCCTCGACATAGTCGATGCCGAGCTCATCCAGCATGCGCGCGATCACCTGCTTGTCGGCCAAGGTGAAGTCGACGCCATTGGTCTGCGCGCCGTCGCGCAAGGTCGTATCGAACAGATACAGCCGCTCTCTGCTCATCCCTGCGCTCCGGAGCCTTCGAGCTCTTTCTTCATTGTGGTGTTGGCGAGCCACTCGCCATTGATGGTCACGCTGTTGCGCTGCTGGGCCACGTAGCCGCGCTTCCTGAAAAATTCGAGCGCGCTGTCGCTGGCATCGACGGACATACTCTTCGTACCCCGGCCGCCGGCGAGCTTTTCCAAGGCGTCACAGAGCAGTGCACCGACGCCCTGCCCCGCCACGCTCGGATGGACATAGAGCATGTCAATCTTGTCGTTGCCCTTCAGCGCGGCGAAGCCGACCGGCGAGCCCTGCACCGTCGCGATCAATGTCAGCTCCGACGCCAGCTTCTTGCCGAAGGCTGCTTCGTCGTCAGCCACGGAGGCCCAGGCCTCCTGCTGCTCCTCGCTGTAGTCGTCGCCGGTCAATTCCTGGATGCTGGCGGCGAAGATGGCGGCAAGCATCGGCGTGTCAGTGGCGAGGAACGGCCGCAGCGCAGGTCTTGGTAGAGCTTGTCCCATGTCGTCACCACATGCCGTAGAGTTTCGTCACCAGCGCCACGGCGCCTGCGATCAGCACCAGCTTCAGCACGATGTAGTACAGCCAATGCCGCGGAAAAGGCGTGTCGGGTCGGCTCATCGCGCGATCTCCCAGGTCGTGACCGGCTTGCCGTCCGGCCCCTTGCCGTCCTTCAGCACCACGCCCATCGCAACCAACTCGTCGCGGATGCGATCGGACTCCTTGAAATCCTTGCGCGCGCGGGCGGCGGCGCGCGCTGCGATCAGGCCGTCGACCTGAGCCGCGTCGACCCCACTCGCCTGCTGCTTGCGCGTGTCCCATTGCGCCGCGCTCTCGGACAGAAATCCGAGCAATCGCAGCGAGCCTGCGAGCGTCGCGCGATCCTCCTCGTGACCCGATGCAGCCTGGCTCCGTAATCCGTGGAGCGTCGCAATCATCTGCGGCGTGTTGAGGTCGTCGCACAGGGATTCGATCACCGCATCTGCGGGGCGTCCGTCGCGGACATCGCCTGCGGCGCGATACCAGTCGTCGAGCGCCTTCGCGCTCTCCTCCAGGCCCTTCAGCGTCCAATCGATCGGCGAGCGATAATGCGTCTTCAGCATATTGAGGCGCACGACCTCGCCCGGCCAATCTGCCAGCACGTCCCGGATGGTGACGAAGTTGCCGAGGCTCTTCGACATCTTCTCACCCTCGACCTGCAGGAAGCCGTTGTGCATCCAGACATTGGCCATGCGCGGCGCATGGAAGGCGCAGCAGCTCTGCGCGAGCTCGTTCTCATGATGCGGAAACACCAGATCGATCCCGCCGCCATGGATGTCGAAGGTCTCGCCGAGGTGCTTCCACGACATCGCCGAGCACTCGATGTGCCAGCCGGGACGGCCCTGGACTTGGATGCCGGCCGGTGACGGCCAGGACGGCTCGCCCGGCTTGGACGGCTTCCACAGCACGAAGTCAGTCGGCTCGCGCTTGTAGGGCGCGACATCGACGCGGGCGCCCGCGATCATCTCGTCCAGCGAGCGGTTGGCGAGCGCGCCATAGCGCGGCAGCACCGCGTTCGCCGCATTCATCGCCGCCGGCGAGAACAGCACGTGGTTTTCGGCGACATAGGCAAAGCCGCCGGCCACCAGCTTCTCGATGATGGCGCGCATCTCAGCGATATGTTCGGTCGCGCGCGGCTCGATTGTCGGCCGCAGGCAGCCGAGCGCATCGACGTCGTCATGGAATTGCCGCTCGGTGAGTTCCGTGACCTTCCGGATCGCCTCGTTCAGCGGCAGGCCCGGATAGTCGCGCGCGGCGCGATCGTTGATCTTGTCGTCGACATCCGTGATGTTACGGACGTAGGTGACATGGTCCGCGCCATAGAGATGGCGCAGCAGGCGGAACAGCACGTCGAACACGATGACCGGCCGCGCATTGCCGATATGGGCGAAGTCGTAGACCGTCGGTCCGCAGACATACATGCGGACATTGTTGCGATCGAGCGGCGCGAAGCTGCGCTTCTCCCGCGAAAACGTATCGTACAGACGCAATTCCATCGACCCGTCCCCTAAAGCCTTCGCCCTGGTCTGCCGCGCGACTGCTGCAGCAATGGTTGACCGGCGATATGCGACCCTATCCCCGCCATGCGCCCGGTCCGATACAACTGATCACGGCGCAAATACGAAAAACCCGACCTGCCGGCCGGGCGTCCTGATCATCTCTGTCGAGAATAGACGGCCTCAGCCAGCGAATCGCTAGCTCGTAATCTCGCGGCAAATGCAGCAGATGGCGAGGAGACCGTTCATGAAATTCACCATGGGGCACGCCAAGGTTTCCGTCAAGAGCCGCAAATCGGCCACCTTCGCCGCCCAAACGCTCGCGCCCCAACCGTGTGGTTAATCATTATTAACCGCTTTGACTTACCGTTGCGGACATCCTCTCAACGTTCGGTGCACCATGCGATTCTCCTCGGCCGTGCTCGCCTGTGTCCTCGTTGTTGCCGCAACCGCTGCCCGCGCAGAAAGCCGCATCTTCATCATCGCCAACGAGGCCGACGGCTATGGCGTCGACCAGTGCCTGGCCAAGGGCGACAAATGCGGCGCCTCTGCGGCCCGTTCCTATTGCCAATCACGGGATTTTGCTCAGGCCTCCGCCTATCGCCGGGTCGACCCCGACGAAATCACCGGATCGGTGCCAAAAGCGGCCGCAAACTGCGTCCACGGGGCTTGCGGCGAGTATGTTGCGATCACCTGCCAGCGCTGAGCTTTAGGGAACTGGCGGTTCCCGCCACGGCTGCGCCCCGGAAACGGCGTGACGCTGCCGAACAAAGCGGCTATGGGAAGCCGGCCTTGCCGCGAATTTTCCGAAATCTGTGCTAATGCGCGGCACCCATAGACCGGAATACCGCATCTTGATCGCTTCCAACTCCCCGCGCCTGCTCGCCTGTTCCGCGCTGCTTGGATTGGCCATGACTGGCTCCAGCGCCTTGACGGGCTCCAGTGCCTTGGCCCAGTCCGCGACCGAGCCCTACGCCCAGATGAATCCGGGTCAGCCGGCTGCGCAACCGGCGGTGAACCCGATGTGCCCACGGCTCGAAGCACAGCTCGCCTCGATCGATCGTGGCGGCGGAGGCGATCCGGCCAAGGAAGAGCAGATCCGCCGCTATCAGGATGCCGCCGCCAAGCAGCAGGCGGAGCTTGAGCGCGTCACCATGCAGGCGAAGCGGATGGGCTGCGACAGCTCCGGCTTCTTCTCGCTGTTCAACGGCCGCTCGGCCGAATGCAGCCCGGTCAACACCCAGATCCAGCAGATGCGAAGCAATCTCGACCAGATCACCTCCAGCCTTGAGCGGCTGCGCGGCGGTGGCTTCGGTGGCGGCTCGGATCGCGACAATCAGCGCCGCTCGGTGCTGGTGGCGCTCGGCCAGAACAATTGCGGCCCGCAGTACCAGCAATATGCCAACGCCGCGCGCAGCAGCAACGGCCCGGGCAACTTCCTGACCAACCTGTTCGGCGGCGGAGGTGACGTCAACGCCAATCCCGCCGCCTCCCTGCCGCCGCCGAGCGCGGACCTCGCGGCGCCCACCGGCACCTACCGCACGGTCTGCGTGCGCTCTTGCGACGGCGCCTATTTCCCGATCTCGTTTGCCACCGTTCCCGGGCGCTTTGCCGACGATGAGCGCGCCTGCAAGGCGCAGTGCCCGGCCGCTGACGCCACGCTGTTCACCTATCGCAATCCCGGCGAGGACATGAACCAGGCGGTGTCGATCAACGGCCAGCCATACAGCGCGCTGCCGAACGCTTTCAAATATCGCACCGAGTTCAATCCCACCTGCTCCTGCAAGGCTCCCGGGCAGACCTGGGCAGACGCGTTGAAGTCGATCGACGACAAAGCCGAGGCCCAGCAGCAGGGCGACATCATCGTCACCGAAGAAAGCGCGAAGCGGATGCAGCAGCGCCAGACCGGCAAGCCGTCTCCCGCCTCCGCCAGGAAGGGCGCCGCCCCGGCCGCAGCCGACACCGCGCCCGCCACGACACCTGACGCCACGACGGGGACGAGCTCGGACAACAAGCAAATCCGCACCGTCGGCCCGACCTTCATCCCGGCGCGCTGATCGCGCTCAGCCCTCGAACGCGTCGAGCGAGGCGCGGCCGCCGCGTGAGACCAGGGAATCATCGGGCGCGGAGAGCGGCTCGGCCGTATCACGGAAGCGGTTGGTGATGGGATAGCGGCGGTCGCGGCCGAAATTTCGGCTCGTGACCTTCACCCCCGGCGCGGCCTGGCGGCGCTTATATTCAGCCGTGGTGAGCAGATGATCGATCCGGAGCACGGTGTCGCGATCGAAGCCGGCGTCCACGATGTCAGCCAGGGTCTGCTCTTTTTCCACCAGCCGCTCCAGGATGCCATCGAGCACGTCATACGGCGGCAATGAATCCTGGTCGGTCTGGTTCTCGCGCAACTCAGCGCTTGGCGGCCGCGTGATGATGCTGGCTGGAATCACCGCTCCTGGCGGCCCCAACGCACCGTCGGGCGTCCAGGAGTTGCGCAAGGCGGCGAGCCGAAACACCTCGGTCTTGTAGATGTCCTTGATCGGGTTGAAGCCGCCATTCATGTCGCCGTACAGCGTGGCGTAGCCCACCGACATCTCCGACTTGTTGCCGGTCGTGACCAGCATCGCACCGAGCTTGTTGGACAGCGCCATCAGGATCGTGCCGCGGGCGCGCGCCTGCAGGTTCTCCTCGGTGACGTCGGGCGGCAGACCCGCGAAAGGACCGGACAGGATGTTTTCAAATCCTGTGACCGCGTCAGTGATCGGCAGCACCTCGTAGGCAATGCTGAGATTGGCGGCGAGACTAGCGGCATCGTCCAGCGAAGCTTGAGCAGTGAACCGATAAGGCAGCATCACGCCGCGCACCCTGTCGGCGCCGAGCGCATCGACGGCGACAGCGGCGCAGAGCGCGGAATCGATGCCGCCGGATAATCCTAGCACCACACCGGCAAAGCCGTTTTTGGTGACGTAGTCGCGCAGGCCCAGTACGCAGGCGGCATAGTCGGCCTGGTCGCCCTCGGGCAATGTCGCGACCGGCCCGGCGCAGCGCCACGTATCGCCGTCCCTCGTCCAGGTCAGCGTCGTGACGCTCTCGGCAAAACCCGGCAGCTGCGCCGCGACCGACAGGTCTGCGTTCAGCACGAAGGACGCGCCGTCGAACACCAGCTCGTCCTGGCCACCGACCTGGTTCAGATAGACCAGCGGCAGGCTGCTCTCGGTGACGCGCGCGACTGCGACTGATAGGCGAAGATCATTCTTGTCCCGCGCGTAAGGCGAGCCGTTTGGCACCACGATGATCTCGGCCCCGGTCTCGGCCAGGGTCTCGACCACGTTCTCGTAGTCCTCGGACTCCTCCAGCCAGATGTCCTCGCAGATCGGCACACCGATGCGCACACCGCGCACGCTGACGGGACCGGCCGCAGGCCCGCGCGCGAACAGCCTGACTTCGTCGAACACGCCATAGTTCGGCAGGTTCGCCTTGAAGCGCAGCGCGGCAATCCGCCCGCCATCGAGCAGCGCACAGGCGTTGTAGAGCTTGTGATCCTCGACCCAGGGCGTGCCGATCAGCACCGCGGGCCCGCCATCCGCGGTCTCGCGCGCCAGGTTCTCGACCGCGGCGCGGCAGGCGGCCTGGAACGCCGGCTTTGCCACCAGATCCTCCGGCGGGTAGCCGACGATGAACAGCTCCGGCAGCACCACCAAATCACTGCCGTCGGCGGCGGCTGTCGCGCGCGCCGCGCGTGCTTTCGCGGCATTTCCAGCGACATCGCCGACGGTCGGATTGAGCTGCGCCAGCGTGATCTTGAAGGTGTCGGCCGCTGCGCTCATCCCGCAACCCAAGTCAGAGAATGCCGAGGCGCTCGGCGAGCGCGAACAGCCAGAATGCCCCCGACATCAGCAATGACACGCCGACCGCGGCCGAGCCGAGGTCCTTCACCCGGCCGATCTGCAGGTCGTGGTCGGTGGTCAACCGGTCGGCGAGCTTCTCGATCGCGGTATTCAAGAGTTCGACCACCAGCACCAGCACCACCACGCAGACCAGCTCGACCGAGCGCATCGGCGTGGCGCCGATCAGATAAGCCAGCGGCAGCGCCAGCAGGAACGCCACCCCCTCCTCGCGCACCGCCTGCTCGGAGCGGAAGGCGAATATCAACCCACTGCGCGAGTTGAGCGTCGCGCGCCAAAGTCGCAGCACCCTACAGTCCCGCGGCTGCCGGCATCGGCGCGGTCTTGCCGCCGCGCTGCTGCTTCAACAATTCGGCGATCAGGAACGCCATGTCGATCGACTGCTCGGCGTTCAGGCGCGGATCACAGACCGTGTGATAACGATCATTGAGATCCTCGTCGGTGATCGCCCGCGCCCCGCCGATGCATTCGGTGACGTCCTTGCCGGTCATCTCCAGATGAATGCCGCCGGCATGGGTGCCCTCCGCGGCATGAATCGCGAAGAAGGCGCGCACCTCGGACACGATGCGGTCGAACGGCCGGGTCTTGTAGCCTGATGTCGAGGTGATGGTGTTGCCATGCATCGGATCGCATGACCACACCACCTTGCGGCCCTCGCGCTGCACGGCGCGGATCAGCCCCGGCAGATGATCGCCGACCTTGTCGGCGCCGAAGCGGTTGATCAGGGTCAGCCGCCCCGGCTCATTGTCCGGATTGAGCACGTCGATCAGCTTCAGCAGCTCGTCGGGTTTCAGGGACGGCCCGCATTTCAGCCCGATCGGGTTCTTGATGCCGCGGAAATATTCGAGATGGGCATGATCGAGCTGGCGGGTGCGGTCGCCGATCCAGATGAAATGGCCCGAGGTCGCGTACCAGTCGCCGGTGGTGGAATCGACCCGGGTGAAGGCCTGCTCGTAGCCGAGCAGCAGCGCCTCATGGCTGGTGTAGAAATCAGTGGCGCGCAGCTCGGGGTGGCTCTCCAGATCGAGGCCGCAGGCGCGCATGAAGTTGAGCGCATCGGAGATGCGGTCGGCGAGCTCCTTGTAGCGGCGGGACTGCGGTGAATCCTTCACGAAGCCCAGCATCCATTGATGCACGCTGGCGAGATTGGCGAAGCCGCCGGTCGCGAAGGCGCGCAGCAGGTTCAAGGTCGCGGCCGACTGCCGGTAGGCGTCAAGCTGGCGCTGCGGATCGGGCGTGCGCGCTTCCGGCGTGAAGGCGATGTCGTTGACGATGTCGCCGCGATAGCTCGGCAGCTCGACCCCGTCGACCTTCTCGGTCGGCGAGGAGCGCGGCTTGGCGAACTGGCCGGCGATGCGCCCGACCTTCACCACCGGCACCGCGCCGGCATAGGTGAGCACGACGGCCATCTGCAGCAGCACGCGGAAGAAGTCGCGGATATTGTTGGCACCGTGCTCGGCAAAGCTCTCGGCGCAATCGCCGCCCTGCAGCAGGAAAGCTTCACCCGCGGCGACCCGCGCCAACGCCTTCTTCAGGTTGCGGGCCTCGCCGGCGAACACCAGAGGCGGAAAGGTCGCGAGCTGCGCCTCGACCTCGGCCAGCGCCTTTTCGTTGGGATAGGCAGGCATCTGCTGGACCGGCTTGGAACGCCAGCTGTCGGGGGTCCACCGCTCGGACATCGCTTTCCACTCCCTCAAGCAAAAACCGCAAGTTTTCCAGCACTTGCGGAGGCCGCCTTATACACAGCCCGCCCCCGAACCGCCACTTGGATTTAAGCGACTGGCTCAAAGCCTTGCCACGGAAGCCGAATTCCACTTAGCTCAAGCACAACAAGAACCGAGGACGGACGTGACGCAGACCGTGCTGGACGACGTGTTTGCCGAGGATATTACGATCCCGGCGGCCGATGGCTTCCCGCTTGCCGCCACCCTGTTCCTGCCCCGCGGTCCGGCGCGCCATGCCGTGCTGATCAATTCCGCCACGGCCATGCCGCGCAAGATCTATCGCGGCTTTGCCAGCTACCTCGCCGAACAAGGCAGCGCGGTTCTGACCTACGATTACCGCGGCATCGGCGGCAGCCGGACGACCGGCGCCGGACGGGCGCAACCGCTCAAAGGGTTCAAGGCCTCGATGGCCGATTGGGCGAACCTCGACATCACCGCCGCGGTCAACTGGATGCGCGAACGCTACGATGCGATGCCGCTACGCTATGTCGGTCATTCCTTCGGCGGCCAGGCGCTGGGGCTCCTGGCCAACAACACAGAGGTGTCGCGCGCGCTCTTCGTTGCGGCGCAGGTCGGCTATTGGAAGCTGATGACGGGATGGGAAGGCTATCGCGTCTACGCGATGCTCAATGGCGTCGGCGTTCCCCTCACCCACGCGCTTGGCTATGCGCCGGGCTGGGCCGGAATCGGTGAAGACCTGCCCAAGGGCGTGTTCCTGCAGTGGGTGAAATGGCTGATGAGCCCGCGCTATCTGTTCGATGACGCCTCGCTGCAGGGCTTGCCGAACTTCGCCAACTACAAGGGCGATTTGCGCGCCCTGTGCCTTACGGATGACCCCTGGGCGACACGGCCCGCGGTCGAACTGCTCTGCGCCGGCTACCCCTCGATCACGCCGGAGATCCTCAGCGTGACGCCGGCCGATGTCGGCGCGCAGAAGATCGGCCATTCCGGCTTCTTCCGCCGCGAGCACCGCGACACGCTCTGGCGCGGAACTGCGGATTGGTTGCTGGAGGCGTGAGGCGCCGATCGCCGTCCGCTTGTCATTCCGGGGCGCGCGTAGCGTGAGCCGGAGTGACACCGCCTGTGTTGCGCGGCTTCCCAAAGTCCTCTCTGCCGTTCTCCATCTTCAAGCGCGCGCGTGATATTGCGCGTCGCTGACGTGTTCGCCCCAATCGACCGGGCTGCCGTGCAAGGCTTCCTGGATGGCGATGTGGCTCATGCGGGCGGTGGCGGTGGCTCCGTGCCAATGCTTCTCGCCCGGCTCGAACCAGACGATATCGCCTGGATGGATCTCCTCGATCGGGCCGCCCTCGCGCTGGGCCCAGCCGAGACCGGACGTCACGATCAAGATCTGACCAAGCGGATGGGTGTGCCAGGCGGTGCGCGCACCCGGTTCAAAGGTGACGAGCGCACCGCGCACCCGCGCCGGCTCCGGCGGCTGAAACAAGGGATCAATGCGGACCTGACCCGTGAAATATTCGGCCGGCCCCACTCCTGATGGTCGCGAGCCGCTGCGCTTGATGTCCATGACATTTCTCCATCATTGCTGAGGGGATTCAACGAAGGCTGCGGGCCGTTGCTCCTATCTTGTGTGGGAGCAGCGCAGCCATCGCAGTACGGATCGCCTCCCAACTCCCGCGTGGCCGTGGTGGGTGCGCCGTCTATTTCGCTGCCAGTCTGAAGGTGCCGCAGGATGTGACCGAGCACGCCGGTATCGAAATCCGCCTGCCCGCCCATGGCGGGTCTATGCCTGTGAGTTCGAAAAGCGCCGCCGCGTTCTGCCAGTCTGCGTGGACGCGCGCTCGTCGTCAACACGATCACCCTGCGCTTGGCCGTGGTTACAGGCCTTGGGCTAGACTATGATGCGCAGGCGCGGCGCGATGCCGTTGCCGACGCCAGGAAAAGTCTGCTCGGCCTGCGCGACGGGCTGATTGCGCGCGGGCTGGCGACGGCGGCCGAGATCGAACAAGCGCTCGCTGCCTGGGATCAATGGGGCGGCGATCCCGACAACGTCTATCTCCGATGCCGCTGCGAATGCGGTGCGCGAAGGATGTGAGCATCGAAGCATGGCCCTGACCGTCACCTGGCAGGATTTCGCAGCACTCTCCGCCGCAGAGATCTACCGCGTCTTGATGCTGCGGCAGCAGGTGTTCGTGGTGGAGCAGCTATGCGCCTATCTTGACGCCGACGGTCTCGACGAGGCGGCGATCCACGGGCTCGGCTGGGATCAGGACGGTGGCCTCGTCGCCGTCGCGCGGATCCTGCCTCCCGGAAGCAGGTTCGACATGCCGTCGATTGGCCGCATAGCGGTGGCCCGGCACGCGCGTGGCCTCGGCTACGGCCGCACGCTGGTCGGTCTCGCGCTTGCGGAAACCGAGCGGCGTTATCCCGATCGGCCCGTCCGCATCGACGCGCAAGCTCATCTCGAACAATTCTATGCCTCATTCGGTTTCGTTCGGTCCGGCCATCCCTTCGATGAGGATGGCATCCCGCATGTCGGGATGATCAGCCAGAGCTCGTCCGCGTGAGCGAGGCGGCAATGCTGATCATCGGCTCTTCTCGCACGATCGCAGCTCTGGCTTCTGTCGTGATGCAGAAATTGGCTTCGGTCTCGCTGCGCGAAGTTGCGTCAACCTCACTTCAGTAGCCAAGCAAATGCGCGGCGCAACACCGCGGTGCCATTGCTCTCGTGCCATTTGCCATGCGCGATGACGATCCGCTCGGGAGCCCACGCGATCATGGTCTCGACCGCAGCCCGGAGTTGGGCGCGATGCTGCCATGTGAAGGTCAGCCGGAGATCGCGCGGCAGGCCCCCATGGGGCGGCTTCACGCCGCCGATCCAGGTCAGATAGCGCAGCCAGCCGGCGCTGATCTTGCCCGGCTCGAAATTCTCGATCAGGTCGGTCAGGATCAGCGTGCGGGACGCGAGGTGGAAGAACTCCACCTCGGTCATGTAGCTGCCGACCACCGGCAGCGTGGCGATCTCGTCGTCCCACGGATAACCGTCGGCATGATGCAGCGGCAGGCTCGCAAAGCTCATCTTGCGCAGGTTCTGTCTCTCCGCCTGCTCGCGGATGCGCGGCGCCAGATAGACCAGCGCGTCGGGAAACGCCGCATGCCAGTCGGTGATCCACCAGTAATGGAGGCGGTTGGGGCCGACGAGGAAGCGCACCGCGCCTTCGCGTTCGATCTCCGCGCGCAGTTCCGGCGTGAGTTGCGTCGGTGAATGAACGAACAAGCCGCCGGAGAGGAGACGAATCACCGTCATCCGCGTTGGAAACGGAAACTTCAATCCGGGAAGTCCGAAGCGGATGGTCGGGCCGTCGACGATCCAGACGTTGTCGGCGATCGGCTTCAAGGTGTTCAGCGGCGGATAGGTCGCAGGCGACGCGCCATGCGCCATGGCCGGATTCTCCCGTTAGCCCTCTGCCCGCGGACGGATCAAGCGCAGCCCCGGCCTTTGAGTTCCAACCTGATCGGAGATCGCGGCTGTGCCTTGACCATCCCATAACTGCTCGGTTATACGTCAATCCATAACCAACGAGTTATCGATCGAAATGTCGAACGCCCCCGATCTGCTGTTCCGGACGTTGGCTGATCCGACCCGGCGCGCCATCTTTGAGCGGCTGTGCCGCAACGGCGAGCAGACGGTCGGCGCGCTCACGGCCTGGGCCGGCGTCTCACAGCCGGCGGTTTCGAAGCACCTTGGGGTCCTGAAGCTGGCCGGGCTGGTACGCGACCGCCACGAAGGCCGCCAGACGCATTACAGCGCTCAGCTCCGGGCACTGACGCCGCTGATCGACTGGACCCAACAAATGGCCGGCTTCTGGGAGAGCCGGTTCGACGATCTCGAAGATCTGCTCAAGAGGATGGACCAATGACCGATACCGTTTCCGAAACGCGCTCCGTCATCGTCGAACGGGATTTTCAGCACCCGCCGGAAAAGATCTGGCGCGCGCTGACCCAGCCGCATCTGATCGCGGAATGGCTGATGAAGAACGATTTCCAGCCCGTGACCGACCACCGCTTCACCCTGCGCGGCGACTGGGGCTCCGTCGATTGTCAGGTCATGGAAATCGAGCCGAACAAGACCCTGTCCTACAGCTGGGCCGCCCTTGGCCTCGAAAGCGTCGTCACCTGGACACTGACGCCGACGCCGACGGGCACTCACCTACGCATGGAGCAGGCCGGCTTCCGCACCGATCAGCAGCAGGCCTATCAGGGCGCCCGTTACGGTTGGGCGAAGTTCTTCGACAATCTGGAGCAGGTCGTGGCGCGTCCCGATTGAGGTCGGCCGCGCCGATCAGGTCCTCACCTCATTGCAAAGGAACAGGAGATATCATTGAACTGGAGCAACTGGCTCAGACAGGTGCATCGCTGGCTGTCGATCGCCTTCACGCTGGCCGTCATTCTCAATATTCTCGCGATGACTCGAAGCGAGCCGGCGATCTGGGTGGGCATGCTGGCATTGGTGCCGCTCATCCTGCTGCTGGCCACCGGCCTGTATCTGTTCGCACTACCGTATGTCGCGCGATGGCGTACTGCGCGGGCCGCATGGGTTGATGGAGGACAGTAATGGCGGGCAGCATGGCCAAGTCATCGGTCAAGTCATCGGCCAAGGTCGCAAGCAAGACCAAGCGCGGCGCTGTAGATGATACAGACGGCGCCACGCCCTCTCAGCTGATCGAGGCGCGGATCACAGAGCTCGGCGACTGGCGGGGCGAGATGCTCGCCCGCCTCCGCGCGCTGATCAAAGAAGCCGATCCCGAGGTGATCGAAGAGTGGAAATGGCGCGGCGTCCCCGTGTGGTCGCATGGCGGGATCATCTGCACCGGCGAGACCTACAAGGCCGTGGTGAAAATGACCTTCGCCAAAGGTGCCGCGCTGGACGACCCGTCAGGCCTGTTCAATTCCAGCCTCGACGGCAACGTCAGACGCGCGATCGATATTCGCGAAGGCGAGGCGATCAACGAGAAGGCCCTCAAGGCACTCATCCGCGCCGCGGTGAAACTGAACACCTCGAAAGCTAAGCGCTGAGCCTCTAGTTGCCTGGCGACCTCTGCGTCACACCGTCATTGCGAACGAAGCGACTTGTCCGCCGAAGCCCGGCGGGCGAAGGCGGAAGCAATCCAGAATCTCTCTTCAGATACAATCTGGATTGCTTCGGAGCTCACGCTCCTCGCCATGATGGACGCAAACGAGAGCTCAGCGGCCGCTGATGCCCTCCTGCAGGGAGGCCTACTCCGCCGCCTGTCTCACATGCCGCTCGGTGACGGTGCGCATCGTCACCAGCTCTTCGGCGGCGGTCGGGTGCAGCGCGATGGTGGCATCGAAATCGGCCTTGGTCGCCCGCATCTTCACCGCGATCGCGAGCGCCTGCGTGATCTCGGCGGCGGTATCGCCGACGATGTGGCAGCCGAGCACGCGGTCGGTTGTGCCGTCGACCACCAGCTTCATCAGCACGCGGGTGTCGCGGCCGGATAGCGTCGCCTTGATCGGTCGGAACGAAGTCTTGTAGATGTCGACGCGCTCGAAGCGTTCGCGCGCCTGCGTCTCCGTCAGGCCGACGGTGCCGACCTCGGGCTGGCAGAACACCGCGGTCGGAATGTTCTCGTGGTCGACCTGCACCGGCTTGTTGCCGAACACGGTGTCGGCAAAGGCATGGCCCTCGCGGATCGCGACCGGGGTCAGGTTGAAGCGGTGGGTGACGTCGCCGATCGCGTAGATGTTCGGCACCGTGCTCCGCGAAAAATGATCGACCGCGATGCCGCCATTCTCCGGGTTGATCGCAACGCCGGCCTTCTCGAGACCGAGATTGGCAACATTCGGATGGCGGCCGATCGCGAACATCACCTTGTCGGAGGCGATGCTCGATCCGTTCGACAGATGCGTGGTGTAGTCCTTGCCGTGCTTGTCGACCTTGTTGACCGTGCAGCCGGTCAGGATGGTGATGCCTTCCTTCTCCATCTCGGCGCGCACGTGCTTGCGCACATCCTCGTCGAAGCCGCGCAGGATGTTGTCGCCGCGATAGATCACGGTGACGTCGGAGCCGAAATTGGCGAAGATGCAGGCGAATTCCAGCGCGATATAACCGCCGCCCTGGATGACGATCCGACGCGGCAGCTCGTCGAGATGAAACGCCTCGTTGGAGGAGATGACGTGCTCGATGCCCGGAATCTCGGCGCCATGATTGGGCGCGCCGCCGGTCGCGACCAGGATGGTTTTGGCGCGGACCTTCTCGCCGGTCATCAGGCGCAAGGTATGTGCATCTTCCAGCACCGCGCGGGTCTTGACGATGCGTGCGCCTGATTTCTCGACATTGGCGGTGTAGGCCGCCTCGAGACGCGCGATCTCCTTGTCCTTGTTGGCGATCAGCGTCTTCCAGTCGAAGGTGGCTTCCGGAATCTTCCAGCCGAAGCCGGCGGCATCAGCCAGCTCCTGGCGGACATGGGAGCCGATCACCAATAGCTTCTTCGGCACACAGCCGCGGATCACGCAGGTGCCGCCCATGCGATATTCTTCGGCGACCATCACCCGGGCGCCATGGCCCGCCGCGATGCGGGCGGCGCGCACGCCGCCCGAACCACCGCCGATCACGAAGAGGTCGACGTCGAAATCATCCATGTCCTCGACCCCTTCGTCCTCGCCCCGCTCGCGCGGGACTTTAGATCTGCTTGCCGCGCTTGCGCATCTCCGCGCGGAACTGGTTGGTGACGGTGTCGGCGAAGTTCGACGCCCACTGGTTCATCGCCATCATGCTGAGCTGGATCGCCTTGGGTTCGGCGTTGAGCAGCTTCTGGCCGAGCGGCGACTTGTAGAAGGTGACGAGATCCTTCAGCTCCTGGTCGGAAAACTCATTGCAGTAGATCTGCGCCATCTGCTCGCCGATCTCCTTTTCCTTGCCGGCGAAGGTCTGCGCCACCACGACCGCGACCTCGTCGAGGTCCTTCTGGTAGTTCAGATTGGCCGAGATCAGGGTTTGCTTGGCCTGCTGCACGATGCCGGGAACCGCGTTCGCATACATGGCGGCCGCATTCTTCATCGACAGAATCTCGCGCGCCGACGCCATGCAGGCGGGCGAAGCCGGCTTGAGCGCCGGGGGCTGGCCCTGCTGCTGCGCAGCGACCGGGCCCGTCAAGGCCATCGCCAGGACAAAGCCGGCCGCCGGCAAGATTCCGAAAACGCTCTTCATTCCTCGTCTCCTGTGAGATTGCGGCCCCAGTGCAGGTACAAGTTGCACTAGGGCCGCTCGATAACGCGAATTCCTTGCGCGCCAGCCAGGATCGCCGTCTTGGCCAGACCAATGAACAGCCCGTGCTCGACCACTCCCGGTATTGCGCTCAAAAGGCCCGCCAGACGCGGCGCATCCTGGATCTCGCCCAGGCGGACATCGACAATCCAGTGGCCGCCATCGGTGACGAAAACGTGGCCATCGGCGGTCTTGCGCAACACCATCTGGCCGGAAACGCCACTCCTTGCGAAGGCATCTCCCATCGCGCGCTGGGTGGCGGCGAGCCCGAAGGGAATCACTTCGATCGGCAGCGGAAAGGCGCCGAGACAACCGACCCATTTGCTGTCATCGGCGATCACGATCATGCGATCTGAGGCGGCCGCCACAATCTTCTCGCGCAGGAGCGCACCGCCCCCGCCCTTGATCAGGTCGAGCTGTGGATTGATCTCGTCGGCGCCGTCGATGGTGAGGTCGAGCCGGTCGATTTCGTCCAGCGTGGTCAGCGGCACGCCTGCGCGTTCCGCCTGCGCTCGCGTGGCCTCGGAGGTCGGCACGCCGACAACCTTCCATCCGCCGCGCACTTTCTCGCCCAGCAGCTCGACGAAATGCTTGGCGGTCGACCCGGTGCCGAGCCCGAGCTTCATGCCATCGCGCACGTGGTCGAGCGCGCGCGCCGCCGCCTGTCGTTTCAAGCCGTCGATATCCACCTGCGAAACCCTGCCCCCGTGATGTCCGGCGCGAAAATCGGGCGCATATCTAGCGATCTTTTGTCACGGCGGATAGCGCTTGACGCGCCTGAAACCCGACAAAAATCCGCCACCCACCCCTTGCGCGGGAGCGGCCCGGCCGCTAGCGGATCAGGGATGGGATATGCTCGCACCATCGTCTTCGATCTCGACGGCACGCTCGTCGATACCGCACCGGACCTGATCAGCGCCCTCAATCACGTGCTGGAACGCGAAGGCCTAGCGCCGCTGCCGCTGGCCACCGCCCGCAACATGATCGGCGCCGGCGCGCGCCGGCTGCTCGAGCGCGGGCTGGAAGCCGAGGGCCGCCTGGTCGGACCTGAGGAGATGAACCGCCTCACCGCCGAC
>NZ_CAFK01000071.1 GCF_000239815.1 Bradyrhizobium sp. STM 3843 | reverse complement strand
TGGGAGAACGCGATGCCTCAAGCTTGTGACACCGTAAGACTAACTGGCACGGAATTTGATTTGCTGAAACACAACCTGCCGTATTGGCCGGTTTGTCGAATGTCGTGCGTCGGATGTCGGCCAATGTCCGGTTCCGCGCCAGGTGGCCTGTGCGCCGTGATCGACGGCGTGCAGATCGCAATGGAGAGATGAGATGGCGCGGGCGCTGACTGCATTTCTGAAACGCGCTGATGTTCCAGCGCGGAAAGCGCTGCAGCAGGCGATCGCGCGGCTGCCATTCGCATTGACCCTCGACGAGGGCTACGTTCCGTTCGAGACCGCCGGTTATCTCCCCTGCACGCTCGATGGCGAGGATGCCGGCTTCGATCTTCGCTTCAAGGATGCGGCCGCCGAGCTGGCGGCGATGCCTGCCCTGCAGGCGACCGTCGGCGACCGCGACATGGCGATCTGCTGCAAATGGGGCGGCGATCCGCGCGAGGAGGCAGCAGCGCTTGCGGTCTGCGCGGCGCTGGCAACGGGATTTGGCGCGCTCGTCGTGCGCGACGGCGCACTGCTGTCATCAGATCACATGCTCAAACAGGCGAAGGGAGCGCTGGTATGAACATGACGGCTCCGCTTCAGCCAACCGCGATCCAGGCGGTGCCCGCCGAACTGGGCGACTGCGGCTTCCGGCTGCTGATGATCCGACAATTCAATTCCGGTGCGGTGCCGCCGGCGTTCGCGGTCATCGACCAGCGCGTGATGCGGATGCCGCAACGGATCGGCCGGCACGGCGTCTCCTTCGCAGCCACCTTTCTGCCGGAAGTGATGACCTGGCTGATCGACCATCTCGGCCGGCCGTCGCTGCATGACGCGTCAGGCCGCGCCTACCGCAACCCGCGCTGGCCTGTTGTCTGCTGGCATGATCAGGAACGTTCGTGGCCAAGCGGCGCGCTCACTGTCGAATGGTTCGCCGAGGTCGCCTTTCAGGACACAGCGTCATGGTTGGCGTTCAAGACCCGTTGGCTGGAGCGGTTGCAGCCGGTCGGCGCAGATCATGCCGAGGAGAGCGCGGAAACAGACCAGCGCGCTTGCGCATAGCACGACATGATTTTGCTGAGGACGCGCTGCAACGGGCACGATTCTGTCAAACTCGCTCAGGGCCGGATTTGGCTGTGTTCGGCCATGTCCAGCTCGTGATATCTCGATGCGATGCCGATGCTTGCGTGGAGGTCTTCATGCGCTACGTCTCGTGGTTCGGTAACTGGATCGGCCGTCTGATGCCCGTTTCTGATCGGCATGTCGGTCATCCGGCAGGCACTCGGTGCGAAGGTGTGTCGCTGTCGAACGAAGACCTCTTCTACATCGCAATGCTCGGCCCTCACGTGTGACCCGGCGGACTGCGACGGCTTCGCTCGCGTCGCATTCCACCGGCCGCCCAGGGACCGGACAGACCCTAGATGAGTGACATCACGAGGCTGCGCGCCTTTGTCGTCGACACGGCGCGGCTGCTGCAAACGCAAAGCGACGAGGCTGCGATCCTCGCATATCTTAAGCCAAAGCTTGAAGACCTCATCAGGCACGATGATTGGCTGCCCGAGGCCTACGCAACAACCACGAACAGCCGCTACCGGCAGTATCTGCTCTATGCGGATCCACTTGACCGCTTCTCGATCGTGAGCTTTGTCTGGGGGCCCGGTCAGGGCACGCCGATTCATGATCACCGCGTCTGGGGCCTGGTCGGCGTGCTGCGCGGAGAAGAGATTTCGGTGAGTTATGAACGACATGCGGACGGATCTTTGCGTGGCACGGCACCGGAGCGGCTGAAGGCCGGCCAGGTGGCCACGGTCTCGCCAGGGATCGGCGACATCCACGCCATCTCGAACGGGCTGCCGGACGCCTCCTCGATCAGCATCCACGTCTATGGCGGCAATATCGGCCGTATCCGTCGCGCGGTCTACGACGCGGAGACCGGCGCCATCAGCGACTTCATTTCCGGATATTCGAATGACACTGTTCCAAACCTCTGGCCCGGACACGAAGCTTGAGCAGCCCCCGCTGATGCCGCCGGCCGAGTTGCGCCGGCGCTGGCGCGCAGGCGAGGAAGTGGCGCTGCTCGACGTGCGCGAGGAAGGTCCCTACTCGTTGTCGCATCCGTTCTTCGCGGTCTCGCTGCCGCTGTCCCAGATCGAACTGCGCATCCTTGACCTCATCCCGCGGCTCACCGCGCCGATCGTCGTCTATGACGACGGCGAGGGCTATGCCGCGCGCGCGGTGCCGCGGATCAGGGCCCTCGGCTACAGCGACGTGTCGATCCTCGACGGTGGGCTTGCGGGTTACGCACGGTTCGGCGAGGTGTTCCGCGACGTCAACGTGCCGAGCAAGGCGTTCGGAGAATTGGTCGAGGCTGTCAGGCATACGCCCTCACTCTCTGCGGACGAGGCCAAGGCGTTGATCGAAACCGAGTCCAATCTCGTCGTGCTCGATGCCCGCCGCTTCGAGGAATATCGCACCATGAGCATTCCGCGCGGGGTCAGCGTGCCCGGCGGCGAGCTTGCTTTCCGCGCGCGCGAGATCGCGCCATCTGCTGAGACCACCATCATCGTCAACTGCGCCGGGCGCACGCGCTCGATCATCGGCACGCAGTCGCTGATCAATGCCGGCCTGCCGAACCGGATCTATGCGCTGCGCAACGGCACCATCGGCTGGACGCTGGCCGGCCACCAGGTCGAGCGCGGCAAGGCGGCGCGCTTTCTGGATCGGCCGCAGACGAGCTACGCCGCGGCGCTGGCGGATGCGAAGGCCTGGGCCGAGCGCGTCGGCGTGAAGTTGCTCGATCGCGCGGCGTTCGAGCGCCTGCGCGCGGAGCAGGATCAGCGAACGCTGTATTGCCTGGATGTGCGAACGCCCGAGGAATATGCCACCTCGCATCCGGATGGCTTCGTCTCGGCGCCGGGCGGCCAGCTGGTGCAGGCGACCGACGAATGGGTCGGCATACGCGGCGCGCGCCTCGTGCTGTTCGATGACGATGGTGTGCGCGCCCGGATGACCGCGTCCTGGCTGGTTCAGATGGGGTGGGATGCATCGATCGTCGGTCCCGATGTCGTTGCGCCAAGCGAGAGTGGCCTGCGCGCAGCGCGACGGCCGGCGGTACCGGATATTGGTGCTGCGGCGATCGGCGCCGACGAGTTTGCCGCTCATCCTTCCGCCTGGACCATCGTCGATCTCACCCGCAGCCCGGCCTACACGACCGGCCATATTCCGGGTGCCCACTTCGTGCTGGCCTCGCGCTTTGCCGAAGATCTCGCGAAGCTGCCCGGCGACGGCGCGATTGTCCTGACCAGCGAGGACGGGGCTGAAGCGGCTCTCGCCTTGCCCGATGCACGCACCGCAACGGCGCGCGACGTTCGCGTCCTTGTCGGCGGCACCCGCGCCTGGACCGCGTCAAGCCGCGAGCTCGATCGCGACCACCTCTCCTGGATCTCCGAGCCCGACGACGTCTACAAGCGTCCCTATGAGGGCACCGACAACGCGGCTCAGGCAATGCAGGCCTATATCGACTGGGAGCTGCAGCTGGTCGCCCAGCTCGCCAACGATTCCGTGTCGAATTTCCACGTGGTGTAGCGGCTGGCGATCCGTAGGGTGGGCAAAGCGGAGCGTGCCCACCGTGATCTAAAGCGCCGTTAGAGATGATGGGCACGTGCGGGTTACGGCCGCGGCTTCGCTCCGCATACTCACTCGATCGTCATTCCGGGGCGCCCGGGCGATAAAACAGCAGAGCTGTTTTGCGCGGAGGGCGAGCCCGGAATCCATTCCGCCTCATATTTCACCGTGTAAATGGATTCCGGGTTCGCGCGTTCCGCGCGCCCCGGAATGACGGCAGACCTGGAACGTCGGACTCAGCATCAAAGCTGCGCCGGATAGAGATGGTTCAGCACCACCAAAATCACCAGCAGCACGATGCCGAGGCTCAGGCTGTAGCCGATCAGCTTCTTCTCGATCGGCAGCAACGGCTCGACCGCGTTGCCGCTCTGTGCATTCACATCATTGGCTGACATTGCGCCCTCCTCCAACTCAGCTGGCGAGCGGCGGCTTGACGCCGCTGAAGAACAGCCAGGAAATCAATAGGCCCACCCAGATCACGAAGCCGAACAGGCTGACCACATAGACCGCGGCGAGCTTGCCGAAGCCGTCCTGCCAGAGCTTGCGGAAATCCGAGAGCACGCCGATCGAGAAGAAGGTCAGGATGAAGAAGATCACCCGGAACACATTCGCCTCACCCGCCGCCGCCGGCAGCGCCTTGGCGATCTCGGGCGTGGTGCCGACCGCCAGCCACAGCGAGACCGCGAACACCACGACGAAGCCCAAGATGAACTTCGGGAAACGCTCCCAGATCTCGGATGCCTTGGCCTTGTCGGTGCGCGGCGTGACGTAGTTGGTCCAGATATAGCCGAGGATGAAGGCCCAGATGCCGATGAAGATGTCGATGAACACCTTCACGGTGGCTGTGGTCGCGAGGATCCAGCCCGGCTGATACTTGATGCCTTCGGCCGCCGCCTTGGCCATGATCAGCGATTCCGTGATGCCGCCGCCCGCGACCGCGGCACCGTCGGTCTTGATGGCAAGGCCCATCCAGGCGCCAGCGACCAGCGGCTCCTGCCACAAGAAGGTTTGCGCCAGGAACGGCAGGATCAGGATCTCGACCACCGCGAACACCACGACCAGCGAGGAGACCAGCACGGGCACCGAGGGCCGCGCGCGGATCGCACCGCCGGTCGCGATCGCCGCGGCCACGCCGCAGATCGAAATGCCCGAGGCGAGCGGCACCGACCATTCGCGGCTGAAGCCGAACCATTTGCGGGCGACGAAATAGACCACCGACCAGTAGATCAGATAGGCTTCGATGATGGCGGCGACGCCGCGCAGAAGCACCGAGGACGCGAGGTTGAGCCGGCCGGCCGCGGTCACCGCGATGGTCGCGCCGAGGATCACGATCGCGATCTTGATGTAGAGCTCGGGGCGGATCGCCTCCTTCAGCCATTCGGCGAAGCGCGGAAAGAAATTGGCAATCACCAGGCCGGATAGCAGCGCGACGACGAAGCCGCCCTCATTGGTCAGCTTCAGCGACCAGGCGATGCCGAACTTCTGCTGTTCGGCCGGCGTGACCGCAGCAACATAGGCATAGCTGCCGACCACCCAGCTCGCATAGGCAATGGCGAACACGATGGTGAAGGCGAGAACAAAGCGCTTGATGTCGCCACCGAGCGCAGCGATTCCGGCGGTCAGCACGACCAGCAGCGACGCGTAGGTCGCGAGCAGCGCGCCGAGACCACCGAGCGCGGCGTAGCCCTTGGCAACCGGCGCTAGCGCCTTGCCGAGATCGGTGTAGACCGACGTCGTCACCGCCCAACCGAGCAGATCGGTGCCGGCAAGGCTGAACAGCGCGAGCGCGAAGACCAGAAGACCGATGACGACGGCAAGCCAGTCCTCAGTCCAACTCCCCTTGGAGACGACCCCTGTGGCGGGCCTCACCGCAATATCCGACATCGAAATCCCCTGAACGCCCAGCGCGGCGCAGCCGCTGCTCTCTGGGCGTCATGAAATCATGTCGGGGCTGTCTGGCAATCTTATAGGATTTTTTTCTTCGCCATGTCCGGAGAACAAAAAGCGCGCCGAAGCGCGCCCAAAGAGGAGAAGCTTCTTGAGGGTGCTGTTGCGGGGCGCGGCTGCCCCCCGCAACAGCCTGGATACCCTCAGCGGCGCTGGTTGTAGACGTCGATGCAGACGGCCCCGAGCAGCACCAGGCCCTTGATGACCTGCTGATAGTCGATACCGATGCCAAGAATCGACATGCCGTTGTTCATCACGCCCATGATCATGGCGCCGACCACAGCGCCGCCGACCCGGCCGACGCCGCCATAGGCCGAGGCG
>NZ_CAFK01000072.1 GCF_000239815.1 Bradyrhizobium sp. STM 3843 | reverse complement strand
GACGGTTATGACGCAGTAGGAATCAGTGGATGCTGCGGCCGTGCTCGGTCGGGTCGTCCGCGCCTGCGGCGAATTGCGCAATGGCGCTCGATTGGTGGTGCACCAGACGCCAGGCGCCATCGATATGACGGAAATAATTGGTGGCCGCGAGCGGCGCCCCGTCGACGAGCTCGATGCAGATGACGCGTCCGTGATCGCCGTCGACGATCGCATAGGGCTCGGCGCAGACGATCTGCGGTCGCGCCGGATTGTTGAGGATCTCACGCCAGCTGCCGATCACCGACATGCGGCCGACGATGGCCGGCCAGCCCGGGTGAATGCAGGAGATGGTCTCCTGATCGGCCCAGAGCGCGGCAAGCGCGGCAAAATCGCCAGCCGCGAAAGCCGTGTAGAAGGCCGCATTGGCGGCAATGATGTCGCTGACCTCACTCATCGTCATGGCGTGAGCCAAGCTGATGCGGAAATCAAGCGGCAATTGGACCGGCGATGCGCGCCGCGCTTTGCGCGAATCTTGCAAGACCTTGTCGCAACGCATCATGGCGAGGTCTGAGCATGCTCGAAACGGCCATTGTCGGGGGTGGATTGTGCGGATTGGCACTCGCGCGCAGCCTGCAGCAGGGGGGAACGACGTTTGCGTTGTTCGAAGCCCGACACAGGCTCGGCGGACGCATCCTGTCGGTCACGGCCGGCTCGGGGCTGGCGCTCGACCTCGGTCCGACCTGGTTCTGGCCGGACACGCAGCCGCTGCTGACGAGCCTGATCACCGAACTGGGGCTCGCTTATTTCCCCCAGCATGACGATGGCACGGTGTTGCATCTGACCGAGGCCGATAAGGCGGCCGAGCAGATCAATGGACCGCCGATCCACCAGGGCGCACAGCGCTTGCAGGGCGGCATGGCGAGCCTGGTCGCGGCGCTGGCGGACGAACTGCCGAACGAGCGCGTGCATCTCGGCTATCAGCTGACGCGCATCATCGACTGCGTGACGCATGTCCGGCTCGTCTTTGCGACCGCAACCGAGTCAGTGGTCGTCGATGCAAAGCGGGCGGTCCTGGCGGTGCCGCCGCGATTGCTGACCGATCACGTCGGATTTTCGCCCGAGCTCGACGATGCGACGTCGGAAGCGATGCACAATGCAGCAACCTGGATGGCCGCGCAGGCCAAGGTCGCCATCGCCTATGACCGCGCGCATTGGCGCGACAAGGGCCAATCCGGCAACGCCTTCGTCAGCCATGAGCAGGCCGTGGTCGGCGAGATCTTCGATGCCTGCGACGGCGACGGTGCCAAGGCCGCGCTCGGCGGCTTCCTGGCGTTTCCGCCGGAGCTGCGCGAGACCTTCGCCGTCGGGCTGCCGATGCTGATGGCGAGCCAGATGGTGCAGCTGTTCGGTTCGGCGCTCGACGGCGGCGAGCAGCACTACCAGGACTGGGCGAGCGAGCGCTTCACCTGCAGCGCCGCGGATCGCGCCGAGCCGCGCAGCGAGCATATCGAGATCGCCAATCCGATGCTGCGCCGGGCATTGTGGGACGGCCGGCTCCATCTCGGCGCCGCCGAGACCGCCAGCCATGCCGCCGGCTATCTCGAAGGGGCGGTGAACGCCGCACGGCGCATCGAACGTGCACTGGCGCGGACGAGCGGAACGGGCGAGGGCAGCACGAGGCGCGGACAGATCGCCGTCGATGCCAAGCTGTCAGGCAATGACGCCAGCCTCGCCTGGTTCGCCTCCTGGGTCGCCGCGCAGCGCGATGCGGCTTTCGACGATTATCGCGCCCGGCTCAATCGCAGTCTTGCCACGCAGCAGCGCGAGCAGCTGACGCAGCTTGCTGTTCTCGGCGCGATGGAAGCCGTGTTCGCAGCGGCATTGCAGGTGATCGAGGCGCTGACCTTCGACATGCGCGGCGTTGCGGTCGAGCGTGGCCGTTCCGCGCTGACACCGGAGGTGCAGAAGCCGTTCCGCGACGTCATGCAGTCGCTGCTGGACGATGCGGTCGCCTTCAACCGAACCTCCTGTGCGCTATCGAACTTCCCGCACGAGCACAAGCCGTCGAAAGATTATGTGCAGACGATCCTGCGCGACATCGCCGCCGCCTGGCAGGAGTTCTCGCTGGCGGCCAATCGCGTGCTGCTCGCGAAGGCGGAGGCCGCGGCGCGACAGCCGAGCGGCGTGTCATCATGAACTCAGGCAGACCGAAGGCGCGTCGCGTATGAAGTTGCAGATCGAGCGGTCCCATATCGAGGCCATGAGCGCGGCGTTTCCGCATCTGACATCGCTGAAGGAGCAGCTCCGGTTCGGCGAGAAGGTCGAGGTCGACTTCGCGCAGCTTGCGCCGGCCGAGCTCGACGTCCTGCGTAGCCTGTATCAGAAGGCCGGGCCCGAATTCCACGCCCGCGCCGCGCATATTGCGACCCTGCAGCGCGCCTTTGCTGACACCAGCACGCGTTTCGCGGAGAACGAGCTCGAGGCCGTGCTGCCGGCGATTGCCCGTTACCTGATCGCGAACGCGATCCGCGGCTGGATGTTCACCGCCAATGTTGCGAGCCGGCCGTTGCCTTATGTGGTGACCCGGCTCGACTATACGGCGCCCTCGAACGACGAGGCCGGCCGCGTCTTCATCGAGCTGAAGGCCAACGCCAAGGGCGCGATCACGACCGCGACGTTGCGAATTTCCGCCGGCGACATCGTCGGCAGGACGGTGGCGGAGATCTTCGCCGCCAAGGGCTTTCTCAAGGAAACGCCCGAACTGATCGCAGCCTATGACGAGACCGCCGAGCGCTATTTCGCCTGGCGCGGCCGCTATGGCGCGCAATTCTCGGGTCGCGGCACCGGCTTCTTCGCCGATGATCCGAACTCGTCGCATCGCGACATGGACTGGTCGCGCAAGGATGTGATCGTGCTGTCGTCCGGCGGCGGCAGCGCGCGGCTGGTCAATGACGAAGGCATTCTGACCGAGCGGGCGCTGACCTTGGAAGTCACCGGCGACATCCTTGGGCAATATCTGCGCAAGGCGGCCAAGAGCAATCTCTACGACGCCGAGGAAGAGGTCGAGCAATCCAGGGCAGCCATTCCGAAGGGGCTGTTCAGCCGCATTCCGGTGCATCCCTACATGCTGATGTTCCATCTCGAGCTGCACCATTATCTCTGGGTGCATGCCGACGACATGGAGTCCTATGCCTATCAGCCGGATCTCAAGCAGAAGCTGGTGCTGCCGGAAGAGCAGACCGACCTGATCGACATCCTCACCGCCGAGATGGATCTGCTGATGGATGACATCGTTGCCGGCAAGTCCGGCGGCACCACAGTGCTGTGCGCCGGCCCGCCCGGGGTCGGCAAGACGCTGACTGCCGAAGTCTACGCCGAGATCATCGGTCGGCCGCTGTACCGGGTGCACTCCGGCCAGCTCGGGCTCAATGTCGCGGCGATGGAGAACGCGCTGAAGGAGGCGCTGACACGCGCGCAGCGCTGGGGCGCCGTCATGCTGATCGACGAGGCCGACGTCTACATCAAGCGGCGCGAGGACGACATGACGATGAACGCGGTCGTCGGCGTGTTCCTGCGCGTGCTCGAATATTTCAACGGCTTGTTGTTCCTGACCACCAACCGGATCGACGATATCGACGAGGCGATCGTCTCGCGGTGCATCGCGCTGATCAAGTTCAGTTCGCCGGATGCCGAGGCGCGCCGGCGCATCTGGCGCGTGATGAGCGAGCAGTTCGGGCTCAGGGTCGACGCCGAGCTGGTCGATATATTGGTCGAGACGTTTCCGGCCGCCTCCGGCCGCGACATCAAGGGCTTGGCGAAACTGGTCGCCAAATACTGCCACCACAAAGGTGTGCGGCCGGGCATCGACGTATTCCGGCGCTGTGCGATCTTCCGCGGCATCGATCTCGGCGATCACGCGCCGCTCGCGGCGGAAGCGGCGGAGTGAGCGGGCCTGTCTACACGGATTGGCCAAGCGTCGCCGGATTGTAGCCTTCCTCGCGCAGCACCCGCTGCACGACGGGGCGTGCCAGCATCCGTTGGTAGTGCGCCGCGAGGTTGGCGGGGAGGGGGATGCCGGTCTTGTCGGCCCAGAATTCGACATAGAACAGGATCGGATCGGCGACGGTGAAGTCGCCGCCCAGATAGGGGCGCTCATCGAGCATCTTGTTCAGGATCGCAAAACCCTTCATCACGATGTTGCGTCCGAGCGCACGCACGGAGTCCTGATCGGCTTCATTGCGGCTGAAGGTGGGGGTAGCGAAGATGCGTGCGAAACCATGGCCGTGCACCGTGCCGGCGATGTAGGTCATGGCCTCGATCAGCCGGGTTTCTGTCTCGACATCGCCAGACCAGAGCTTGCCGCGCCGTCGCGTCCGCCCGAGCCAATAGGCGATCGCCGGAACCTCGGTGAGCACGCTGCCATCGTCGCGCACCAACGCCGGTATGGTCGCTTTCGGATTGATCGCCATATAGTCCGGCTTGAAATTGTCGCCGGCCGGCAGGTTGACGATATGGGCCTCGAACACCTCCTCCAGCTCTTCGAGGATGATGTGGATGCCGGTCGAGCACGAGCCGGGCGTCATGTAGAATTTCATCATAGCCGTTCTTGTCCGCTTCCCGACATGCATACGAATTCGCGCCATACGGCATGCTTCATGCAAGGATCGTTGCAGTTGTCTCTGTCGTGAAATACTGGAAGAGAGCGCCATGACACCCCGCGAGCCGGAGGTCTTCGTTATTTGTTCCGCCAGGAGCATCGCGCCGGGCGAGGCCAGGGCCTTCAGCCTGTCGCGGATCGGCGACAATGGCGAGGCGCGGCCGTTTCCGATCGTGATCATTCAGACCGCCGCCGGCGGCTTTGTCGGTTACGTGAATTCCTGCCCGCATGAGGGCAAGTGGCTCAATATCGGCAGCGGACAGTTCTTTAACGAGGACCGCAGCCTGCTGGCATGCGGCCGTCACGGCGCCAGCTTCGAGATCGAGAGCGGCGCCTGCGTCGACGGTCCTTGCAAGGGAGCAAGCCTCGAGCCGATCGCGCTCGCCGTGGTCGACGGTGATGTCTGTCTTTGCGGCGTCACGCTGGTCGAGGACGACGGAATCCCCGATCCGTTCGAAGATCCCGACGAGACCATGGAGATCATGATTCATCCGGACTAGTGGCTGCTATGTCCAGATCTCGCCGCTTGCTCGGCTGTCACCCCGCCCCGCTCGCGGGGGAGAGGTCGGATTGCATCGAAGATGCAATCCGGGTGAGGGGGACTCTCCAGGAATTCGGTCTTCCGAGACTCCCCCTCACCCCAACCCTCTCCCCGCAAGCGGGCAGAGGGAGCACACCGCCCGCAATGCGCGAGCCAGAGACTAACTCCCAGATGCGCCCTAGAACCCATCCTCCTTCTTCCCCCATGGATGACTCCCGGGAACGAGCGGGGCCTTGATGCCGGCCTTCTCGACAGCGTCGATGCTCTTGAAATAGGTCGCCTCGTGCACCAGGGTGCCGGTCTTGGTGGTGATGGCGACATAACGGGCGACCGTGTCGGTCTCGCAGAGGTAGCCGCCGCCGGGATCGGCGGTGCTGCGCAGATTGCCGTCCCAATCGACGAAAAAGCCGGTCGGCTCCGACATCGCAATTCTCCTAATCCTGAGCTGGGTTTTCATTATCGTCCGAAACGAGACCGTCGAACGCTGCCGCGACGATGGCGCGGCAGTTCAGGAGCCGCTGATAGTCCGCTTTGCTGACCGTGATGGTATCTGCTGAGTCATCGGCCTGCAGCGTTGCCGCCTGCAGCGCGTCGAACAGCGCCTTCTCGAGCTGATAGATCCGCTCGCTGGCGCGCTCGAGATAGGGCACCGGATTGGCGCGCACATTGGCCTCGTGCAGCGCATCGAGGCTCAACAGCTTGCGGAAACGCCGTTCGCTCTCGCGCTGCTTGAGGCCGAAATCGTGCTCGATGACGCTCATGCGCTTGCCCCGCGCACCGCCGGCGCGTCTGCTCGCGTCGCACGCCGGAGCAGCGTCAGGCATTCCAGCGAAGCGGCCATGTCGAGCGCGGTAAACCCGTCCAGCGTCTCGGTGGCGGTCGCGGCGCCCTTGGCCAGCAGAAGCGCGACCACTTCGGCCTTACCCGAGGACGCGGCATACATCAGCGCGGTGGCGCCATTGTCGTTGCGATTATCGATATCGATGCCGGCTTCGGTGAGCACATCGATGATATCGAAATGGTTGCCGACGCAGGCGAGCCACAGCGCATTGTTACCGTCGGCATTGGTGGCGGCAATCGTAGCGCCCGCCGCCAGCAGCTCGCGCAGCACCGCCACGTTCCCGAGATGCGCTGCCTTCATCAGCGGTGTGGTGCGGTTGGCAACCGTGGCATTGACGTCATCTTGCGGAAAGCCTTGCGCATCGAGCCAGCGCGCCAGCGTCTCGTTCACGGTCGCAGCTGTGCTGGCCGGAGTATGCAGCCGCCAGGCCTCATAGCCGCCATCGAGGCTGTAGACCTCTGTGAAGCCGAAGTCGGAGAAGGTCTGGGCGTATTCCTGGCTGGCGTTGCCGTGATAGCAATAGATCAGGATCGGCGTGCGTCTGTTCGTTGCGGTGATCAGCTGCGACAGGTTGCGCTGGGTGAGATGCTGCGCGCCGATGATATGGGCTTGCGCAAACGAAGCCGCATCACGGACGTCGAAGCGCAGCACGTCGTCGCGCTGCAAGAGCTCCGACGCGAAGCCGACATCGATGCGCTGGCAGGGAATGCGCGGTCTCATGGCAAAACTCCCGCTTCGTTGCGCGTGCGGCCGGGATAAGCCGCGAGCGTCGTGATCCGGCTGTCGGTCAGCGCGCGGCCGACGGTGAAGTGATAGATGGTCTGAAACCTCTGCGTCGTGATGCCGAGCATCTCGTGCACGGAATCGTCAAAGAAGCAGCCGATGCCGGTGCCGCGCAGGCCGACCGCTTCGGCCTCGAGGTACAGCACCTGGCCGAGCAGTCCGGCTTCCCAGTGCAGCTGCCGGTAACGCCAGGGATTGGTGCTGACGGGTTCTTCGAACTCGGCGAGCATCGCGACTGCAAAGCAGCTGTCGCCGGCGATCGCCTGATGGCAGCTCGCGGTTCTGATCACGCCGCGGCCGTCGGTCGGCAGCAGCCGATACAACGGTAGATACGCAGGCGCGCCGTCGACGCGCTCCCAGTCGAAGTCTGCGCGCAACGCCCGCCGCAGCGCTTGCTCGGCCCTGGCATGTCGCGGCAGCGCATAGACGCCGGGCGCGAAACCCTCGACCCGGTGCACGAACACCACCGGATGCAGTCGGGGAGCAAACGTCCAAACGTCCCATGGCAGGATCTTGCGCGGCAGCAACGTATCGAGCATTCGATAGAACTGATCGCCACGCATCGTGAATTTGGCGTCGAAACGCTGCGCGCTGCGCCGGCCCAGGATGATCTCAGCGGCGCGGATCTCCGATGCGACCGGCAATGGCGGACAACTCATCGGCGCTTCAGCAACGTCGCGACCTTGGCCGGTCGTGGCTGCACTGATCTCCGAGATCACCGGCCAGCGATAGAGCGGATGCCGATCGAGCCGGTTGGCCTGCCCGCTCCAATGATCTGCCGCCGTGTAAGGACAGGGCGGCGTGACCGCGTGCTCGGCGCCGCGTGGCTCGATCGCGAGCAACAGATCGGCATCTTCCGCTTCGACGCCTGCAAAATCGGCCGCGCGATCGAGACCCTTCGTGGCCGCCAGCGTCGCGCTGTCGATGTCTTCGATTACCCGCGCCTGCCAGCCGAGCGCGGCCGCAGCATAGGCGATGGCGCCGAGCGCATGGCCGATATCGAGTTGGCAATAGCGGAAGGCGCGCTCGCCATATTTCCAGGCCTCGCGCCAATGGATCGACGACAGGCCGAGCCAGAGCCGCGACGGTCCTTGCGATGATCTCTCGCGCCGGCAGCGCTGCTCCAGGACGTGATCGCGGCTGACATAGTGATAGAGACCGTCGTCGAGACCGGCGATGCCCGCAGCCATCAGATAGGCTTCGGTCGGATGCAGATTGCCGCTGGAGGGATTGCAGCGCAGCGCCCAGCGGTCGGGACCCAGCTCCTTCCAGGCGGACAGGCCGAACGAGAGTTCGAGCAGCAAGGCGATGGTGTCGGTCGTGAGCGCCGCGGGCGGAGTCGTCGCTCCATAGAGCTGCGCGAACGTGGTCGCGAGCCGATCTGACGTCAGCGGCAGCGCCGTCCGCGGGCTGCCGGCGAACTCGCGGAACGGGTTGGGCTGCGCGTCCCAGTCCAGCGTCTCCGGGCCCGCCGCATAGCGCTTGAGGCTGTGCTTGGTACGGGCATGATAGCTCAACGCGATCTCGGCACCCGTCGCGGGCTGTGGTGCAAAGGAAGTCGGCACGCAATAAATCCTCTCCCAAAGCGTGCGCGCAGCGCGCCCGCTCGCGGTTCGCGGCCGCCGTCCGGCCGCTCACGATGTAGCAAGTTCTATTCCCGACGCCGTGGGGACCATCTGCGGGACGGGTGCAAGAATCCGTCTGCGGGAGGAGGTTAGCTTTGTCGGATTTCGGACAGGGCTGGCCGCTCTGTCCGAATCAGGACATCGCGCCCCTCATTGCTTCATCACAGGCTCGGATCGATCGTGCGAGGTGAGGGCTTCCACCTTGGCCTTGATCGAGAGCCAGGTCCGGTGTGCATCGAGCTTGTGGCCGATCTTGAAGCTCAGCGCCATCTGGCCGGCAAAGGCCGCGCCATCAGCACCATATTGTTCGGCGATGATCCATGCGGTCTGCCAATGGTCGCTCTCGGTCGCCATAGGTCGCGGCTCCGTCGCCGCTGTCACAAATCCAACACCAGCGTGTCGCCCTTCGCACGCGAGACGCAGGGCAGGAAATAGCCCTGCGCGCGCTGGTCGGCAGAGAGGCGCTTGTCGCGATGCTCGACCTCGCCCTCCACCACCTTGGTCTTGCAGGTGCCGCACATCCCTTGCTCGCACGAGGTCGCGATCTTCACGCCGTTCTCCTCCAGGTATGCAGTGACGCTCTTGTCGCCGGGGATCTTGAAGGTCGCGCCGGTCGAGGCGATCTTGACCTCGAACACCTTGTCGAGCAGCGCCGCAGCCGCCTTGGCGGTGAAGCGTTCGACATGGATGCGCTCCTCGGCAAAGCCCTTCTGCTTGGCGAGCGCAATGATCGGGTCCTGCCACCAGTCGACGCCGCAGATGAAGAGTTGCGTGTCCTCAGGGCGGTCGGCGAGCACGGTGGCGGGCTTCAGCAGCTGATTGTCCTCGCTGGATTCCTTGTAAAACATAGTGCTTTCCGCGAAGGCGGACGCCTCGATGGTGGCACGGAAGGAATCCGGCGACATCAGCGCGAACACGTAATGCAGCTCGAACGGAATGTTCTTCGCCTTCAATGTGTCGGCAATGCTGAGCATCGGCGTGACACCGATGCCGCGCGCCAGCAGCAGCGCGCGCGTCGTGGTCTTCGGAATCTTGAAGCGGTTGCGCGGACGGCTGACCTGCAGCCGGTCACCTTCATTGATGTCGATATGCAGTGTCTTCGAGCCGCCGCGGCTGTTGGCGTCCTTCCAGACGCCGATGCAGTAGCGGTTGCGCTCGGATGCGCTGTTGAGCAGCGAATATTGCCGCACCAGCCCGTTCGGCAACGTCACGTCGATATGGCTGCCCGGGGTAAAGCCGGGCAACGGCTGATCGTCTGCTGGGACGAGTTCGAACGAGGCCATGTTGTAGGCCTCGATGGCCTTTCTGGCCACGACCACCGTGTGCAGGGCGTCCGTCATTGCTCCACTCCATCATGCCAGCCGGCTGAGGGAGGCGATGCAAGGAGGGGGCCAAAGGCGGTTTGGCCCCGAAGAGCAACGGCAATGGGTCGCGACCTCGACGCATGCGACCTGTTTGCGTAGAAGGCGGTCGTCACTCCTCGTCAATGGTGCTTTCCATGGAAACGACCGCAAGCTCCCATCCGCAGCCGACAACCGCACTCACGATACGGCCGATGGAGGAGCGCGACGCGCCCGAGCTGCTTCGGCTCATGCACGGCATCGTCAGCTTCGAACGTGGTCAGGATTTCAATCTCACCGAGGCGGAGCTGGTGCGCCGCGGCTTCGGGGAGCGGCCCGAGTTCGGCGCTTACGTCGCGGATGCAGGCGGCGATGCCCTCGCGGGGATGGCGGTTCACTACGAAATTCCGTTCATGCATACGTTGCGGCCGCTTCTGATGATGAAGTGGCTCTATGTCGATCCGCAGTGGCGAGGTCGCCGCGTGGGCCAAAAATTGATACGGCAGATGGCCCGGCACGCG
>NZ_CAFK01000073.1 GCF_000239815.1 Bradyrhizobium sp. STM 3843 | reverse complement strand
GGCTCCGCCGCCCAAGGAGGTGACGCGTGCGCTTGCGCATTATCTGGTGACGGCAAGCTATGACGATTTGCCGCCCAATGTCCGCAAGGAAGGCGTCCGGACGCTGTTGAACTGGGTCGGCGTCGCCATCGGCGGATCGCACCACGAGACGGTCGACATCGCCGTCGCTGCGCTCGCGCCGTTCTCGGGTCCGCAGCAAGCGTCGCTTTTCGGACGACGTGAGCGCTTCGACATCATGAACGCCGCCTTCATCAATGGCGTGTCGAGCCACATCTTCGACTACGACGATACGCATCTGAAGACGATCATCCATCCCGCCGGCCCGGTGGCCTCGGCGATCCTCGCGCTTTCGGAAATGCAGCCGGTCTCCGGCAAGGAATTCCTGAACGCACTCGTGCTCGGCGTCGAGACCGAATGTAGGATCGGAAACTCCGTCTACCCGAACCACTACGATGTCGGCTGGCACATCACCGGTACCGCCGGTGTGTTCGGTTCCGCGGCTGCGGTCGGCAAGCTGTTGAAGCTGAACGAGCAGCAGATGACATGGGCGCTCGGACTTGCCGCCTCGCAGCCCGTGGGCCTGCGTGAATCCTTCGGCTCGATGAACAAGAGCTTTAATCCCGGGCGTGCAGCCTCGAACGGCATGTTCGCAGCCTTGCTGGCGGCGAAGAATTTCACGTCATCAGACAGCATGATCGAAGCCAAGCGCGGCTGGGCCAACACCATCAGCACCAAGCAGGATTACAACGAAATCCTGGGCGATCTCGGCAAGCGTTATGAGGCGGCGCTGAACACCTACAAGCCGTTCGCGTGCGGTATCGTGCTCCATCCCGCGATCGATGCCGCAATCCAGTTGCGCAACGAAAACAAGCTGACCGCCGATCAGATCGAGCGGATCGATCTCAAGGTCAATCCTCTTGTGCTCGAACTCACCGGCAAGAAGACGCCGCAGCAGGGGCTCGAGGGCAAGTTCAGCGTCTATCATGCGGTCGCCGTCGCGATCGTGGAGGGAGCGGGCGGCGAGAAGCAGTTCAGCGATCGTGCTGTGACCGATCCGACCATCGTTGCGCTGCGGAGCAGGGTGGTCCCGGTCATCACGCCAGCAATCAAGCCGGAACAAGTTGACCTGACTATCGTGCTCAAGGATGGGCGAAAGCTGAACCGCTTTATCGAACACGCGATCGGCAGCGTCGAGGTACCGCTCACGGACAAGCAGCTCGAGGCGAAGTTCTCCGACCTCGCGGAAGGCATCTTACCCGATGCGATGATCAGGCGTGTCATGGACGCGTGCTGGAATGTCGAGAGCCTGCCGAGTGCTGCGGAAATTGCCAAGATGTCCGTTTCAACCTGAATGGAGCGGACGAGTATGCCGTCACGTCGTCGTTTCCTTCAGTCCGCCGGCTCGGTCGCCGCTTTGGCGGCGACGCCAAGTCGGGCGGTCAGGGCGGCCAGGCCGAGCGTGACCGAACGGCTGGCGCGCTACATGGCCACGGCACGCGATCAGGAACTGCCGGAACAAGTGGTGCTCGCATGCAAGCACCGCATTCTGGATGCGTTCGGCGCCATGGTGTCTGGGGCGCGGATGCATCCGGGCGAGATGGCGCTGAAATATGTCCGCAGCCTCGGTGGGGAGCCGCAGGCATCCGTGGTGGGATCCGACCTTCGTACCAGCGCCGTTAACGCGGCGCTGGCCAACGCCATGTGCGCTCATGCCGACGAGACCGATGATTTCGAGCCGGTCACCAAGGCGCATCCCGGCTGCTCGGTCGTTCCTGCCGCGCTTGCGATGGCCGAGCGTGAGCACCGCAACGGGGAGGAGTTCATTCGGGCGGTTGCGCTGGGTTATGACTTGAACTGCCGGCTGCTGATGGCGCTGGGCCCCGACCTTGTGCGCGGCTCGCATCGCAGCGCCGAGGGCACCTCATCGACGTTCGGCGCACTCGGGGCTGCCGCATCGCTGGCAAGACTTGACGAGAGGGCGATGCGCTTTGCGATCTCCTATGCGGCCCAGCAGGTCTCCGGGCTCTGGAGCTGGGTCAAGGACAAGGAGCATGTCGAGAAAGCGTTCGACTTTGCCGGCATGGGCGCACGCAACGGTGTGATGGCCGTTGACATGGTGACGGCCGGGCTGACCGGCGTCGACGACGTGCTCGATGGCACGCACAATCTCTTCATCGCGCTTTCGACAGATCCGAAACCTGAGGAAATGGTCAAGGATCTCGGCAACCGCTTCTATGTCACGGAGACCGCGATCAAGACCTATTCGGTCGGCTATCCCATTCAGTCGCCGCTGGATGCCTTGTTGACGCTGCGCAAGCGCTACGGGCTCTTGCCGGACAACGTTCGCAGCATTCTGGTCAAGCTTCCGACCGACGCGATGGGGATCGTGGGTGAGAGCGCGATGCCGGACGTCAATTGTCAGCACCTCGTGGCGGTCGCGCTTGTCAAGGGTGCGGTTTCCTTCAACGACAGCCATGATGTTGCGCTGATGCACGATCCGAGCATCGTTGAACAGCGTGCCAAGGTGACGCTGGCTGGGGATCAGGCGTTGATGGACCCGGCTGCACCGCGGGGCGCTATCGTCGAAGTGACGCTGACCGACGGAAGAAGGGTGGATCACTTCACAAAATACCCGCCGGGAACAAAGGAGAATCCACTCAGTACCGAAGCGGTCAGCGCGAAGGCGCGCGACCTGATGCTTCCGGTTCTGGGACCCGACAAGACGGAAAAACTGATCGCGCAGATCGGGGCGCTTGAGCGGCTGGAGGATGTGGCCGCTCTGCGACAGGCATTCGCGACGTAATGTCGACGACCCTAACAACGTTGCTCTGGAGGCGACGCGTCGCGCCCGACCCATATCTCTTCCTTATGACCACCAATCCAAAACAGTATTGTCGCCGCTGTAGATTTGGGTCTACCGGAACCGAAAGGCTTACCAAATTCCAGGCGAAAAATTCAAGATCGTGACGAATGCCGCGGTTCAGGGAGGGGCCCCGGCCGTCGTGCCGTCTGCCGTAAATTCACGACCAGTCGTTGGGATGATCGAGCCGGCCGGCGCCGCGGCCGGGCTCGACGATAGCAGCCTGCGATCTGCTTTGAACATACGCCTGCCGACTCTTGGAGGCGGTGGCTGATTTATGCTGTGCGCCTGCTCGCCCGCGGCCGACGGACCGGACGAGTGTCTTCGTGGAATTCGACATCGCAAAGTGAAAGAGACAATGAAACTCGGCTGGTATTCGGAACTCAACGACGTCGAACGTAGAACCTATTGGGCGTGCTTCGCCGGATTCGGCCTCGATTCCTTGGATTCAACAATTTACGCGTTGGTCATCCCAGCGCTGATTGCAACAATCGGCCTGACGCGTCCGGAAGCCGGCTATCTCGCGACCGCAGCTCTCGTCGGTGCGGCCGTTGGCGGGTGGGGTGGCGGCATCCTCGCCGATCGCATCGGTCGGATCAAAGTGCTCCAGTTGACGATTCTTTGGGTCGCACTCTTCACGCTGGCCTCCGCGTTCGCGACGGGGTTCAATTTTCTGCTTGTCGTGCGCTTTCTCCAGGGGCTCGGTTACGGAGGCGAAGCTGCCGTGGGTGGCGTTTTGATCAGCGAGGTCGTCAGGCCGGCGCTGCGCGGCCGTGTCGCGGCGTCGGTCCAGAGCAGCTATGCAGTGGGCTATGCCGTCTCCGTCGCGTTGCTGCCCGTCATTTCTTCAATTTTCCCTGACGAGCTCGGCTGGCGCGTCTTCTTCGCCATCGGGATTGCGCCGGCGTTCCTGGTCTTCTTCATCCGGCGCCTTGTACCGGAGTCGGGGCTTTATCGTGAAAGCCGGGCGAGCAAGACAGCCGCAATGCCCGCCTGGACAATCTTCACCAGGGCGCACCTTCGGCGCACGGTGGCGGCCGCCACAATGGCCACCGGCATTTTTGGCGGAGCCTACGTCATGATCACCTGGCTGCCGACCTATCTGCGGACGGTCCTGAACCTCACGGTCGGGACCAGTGCGGGATATCTTGCAATGAACATCCTCGGTTCGTTGGTTGGGCCGTTGCTGTATGGCTGGCTTTCGGACCGGACAGGGCGGCGTCCCGCCTTCATGATCTTCCTGCTGTGCCAGGCCATCAATGCGAGCATCTATCTGCTCGCGCCGATCGGCGCGAATACCACGATCCTGCTCAGCTTTTTCCTTGGTGCCTTTCAGGGCGGATTGGCGTCAGGCATGCTGCCGACCTTCGCGGAACTATTCCCGACCGAAGTTCGTGCGAGCGGACAGGGCTTCTGTCTTGGTGGAGGGCGCGGCTTCGGCTCGGTCGTACCCGCAACCGTCGGCATGCTGGCCGCGTCTCATCCCCTGGGCTTCTCAATGGGCATCTGTGCGCTCGCCTCTTACGGAGTGGCGTTTGTCGCAGCGATGGCCTTGCCCGAGACCAGCGGCGCTGACCTGCATCGTGTCACTTCGACGGATACGCACGTCTAGCATCTTCGAGTTGAGTGCCGATCCGCATCGGAGCAAGCGAGCCGATTGCTGCTGAGCAGTTGGCACCGCTATTCCGTATCAGTCGCCTTCAAGAGTTGGGCGACTTCCATCACTTTTCGACGCAGCCGCTCATCAGTAATGCCGAAATAGAGCTCGAGGAGCTGACGCGACTCCCGCTTGGTAACAAGTTCACTCCAATCTTGCTCTTCCGAGGTTTGCTTCGACTCGACGGACAGCCGCTTCTTGTCTTGCAACTCATCGAAGAACCAGGTGATCGGGACCGCGAGTTGCGTGGCTATGCTGTAGAGTCTCGACGCGCTGATCCGGGTTTCCCCGGCCTCATATTTTTGAATGAGCTGAGACGTCAGGCCAAGGCGTCTTGCCAATTCATCTTGACTGAGGCCAAGGAGGTTACGCCTGAGACGCAATCGCTTCCCGACGTGCTCGTCGACCTGGGTCGGCTTTTTCGACGAAATCCTGATTTTGCCGCCGCGCCGGTTCGGCGCGCGAGATTTCGACTTCTTCGGAGAAGGTTCAGAGGCCATCAAAAAACACCGCGGTTGAATTCTTTCCGGGGCACAATCAGCTGGAATAGTGAACAGGCCATATCAACTCCTAGGCGGCACTATCAACTAGAATTATGTCATGCAGGTTACAAATGCACGGATTATTGGGCGTCACGGCACACGAGAATTGCGGGGCGTCTCATCCATGCAAGAGCCTCTTCCGACGTCGGGGCGTCTACCCGCCCATCTCAAGATCAAGCACGGGCCGGTAGGCCTGCTCGGGCGGTTCTTCCTCTGGGCCGACAGCGCGGCCAGGGATCGCGGAGTGACGCTGTCTTTTGGCAGCCTGCAGGATCTCTTCGAAGCCAACAGGGCCAATTCCGATAGCTGGCGCCCGCTTGTGCCGGTTTTTGATGAGGCGTTGGGCGGGGTTACGCCGGAGACAGCGTTTGTCCTGATCGGGCGGAGCCATGATGGCGAGGTCGTCGCAACACAAGCAGCGCGCCTCTATGATTGGCCCGAAACCTCTCTGAAGGACGAAGCGATGTCGCTGCGGATGTTCTATGCCGATCCTGATGCCGCTTTCGCGCGCGAAGATCGCTGCGAGGTTAACACGCCGACCGCCGAGAAAATCGCCGGGCGCGTCGTCTTTTCCGGCGCCATCTGGTATCGGCGCGATTTCAGGGGCAAGGACCTTGGCACCATCCTGCCGCGCATTTCACGGGCATACGCCTTCACACGCTGGCATAGCGATTTCACGATCGGCCTGTTGGGCAATGGCGTCATCGCCGGCGGCTTGGCCGAGCGTGCCGGATACACCAAGGTCGAGCAGGGTTGCATCAAGCTCATGGCGTCGCCGCTTGGCGAGTTGCATTGCGGGTTGGCCTGGATGCAGTCTGACGAACTCCTCGCCGATCTCGCCGCAATCATGGCTCGGGCGAACGTCCCCGACATCGGACTCCGCGTTGCCGAGGAGGCAAAGAACTGATGTTGCAAGGCAAGACGGTATGAATATCAGGACCTTTGGTCCCGAAGATTCAGAAGGGCTTGTCGGGGGACTATTCGGTTGCATCGACGGTAGATACAATCTCAGTATGCGTTTTGCCGAGTCTAATGCATCAGGGAAGGGCGGATTGATTACGCCGGACATTCTTGGATAGCCCAGCGATCCAGGACGGATTGTTGCTCCCTGACGTCAAAGACCGATGCGCCGAGAAGGCAGGTTCCCCCGTTTTCCTTGTAGGTGAACGGCAAGATGAGACGCTGATAGTGGCAGTGAATGCTATCGTTCCTGTCCGGCCGTCTGATCGTGGCGTCCACCTCGTCCAGGCGTGGTAGTTGCGTCTCCTGGACGCGGCGGTAAAGGCCTTTCACCCATCGGCCGTAATCGTAATCCGGTTGTTCCTCCAGAGGCAGGCCCCTCGCATTCTTCCGCCAGGTCTCGCCGTAAATCTCAAAGCCGGATCCGACATCGGCAATGGTCAGGCGGCCATCCACGGGCTCGACAATAAAAAAGCGCGCCCGAAGCGATTCAGGAAGCGCGTCGGCCAGCGCTGCCGAATCGTAAACCTGCTTCGAATCGATCCATTGCGCGAAAAGCGACGAAAGTGCTTCGTCCGCGTTCGCGAGGATTTCGAGCGGCTGCTCTCGGCTCGTGAAGACGGAAGAATATTGCTGATGGCTCGCAGTAACCTGCTCGGCAATGTAGGCGATCGTCTGCGGGAGGCTCGGGACCAGCTTTTCGACGAACCGGTCAGGGCAGGAAATGATGGTGCGCTCGATCCCCATGTCAGCAAGACAATAGAGAGCTGCCGCGATGCTCGTCGGGGACGCCGTTTCAGGTCGAAACCGGATGCGCGCCGCGTCGGGAGCGATTTTCGTTATGGCCACAAATCCCAGATTTTCGATCAGGTAGGCCAGAAAGTCGAAGTCGGGAAGTGAGCAATGCAGGAAACTTCTCAAGGTTGGTGATCGCGCATCCCATGCGCGACCGTGGTCATCCAGAACGATCGTTTGCATGCGACACTCACCCGTCAACCCGGAGTAAAGTCGTCCATCTGGCGCTTATTTTTTGGCGAAGTTGCGTCATCTTAGCTACGCTCGCCCTGCGGGACATCAAAATTCAACGGGTGATTGGCTTCACGCTTTGGTGACAGCGTAGTTGTGAGTTCGCCTTGCTGCAGTCGCTTCGTCGTCGTGCGCGAGGGCGTAGTCGGATCAATTAGAGGTTGTGGCGAAATTAAGGAAGCTCGAAACGGGCTGAGTCCCTTCAGCATGAGCTCCTTGCCGGCAACTAGAATTAGATTTTTCTCGTCTCAACTAGAATTAGATATTGACGCTACGTGTGGAGTTGTGACTAGTATTGCTAGTCAAAGAAATTTCTGATGGAACGCTCAAGGAGTTCGGCATGCAAACGCAGAATCAGGCCGCCGTCGCGAATGGCCATCATCACCGCGCTACGACGCGCGTGGCGGACAAACTTCGCAGCCAGATCTGCTGCAATCACGAGCTTTCGTTCCTGATGGAAGCTCACGACGGTCTGTCCGGCGCCATAGCCGAACGTGCAGGTTTTAAGGGGCTCTGGGCATCCGGCTTGTCGATTTCGTGCTCGTTAGGCTACCGCGACGCCAACGAAGCATCCTGGACCCAACTCGTTGATGTCGTCGAGCGCATGGTGGACTCGACCGACCTTCCAGTGCTTGTCGACGGCGACAGCGGCTTTGGCAATTTCAACAACGCGCGCCTTCTGGCACGCAAGCTGCGGCAACGCGGCGCCGCCGGTGTGGCACTGGAGGACAAGGGCTTTCCCAAGATGAATTCGTTCGTCGGCGATCGGCATCCGCTTGCCGATACCGGCGAATTTTCGGGCCGGCTACGCGCCGTGAGAGATGCGGTCGGCGACGACTTGGTTCTCGTCGCGCGGATCGAGGCGCTGATCGCTGGTCACGGAATGGATGAGGCCCTCACGCGCGCCCACGCCTATGCCGAGGCCGGAGCTGACGCCATCCTCATTCATTCGCGCAAGAGCGTAGCAGACGAGATCCTCGCCTTCGCCGGCGCGTGGCAAAATCGGCTCCCCGTCGTGATCGTCCCCACCAAGTACTATCGAACGCCGGTTGCCGCCTATCGCGAAGCCGGCATCTCGACCGTGATCTGGGCCAACCACTCGATGCGGGCGGCAGTCGCCGGGATGAGAGACATTTGCGACCGCATTCTCGCCGAGGAGAGCATCGCCGGCATTGAAGGCGAAGTCGCCTCGCTCGACGAGGTCTTCGGCCTGATGCGCTACGGCGAACTCGCTGCCGCCGAGGAGCGATATCTGCCGACCTGCAACGGAAATGGTCACGCGAAAGCGTGATTCTCCGGCCCTCCATCCCCACAGCATAGAAACCATCCCAACGCGGAGATCGTGCCATGCTTCATTCAACACTTGCGGCCTCAATACCAAATCAGCTGCCTGAACCGGATATTGCAGAGGTGATCCGATGGCGTGACAGTTCCTATGCGGCTGACCTTTATATTGCAGCCGTCTCATGGCTGGATCTCTTCACCTATCTCGACGAAGCCCCTGCGACCGAAGCCGCGCTGCGCAGTCATTTTCAGATCAAGGAGCGACCGACGCGGACGATGATCAGGCTCTTTGAATCCTGGGGGCTGCTCTCCAACGTCGATGGCAACCTTCGCGCTACGGCATCGGCGCGACGCTATTTGAGCCGTAACTCGAGCGAGAATATCTCCTCTTACATTGCGACCATGAAGTACAAATCATCTGTCCGGGAGATCTACGACGTATTGCGCCTGGACGCACCCGACACCTGGCATGTTGAGCGCGGCGACACCACCAATTGGGACGCGCTGATGCAGACCGACGATTTCGCCGATCTGAACACGCGCGGAATGGAGGAGCGTGGGCGGATCTTTGCTCCCGATCTCGCGCGGCTGCTCGATTGTTCGCAGGACACGGCTGTGCTGGATGTGGGAGGTGGGTCGGGCGTCTATTCCGCGCACCTGCTCAACCGATATCCCAACCTGTCGGCGACGATATTTGAGCGTCCCCCAGTCGACCAGCTCGCCATGCAATGTCTGGCCGAACGCAAGCTGCCGGCAGCAAGAGCGCGTGTGATCGCCGGAGATATGTTCGTCGATCCATTTCCAAAGACCGCTTCGCTCCATCTCTATTCGCACGTCCTCCACAATTGGGGACCGGAAAAAGTACGACTGCTGCTGGAAAAATCCTACCAAAGCTTGCTGCCTGGCGGTCGGGTGGCCGTTTACAGCTGTCACCCGGACGATCGAGGCGGGCATCCCGCGCCGATTGCGGAGGCAGAATATTCGGTCCTGCTGACGACCGGTTATGAGGGCTGCTGCTACAGTTTCGAGGACATGCGTTCCCTCATGGAAGGCGTTGGCTTTCAGCACGTCGACTATCGCAGGTCGATCTGCAACCGAAGTCTCATCACAGCGCGAAAGCTCGCCAACAGCCCCGGCTGAATAAGTCCTATTTCCGCACGAGATCGCTGTCCGAAGGCGGTTTGCCTGATCCTGGTGTCGTCAAGCCGACGACACCAAACGCTGCGCTCTGGCTGACGTCAGAAAGAATATCACCTTGTCGGGAGGACGCCTCAAAATGACTTTGTCGACAACGACACTCTTGGGTCTTCTGAAGCAGCAGAAGTACGCGTTTTTTTCCGGGGTGCCCTGCTCGAATTTCGCCGATCTGTTCCAGCAGGTCGCCTTGGACAACGATATGATGTCAGTTCCGGCGGCGAGCGAAGGCAGCGCGCTATCATTTGCCGTCGGCGCGGCGCTGGCAGGGCAACGAAGCGTCGTTGCTCTGCAGAATTCCGGTCTGGGCAACATCATCAATCCGCTGACGTCGCTGGTCCAGATCAATTGCATTCCAACATTGCTTCTGATCTCGGTCCGGGGGCACACCGACGAACCGGAGGACGAACCGCAGCATCGTATCATGGGTGCTAAAACCCACGCATTGCTCGATCAATTGGCGATCCCATGGAGCGAGTTCGACGGGACGCCGCAGGGCTTTATGGCGACCCTGCTGAAGGCCGAAGAGGCATTCCAGCGATCGGTCTCGTTTGCGATTTTGATCCGGAAAGGTCAGCTGTCGACAAGCCTCGGCGTCGTTGTCAATGGCGAGCAACGCGAGAGCGATTATCCACTGAGCGTTGGATGCGCGCTGGAAATCGTCAGCGAATCCCTGCGCCCCACCGATCTCATCGTCTCAACGACCGGATTTATTTCACGCGAGCTGTTTCGACTGAGCGACCGCCCGGAGAATTTCTACATGCAGGGGTCGTTGGGCCATTGCAGCGCGGTGGCTGCGGGGATCGCGCTCGCGCATCCATCGCGTCGCGTGGTCGCGCTGGATGGCGATGGCGCCGTGCTGATGCATATGGGAGTATTGTCGACGATCGGGCACACCTCTCCGCGAAATCTACTGCATGTCGTGCTCGATAACGAAGGTTACGTTTCAACCGGCGGCCAGACGTCCACGTCGGTGACGTCATCGCTGGAAGCCGTCGCCGTGGCCTGCGGCTACCGGGCGGTCAGCCGGTGCGTAACCGGGGCCGAATTGGGCGAGGCGGTTGCGCGAAGCTTGTCGACCGAAGGGCCGCATTTCGTGCTGTGCAAGGTCAATCAATCGCATTCGCGTTCGCTGCCCCGGGTGACATCCCAGCACAGCCCGGAAGAAAACAAACGAGCGTTCCAGATCGCGCTCAATCAGCCGCGGACTTTCCATCAGCAAGCTGCACCGGTGGGAGTGGCGCGGTGAAACATCAGGCGGTCAATATGCTGACCAGCTTCCTCTGCCTCTCGTTCGTCGTCATTATTTGGGGCACGAACTGGCTCGTGATCAAGGACGCCCTGCAGTCGTCGCCACCCTTGCTTTTCACCGGCATCCGTCTGCTCGGCGGGGCCATTGCCATCGGAGCCGCACGTCTGTGTCTTGGCTATCCGCTTCAGCTCGGTTGTGCGGGGAAGGGCAGGCTGGTGGCAGTGGGTCTCCTGCAAATGGCCGGAGGTCTCGGGCTGAGCCTGGTCGGCTTGCAATATCTCGATGTCGGCACCAGTGCCTTGACCTTCTATACGATGCCCTTATGGCTCGTTGCGATCGAATGGATCATCGATCGCCAGCAGCAATCACTCCTCGATATCATTGCGCTGACCTGTGGCATGCTTGGTCTCGGGCTGCTGGCGTCCGGCGCCAATCCGGTGGCGACATCTCATGGCTTCCTGGGCATCGCGCTGCTTTCGCTGGCGGCTTTCAGCTGGGCGCTGGGGACATGGATCCATAAACGCACTCCCGGCGGCGGCAACCTGTGGAGCCGTACCATCTTTCAATTGACGATCTCGGGCGTCGTTGTGATCGTTGCGTCGCTTCTGCTGGAGCGTCGTCCCGATTGGAATCAGTTGCCGGGTCTTGCCTGGCCTATCGCATTCAACTGTATCGTGGCGACCGGATTGGCATTCGTCGCCTGGTATCGGGCGCTCAGCTCCATTCCGACGCAGATCGCATCCCAGAGCCTCGTGCTGATTCCTGTCGTCGCGCTGATTGCGGCCGCTGTGTTGCAGCAGCAGACACCTACGACACGTGTGATGCTCGCCTGCGTTCTCATCATCGTCGGTGTCACCATCGCGATTTGGCATGCTGGCGGCCAGAGGCGACAATCTCCATGAGCGCGATGTCGCACGCGGAAGCCTATGATCGGCAGGAAGCACCACATGGAGCCGGCGATGTCGGATTCGGCACGTCTCTATCACCCGATGAAGATCGCAGGAGAGAATGTCCTTGCGGATTCGTCCATCGACGTGCGGAACCCGTTTACCGATCAGGTGATCGCGGCAGTGCCGCAGGCGCATCCCGAGCATGTTCGGCGCGCCTTCGCGATTGCCCGGGCATTTCGTCCCAGGCTCACAAGGCGTGAGCGGGCGCGGATCCTGCAGGCTACGGCGGATGCGATCGAAGCAAATCGGGACCGGCTTGCGCATCTCATTACATCGGAGAGCGGCCTGTGCTTGAAAGACTCGCTGCATGAAACCCTGCGGGCCAGGGATGTCTGGTCCTTCGCGGCGCATGCAGTGCTCCACGACGACGGAAAAATTTATGCGGGAGATATCGGAGGGAGTGCGCAGAGCCGACGCATATTCTCGACCCGGACGCCGCTCCTTGGTGTCATCTCAGCGATCACGCCCTTCAACCACCCCCTGAATCTCGTGAGCCACAAGCTCGCTCCAGCGTTCGCGACGAACAACAGGGTTGTGCTGAAGCCGGCGGAGACGACGCCTTTGACCGCGCTCGCTCTTGCCGATCTGCTTTACGAGGCAGGACTACCACCTCAGATGTTGTCGGTGGTGACCGGGGATCCGCGTTCGATCGGAGACGCGATGATCAATGACCCGGACATCGACCTGGTGACGTTCACGGGATCGGTGAGCATCGGAAAGAGAATTGCCGAGAGGGTGGGGTACAGAAGGCTGGTGCTCGAGCTCGGCGGCAATGATCCTCTGATCGTCATGGGTGACGCCGATCTCGACCGCGCAGCCCAATTGGCGGTGCAGGGGGCGACGAGAAATTCCGGGCAACGCTGCACCGCCGTCAAGCGGGTTCTGGTCGTTGATGGCGTCGCCGATCGCTTTGCCGAAGCGACCCTCGCTCTAATGAAGCGTCTCACGGCAGGAGATCCCATGGACCCCAACACCGATGTGGGAACGGTCATCAACGCGAAGGCGGCGTCGACGATTGCCGGCCGCGTCGAGGCGGCAGTCCGGAGTGGCGCCCGCTTGCTGCTCGGCAATACACCGCAGGGTGCGTTGTACCCGCCGACGATGCTGGACCATGTCTCGCCCGATTGCGAGCTGGTGCGCGAAGAGACCTTTGGCCCGGTCCTGCCGATCATTCGCTGCCCGGATGACGTCGAACAGATCGTCGCCATCGCAAACTCATCCGCCTTCGGTCTTTCGGCGGGGGTGTGCACAAACAGGCTCGACTACGTCACCCGCTTTGTGGATGCCCTCGACGTCGGCTGCGTCAACGTGTGGGAAGTCCCGGGATACCGGACGGAGCTGACGCCGTTCGGCGGCATCAAGGATTCCGGCCTCGGCCATAAGGAGGGCGTGCTGGAGGCCATGAAGAGCTTTACCAATATCAAGACCTACTCGCTGCCGTGGTGAGACAAAACTTCAATCCAGGAGTTTGGACGCGGCCGCTTCGTCGGTGACCAGGACCTGGCAGAAGCCAGCCAGCAGGCCGGCGCGAATAATGTCGACCTTGTGCTCACCTCCGGCGGCGAGGATCCGATGTCTGATCTGAAGCACATGCTCGATCGGTGGATTGATCGTCCGCTGCACGAGGGGGTGGCGAAGCGGCTTACCGGCTGAATCGAGGTAGTGACCGCAAATATCCCCGACTGCACCGGCTTCAAGCAACGAAGCCCAGGTTTCGCGAGAGATAACGTCATATTCGAGCGCTTTTGATTGCGGAGAGAGGTCGATCGCGCTCAACAGCGCGACGTCGAGGGTGGGCACCATCGCGAGCACGGAACGAACAGGTTCACTCGCGACGAGGATGTCCCTTAGCTCCGCAGTCTCGGCGAACATCGGCGCGGTCAGATAATAGCACCGCGCGCCAAGCGCCCGGGCAATCATGGTTGCGTTGTCATACGGATTGATCGGCGCACTTTCGGCGAGTCCGCCGGACATCAGCACCACGCGGGTGCCGTCTCCAGATCGCAGCGGCAGGTTTTGAGCCGCGGCATTGATGGTGCCTCCCCAGGTGATTCCCAGCGAACCCGACGGCGGAAGACATTCGGCGACGTATCGCGCGGCGGCGGCTCCGATGAAAGAGCGCACATCGGTGCCGCCCATGGGGACCGGCACCACGATCGCGTGACGCAGATCAAATTTGCGGACGAGTTCTTCTTCGAGCTCGGTGCGTTGGCCCGCCGGATCGGCGATCGTGATTTGAACGAAGCCGCTTTCCCTTGCCTCACCGAGGATGCGATTGACGCGCTTGCGCGTCATCTTCAGCCGCTGCGCGATCGCATCTTGGGTTTGCCCCTCCCTGAAATAGTACCAGCAAATCCTGGCAACCAGAGCGGCATCGATCCGACCGTCGCCGGCTTCGCCTTCGTTTGATGCCGCTTGCGGGCCTCGAATCAACACGCCCGGGCCCTCCAATCAGCTTCAGGAGCCTACTGTTTGCCTGTTCCCGGGGCGAAATGGCAACCCATCATATTTTTCCACAGGCTAGAGTTCTCTGCCCAAATGTACCATAGCCGTCACAAATGTGTTAACGGCAACCTCTATCTCTCCGCCGAGCTTGGAAACAGGAGACGGTCCATGCGTCGGCTGATCATCGCATCCTTACTGTTGTGCGGCGGGGCAACGTCCGCGCTCGCGGAATTTTCCGACAACAAGATCATCATCGGTGTGATGGGTGATCAAAGCGGAGTCGTTGCGGACGTCGGCGGACCCGGATCGATCTTGGCGGCCCGGATGGCGGTCGAAGATTCTGGCGGCACCGCTGGCGGTGTCCCCGTCGAGATCATCACTGCCGACCACCAGAACAAGCCCGAGGTCGCCTCTGCAATCGCCCGCGAATGGTTCGACCGGCGCGGTGTCGACGTCATCGTCGACCTGCCGCATTCTGGTGTGGTCTTCGGATTGATGGCCATTGCCACCGAAAAAAAGCGCTCCCTGATGATATCAGGCGCCGCAAGCGTGGAGATCACCGGAGGACGCTGCTCGCCATTTGTCACGCACTGGACCGATGACACCTATTCGCTCGCGCGCGGGACAGCCGCCGCTCTGATGCAGCAGGATCTGAAGTCCTGGTATTTTCTGACCGCGGACTATGCCTTCGGCCACGATCTCGAAAAGGACGCCACGCGCCTGGTCGAGGAACGTGGAGGCAAGGTGATCGGAAGTGCTCGCCACCCTCTTGGCACGGCCGATTTCTCCGCTCTTCTCCTTCGCGCGAAATCCTCGCAGGCGCAGGTCGTGGCTCTGGCGAGCGCCGGCGCTGACACAGTCAACGCCATCAAGCAGGCTGGTCAGTTCGGTATCATGCGTGGTGGCCAGCGTGTCGCGGCGCTCCATGCCTTCGTCACCGATATCAACAGTGTCGGCCTCGAAGCGGCCCAAGGCCTGATCATCACGACCGGCTTTTACTGGAATGACACGGACGGGACTCGCGCCTTCTCGGAGCGCTTTTTCAAGGCTCATGGTCGCATGCCGACCCGCGAGCAGGCCGGCGTCTATACAAGCGTGCTGCACTATCTCAAGGCCGCCGACAAAGCCAAGAGTGACGATGCCGCCATCGTGAATGCGGAAATGCGAAAGCTGCCCGTCGACAAATTCGGTCAACAGGTCCGGATCCAGGAAAACGGCCGCGTCATCTATGATCTGGGCGTTTATCGCGTGAAGAGCCCGGCCGAGAGCAAGGCTCCGTGGGACTATTATGAGCGGATCGCCACGGTCCCGGCCGACACCGCCTTTCGCTCGATCGATACGGCGGGCTGCGCCGCTCCGAGCGTTCGATGACGACCATCCTTCTTGATCGTCCGCAGCGGGCAGCCGCGCCGATTGCCTCGGCGGTCCGGGGGCGGGCTGCAGCTTCGATGCTGACCGCCCGCGACCTGACCGTTCGTTTCGGCGATTTCGAGGCGCTTCGCGGTGTCTCGATCAATCTCGATGCAAGGTCGATCCATGCCGTGATCGGGCCGAACGGGGCGGGCAAGACCACGCTCTTCAATGTGATCAGCGGCTTTGTGAAGCCGAGCGGCGGCCAGGTTCGTCTCAACGATGTGGACGTGACGGCAGCCCCGCCGAACCGACTTGCGCGGCTCGGGCTCGCCAGATCGTTTCAGATTTGCTCGATTTTTCCGAACCTCTCGGTCGCCGACAATATCCGCACGGCACTCGCGCTGAACCTGCGGGGTCTGCAGCTTCTGCGTGGCCGCTCGAGACGAGACGAAAATGAAGCAAGGGTCCGCCATCTTCTCGATCAAGGCGGCCTAGCGAACGAAAGCGAACGCAGGGCCGCGGATCTGCCCTATGGTCGTCGGCGACTGCTTGAGATCGTCACGACGATTGCAATCGCGCCGAAATTTCTACTGCTCGACGAGCCGACCGCCGGCCTCGCCCGGGAAGACATCGCGCCTGTCGCAGCCCTGATCAAGACGGTTGCCGCCAGCTGTGGCGTGCTTCTGGTCGAGCACAATCTGCAAGTCGTGAGAAGTCTGGCGACGAAGGTCACGGTGCTCGCGGAAGGCTCGGTCCTTTGTGAGGGAGGCTACGACGAAGTCGCGCGCGACGCTCGCGTGATCAACGCCTATATCGGAGCCGAGCGCCGTGCCTGACGCTGCTTCGCTGCGCCTCTCCGATGTGGAAGCTTGGTATGGCGATTCCCAGGTGCTGTTTGGCGTCGGATTCGCGGTTCGGCAAGGCGAGGTCACCTGTCTGGTCGGTCGCAACGGCGCGGGTAAGACAACCATCCTCCGCGCCATCATGGGTTTGCTGCCGCGACAAACCGGCAGCATCGTCCTGTCCGGGTACGAAGCGAGCGGAATGCGCCCATATGAGCGCACCCGGTTCGGCATCGGCTATTGCCCCGAGGAGCGTGCGATCTTCTCCAGTCTCACCGTCGAGGAAAATCTTGCCCTTCCTCCAGCGGTTTGCGCCGCAGGCATGGCCAACGACGAGATTTTCGCGCTGTTTCCGAATCTTCGTACCAGGGGACGCCATTACGGTGACCAACTCAGCGGCGGTGAGCAGCAAATGCTCGCCATCGCGCGGATTTTGCGCACGGGCGCCCAGACCCTTCTTCTGGACGAACCCACTGAAGGGCTAGCGCCGGTCGTCGTGAGGCAAATCGAGCAGGCGCTGATCGAACTCAAGCGCCGCGGCTACACGATCCTGCTTGTGGAACAGAACCTCGATTTCGTCCTGCATCTCGCCGATCGCGTGGTGGCGATCGAGAACGGTGAGGTTGTGGACGACCTCGAAACCCAAGGTGGCGAGCACGTCAGGGCTCGGCTCCTCCAACGTCTCGCGCTGTGACTCCTCCATGATGGACCTCATCCTCGGCTACCTGACGATCGGCCTGGTCAATGGTTCGTTCTATGCGCTGCTCAGTCTCGGGTTGGCGCTTATCTTCGGTCTTCTCAACGTTCTCAACATGACGCACGGCGTGCTCTACATGATGGGCGCCTTTGCTGCATGGGCCGGTTCTCGATATCTCGGATTGGGCTATTTGGAGGGGCTGGCTTTCGCGCCGGTGTGCGTGGCCGCCTTCGGCATGATCCTCGAACGTTGGTTGCTGCGTCGAACCTACGGCCTCGATCCGCTCTACGGATTCATGCTGACGTTCGGCGTGGCGATGGTCGTTCAGGGCGGCTTCCAGGCCCATTTCGGTTCGACCGGACTTCCCTACGCGGCGCCGGACTGGTTGTCCGGCGGGCTGGATTTCGGCTTTCTGTATTTCCCCACGTACCGGCTTTGGGTCGTCGCCGTGGCGCTTGTCATCTGTGTGATCGTCTGGGTCGCCATCGCTCGCACGCGTCTGGGCTCGATTCTGCGCGCCTCGTCTGAAAATGCAGCCACTGCCGAAGCGCTCGGTGTCGGCGTGCCCCGTGTCTTCGCCGCGACCTTCGCCTTGGGCGCAGCCCTGGCGGGATTGGCGGGCGCGCTGGCGGCGCCGATCTACCAGGTCAGCCCGCTGATGGGTTCGGACATCCTGCTTGTCGTATTTGCAATCATCGTGATCGGCGGCATGGGGTCGATCGGGGGAACGATCATCTCGAGCTATGCCCTCGCGCTGATCGAGAGCCTTACGCAGGCGCTGGTCCCGCAGGCGGCAAGCTTCATTGTCTTCGCCTTCATGTGCGTCGTGCTTCTGCTTCGGCCGCAGGGGCTGTTCGGCATTTCGGTGGTTCGATCCCACGAATTTCTGACCGCCCGGCTTTCTCGGATCGAGCCGGCCGGAAAGGAAACGGCCGCCAAGCGCTTGACCGGCATGGTGCCGGCGCTCGCTACCGTCGCCGCATTGTTGGCACTGCCGATGCTGCTCTATCCCGTTTATCTGATGAAGATCTTCTGTTTCACCATCTTCGCCGCCTCATTCAATTTCCTGCTTGGGTTTGCCGGCATCATGTCCTTCGGCCAGGCCGCCCTGTTCGGTACCGCGGCCTATCTCACAGCGCATGCGGCAAAGGAGTGGGCGCTGCCACCGGAGGCCGCGATTGGCGTCGGGATAGCGGCAGCGCTCGCTCTTGGCCTCGTCATGGGGATCTTTGCGATCAGGCGTCGGAGCATCTATCAGGCGATGATCACGCTGGCGATCGCGCAGATGATCTATTTTGCCTATGTGCAGGCCAGCTTCACCCATGGCGAGGATGGCATTCAGTCGGTTCCACGCGGCATGTTGCTAGGCTTGATCGATCTCCACAACGACGCGAATGTCTATTGGCTCAGTGCCGTCGCGATGCTCGGCGTGCTCTTCGGCCTGCGCCGTCTAATGAATTCCCCGTTCGGGATGATGCTGATCGCGATTCGCGACAATGAACGCAGGGCTCTGTCGCTGGGGCATAATGTCGACGGATACAAACTCGCTGCATTCGGCGTCGCCGCCTTCTGTGCCGGGGTCGCCGGTTCCATGAGTGCCATCATCTTCCAATTGGCCACCTTGTCCGACGCGCATTGGCAACTTTCGGGCGAAGCCGTGCTGATGGCGTTGATCGGCGGTATCGGCACCTTCGGTGGACCTCTCGTCGGCGCCGCCGTGTTGGTGACCATGCAACATTTCCTGTCGTCGTTCGGTGCCTGGATCATGGCAATTCAGGGAGCCGTCTTCGTTCTTTCCGTCCTGCTGTTTCGCGACGGGCTATTGCCCCATGCCCTTGCGCTTGTCGCAAATCTTCGCCGGCGAGATGCAAGTTCGGAAGACGCAGCGGCCCCGCGAACGGTGGAGGCTGTCGGCCAATGAATCACGCATCAGGTACTCAGCGGCAGGCGCTCGCTTCGAACGGCATGCGATTGAACGAATTGTCGGCGCGTACGATCGTCGATGCGATCCGCGGGCGTCGGCTGACGGCGATATCCGTGATGGAAGCCTGCCTGGAGCGAATTGCCATTCGCGAACCGGAGGTGAAGGCCTGGAGCTTCTTGGATGCGGATGCGGCGCGGCAACGCGCGCGGCTGGCAGATGAATATCAGGCCAGCGGACTCCCGCTCGGCCCGCTGCATGGCCTGCCGGTCGGCGTGAAGGACGTGTTCGACACCAGCAATATGCCATCCGAATACGGCAGCCAAAGCTTGCGTGGGCGTCGCCCGACCGAAGACGCGGATGCCGTCAGCCTGCTGCACCGGGCCGGTGCGGTCGTCGTCGGCAAAACCAGCACGTCCGAATTCGGAATGTATCATCCCAGTCCGACCCACAATCCCCTGGATCTGTCGCGCTCCCCCGGCGTGTCGTCGGCGGGCTCTGCGGCGGCCGTGGTCGATCGTATGGTTCCGCTGGCGCTCGGCACCCAGCACACGGCATCCACCACGCTGCCAGCTTCGTTTTGCGGCGCGTTCGCCTTCAAGCCGTCGTTCGGATTCGCGAGCATGCAAGGATCGAACGTGCTGGTCCCGCGTATGGCGCATATAGGTCTGCTGGCCCGCTCTCTCGACGATCTCACACTATTCGCCGGAGCTTTCGATCACAGTCTCGCGGACGTCGAAGTACTGCGGCATCCGCCCAGGCTCGGTTTGGTTCGTGGGCCGGGCTGGGACAGCGTCAGTCCCGACGCGCGTCAGGCTCTCGATCGTTTGGTCGCCGGACTGCCTGTGGCTGTGGTGAACGTCGATCTTCCAAGCGAATTCGATATGGCGCTTGAGGTTGTGCTGGGCCTTCTGAACGCCCATCTGGCAAATCGTTTCGGTGCCCTGCCGGAGCAAACGTTCCGCAGCTTCTGCCCACCATTGCAGGAGGGGATCGTTGCTGGGCGCTCGTTGAGTGCCGCGCGCTATCTCGAACTCGAGGCCATGGCCGACCGGCTCAGCGCTCTGGCCGCGGCGCTGTTGTGCGACCATGACGCTTTGCTCACGCTCTCCGCGCCAGGTGAGGCTACGCGCCTTGAGGAGGGGCCGGGCTCTGGCGTCTTGTCTATGCCCTGGAGCTTGTGCGGACTACCGACCGTGTCCCTGCCGCTGCTGCGCGGAATGAACGACATGCCGATCGGCGTCCAACTCGTTGGTCGTCACGGGGGCGACCGCGAACTTCTGGGCGTGGCGGCGTGGCTCACAGACGTTGTAACACTCGACGGTAAGTCTTCTCATGAACAAATCTGATCGAATCTCGACCGATGTCGCGTCATGTCGTGCCGAGAGACCTCTGCTGAGAGTGAACGGGCGGGCCTACGCGTGGCCGAAACATCCCGCTGTGGTCATCTGTTTCGACGGCTGCGATCCGGCCTATATCGAGTCTGCCGGCGCCGCCGGAGCCATCCCGGCCATCGACCGGATGCGGCGCGAAGGCTTCAGCAGCTCGGCACTTGCGGCAATGCCGACATTCACCAACCCCAACAATGTGTCCATCGTCTGCGGTGTACCGCCTGCTGTTCACGGTGTCTCCGGCAATTTCTATCTCGACCGCGACACCGGCGCAGAAATTATGATGGTCGATGCGACGCCGGTTCGTGCGCCAACCATTCTGGCAGCGTTCTCGCAAGCGGGAGCCAAGGTTGCCGCCATTACTGCCAAGGACAAGCTGCGCAGGGCGCTCGGCCACGGGCTGGACGGCATCGCTTTCTCTGCCGAGAAGGCCGACGATGCAACCGATGCGGAGAACGGCATCTCCGCAATTGGTGCGCTGGTCGGGCGTGGAGCGCCGGACCAGTATTCCGCCGATCTTTCCTTGTTCGTGCTCGATGCCGGAATTCGCCTGCTCGAGGCCCGCCGGCCAGACCTGATTTATCTGTCGCTTTCCGACTATGTGCAGCACAAGCATGGGCCGGAGGCTCCAGAAGCGATCGCCTTTATGCGCGCGGTGGACCAGCGGGTCGCAAGGTTGGTCGCGCTCGGCGCCTGCCTCGGCATCGTCGCCGACCATGGCATGAATGACATGGCTCACCCGAGCGGCGAGCCGAATGTCGTCTATCTCGGCGACTTGCTGGATGCCGCCTTCGGCGCGGGTGCAACCCGCGTCATCTGCCCAATCACCGATCCCTTCGTACGTCACCATGGCGCCCTGGGCGGATTTGTCCGGGTGCATCTGCAACGGACGGGGATTTCCCGCGCCTCGGTGTTGGAGTTCATTCGGCAGCTTCCCGGCGTCTGCATGGCCGCTCCGCGCGAGGAAGCGTGCTTGCGCTTCGAGCTGCCGGAAGATCGCGAAGGCGACATCGCCGTGGTGGCCAGGTCGGGTGTCGCCCTCGGCGCTCACGCCCGCGACCACGACATCTCGCGGCTCGCGGGCGAGCGGCTGCGTTCTCATGGCGGGCTCGCCGAGCAGGTGGTACCGTTCATCCTCTCTCACCCGTTGAGGGCCGGGGTGGCGCTGGGCAGGGCAGGGCAACCGCTCCGTAACTACGACGTCTTTTCGGCACTGCTCAACGATGTGGAAGTCTGACCATGCCTCGCGCCATCCTTGTCATCCTCGATGGTCTACGCCGCGATCTCGTGACACCCCAGACCACACCACGTCTTGCCGCCTTCGCCGATCGCTCCGAGCAGTTCGCCGCCCATCGCACGGTGTTTCCGTCTTGCACGCGGGTGGTCTCGGCGAGCCTGGCAACCGGTTGCCATCCGGCGCGCCACGGCTTGCAGGGCAACACCATGGCGCTGATGGAAAACGGGCGCCTCGTTCGGCACGATGCGGGTCACCCCGACTTCCTCCAACACAAGCGGCGCGTCACCGGTCGCGCGCTGGCCGTCCCAACTTTGGCCGAATGCCTCACGGACTGCGGCGGCGCCGTCATCTTCAGCAACGTGTCACCCGGAGCGGCCTACGCGCACGATCCGGATGGATTTGGGCGGGTCTATCATCGCGCCGGTTCGTTCGGCCGTGGCCGCGTCCCGCTGCCGCAAGACGAGCAGCTTCGCGTCACGCTGGATGCGGAGGGCGACCGGGCGATGACCGAGCGCTTCATCCGAGAAGCGGTGTTGCCCCAGCCTGATCCTCCTGCGCTTGCGGTGCTGTGGCTCGGTGAGCCGGATGCGACGCAGCACGTCTTACCCATGGGGTCACCCGGTCATCTTGCGGTGCTGGAACAGGCGGACCGCAATGCTGAGCGCGTCATCGACGCCGTGGCGACGCTTGCGGACAGAGACGATGTTCTCTTGCTGATAGGATCAGATCACGGCCATCAGACGGTCGCCGGCGTCATCGACATCGACGAAGAACTGGTCGCAGCCGGATTGAAGGAGAGCTCCGACTCCACCGACGTGGTCGTCGCTTCGAACGGCACCTCCGCGCTGCTCTATGTCCATCCTGATTTCGTCGCGCGCACGCCTTTGGTCGGTGACTTCCTCGCCAATCAGGAATGGGTGGACACCGTTCTCGATGGCAGCGCACTGGCATCGGTGGGGCAGTCCCGGGATCATGGCCTAGCTTTTGCGGTCTCAATGCGCGCGAGCGAGGAACACAATGCCTACGGCGTGGCTGGCACCAGCCTCGTTGCGGAGCGCGCCGGCGGCAAGGCAGACGTTCTCGGCAGCGGCCAGCACGGTGGTCTCGGTGCAGGCGAGCAGGCGCCCTTTCTCATGATCGATGGCGCGGGCTTCAGCCGTGGTGCGGTGAGGCAGGAGCCTTCCTGCATCGTCGACATCGCGCCAACCATTCTTGCGCATCTTGGGCTTCCTGTCTCTGGAATGGACGGGCGCCCGCTCCAGGCGCCGCAGGGAGGCCTCAATGGCTGAGATCGAACTACGACTTGCGGAGCCGGTGGAGATGGGCTGCTGACCGCCGCGGAGCGTTCCAGAGTCACCTCCGCGGTGAATAGGAGCCCATGATCCGGTCCAGAGACCTGGAAGATTTCCGTTGTTCGGCAGTTTCAACGCATCTACCATTCGCCAAACATAAAAAGTGGAGATCAACTGCACGGGAGGAAATGATGTGCTGCATTCGTGCAATGCGGCTGATCGCGTCCGCGCTTCTGCTGTTGCTATTCCTTTCGGCGCCTCCGAGCTATGGTCAGGGGCTCCCGCAGGATATTCCAAGGAAGGAACTGCTGATCCTGGAAAACCCGGAAGGGACCATCAAGAACGCCGGTTGGTTCAATATCTGGGCGATCAATGCCGGATCGCAGTCGAACGGGCTGCAGCAAGTTGCGCTCGATACGCTTTGGTACATTGATCCTGAAGCCGGCCTCGACGGGGCCTGGGACAACTCGCTGGCTGCCGACAAGCCACAATATAATTCCGACTTTACCGAAATGAGGGTGAACCTCCGGAAGGGCATCTTCTGGAGTGACAACGTTGAGTTCACTGCCGATGATGTGGTCGCGACGGTGATGACACAGATCATGCATCCGGGGATGCGCTTCAGCGCAGTGATGGCGAGCAACGTCGCGTCAGTCGAAGCGCCCGATCGTTACACAGTCGTGTTCAAACTTAAGCATCCAAATTCGCGCTTTCACACCAATTTCACCGTGCGCTGGGGCGCGGTGTGGATTTTGCCCAAGCACGTTTTCGAGAAGGTGGATGATCCGCTCAGATTTAATTTCAACAAGCCGATCTCTCTCGGTGCATACGAATTGCACAGCTACGATCCAAACGGAAAATGGTACATTTGGCAACTTCGCCGCGATTGGGACCGCACGACGCTTGCTCGCTTCGGCAAACCCGGGCCGAAATATCTCGCCTATATAGATCCCGGTCCGCCGGACAAACGGGTCATTCTGCAGCTCAATCACGAGCTCGACGTCATCCATGACATCGCGCCTGAAGGCATGTTTGCCCTGGCCAGGCAGAGCAAGACGACGCGGGCTTGGTTCAAGGGATTCCCTTATGGTCATCCCGATCCGACGCTTCCTGCGGTGATCTTCAACACGCAGAATGATCTGTTCAAAAACCCGGATGTACGATGGGCGCTTGCGCTGTTGATCGATATCAAGGCGGTCGTGATGGCCGCCTATCGCGGCGCCTGCACCATCTCAGCCATCGGCGTACCACCGACCGGAGCTCATCCGGAAACCTATCATCAGCCGATGGAAGAATGGCTCAAGAGCTTCGAGATCGACACCGGAAAGCGCAAAATCAGGCCGTACGATCCCACGATAGGAAAGCAGATCGCCGACATGCTGCGGCCCTCCATGGGTGAGCAGATTCCATCCGACCCGAAAGAGGTCGCCCGAGCGTTCGGGATGGGCTGGTGGAAGCCGGATCCGCAGGCTGCGCAGGAACTTCTGGAAAAGGAGGGCTTTGCCAAGCGCAACGGTGCCTGGACCACGCCGGACGGAAGGCTGTTCAGCATCCGCGTCATGGTCGAAGGCGATCTACGCCCGGTGATGACGCGCGCCGGCACGATGATTGTGCAGCTGTGGAAGCAGGCGGGCATCGATGCCAAGATCGATCTGGCGCAGGGGACGCTGCCGACGCGACGGGCTGCGGGTGACTTCGACACCCTGATCGGGTGGAGCGTCGAGACGTGGGGCGGCCACCAGGATTTGTCCTATTTTCTCGATAGCTGGCACTCTCAGTTCGTTGCCGAGCCGGGTAAATCACAACCACTGCGCAACTGGCAGCGCTGGTCGAGTCCGGCGCTCGACAAGATTATCGAGGAGATCCGCACAGTCGATTTTGATGATCCGAGGTCGATCGAGCTCGGTAAGGAATATATCAAGCTCGCGGTCAAGGAGATGCCCACCATCCCCCTGATGGCCTACACCGTCTTTACCGCGATGGACCAGACCTACTGGACCGGATTCCCGACAGCTGAAAATCCTTACACGAATCCGGTGCCGAACTGGGGCAACTCGCGCTATATGTTCGTCAGGCTCAAGCCCGCCAGTTAGGTCCGTCGGGCAATGCTGCGAATCGCGTCCTATGAGGCTGCGGACTGCGGTGATCCGGGATCGTTCCTCAGGCATGGGGGTGCGCTCATGAGCGGGTATTTCGCTTTCCTGTTGCGGCGCCTGGGACAGTTCGGGCTTGTCCTTTTCATCGGCATCAACGTCGCTTATGTCATTACCCACGCCTCGCCGATTGATCCCGTCGAGCAATCGATCTCTGCGGTCACCTCTTTCGGCAACACCGCTCCGGATGCGGTCGAGCAGATGCGAAGCGCACTGCGCGAGCTCTATGGCCTGGGGGCCACGCCGCTCGACCAATATCGCCTGTTCTGGAGCCGAATTCTGCGCGCCGATTTCGGCCCGTCGCTATCAGCATTCCCAACCCCGGTCTCTACCTTGATCGGTCGTGCGCTGCCCTGGACTGCGGGATTGCTGGCCGTCTCGACCATTATCGCCTGGGGGCTCGGCAACCTGTTGGGCGGGCTTGCCGGCTACTACCAGAAAAGCCGCACATTGCGGTTGATGGGCGTGGTCGCGATCGGGTTGCATCCCATCCCTTACTACATTCTGGCGCTGCTGCTGCTGATCGTGTTCGGCTATCTCTGGCCTGTGCTTCCAATCGCCGGTGGTTCGGCGATGAACTTGCCGCAGTCGTTGACAATGGAGTTCGTCGCGAGCGTTTTGCAGCATGCCATCCTGCCGGCGCTCTCCCTGATCCTGATCGGGGTAGGGAGCTGGTTTATCGGCATGCGGTCGCTGGTATCGAACATCGTGACCGAGGACTACGTCGTCTACGCCGAATTGGCTGGCGTGAGGCCCTGGCGCATCCTGTCGTCCTACGTCATGCGGAATGCGATGGCGCCGCAGCTAACCGGCCTGGCCATGTCGCTTGGGGGTATCTTCAACGGAGCGGTCATTACCGAAAAGGTGTTCGGCTATCCGGGGCTCGGTTCGCTCCTGGTCGACGCGGTCTACGCGGGAGACTACGGCCTCGTGCTCGGCGTGACGACCATCTCGATCGTGGCCGTTTCGGCCGGCGTGCTTGCGATCGATCTTCTCTACCCGTTGCTTGATCCCAGAGTAAAGGTCAACTGATGGCTGGAGCCATACGAGACCTCTTCCGCGATCACGCGGAGTTCAGGATCGGGGCGGTGCTGGTCGCGTTTGTGCTGCTGCTGTCGGCCCTGGCGAGTTTCTCGCCATATCCGCCGGAGAGCGTATATGTGGTGCCTCCGGACGTGCCGCCATCGCTGGCCTACTGGTTCGGCACCACGTCGCGCGGCCAGGACGTGTTTTGGGAGCTGAGCGTCGCCCTTCGCAACACGCTGCTGTTCGGGGCCGTTGTGGCGATGATCAGCCGTGTTATAGCCCTCGTGATTGGACTTCTCAGCGGTTATAAGGGAGGGTGGGTCGACCGGGCCCTGATGTCGGTGAACGACACGTTCATCGTCATCCCTCTGCTGCCGCTGCTCGTGCTGTTCTATTTCGTGATGCGCGACCGCATGTCCTGGCTCGCATTGGCACTGATCATGGCGTGTTTCGGCTGGGCTTATGATGCGCGACTGATCCGCTCTGTCGCAATGAGCCTGAAGGCCCGCGAATTCACCCAGACCAGCCTGTTCTCCGGAATGAGCACGCGCGAGATCCTGGTTCAAGAGCATCTGCCCCATGTCATGCCGGTTGTGTTCTCGACTGCCATGAACAACATGGTCTGGTCGATCGGTCTGGAGGTGACGTTGGCAGTGCTTGGCTTCACCGACGTCAACAGGCCGACGATCGGCGGCATGATCTATTGGGCCAACCAGCACGCAGCGATGGTGGCGGGAGTTTGGTGGTGGATCGCTTTTCCAATAGCCGCCGTGACGATGATGTTCATCGGGCTGTTCCTGCTCGCTGTCACCGCCAACGCATACATCGATCCTAGAAGTCGCTTCCGAACCATTGGAGGCGCCTTCTGATGCACGCGCAGGCGGTGCCTGATGTTCCCTCCGAAGCGGTTCCCCCGATGCTGTCGGTCCGCGATCTCCGGACGTACTATCGGGCTAACCGTCTCGGCATCAAACGCGAGGTGAAGGCTGTTGATGGTATCAGCTTGACGGTGCGGCGCGGTGAAATTTACGGGCTCGCCGGCGAATCCGGGTCCGGCAAGTCCACACTGCTCAACTGTGTTGCGGGGGCGATCAGGCCGCCGATGGAGATCGTTGGCGGCGACATCGATTTTGCATTCCTGTCCGGCTATGGTGGATTGCACCGTGCTCCACCGGCCGAGGTAGCGCGCGTCCGCTGGCGGCATCTGTCCTACATCATGCAGGGTTCGATGAACGTGCTGAATCCGCTGCGCCGGCTCCGATCGGTGTTCGTCGATTTCGCGTATCCGCATGTCGGGGGCACTCGGCAGCAATTTGAGCGGCAGCTGCACGCTCATCTGGCCCGGCTTAACCTTGATCGCTCGGTGCTGAGCGCCTATCCGCATGAGCTATCCGGAGGCATGCGGCAGCGTGCGACAGTTGCACTTGCTACGGTTTGCCGCCCGGATCTCATCATCGCCGACGAGCCCACGACCGCGCTCGACGTCCTGGTTCAGAAGGAGGTGCTCGGGATGATCAGAGGTATTCAGCGAGAGATGGGCTCGTCAGTCCTGCTCGTCACTCATGACATGGGTGTCCACGCGCACGTGTCCGACCGCCTCGGCATCATGTATGCGGGTCATCTCGTCGAGGAGGCAGGTACAGCGGAAATCTTCCGCAATCCACTCCACCCTTACACCAAGCATCTGATTTCAAGCCTCCCGCGCATCGGCGACGACGCGCCTCGATGTGGGCTTGGAGGCGCCCCACCAAATCTCGCGGATCCTCCGCTCGGATGCCGCTTCCACCCGCGCTGCCCGCTTGCCATGAAGGTTTGCAGCGGCGAAGCCCCAGCGATGCTGGAGACGGCGCCCGGACATCGCGTCGCCTGCTTTGCCTACAACCAGAGCGGTGGAGCATGAGCGATCTGCTGCTCGATGTTTGTCATGTCAGCAAGATCTTCAGCCGGGGAGGGCTGTTGTCCAGGCAGCGAATTACCGCCGTTGATGATGTGAGCTTCCAGATCGATAAACGCCGGCCGGAGATCCTGGCTGTCATCGGCGAATCCGGCAGCGGCAAGACGACGCTCTGCCGGATGATTCTGAATCTGGAACTGCCAACAACCGGTAGATTGGTCTTCGACGGCGTCGACCTTGCAACAATTCGAACTGCGGCAGACCGAATGATGCTCAGGCAAGGGGTCCAGCCGATTTTTCAGAATCCCTTCGATTCTTTCAACCCGATGAAGCGGCTGGAGCGCTACCTGTTCCTGACTCAGCGCCGTTTCCTAGCTGCAACGCAGCAGCCAGCCTCGTCCAAGGCGGCCATCGATGACGCGCTGCACCAGGTGGGATTGTCGCTAAAGGAAGTCAGTCACCGCTACCCGCACGAGCTTTCCGGCGGACAGCTTCAACGGGTCGCAATCGCTCGCGCGCTGCTCGCGAGGCCGAAATTGATTGTTGCGGACGAGCCGGTGTCCATGGTCGATGCGTCGCTACGCCTATCGATTGTCAACCTGTTCCGGACTGTGCGCGATCTCGGCATTTCGATCATCTATGTCACGCATGACTTGGCTACAGCCTACTACATCAGCGATCGTATCCTGGTCATACGGAACGGAAGCATCGTCGAGAGTGGCGATGCGAAGGCGGTGTTGAAGTACCCACAGCATCCCTATTGCCGTCAGCTGCGGGATGCTGTGTTGTTGCCTGATCTTGCGAACGCCGCGGCGGACGTTCCGATCAGCATGACCGGTGTGAAAGGCACCGGAGAACCAGATCGCAGGCCATGAGAAAAGCACGCGTGCTGCTGGACCGTGATTTCAGCATCGGTCACACCGACCATCGTTTGTTCGGCGCCTTCGTCGAGCACCTCGGACGCTGTGTCTATGGCGGCATCTTCGAGCCGGGCCATCCTGCTGCGGACGAGAAGGGGTTTCGGAAAGACGTGCTTGCGCTCGTGAAGGAGCTTGGACCAACTATCATCCGATATCCCGGGGGCAATTTCGTGTCGGGATACAATTGGGAAGATGGCGTCGGGCCGTTGGAAAGTCGTCCGTCGCGCCTTGACCTCGCATGGTTCAGCACCGAACGGAATAACTTCGGCACCAATGAATTCATCGATTGGTGCAAGGCCGCCGAGGTCGAGCCGATGCTCGCGGTCAATCTCGGTACCCGTGGAGGCGACGCCGCGCGCAAATTGATTGAATACTGCAACCATGCGGGTGGGACGACCTGGTCGGATTTGCGACGCGCTCATGGTTGGGAGAAGCCGCATAACATCAAACTATGGTGCCTGGGCAACGAAATGGATGCGCCGTGGCAGATGGAGTATAAGAGCGCTGAAGCCTATGGGGTGGCGGCGCGCGAGGCTGCCAAGATGATGCGATGGGTCGACCCTAACGTCGAGCTGGCGGCGTGTGGCTCGTCGGCGCGCAACATGCCTACATTCGGGCATTGGGAGGACACGGTCCTCGATCACACCTTCGATCACGTGGATTACATTTCGCTTCATACTTATCTCAACAATTATAGGCACGATACTGCATCATTCCTTGCCAGCCCCGACCTGATGGACAGATTCATCGATGAGGTCGTTGCGCTCGCCGATGCCGCAGCGGCCAAGCGGCGCTCCAGCAAGCGCATGATGCTGAGCTTCGATGAATGGAACGTCTGGTATCGAACGCGCCGCCCCCGAGCCGATCGGGTCCCGGAGGGCTGGCCGGCAGCACCGGCGATCTTGGAGGAAATTTATACCATGGAGGACGCGCTCGCGTTCGGTGGCGCCTGCATTTCACTGCTCAATCACGCCGATCGCGTCAAGGTGGCCTGTCTCGCGCAACTTGTGAACGTCATAGCACCGATCATGACCGAGACCGGCGGCGGCGCGTGGCGCCAAACAATCTTTTTTCCGTTCGCACATATGAGCAGCCTCGGACGTGGCAGGGTCCTGCGCACCCTGGTCGAGTCCGAGACCTACGATTCCTGCTACTACGATCCTCGCGGCGATCAGGAATTGACGTTTCCAATCCCTGACGTGCCGTATCTCAAGATTGCGGCAGTTGCAGGAGAAAGCGGCAGTCTCTCGCTCTTCATGCTCAACCGCGACCTGAAGCAAGAGATCGCAGTGACGATGGAGGCGCGAAGCTTTGGTCCCCTTGCGTTGGCCCAGGCGTTCGAATTGCGTCACGATGACCTTCAGACGACAAATACCGGGAACGAACCGGAGCGGGTGGCTCCGCAACCGTTAGAGCACGTCACGATCGTCGGGAGACGGCTGCAGGCCACGCTGAAGCCAGCGTCATGGAATGTGGTGCGCCTGTTGCCGAACTGAAGAGGGGCGGGCTCCGGGATTGCCGCGCCGGGATCAGTTGTCGTGGTTCGACCCGGTTCGGGCAGCCAGGACTTCCCGAATCAAACGCGCCAGCTCCAATGGGCGATAGGGCTTGCTGATCAAGGTGATTCCAGGCTCGAGACGACCATCATCCGTCATGGCAGCTTGCGGATACCCCGACATATAAAGGACGGCGACTTCGGGACGCTGCCGCCTGACGGCTGCGGCGAGTTCGCGTCCATTCATGCCGCCGGGCATGACCATATCCGTGAAGAGCACATCGAAGGACTCGCCCTCGGCCAACAAAGCCAACGCCTCAGGACCATTGGCCGCAGTCATCGTGCGATAGCCGAGACTCTTGAGTTGCAGCACCACATTGTTACGCACCAGTGGATCGTCTTCGACAACAAGGATGGTCTCACTCCCACGTTGGGCTTCATGTTGTGGCGGCGCATCTGAGATAGCTTCCCCTTCGACCGCGCGCGGCAGATACAAGCTGATCGTCGTTCCGCGCCCTTCCTCGCTGTCGATCGTGACGTAGCCTCCGGATTGCTTGATGAAACCGTAGACCATGCTCAGTCCCAGCCCCGTTCCTTTTCCCAGTTCTTTGGTCGTAAAGAAAGGCTCGAATATCTTGTCGCGTATGTTCGATGGAATGCCGGACCCGGTATCGCTCACGGCGACCATCACGTAGTCGCCGAGCGCCCCTTCCGGGCCGGAGTTGAAGCCGGCAAAGCTCGCTTTGGCTGTCGTGTAGGTAATTGCGCCACCGTTCGGCATCGCATCTCGAGCATTGACGGCAAGGTTTATCAAAGCAGTTGAGAGTTGACTTGGGTCGATCAAGGCATGCCAGCAACTGGCTTCAAGTCTGGAGTCGATCGTGATCTGTTCGCCGAGCGTCGGTCGCAATAACTTGGCCGTGTTGATGACAAGCGTATTGATATCGGTATCGCGAGGCTGCAAGGGTTGCTTGCGCGCGAACGCAAGCAATTGCTTGGTCAGCTCAGCGCCACGGCTGGCGGCATCATCGATCATTCGTGCGATTGCGGCCAGCTCGGGCCGATCGGACAAACCATCGATCAGGATGTCGATGGTCCCGGTGATCACGGTCAGCAGGTTGTTGAAGTCGTGAGCCACTCCGCCGGTCAGTTGGCCGATGGAATCCATCTTCTGCGATTGGCGCAGCTGCTGCTCGAGGCGAAGGCGGTGGGTGATATCACGCGCGATGACGATGATCAGTTCTTGGCCGCCAATTGATACACGGGCCGCCGATACCTCTGCATCTAGCCCCTTGCCGTCCTGGCCTGCAAGGCGCAGCTGAATCAGGCCAGCCGGGCTTGGTTTGAGCAGGCTGTCGAACTCGGTTGCTGCCAGGGGACCTACAATGGATCGGAACGGACGCTGGATGATCTGCTCCCGAGGCCGGCCAAGCATGACCGTGGCCGTGTGATTGGCTTCGATGACATTGCCGCTCTGATCGAGAACCAGGATGCCGTCGTGGGCCTGCTCCATCAACAGCCGATACTTCTCTTCCGCTTGCTTTCGTGCCGTGAGATCGAGCACGAAAGAGATGTTTTGCTCGGAGGATCCAGTGAGCATGGCCGTACCGATCAGCACCGGAACCCGACTGCCGTCCTTTCGGAAAAACTCCTTTTCGCGAGGTGGAAGCTGCCCGAGCAGCCGAAGTTTGCGGACCCGCTCCGCATCAGAAACATGATATTCCACCGGCGTGATGTCTTTCCATTGGATTGATCCGGAGACGAGTTCCTGCCTCGAGTAGCCGGTCATGTTCAGGAAGGCGTCGTTGGCGTAGCTGATATCGCCGTTCGCATGCCAGAACAGGATTCCAATGATGTTGGAATCGACGAGCCGGCGGATACGGGCCTCGCGCTCCTGCAGATCGCGGTAGAGGCGGGTGTTTTCAAGAGAAATCGCGGCCTGAGCTGCCAACAGCTCGAGCACGGTGACCCGGTCCGGTGTGAAGGCGTAGGTTGCCAGCGTATTCTCGAGATAAAGCACCCCGATCAGTTTCGCCTGCTTCATCAGGGGCAGGCATAGGATCGATCTGGGACGACGGCGATGAACATATTGCGGGTCGCGGAGCGGATCCGCCTGCGAGGCGTCATCGATAATAAGCGTCTTTTGTGTACGTATGACATAGCGGAGCAGCGACTCTGGACAATCGGGGTCGGAAATGGGAGCGTGGGATATCACGACCGCGAACTCGTCCCCTTTCGATTGGCCCTCTGCCTCCACCCAAAACTCATTATGGTCGCCTAAGATCAGCAAGCCGCGGTCGGCGCCCGCGTCTTGCAGCGCGATTTTCATCAAGGTTTCGATCAGTCTTGGCAGCTCGATTTCGCTTGATACGGCCTGCGAGGCCTTCACCGCGGCGGTGACGTCGATTTGCTGCACACTCATGGCGGCGACAAGGCCAACGTGGTCTGTCACGTGGAGGCGAGGGTAGAGCCGTTCGAGTTGCGTTGCCTTCGCGTCTGCTCCCCAACGAAGATAGCCGTATCGCGCATCACGCAGATAGGTATAGGCGATCTTCTCGAAGCTGCGGGTAGCGTAGAAGCGCCCGGCAAGCTCGTTGGCGAGCGCCTCATTGTGCACGAAACGGTTCGCCCGCGCTGAGGCGATTGCCTGATCGTAGGAGCGCATCGCGTCCAGCTCGCGGCCCTCAACCCGCGCAATCTCAGCGGCGATGATCGCGGCCCGGTCGGTAAAGTTATCCGGAGATAGAACGGCCCATTGCTGAATCTGGCGATGGTGAGCTGCCAGCGCCTCGAGATGCGTGGCTCTCTCCGCGACGGTTGCGGTGCCGAGGAAGGCGGCGTGCGCCAGCGCGGAATAGAAATGAAAGTCCGCGGTGTCGAACAGCGCTTTTGACGTCCACAGCAGTCCGCTGGCCTTCGTCACCGCCGTGATCGCGCTTGCGTCGTCCGCAAGAACACGAGCCTGTAGCTTACGGACCCAGTACCAGAACCCAGCGTGTACGAGGCGCGGATCAGCCTCGAGACGACGTTCGAAGTTCTCCTCATTGAACCCACGCTCTTCGAAACGGCCGAACGTCGAAGTCAAGCCGCGCAGCATGCGAACCAGCTGGACCTGGCCCACCATACGGTCGACTGCGAGATCAACCCCGGCTTTTCGCGCGTACTCGAGCCCAGCCTCGGCCTCCCGTTGTACCTCGGCAAGCGGATCGCCGCAGGCGAGGAGGTGGGTCAAGAGATGATGGCGGGTAAAGCTGGCGTAGTTAAAGTCGCCGACCTGCTGAGCTGCTTCGAAGGCCCGCCGCAACCACGGGCGGCCCGTCCTGAGATGACGCGTCCAGCTCCCGAAGCCCACATAAGCGCGGGCCTTGAAGCGGTCCAGCCGGCGCCTTTCGACCAGGTCGAGGCCGAGCTGGGCAAAGCGAAAGCCTGAATCATAGTCGTCAAAGTCGGGTCCAAGCACTGTGCCCAGCAGAATGTAGGCGAGGCAAGAGGCGTCGGAGTTGCCGTACTCCAAGCTGAGATTCGCCATCCGGGCGATGATGAGACGTCGCAGGCTCTCCTCGATGTACCACGCTGGGGACACGAGCACTGTGAGGACGTCCATCGTCCCACACGCGACCGGATCGATCATTCGAGGCAGATTGAGCAGTGCTTCGATCGGACGCGCGCCGATTTCCTGCCACATCCGCTCGTACTCCTGCTGAACCTCCTCTGGTGACGGGTGTGTCGACCACGAGATGCCGACGCGCTTCAGGTAAGCTAGAGCAATTTCGATCTGGCGATCGTTCGGCTCCATCTGCAGTCGGGTGACGGCGGCAAGGTCTGGGAGAGTGGCGGCACGGAGTGACAATGCGGCAAGCCTCGCCTTCGCTGCTTCGTGCTCTCCGGTCAGGAATTCGCACTCCGCGCGGTGCAAGGCCAGGGCGAAGCTGAGCGCATAATGCTGCTCCCAGCGATTATCCGGGAGCAAGGTCTCGCCAGTGCTGAAGTGCGCGAGTGCCATGGCAAACGCCGTGGCCGCCTTGGCGCGCCGGCCGGCGCGCAGGTTCAGCTCTGCGACGTTCAACCGTTCCTGAGCCGTGCTGATCAGAGCAGCGCCGCGGTTGAGCTGACCCACGATTTCAAAGACATTTTCTTCGATCGCTGCCGGCGCGGTGCGCGCCGCCAGCAGTCGACCGATACGCAGGTGGGCTGCCGGGCGTTCAGCCTCTGATATCAGCGCGTAGGACGCCTCCTGAAAGCGATCATGGACGAACCTGTACGCATCCGCCTGAGGCTCAACGAATTCTTGAAGGACGGACGGCCATAGAGTTGCCCGGACCTTGTCCTCCGAGATTTCGAGGATGAGCGATAGCATGGTGGTCTCGGCACGACCTCCGAGACAGGCCAGCTGCTGCAGAGCAGTTTGCGTCGCTGCCGGCAGGCGGACGAGTTTCCCCAGCATGAGGTCGACGACGTTGTCGGTGTATCGCTTGGCGTTGATGCGGTCCAAATCCCACGACCAACGCGCTGCGTCATGATCGAAGACGAGCAGGCCTTCTTCGACCAGCGAAAGCATGAACTGAATGGCGAAGAACGGATTGCCAGCGGTTTTATCATGGACGAGCTGTGCGAGTGGCGCTGCACGGTCGGCGTCGCAGTGAAGCGCGTCAATGAGCAACTGTCCGAGATCATCTCGGCCGAGCGGTGCAAGCGTGATCTCCACGACTTTTGCATGCATCGCCCTGATGCCGTCGAGCATGCGCGTCAGAGGATGAGTGGAATCGACTTCATTGGAGCGATAAGCGCCGACCAGCATCAGGTGGGTCAGACCCGACCGGGTCAACAGATCATCAAGAAGGTCGAGCGTCGCCGTATCCAGCCATTGCAGATCATCGAGGAAGAGCACCAGCGGATGTTTCTCTCGGGCAAATACCCCGATAAAGCGCTTGAAGACCTGATGAAAGCGACTTTGAGCCTGTTGCAACGGAAGCTCTGGAACGGGCCGTTGCTCCCCGATCACGGCCTTCAGTTCAGGGATGAGGTCCACGATCAGCTGCCCGTGTGAGCCGAGCGCCTCCTGAAGTTTGCGACGCCACTCGCTCAGCTCCGTCTCTCTCTTGCCCAGAAGCGGCCGAACAAGACTTTGAAGCGCCTGAGCGAGCGGCGCGTAGGGGACGTCGCGCTTGAGCTGATCAAATTTTCCGGATGCGAACAGCCCGCGCGAGCGCACCAGCACCTTGTGCAGCTCGTTGATGACCGATGACTTGCCGATTCCGGAATAGCCTGAAACCAAAACCAATTCCGGCACACCGCTCTGGACGATGCGGCCGAACGATGCGAGCAAGGCAGCGACCTCGTGCTCTCGGCCATAGAGCTTCTCGGGGACGAGCAGATGGTCAGGCGTATCGTCCTGGGCAAGTGGGAAATCGTCGATCCGATGCCGAAGTTCCCATTCGCCGAGACAACGCCGCAGATCGCGCTCGACGCCGGCTGCAGTCTGATAACGATCCTCAGCCGTCTTGGCGAGCAGCTTCAAGATCAGTTGCGAGACCGGGGCCGGGACATTCTTCAACCGATCGCCTGGTGGCTCAGGTCTTCTCGCGACGTGGCAGTGCACCCATTCCATCGGATCCGACGCTGTGAAGGGGAGCGAGCCGGTTAGCATCTGGTAGAAAGTGACACCGAGCGAATAAAGGTCGGTTCGGGAATCGATCGATCGGTTCATGCGCCCGGTCTGCTCTGGCGCCATATAGGCGAGAGTGCCGGCAATCGATTCCGGAGATGCAAGCGACTGCCGCTCGCGCGGACGCCGCGATGCAAGCCCGAAGCCGGTAAGGCGCACGCTCCCGGTGTTGCGGTTGATCAGTATGTGAGCTGGTTTGATGTCTTTATGCACGAGACCGTGCTGATGGACCTTGCTCAACGCGTTGGCAATCTGCGCCGCAAGGCGCAGGAAGTTTCCTATCTTCAAGGGTGCACTGATCAGGCGCGTGAGGGGCTCGCCGCCGTGATCTTCGAGAACCAGGATGGTACGGGCGCGGTCCTGGATCAGTTCGACCGGCTTCGCGGCCCAGGCACTGTCCAGTTGATCACCCAATTCAAATTCGTGAACAAGGCGATCGAGGCTTTGCGGCGTTGGATGTTCGGCGGCCGAAACAACCGCCAGCACCATCTTGCGCTGGCGATTGGCATACTCACGCCAGGCTCGGCACAACAAGATACCGTCGTCATTGTGCAGGACTTGAGGGCCGTGGGTCCAACCTGCGCCCAGAAACGATGAAAGATTCATCTCGATAACCACGCCGCAGCCGAACTTCGGTCCAAACCGAAGAAGCTCGTCAGGTCGGTACCATCATCCCCCACAGCCGCGCCGATACGGGAGGGTGTTATCAATTGTCTGTATCTTGCACGACGAAGCAGGAGGAGAATGCGCGTGCGATGCGGAAGACGACGCTACGCTCTCGCGCCTTCATTCCAGTACCTTGCCAGTACCTTGGGTCTCGACCGAGGTGCGACTCGTTCATCAAAGCGCATAGCTGCCTGGAAGTTTATATGAACTCGTCTCAATCCAGTCAACTTGCCCGCGTCGCGACCAAAGGAAATGCGAGCCGAACGGCAGGCGAATAGCTCGGATGCCGTGTGCACTCTCGCGATTTCGAAAGGCGCAATCGCGAGCGCATTGCAGAATTCACTTCCGGCGCCACCCTGACGCGAAACGCACCTCGTCTGCATCGGTCATGAGGCGCTGCGGTCTCTAACTACGATCTAGGCAACGAAAGGGGAGCTGGTTGTTTGGCACGCCGGTCGGAGGCCCTCCCGCAGCGAGAGGATGCCGATGATGACCGGCGCAGCCGAAACGGCTGTCGAGTGCTGCAGGGTGTGCCAGGGCTTGGGGAAGAAGAAATTGCCGGACGCGCCGGCGATCCCGAGCAGATGCGACACCTGGCGTATGATGGTGACGTAGACCACACCTTCGATCAAGCTGCGCATCCGTCCTCAGCACGGGCGCGCTCGGTCGTTTTCTATGTCCAAGAGGAAGCGTTCGAGAATGGGATCGAAATCGCGCGGACTTTCCCAGAACGGAGCATGTCCGAGCCCGGCAAGGCGATGACAGCGGCCTTCCCACAAGTTGGCATAAGCAAGCGCGTCAAAGTAATCGAGCTTGACGAAGCGGTCGTCGCTGCCGTTGATCACTGCAAGCGGCGTCGGGCTCGTCTCAACGATCTGTCGCTGGTCAACGCCAGATCCAGCGCGCGCTGCCTCGAAAAGCGTCTTGCGGAAGCGGCCATCCGCGCGCGCGACGGCCGCCTGCATGAACGGCTCGGCCGATTTGCCGAAGATCGCATCGACGAAACTCTGGATCTCCGTCTCTGACAGATGCTCTTGCCCAGCCACCTGCATGTGCGCCGAGCGCTGGAAACCATCGGCCATACCGTTCCGGGCGACAGGCGGTGTGCCGATCACCATCAGACCTCGCATGCCGGCAAAGCGAGGAACCATCTCGATGCCGATATGACCACCGAGCGACCAACCGAGCACAACGGCCTCCGTCACGTCCAGCCTTTCAAGCAACTCGACGACGGCTTCAGCCAAGCCAGACCGCGTGTAGGTCCGCGCAGGATCTGGCGCATCGCTGGATTGGCCATGGCCGGGCAGGTCGAACGCGATGAGCCGGTGATGTTCTGCGAGCCGTCCCATCAGCTGATGGCGGAACACGTCTCGGCAGGTCGAGTTGCCGTGGATCAGAACGAGTGGCAAGCTCCCCCGGCCGACCTGCTCGACCGCAAGAGTGCCGTGCGATGTCGTGACAAAAGATTGCATTTTCTTCGATCCCCCGCGGGTCACGACTCTCGCTTGCTCTGTTCGGTTCGAAGTCATGACTTGGTCTGGCTGTGATGTGCATCACATCGAAAACTATCGAAACGAGATGAAAAGATGACACATGACATATCATGTATATGTCATTGCAATGTCGTGTGCCCCCGTAATTGGGTTACAGTTGCAACAGAGTTGAGCCGCGCTGTTTCATTATGTCGGGAGATGAGACCGGCTCGCAGCCGGAAACGGTGAGCGCTCGTGCGTGGCATTCCGGAGCGCGGGGAGCAGCTCTTCCGGTTCCGGCCGACGCGTATAGTCGGCACTGACGTCGGCATACACGATGAAGCCGGACCGGCTGATGACGTATCGGGCCGGCATTGGTAGCGTCCATTCGGGATCGTCGTTGAACCTTGGGAGATCGATTTTCGCTTTTCTGTAGAGTTCCACCAGATATCCTGGCAGCCCAAATTTGAGACCGAATGCAGCGCCGACTTCGCCGCCGATATCGGAGAGTATCGGGTATGTGAGGCCATTTTCGCGAACGGATTTGCGGCTGTTGGGTTGGGTTTGCGGCGAGATGGCGACAAGGCTTGCGCCGAGCTTTTTGTAGTCTGCTAGGGCGTCCTGCAGCGCCTGCAACTCCATGTTGCAGTAGGGGCACCATATGCCGCGGTAGAAGCTGACGATCAGTGGGCCCGTTTCGAGAAGAGCCGATGACGAAACAACGCCGCCTTCCGAATCCTTCAGTCTGAAAGCGGGTGCACGATCTCCAACCTTAAGGGCTCGCTCGGGTTGTCCGGACGATTTGAGTTCCGCGGTAGCGCGATGCATGGCCTCAACGACAGAATAGGGGACGTTGTAAGGAGGGTTACCTGCTTCGAGATTTGTCCTAAAAGCGTCGAGTTTGCTCTGAAGGTTGCCCATTGGATTTCTCCCGTGCTGAAGAAGGCCGTTCGCCATGCGACGTCGCTTGATCCGCTGCATCAAAAGAGACGGCCCGGGCGCCGGTCCTCTCATGATCCGAACGCAACAATAAGGATGCCTAGCTTCAAATCTGTTTCTGATTGTCAGAAGCTCAATTGCAGCCGAAAGAAGCAATTGATCGCGAAGAAAAGTGCGCATTTGCGCTTCCGGCAGAAAGGGCCAGACAACAGCGGTAGCTGGGCGTGTTTGAAGCCTGCTGCTGCATGCAATTAACGCCGCTCCACCGGCATCGCAAACCTGTATCCGATCCCTCGCTCGGTGGAGATCAGTCGTTCGTCCGGTGCTGCTGCGCGTAACTTGCGTCTCAAACGAAGGATGCGAACGTCAATGCTTCGATCGAAGGCATCTCCGGCGATTCGCGTCGCTCTAACGAGATATTCCCGTGTCAGTACTCTTCTCGGAGCTTCAATAAACGCCGTCAACAGGGCATATTCGGATCTTGTCAAGGCGATGTGCGAGCCGTGAGGACCTGTGAAGCGCCTGTGACGCGTATCAAGCCGCCATTGTCCGAATTCATAAATGTACTGCTCTGCAGAGCGTTCCTCTTTCATGACTATCTGACAGTGTGCTCCTGATGGCTGATGATAGCGGAGCACCGCGCTGATGCGTGCCAGCAGTTCCCTCTTGCCCACGGAAGGGACGACGTAGTCGGCGGCACCTCCCTCGAGCGCCGCGACACATTCCGGCTCACTCGCCGGTCCAGTGACGATCGTGGGCGTGGTGGATGTGCTCCTTATCCATGCGAGAGCTTCCAAGGTAGGCTCTCGATCAGCCCATCCCAAAATGAGAAACTGCAGCTTAGACGCATCGAGATGATGCGCAGCGCGTTTGACGTCGTGGTGCGCATAGCAGTGAACGTCGTAGAAATCTGACAGAAAGCTTCCGATTTCGTGACCATTGCTGGATAGGATGATTCCTGTCGGTCTCGAGCGAGTGTCTGCCAAAGGCGCCGAAGTCGGAGCAGGGTGCCTCCAGGCCTTTCGGTCGGAAGTGGTTCGAGCTGTGTCGATACTCTCGCCGATATTCATGACGATCTACACGAGTTCCGAACCGGGCAAATCTCCTGCAATGCGGATATCTGCTCCCTAGAAATCGTGAATAGAACCAGGATCTTGGCTAAGAGATTTCTCATCGCGCTTTCTCCTTGCGCTCTCGGCGCGGGAATCGAATGCCGCTCGGCCAAGGCGGCCTCGGCATCGGGCGCACGGGGATTGCAAACGATACGACCTGACTGCAGCGTGACCTTCGCAGATGATGCTTCGGATCGTGCGAGAGACCGACCGTGATCGACTTTGCCCGGGCGTGCGAGCCGCTGGAAACACTAGTCTTTTCGCATTGGGCTGATTAGATGGTAAAATCGGAATGCAATTATTGGACAGGAATATAAGTGGACCGCGAAAACGCGAGCGATCTACTCGCCTTCCTTGCTGTTGCAAGAGAGCGGAGTTTCACACGGGCCGCAGCGAAGTTGCGGATGTCGCAGCCCAGTCTCAGCCAACTTATTCTCGGCTTGGAAGAGAGAATCGGCGTGAGATTGCTGAACCGCACGACGCGGAGTGTGACGCCGACCCAGGTCGGCGAGCGGCTGCTGCTGAAGATCGGACCAAAGTTTGACGAGATAGACCAGGAATTGGCGGCTTTGACCGATTTGCGTGACAAGCCGGCTGGATCCATTCGGATCTCCGCGACCGACTACTCGGCTCGGATGATCCTGATGCCCGCGCTAGCCAAGATCCTTTTCAAATACCCCGACATCAAGGTGGAAATCGTCATTGACTATGGTCTGACCGACATTGTCGCCAACCGGTTCGATGCTGGAATTCGAGTGGGTGGGCTCTTGGCCAAGGACATGATCGCGGTGCGGCTCGGTCCGGATATTCGAATAGCAGTGGTCGCGGCGCCAGCCTATCTGGCCGGTCGAAAAAGGCCGCGTCAGCCTCAGGATCTCAAAGAACACAACTGCATTAACTTCCGGTTCATGCAGGAAGGCGGCCTCTTCGTGTGGCGTTTCGAAAACGGCGGCCGCAAGCTGAACGTTCGTGTAGAAGGGCAACTCGTCTTCAACGATGCGAACGCGTTGCTCTATGCCGCCCTCGAAGGCTTCGGCGTTGCCTATTTGCCCGAGCCCTATGCCTTGCCTCATCTGTCGAGCGGTGAACTTGTCCGGGTTCTGACGGATTGGTGTCCATCTCTTCCGGGTTATCACCTCTATTACCCGAGCCGTCGCCAACCGTCCTCGGCCTTCTCGGTGCTCGTCGACGCGATTCGATATCGCCCGGGCGCTTCTGCCTGAGGTCCGGCCGGAACGAAAACCGCGGAAATCGTTATTGCATGACCCCACCGGAAGCGAGCATGCGACCGAGGGCAATTAAGCCAACAAGGATGAGGCTCAAGGCCCAGATCCTGTCCAGGTTGAACCAGCTTCTTGCGACGAATTGCAGGCCGAGATGTCGATAGACAAGCCATGCCGCGCACGCTCCGGCGGAGATCATCGCGATCGTGTGCACAATGGACACCAGCACCGCCATGGCGAGGTTTGCCGTGGCAAGTGCGGCTGCCGCTTCGTGGCCGCGATCGGAGCTGCTGGTCGCGCAAAGTCCGAGATAGATCGGCACGAGCATCAGGCCGGCGCCATGCGCGATTGCGACCACAAACGACCAAAGTGCGAGTTGCGTGGGCTTGATCCGTGCGAGCACGCGCGGATGGCTCGGCTCGAGCAGCCGCAAGATCCCGAAGGCGATAACGACAAGACCGGCGCCGGCCTGAATCTGAAGCTGCCACTGCGCAAGCACGAGCATGGCCGCGAACGGCAGCAGCATCACGAGCATGGCCGCCAGATGACCCACCGACAGCGGCCACAGCGACGCGAACAGCGCCCGCGGGCTCTTCTCCATCAGCCCCGCCGCGACCGCGAGCGGCCAACCCATCCCCGGGTTGATCCCGTGATAAAGGCCGCTCGCAACAATCGCCAACCACCACCAGGCTGGTGCCAATCCGCTCACGTCAAGCCGAAGGATAGCAGAACGAATCTGTGGAGCAATCGCCGCCTTCGAGTCTGATCTGATGCGCGCGATAGCCCTCGGGAAAACTTACCCAGTAATCGTTGGCGAGCTCCAGGCCGCCGTTTGCGCCGACATTGGCCATGACCTCCGCACCCGGAACGCCTTGGGGATAGAACTGATCATCCCAGGTTGAATAGAGTGAGTTTGTCCAATACACCCGCCTGCCGTCCCGACTGATCTCAACCATTTGCGGACCGCCGGCATAGGGCTTGCCGTTCGGGTGCGGGGTACGACGCACAATGCCACCGATGTGAACGGAGCCCGCAAGCTTCGGCTTCCAGGGATCGGTGACATCATATTGGCGCATCTCACCCGTTCCCCAGCAGGAAACATAGAGGAAGCGGTCGTCCATCGACAGGTCGATATCGGTGACGAGCGGCGGCACGGCGCCGAAGCCTTGCAGCAGGGGCGGAAGCTTCTCCTTTGGAGCGGGCTCAGGCGGAATGGTTGCCGTCTTCTCTGCGTGGAACTTGCCGCCCTCGCGCCACCAGGTCCAGATCGAAGCTTCGAGATTGGTGGTGTCAACGACGACGCCGACGAAGCCGTACTCCTTGATGGGATCATGCGCGGGACGCACCTCGAGTGCCATCTGGTGATTGGCGCCGAGATCGATGGTCTGCACGTTGCGCCGCGCACTAAGGTCCCAGAAGTGAAGCCGATGACCATATTTGTTTGAGAGCAGGTCCTCCGGCACGATCCCGTTCTCAAATTGCGGCGGCAGTGCCCATTCGCTCGTCACCATGTAGTCGCGTGGCAGATTCCACCAGAAATCATAATGCTTGGTTTGCGTGCCGCGATCGATCTCCCAGCGGCCGAGCACCTCGAAGCTTTCGCAGTCCATGATGAACACGCCGGGAGGTCCGTCGGTGCCGTCCTTGCCGGCGCCACCAAGCGTCGAGACGTATATGCCTTCCGGTCCACAGTGGATGGTGTGCGGCCTCGAATAGCCGGTCTTCTTGAAGACCTCCTCGGGCTCGATGATCTTGTGAATTCTTGCCTGCGTCGGATCGGGCTTGGTATCGATGATATAGATGCGCGAGGACCGAATTCCGGGGATGATAAGATAGCGCCGCTCAATGAAGGCGTGCCCGGAGAGGGGCGACAAGGCGGACGAGCAGGCATTCCATCCGAAATGATGGAACTCGTCCCCCTTGTTCGGCATCGTCACCGTGTGGACGACCTGACTGAAGGTCGGCGAGCCGCGCCTGACATCAATGACGGCAAGTGCATCGGGCTTTGAGAAGTCCGGACTTAACAGCAGGGTGTAAGCAAAGTTCTCGGGCGGGGCTTCCATCGCAAGTTTCGGGGAAGCGTAAAACGTCGGGTCTGGTCTTATGGTCATGGCACCAACCTCTCGAATTGTATCGTTCTAAGGGTTAGGCATCCGCGCGTTCCACGGCGAACGGGCCGGGATTGCGTCCGATGAGCCTGCGGCTGATTTCATTTTAACGGGCGCGGATGGCAGCATATCTACACCATCTAGGCCAGTGTTAAGAGAGACCATCGAGGAACCTTTCAAGTGCCGCATTCGTCTCCGCCGGTGCCTCCTGCTGCACCCAGTGGCCGGCACGCGGGATGATGACGGAACCGCGGAAGTCGGTGCAGGCTGCACCGGGATCGGCATAGAGGTCCATGCCTGGAATGAAGCGGCGGACGACATCGCGTTCGCCCGCAATAAAGAACGACGGCTGCGTGACCGGCTTTCCCTTGATATCCGCGAGCTCGGCAGGATCGAAGCGCTGGGCACGGTAACGGTTCAGCGGTCCACGAAAGCCGTTGCTACTGAACGTATCAGTATAAGCCTGGAGGTCGTCAGCGTTCATCCAGGCTGGAAACGGCTGCGGGTCCACCATGCCATCAAGGAGTTTCGCATCGACCGGCTTGTGCACGAGCCATGTGTTGAGCGGGGCGTCGCCCGAGAGGGTGAAATAGATCTTGCGAAGCGATGCGGAGATGTCCGCCTCCAACTCTGCTTCCGCCACTCCTTCCGGCTGGAAGTAGGTCTGGTAGAAGAAACGGTCGGTGTAGATCTGCTTCGCGAGCTCGCTGAACGGTACATCCGACACGGGGATATAGGGCACGCTCAGACCGGCGACGGCGGTGATCATCCCGGGATGGAGCACAGCGGTGGTCCAAACGATGGGCGCTCCCCAATCGTGGCCGACCAGAACCGCCTTGCCACCCAAGTGGTTTGTTACCGCCGCGACGTCGTCTGCGAGGCAGCGCAACGTGTAGGCTTCGACAGCTTGCGGTCGGGAGCTGCCGCCGTAGCCGCGCACATCCATGGCTGCAACGGTGTAACCGCGCGCTGCGAAATGGCTGAGTTGATGGCGCCATGAGTACCAAAGCTCTGGCCAGCCATGGACACACAGGATCACCGGGCCTTTGCCCTCGATTGCGACGTTGAGTTCAACCTCGCGGTTGTGCACTGTAATGAAATCCATGATGTGAGTCCTTGGCTATGACGGACGAGAAAGCCGCAAGTTAGGCGTTGATATTGGTCTCCGTGGCCGGCTGCGGAAGTGGATGAACGGGAAACGTTGGAAATGCGGCTGGATCGCCTCCTGCGCGTCGCGACCATGGTAACCACAGGGACAGGTTCAGGCTGGTACGATCGAAAATCTTTCGGGCTTGCACGGGCTGCGTAAAATGTCTGGAAAGCGATTCCATCCGCTCCAACCCCAATAAAGATTCCGACGCACGCTCTGCGGCACTGCTTCCTCGCTGTTGCGCAACGACCGTCAGAAGTCCGATCTGACGCTTGTCGGGCTGATGCAGCAACCAGACGCTCGACAGGTGGGCAATCTTGGCCGTTTCGCGTATCGACGGCCAGAGCGCCTGGAGGATTGCGGCCGATACATGGTTCACATAGGCGAAGCGTTCAAATCGGTGGGCGTAATGGGTCGGCATTGGCGTGAAGTCGTGAGCGCCGATGACATGCCACGCATACTTGTCGACGCCGATAAAAAAAGGCCGATCCCAAAATTTCACGCCCGGTTCGAGTTCGAGCTCCTCGCTTGTGAAACGCAGGTAGTCGACCACATTCTCCCACGTGTCAAAAAGGTAACGCCCTCCGATTTGCCGCATACCGGTTGCCGGATCGAAACGCAGCGGCGTGTATTTGTGACGCATGCCGGGCCGCACATCCATCATTTTCCGTCCGACCTCAAGATTGGTGATGATTTGCTGCAGAGACAACCCGGCCGCCATCTCGAAGTCTGCGGTAAACGCAGCTCTGCATGTGATAGGGCCGGTTTCGTAGCCGATAACGTTCATCGAACGCCTCCTCTCCAACGATGCCTGTTCATCTCGATTTGGTGTCTCGATCGATTGGCGGCTTCCTCGTGCGAGCTTGACGTGGTTGAGCTTCCCAATTTTGTGTCTCGTAGCTGCTCGCCAATAACAACCGGCGAGGTAAGTTGGCCGCAGGCGCGGCGGCGTCAGCTTCGGCGCCCTCCGGCGAGCTTCTCAACGTCCGCACAGCGGCGATGATCTGACCCGCAAGTCCGGCCGGAGCGCGAATCACGCGAGCTTCGAGCGCGGCGCGCAACGCTTTCGCCTGTTCGAAAAGGGTGCGAGCCTCGGGTAAGGACGCCAGAAGAAGTCTGCCTGCACAGCGCTCCGCGTCGGGCCATCTCGACAGGTCGTCGCCGAGCCGATCGATCAGATCTTCGAATGTTCCGACATCCATTGTCCGGCCCAGTGAGTTAGTCTCGCGACAGCTCAGGACAGACGGTCGCGAATTTGTGTTGCGTTGTTGTTTCGTGTTGAACTGAAAATGCCTTCATCTGAAATAATCGATCCCGCAACCTATCGTCTCGTCGGGATGCGAAGCTCAGGGGGATGGAAGCTCTTGATCTCTGGAGGAGGCCAGCGAAGTACGCTGCTTCGATGATGGCTCGGAGAATCTTGATGTTGCTGTAACAGGGGTGCTGAAGGTGTTTCCATCGCCGACGAGCGCCCGCCCGTAGTTCTTGGTCATGGCGGGCTGGTTGGTAACCGACCCGCAAAGTGTGATCTGTTCGGGCGTTGGTAGATCTCGAGCGTCGATCGGCGCTTGCGGTTTTGGAGCAAACGGTACCCGTCGCGCGCTCCTGCGCAACCCGTCGAATTGAGTGACGATGCTGCTCGATCGCAGGCTAGCTTGGCGTTTTTCGGTCGCCTGCTGTGGTCCGGATTAGGTCGAAGTCGTCCGCATCAAAGACAGGACCTCCAAGTGTTGCATTAGATGCTAGTCGGTTGAAAGTTCTTAATTGCCTACGGAAACTGCACCAACGACCGCTCGTTGAACTCGTGCAGGTCATCTCGGCATCATCTCAGCGTAACCTCAACGTCACGTTGTGGATAACTCGCAGTGCCGCTTGCGGGTAAAATACGAGTGCGGTTCCATACCGTAGTTCGACGGGGTTCATGCGGGGGCATGGGATGGTGTCGGTACGAAGGGCGCCGCGGCCGCAATTTCGGTCGTGGGTGGGAAAAGGCTTGTTTCTTGTTGGTTGGACCGGTTGTTTTTTAGTCGCAAATACAACCGAAAGTATTTCGGGATCAATGTCGCTACCGGGTCAGTTCTCTGTGAACCCGGCCGGCGCTGCGACCTACTCCATCCCGATCTCGGTGCCGCCGGGCGCGGCTGGCATGAGTCCATCTCTGTCGTTGAACTACAACAGCCAGGGTGGCAACAGCCTTCTCGGTGTCGGCTGGTCCTTGGGCGGTCTATCTTCAATTGGACGTTGCCCGCAAACCGTCGCGCAGGATGGCGCCATCCGGCCTGTGTTTTTCGACTCTAACGACCGCTTCTGCCTGGATGGTCGTCGGCTCGTGGTGGTCACCGGATCGTACGGTGCCGACGGTGCTGAATATCGAACCGAAATCGACACTTACTCGAAAATCATCTCCCACGGAACGGTCGGGACCGGACCGGCCTGGTTCGAGGTGCATACGAAGTCTGGCCAGACCTTGGAGTACGGTCACTCGGCCGATTCGCAAATCATGGCCCAGGCGAAGAGCAGTGTGGGGATTTGGGCCCAGAACAAGGTCACCGATCCCAAGTCGAATTATTACACGATTGCGTACACCAACGACACGACGAACGGTCAGTTTTACTCGAGTCGAATCGACTACACCGGAAACGCGACGACCGGGATGGCGCCATACAATTCGGTGCAGTTCGTGTACGCCGACCGGCCAGATAAACCGCCGCGATTTCAGGCCGGCTCAATGACCCGAGTTACGGTCCGTTTGACAAACGTGAGGACCTTCATTCGCAGCTCGCTCGTCAGCGACTATCGACTGACATATCAGGACAGCGGGTTCGTTCGTGCCAGCTATCTGTCGGCGGTGGGGCTTTGCGCGGCTGACGGAACATGCCTGCCGCCTCTGAGCTTGTCCGTAACCTCGCCCGAAACCGGAGGATTTGACCCGGTGGGCGTGTACCCGATTCCGAGTGGGAACGTTTTTGGTTCATCGCCGACCGGGTCCTACACCTTGGTGGTTGGCGATTTCAGTGGTGACGGCAAGACGGACTACGCACTGATCGGCTCGAATGCCCAGTACGTTTTTCTCAGTAAAGGCGATGGGACATTTCTCGAGAAGGACACGGGTGGCCTGCCGAACGTGTTCGGGACACCGCCGTCAAATTCATATGCGCTTGTGGTCCAAGACTTTACGGGCGACGGAAAGATGGATTACGCGTTCATTGGGACCAATGCTCAATATGTCTTCATAAGTAACGGTGACGGTACGTTTTCCGAAAGAGATTCGATCATCCCGAATGGATGGAGCTTTGGTACGCCTCCCACGATCACTTACGACGTCGTTACTGGCGACTTCAATGGCGATGGGCGAGGAGATTATGCGCTAATCGGAAATAATGGCCGTTGGGTGTTCCTCAGCAACGGTGATGGGACCTTCGCTGCTACAGGCGAATATCCGTTGACCAACGGATGGAGCTTCGGTTCGCCTCCGCGGGCGAGCTATGATGTGATCACGGGTGATTTCAACGGCGACGGCCGTGGGGACTATGCATTGTTGGGCAGCGCCGGGCGCTGGGTCTATCTGAGCAATGGCGACGGCACTTTCACGCCGACCGGCGAGGTGCCGCTTTCAAATGGCTGGGCGTTCGGGTCTCCGCCGCGAGCTGCCTACGCGGTCGTCACCGGGGATTTCAATGGTGATCGTCTGGGGGACTATGCGCTGATCGGGACGAACAGCCAGTATGTGTATCTGAGCAAGGGCGACGGAACGTTCTTGCCCGTTGGGACCTATCCGATCCCCAACGGATGGGCATTCGGTTCGCCGCCGACCGGGTCGTATTCCGTGACGTACGGTGATTTCAACGGAGATGGTTGCACCGATTACGCTTTGCTCGGGAACAATGGACAGTGGGTATTCCTAAGCAATGGCGATGGGACGTTTTCGCAAACCGGTACACTTCCGTTGCCGAACGGCTGGGCATTCGGAAGCCCGCCTTCAACGTCCTATGCACTGGTGACCGGAGACCTTAACGGCGACGGGCGAGGGGACTACGCGCTGATCGGATCGAACAGCCAATATTCCTACCTCAGTAGTGGGCAGCCGTTCTATCTCGTCAGCTCGATCTCGTCCGGAATCGGAGCGCAGACGTCCATAACGTATCAATCGACGGCCACGGCATCGGCGCCCTATCAGAAGGGAACCGACGCGTCTTATCCGATCGTCGACCTTCAGGTGCCGATCAACGTCGTTACCCGTGTGGACGTGTCGAACGGCGTTGGCGGTGCCCTTAGCTCAACTTACAGCTATGCCGGAGCCAAGGCGGATCTCAGCGGACGGGGCATGCTCGGTTTTCGCCAGATGACGATGCAGGATCTGCAGACCGGTATCAGCAAAACGACATCGTATCAGCAAAACTTCCCGTTTACCGGGGCGGTGTCGTCCGTGACGAGCTCGCTCAGCTCGCAGACAATCAGTCAGAAGAGTTTCAGCTACCAAGCAACATCGACAGTATTCATCTCGGGTCAGCCGCAAACGGTCAGCTGGCCAACCGGCAGCCCGCCATATAGTGTTCAGCTCTCGCAGACGGTCTCAAGCGGCTCGGATCTGGACGGATCTACGTTGCCGAGCGTGACATCGTCGAGCCAGTATGACGCATATGGCAATGCCACGCAGGTTGCGGTGTCGACGTCGGACGGGTTCAGCAAGACGACGATGAACACCTACAGTAACGATCCTTCGCTCTGGTATCTCGGTCGTCTCACCAGAGCTTCCGCAACGAGCGTCGCGCCCTAGAGGCGCGACATGACGATATCAATCGCGTGTGCCTGGTCACACGCGATTGGGAAGGTTTGTGTCTTGCGTTGAGCCGATCAGGATCTGATCGAGCGTTTCCGGCGATATTTCTTTCGGCGACTTGGGGGGTGGCGCTATGAAGACCGTGACCAGAATTGTCATACCGTCCGTTATGGCCGCAATTGCGCTGCTCGTGTCGACCCCGGTCTTGGCTTCGAGCAGCGTCATACAGACGTCATCCTTTGCCTATGATGCGGGCACGGGGATCGTGACCCAGCAGGTGGTCGAGCCAGATACGCCGGCGGTCCGCCTGCAAACGGACTACACCTACGACAATTTCGGTAATGTGCTGACCTCGACCGCCAGCGGGGCGGACATCGTCACGCGGAGCAGGACGAGCAGCTATGATGCGCGCGGGCAGTTCGCGACCTCCAACGCCAATGCGCTTGGTCAAAGCGAGAGCCTGCAATATGATGCCCGCTTCGGGCAGCCGACCAGCCAGACCGGGCCGAACGGATTGACGACCAGCTGGAGCTATGACGGGCTCGGCCGCAAGATCCTGGAAGTCCGTCCTGATGGCACACAGACCAAGTGGACATATCAATTCTGCAGCGGCGTCAATGGAGGCACTGCAACCTGTCCTTCGGGCGCAAGCTATCTGATCCAGCGGACGTCGTATGCGGCCGATGGCACGACCGTGAATGGCCCGTTCGCGATCGTTTATTATGACGTGCTCGATCGCGAGATCGTGCGCGACAGCCAGGGCTTCGACGGCAGTACGATCCGTGCGACGACAAGCTATGACGGACTCGGGCGGGTGTCGCAGACGAGCCGGCCTTACTTTGTCAACGGCGGCACGCCACAATATACGATGTTGACCTATGATGCGCTCGGCCGCGCCCTGACCAAGACCAAGCCGGACGGCAGCGTGTCCCAGGTAGCCTATCATGGGCTGACCGTCGCCAAGACAAACGCGTTGGGTCAGACCCGGACGGTGACCAGAAACAGCCAGGGCAATGTGGTGTCGGCGACGGATGCGCTCGGCCACACCATGACCTATGCCTATGATGGGCTCGGGAATCTCCTGCGCACGACCGATCCGGTCGGCAATGTCGTCACGGCGAGCTACGACGTCCGCGGCAACAAGGTCGCGAGTGCGGACCCCGACCTCGGCAATTGGAGCTACGGCTACAACACGCTCGGGCTGCTGGTCAGCCAGATGGACGCCAAGGGCCAGACGGTCAGCCTGGCCTACGACAAGCTCGATCGCCTGGTGCAGACCGTCGAGCCGGACATGACGAGCGCTTGGGTCTACGACACGGCGGCGCATGGTATCGGTAAGCTCGCCTCCACGAGTATCACGGTAGGTCCGGGATCCGGGTTCTCCCGCAGCGCGAGCTATGACGCCCTGGGGCGTCCGATTCAGGTGGCGACCACCATCGACGGCGCGACTTACATCATAGGTGCCACGTACGATGCCAATGGCTCGCTCGCCAAGGTCAGCTATCCCTCCGGGTTCACGGCCCGTTATGGCCACACGGCGCTTGGCGATGCCAATCAGCTTTTGGACGACGCGACCGGACAGGTCTATTGGACCGCGAACACGCTCGATGCCGAACTGCGCGTGACACGGGACACGGGCGGCAACGGCCTCACGACGACCCGGAGCTTTGATCCGTTGTCGGATCGGCTCACCGGCATTGCGACGGGTACCGGGGGCGCAGTCCAGAACTTCAGCTACGCCTATGATCGGGGAGGCAATCCTCTGTCTCGGTCTGACGCAAACACCAATCTGAGCGAGACATTCACCTATGACGCGCTCAATCGGCTGACGTCGTCGACGGTCAATTTGAGCCCGACGCCGCTGTCGAAGACCTTCTCCTACGATTCGATCGGCAATCTGCTGTCGAAGTCGGATCTCGGCAATTACAGCTATCCGGCCGCCGGCTCCGCGCTGCCTCATGCGGTGATGAGCGTCAGCGGCGGCTCGATCAGCGCCACTTTCACCTATGATGCCAACGGCAATCAGACCTCCGGTCTCGGCCGCAGCCTCGTCTATACCTCCTACAACAAGCCCTCCAGCATTACGCAAGGGACGCGGACGATTTCGTTCCTCGACGATACCGACCACCAGCGCTTCAAGCAGGTGACGCCGGAAGGCACCACGCTCTACATCTCGGCCTTCGGCGTGCAGGCGGAGGTCAGCAATCCCGGAAGCGCGTCCCCCCGCTGGACGGATTATCTCTCGATCGGCAGCTCCATGCTCGGCATCCGGGTCTCGCAGCCGGGCTCGGAGACGCTGGCGACACGCTACTTCCACACCGATCCGCTCGGCTCGATCTCAGTCATTACCAACGAAAACGGCGTTGTCCAGGAACGGCTCTCCTACGACGCTTGGGGCAAGCGACGCTTTCCGAATGGAACCGACGACCCGAGCGGCAGCATCACAAGCCAGACGATGCGGGGGTTCACTGGAGAAGAGCAGCTCTCGGTCGCCAGCCTGGTCCATCTCAACGGTCGCGTCTACGATCCGATCCTCGCCCGAATGACAAGTGCGGATCCAACGGTTCCTCACCCCATTAGTCCGCAAGGATGGAACCGATATGCGTACGCAAGCAACAGGCCTTTAACGTCCGTCGACCCATCGGGCTACTATGACGCGGCGTCGTATACGTACGATGCAACCTTTGGATGGGTGCAAACACAAACGCTAAATACCATAGAAGTTGTTGGGTCGATATCTCCGGACAATGTCAAGAATACCGGCGGCAGCGCCTGCTGCATTGACAATAGTGCCTACATTTATCCAGGTCTTACACTTTCTCAGCAGATTAACGGGTTCGTAGCGCAGCAAACCGCCTATGCGAGCCAGCAGGTCGCTTACTACAACACTCTATTTTCTCAGTCATTCGTTCCGACGCCGACGCCAAACGTCGTGGACCTGTTTCCTGCTCTCAACCAGCCAGTTTATATTCCGTCAAACAGCTTGGTTCAGCAGGTTGGCTACAACGGAGTGCCGCAAGCGGCCCCTCCGTCGGCGCCTACGCCAGGCGCTCAATTGGGCGACGCGCTCTCAAACTTCATGAGCCGGTGTCTCGAGGAATGCGGGGGAATAAGCTACTTTACAGGCTCAAACGGGCTGCGTGCCGGCATCGGAGGGCTGCTAGAGCTCTGCGGAGCTGCGTGTGATCCGGCAACGCAAGCGTCCATTGGAGATCTTCCAGGGGCGGCTGTGTTGGGCGGACTAGGCGCCTATGGCAGAGTGGGCATGAAAGGGATAGATTCCCTTGTAGGCGCCAGGGGCTTCGGCAAATTGGGTGGAATAATATCCAGTTCGGAAAACGCGGCCGGTGGTACGGTCGTTACGGCAACGGGGCGCGTTGTCGGAAGCGATTTTGATCTAGCGGTAGAAGGCGGAATGAGACGTGGTGGTGAGGTTAACATCTTGAGCGGCGTTCATGGAATGTCGGATGGAACGATATTCCCCGACAAGAGCCTCCTTGCGGAAGATACGGCCCGCTTCGGTCACTTGGAGGGCGTGAATGTTCTTGACTATAACCGGCTGACGGACACCGAAAGAAGTTTGTTGCTTCGAGGGCCAGGAACTACAATTGGGGCGTTCTGCGACAGCGCTGCCTGCCTCAAGCCTTACCGATGAAAAGACCGTGACATACTTTGCAGATCTAACCCCCTATAGTTACGGGGCTGCGGATACCTCTGCAGCCTCGACGCTAAACGTTGGATGGCTCGCCGCGGGCGTTGACTTTCCAAGAAAATTAGCCGAGCCGCAGTTTGTCGATCGGCTATGGCGCTTTTGCCAAGTATCAGTTGGTCAGACTAGAGGTCTTCACAAATGTGAATTGTGTTGCTCATTTGATGGAAATCTCGCGCAGAAAAATGGAGAAAGATTGTTGCTCGGATCGGCAGAGATTCGTGTCGTATCCGATCGAGGAGAGCTTTTTGCCGCGCCAAATTTGATCTATCATTACGTTGTACAACATGATTACGCTCCGCCAATGGAGTTCGTTCGTGCTGTCTTGCTGGGACCGTGTCCTCCGGAAGATCGCTATCGCGAATTGCTGTCCAAATTTGGGCTTGACTGGCGCAAGACTTCCGTCCCGGAGTTAGATAGCAGGCCTGTCCGGGTTGTGAGGACCCCAAATGGGGTCTCCAGAATAGAAGAATAATTTGTGTTGGAAGCATAAAAGGGCGTTGCGGTAATTATCCAGAGTGCCTGATTGAACGGGTTTTGCGATGAGCGGGCGGCTAAATACGGACTTGCGAGATTGAGTGTTGGAGGATGCCCCCCCATGCACAGGAGCTTCTTAGTCGGATCCTTACAAGCTGTGGCCGTAAATGGTTGTGCTTGAATCGCCGGCGAATGGCACAGTCGATATGCTTTGCGGCCAAAACCCCATAAACTTCATTAGTCGTTTAGCAGCTGGGCTGCATTGGACCGGGTGATTGTGTTGCGCGATGAGGTTCATTGAATTCGATAGGTTGCCTTCTCCTGGTGCTCGTGCTTGGAAAACAATCTCACTGGTTCGAAGTCGCTGCCAAAAGCGTACTCTAACGTTCCTCGATACGTCGCAGCTAGACACGCTTGCCACACCGTTCGACTTAGGCCTGTGACAGAGTAGATGATCGCGGGACTGCGCTACGACTGCCTCCTGATAGTTGAAAGGTTCTCATGCATTTGATCGATATATGATGCGGGTCATCTCCGTAACATCTCGGCGTTACCTCAACGTCACGTTGTGGATAACTCGCAGTGCCGCTTGCGGGTAAAATACGAGTGCTGTTCGATACCGTAGTTCGACGGGGTTCATGCGGGGGCATGGGTGATGGTGTCGGTGCGAAGGGCGTCGCGGCCGCAATTTCGGTCGTGGGCGGGAAAAGGCTTGTGTCTTGCTGGTTGGGCGGCGTGTTTTTTGGCCGCAAATACAACCTTAAGTAATGCCGGATCAATGTCGCTGCCGGGTCAGGTCTCTGTGAACCCGTCCGGCGCATCGACGTATTCGACTCCGATCGCGCTACCTCCGGGGACGGCAGGTGTCGTGCCGTCGCTGTCGCTCGATTACAGCAGTCAAGGGCCTAACGGGCTGCTCGGGATTGGCTGGTCGCTCGGCGGACTGCCATCGATCGGCCGCTGCCCGCGGACGCCGGCGCAGGACGGTGTGCTCGGCGCCGTCAGCTACGATGCCAATGATCGCTTCTGCATGGACGGGGAGCGGCTGATCGCGATCGGCGGAACCTACGGTGCTGATGGTACGGAGTATCGGACCGAGGTCGACAGCTACAACAAGATCATTTCCCATGGCACGGCCGGCACGGGCCCCGCGTGGTTCGAAGTCCGTTCCAAGTCCGGTCAGGTGATGGAGTTCGGACACACGACGGATTCGCTCGTTCTGGCGCAAGGCAAGACGACGGCGAGGTCATGGGCCGTCAACAAGGTCAGCGACACCAAGTCGAACTACTTTACCGTCACTTACGTCAGCGATGCTGCAAACGGGCAAGCCTATCCCAGCCGCGTCGACTACACGGGAAATGCCGCGGCGAACGTCGCGACCTATAACTCGGTGCAGTTCGTCTATGCCAGCCGGCCCGACGTCGTTCAGGGTTATCAGGGCGGCTCGATTGTGAGGACGACGGTCAGGCTTACGAACGTCAAGACTTTCGCCGCATCGTCGCTCGTCGCCGACTATCGGATCGGGTATCAGCAGAGCGATTCGACGCAACGCAGCGAAGTCGCGTCGGTGGCCGTATGCGCCGCAGATGGTGCCTGTCTTCCGGCCACAAATTTCGGATGGCAGTCGGGCGCGGGTAGCGGCACCTTCACCGGGACCACGCAGACGCTGCCGAACGGTTGGAAGTTCAGGGCCGACGCCAAATACATTCCCATCACCGGCGACTTCAATGGTGACGGGAGGACCGATTACCTGCTGATCGATAGCAGTGGTTATCCCTATCAGTATGTGTTCCTGAATAACGGCGACGGCACGTTCACGGGCCAGACCCAGACACTGCCGAATGGCTGGAATTTTCCAATCAACAGCAATACGCCGAACGTGAACACGCCGATCGTTGGCGACTTCAACGGGGACGGAAAGACAGATTATCTGCTGATCGATGCCAACGGCTATCCCTACCAATACGTGTTCATGAGCAACGGCGACGGAACGTTCAGGGGCCAGACCCAGACGCTGCCGAACGGTTGGAAGTTCAGCGCGAACCTCAGATACACCCCGATCGTCGGCGACTTCAATGGCGACGGCCGAACCGACTATCTCATGGTCGATGGCAACGGCTATCCGTACCAGTACGTCTTCATGGGCAATGGCGACGGGACATTTGCCGGAATCACCGAGACGCTGCCAAACGGCTGGAATTTTCCCAACAACAGCAACACGCCAAACATGAACGCTCCGGTCACCGGAGACTTCAATGGGGACGGCAAGACCGATTACGTGCTGATCGACAGCAACGGCTATCCTTATCAGTATGTCTTCATCAGCAATGGCGACGGAACGTTCACGGGGCAGACCCAAACGTTGCCGAACGGCTGGAAGTTCACGATCAACAAGAATACCCCCAATGCCAACATGCCGATCGTCGGCGACTTCAACGGCGACAACAGGGTCGACTACCTCTTGATCGATGCCAACGGCTACCCGTACCAGTATGTCTTTATCAACAATGGCGATGGGACGTTTTCCGGACAAACGCAAACACTGCCGAACGGCTGGATCTTCAAAGCGAACCAGCCGTATTTGCCCATTCCCGGTGATTTCAATGGTGACGGCAAAACCGACTATGTCGTGATCGACTGCGGCGGCTATCCTTATCAGTACCTCTTCATGAACAATGGGGACGGTACGTTCTCAGGCCAGGTCCAAAACCTGCCGAACGGCTGGAATTTCCCGATTAATGCCAACACGCCGAACGTCAACTTTCCGATCGTCGGCGATTTCAACGGCGACGGCAAGATGGACTACCTCTTGGTCGACGCAAACGGGTACCCATACCAATATGTCTTCATGGGCAATGGACTCATCGGCGATCTGATCGTGACGGCTAACACCGGGCTGGGTACGACGACGTCGATCTCCTATCTTCCGCTGACCAACGCCAGCGTCTATTCGAGGGACAACTCGGCGTCGTATCCCGTGTTCGATCTCCAGATTCCGTTTTACGTTGTATCGCGCATTGATACCTCGAACGGGGTAGGCGGGACATACAGCTCGTCTTATTCCTATGCCGGTGCGAAAGCAGATCTGTCGGGCCGCGGAATGCTGGGTTTCCGGCAGATGATGGTGAAGGATCTGCAGACGGGGCTCTCGGACACGACGACGTTCCGGCAGGATTTCCCCTATATCGGACTAGTGGCGTCCACGACGCGGTCAAATGGGACCCAGGTGCTGGGGCAGTCGACCAACACTTATCAGCTCGCGAACGCGAGCGGTACGACGGCGATCAGTCCGTCGAGTGCACCTTATCGGGTTTCGCTGGCCCAGAACGTGTCGAGCGGGACCGATCTCGACGGCTCCGCGCTGCCGACGGTGACGACGTCGAACCAGTATGACGTCTATGGCAATGCGACGCAGGTCACCGTGTCGACGCCGGACGGGTACAGCAAGACGACCGTCAATACATACAGCAATGATCCGGCGCTCTGGTATCTCGGCCGTCTCACCAGAGCTTCCGTCACCAGTATCGCGCCCTAGCAGCACGAGATGACGATATCGATGCCGTGTGCCTGGTCACACGCGATCGGGGGGGCTCAGGATTTTGTCGAGCGATCTCGGCAACTTTGGGGGCGTCCTAAAAGCCGTGACCAAGACGTCTGTGCCGTCCGTTGCTGTCGCAATTGCGCTGCAGGTGTCGAGCTCACGGCGGGTGCAAGCAGGATCAGGCGAACGGCGTCGTTTGCCTATAATGCTGTTTCGGGCCTTTCGATTGAGAATGCCTGTGCGCGCCATCTCCATATCATCTGGTTGTCGTCTCTACGTAAAGTTGTTGATAATTAGCAATAACGGCTTGAGGGCGATTAGGCCGCAATGTTCCACTACCGTAATTCAACGGGGATATCCATGCGGGGGCATGAGATGGTGCCGGTGCAAAGAAAGCGACAGCCGTGGTTTCTCGCGTGGGAGCGGAGCGGTCGGCTAGTCGTCGGTCTAGCGGCTTTTTTTGGGTGGCCTCCACAACCGTAGGTATTTCTGGGACGATGTCTCTATCGGGCCAGTTCTCGGTCAGTCAGACCGGCGCGGCGACTTACTCTTTGCCGATCGCGTTGCCGCCCGGGTCGGCTGGTGTGCTGCCATCGCTATCTCTGGATTACAGCAGCCAAGCCAGCAATGGTCTGCTTGGAGTTGGGTGGGCCCTAGGCGGATTGCCAGCCATCGGTCGCTGTCCTCAAACGACGGCACAAGATGGATCGCTTGGGGGTGTCAAATACAATATGAGCGACCGCTTCTGTATGGATGGGCAACGCCTCGTTGCTACGAGTGGATCATATGGCTCGGACGGCGCAGAGTATCGGACCGAAATCGAAACATTTTCCAGAATCATATCGCACGGTTCTGCCGGCAACGGACCAGCTTGGTTTGAAGTTCATACCAAGTCCGGTCAAATTATGGAGTTTGGTCGCACGTCAGATTCGCAAATCCTTGCGCAGGGAAAAAGCACCGCTCGAGCCTGGGCTATCAATAAGGTCAGCGACACAAAATCTAACTATTTCACAGTCAGTTACACGAACGATCAAGCGAATGGACAATTCTATCCGGCGCGGATTGACTACACCGGTAACTCAGCTGCTGGGGTGAGCCCATACAATTCTGTCCGCCTCTCGTACGCTGCGCGTCCGGACATGCCAATTCGCTATCAAGCTGGTTCGATGATGCGCACGACTGTGCGCCTGACGGACATCAAGACATACGTTGGCGATGCGTTGATAAGCGACTACCATCTCGGTTACTACGACAATGGAGTGCCTCGGGCTAGTGTGATCACCACAATCTTGTTATGCACCGGAGATGGGTCATGTCTTCCAGAGCACATCATTGGCGTCACTGTTCCGGCTACAGGAGGCTTTAATTCCATTGTGGTGAATCCGATCCCAGGCGGAGCCGGTTACGGAACTCCGCCTACGGCGATGTATGATTTGCTGGTAGGCGACTTCAATGGTGACGGAAAGACTGACTACTCTTGGCTGGGTGCGCACAACCAAACGGTGTTTCTCAGCAATGGGGACGGAACATTTACGTCTGTAGATACAAATCCCATTCCTGGCGGGGCTAGCTATGGTACGCCGCCGCACGCGCTTTATGATTTGATGGTTGGCGATATTAATGGGGACGGAAAGACTGACTATGCGTTCCTGGGCGATCACAATCAAACGGCATTCCTAAGCAGAGGCGATGGTACATTCAGCGTGGTCGATACCAATCCCATTCCGAGCGGGGGCAGCTTTGGTTCGCCGCCGAGTGCGCTGTACGCGCTTATGGTTGGAGACATCAACGGTGATGGAAAGACCGATTACGCCTATCTAGGCGCGCAAAGCCAGACTGTTTTCTTGAGTCGAGGTGACGGTACCTTTTCGGAGGTCGATACCAATCCACTGCCGAATGGCGCCGGTTATGGCAGTCCGCCAACGAGCCTCTATGCCCTTGTAATCGGTGATTTCGACGCTGACGGACGGACCGATTATGCATTCATCGGTGACCACAATCAGACGGTCTACTTCAGCAAAGGGGATGGAACATTCTCGTGGGTTGATACGAATCCGCTGCCCAGCGGCAGCACGTTCGGAACACCGCCGACTAGTCAGTACGCGCTGGTTAGCGGCGACTTCAACGGTGATGGCGCTGCGGACTACCTCCTCAACGGTGCCTCGACCCAGACAGTGTTCCTGAGTAAAGGTGATGGGACCTTTGCCGAATTTCACACTAACCCAATTCAGGGCGGAGGGCCGTTTGGCACACCGCCGACAGCCTCATATTCGGTGGTAACGGGCGATTTTAATGGGGACGGACTTTCAGATTACGCGTTGTTGGGCACGTCAAGCCAATCAGTGTTCTTGAGCAACGGTGATGGTACGTTTTCGTTAAAGGACACTCATCCGCTGCCGTATGGGTTCGCATTTGGGTCGCCGCCAACGAATGGCTACGGGCTCGTAGCCGGTGACCTTAACGGTGACGGATTGAGTGATTACGCCTTTATCGGCGCGAACAATCAGTTCAGCTATCTAGGCATTGGACAGACGTACTACCTGGTCAACTCTATCTCAAATGGGCTCAACGCGAATACGTCAGTTACGTATCAATCGCTCTCGGCTCCAGGAAGCGCATATGCGAAGGATGCAAATGCCGTCTTTCCGACCGTTGATCTTCAGTTGCCTCTCTCAGTTGTCTCGCGTGTGGATGCATCGAACGGGGTAGGTGGGACGTACACCTCGAGCTACAGCTACGCGGGCGCCAAGGTTGATTTGACAGGGCGTGGTCCGCTCGGCTTCCGTCAGATGACGGTGAAGGATCTGCAGACGGGGATCTCGGACACCACGACGTTCCGGCAGGACTTCCCGTATACCGGCATGGTGGCTTCCGCGACGCGGACCTTGGGCACGCAGGTGCTGGGGCAGTCGAGCAACACGTACCAGTTCAGCAATGCTGCCGGGAGCACGACGATCAGCCCGTCAAGCGCGCCCTATCGGGTGTCGCTGGCGCAGAACGTGTCGAGCGGGACTGATCTCGACGGCTCGGCGCTGCCGACGGTGACGACGGCTAACCAGTATGATGCCTACGGCAATGCGACGCAGGTCACCGTGTCGACGCCGGATGGCTTCAGCAAGACGACCGTCAATACCTACAGCAACGATCCTTCGCTCTGGTATCTCGGCCGTCTCACCAGAGCTTCCGTGACGAGTATCGCACCATAGAGGCGCGGCAGTGAGGATGTTGGTCGCGTGGCACGCCACGCGATCGAGAGGGGTTTGTGTCTCGCGTTGAACCGATCAGGACGCGATCGAGCGTATCCGGCGAGTTTTCTTCGACGACTTTTTTCTTTCGGCGACTTGGGGGCTTGGCGCCATGAAGACCGTGATCAGAACTGTCGTGCCGTCCGTTGTGGCAGCAATCGCGCTGCTGGTGTCCAGCCCGGGCTGGGCCTCGAGCAGCATCACGCGAACCTCGTCATTCTCCTACGATCCTGCTTCGGGGCTGCTGACGCAGGAAGTGGTCGAGCCGGATACGCCGGCGCTACGGCTGCAGACCGACTACGTCTACGATGCCTTCGGCCACAAGCAGTCGGTCACGGTCAGCGGCGCCGACATCGCCAGCCGCTCCAGCACGAGCAGCTACGACGCGAGGGGCCAGTTCGCGACCTCCAATAGCAATGCGCTGGGACAGAGCGAGAGCGTCCAATATGACCTGCGGTTCGGGCAGCCGACCAGCCACACCGGGCCGAACGGACTGACGACGACCTGGAGCTACGACAGCTTCGGCCGCAAGATCCTGGAGGTTCGTCCCGACGGCACCCTGAGCAAGTGGATCTACCTGTTCTGCAGCGGCGTCAATGGAGGCACAGCAACCTGCCTCTCCGGGGCAAGCTACCTAGTCCAGGAGACCTCCTACGCCGCCGACGGCACCACGGTGATCGCGCCGATTGCGACCGTGTTCTACGATGCGCTGGAGCGAGAGATCGGACGACAGACCCAGGGCTTCGACGGCAGCCTCGTCCAGGCCACCAAGGCCTATGATGCGCTGGGGCGGGTGACCAGGACAAGCCGGCCGTACTTCGCCAGTGGCGGCACGCCGCAATACACCACCTTCACCTATGACACTCTGGGCCGGGTGGTGACGACGACGCAGCCGGACGGCAGCGTGTCGCAGGCGGCCTATCACGGGCTGACCACGGTCGAGACCAATGCGCTGAGCCAGACGCGCACGACGACCAAGAACAGTCAGAGCCAGATCGTGTCGGTCACCGACGCGCTCGGCAAGACCCTGACCGCTTCATATGACGCGGTCGGCAACATGGTGCAGACCACCGATCCGGACGGCAACGTGGTCACGGCGAGTTACGATCTGCGCGGACGCAAGATCGCAAGCTCCGACCCTGATCTCGGAAGCTGGAGCTACAGCTACAACACGCTCGGGCTTCTGACCGGTCAGACCGACGCCAAGGCGCAGACGGTTACTCTCACCTACGACAAGCTGAATCGTCTGGTGCAGCGGGTCGAGCCGGACATGACCTCGGTCTGGGTCTATGACAGCGCAGCGAACGGCATCGGGAAGCTGGCCTCGAGCAGCATCACGGCGGGCTCCGGCAACGGCTTCGCCCGCAGTTTCAGTTATGACAGCCTCGGCCGGCCCTCCCAGGTTGCGACCACCGTCGATGGCGCGAGCTACACGATGGGAGCGACCTATGACGCCAACGGCCGGCTGACCAAGGTCAGCTATCCCTCCGGCTTCACGGCGCGGTACGGCTACAACAGCCTCGGTTTTGCCAACCAGCTGCAGGACGACGCCACCGCCCAGTCCTACTGGACGGCGAATGCGATGGATGCCGAAGGCCATATCACCCAGCAGACCGCCGGCAACGGCCTGGTCACTATCAGAGGCTTCGATCCTCTGACCGGACGGCTGACCAGCGTCGCCACCGGCGTCAACAATGCCGTGCAGAACCTGGGCTTCGGCTATGACCGGCTCGGCAATCTGACCTCGCGCAGCGACGCCAACACCAGCGTCAGCGAGAGCTTCGTCTACGATCCGCTGAGCCGGCTGACCTCGTCGACGACCAATCTTAACCCGTCGCCGCTGGTCAAGACGTTTGCCTACAGCGCGACCGGCAACATCCTGTCGAAGTCGGATGTCGGCACCTATACCTATCCGGCTGCCGGGCAGCCGCTGCCGCACGCGGTGATGAGCGTCTCGGGTGGCATCATCAGCGCCACCTTCACCTACGATGCTAACGGCAACCAGATCTCTGGCCTCGGCCGGAGCATCGTCTACACCTCCTACAACAAGCCCGCGAGCATCACGCAGGGTACGCGGACGATCTCCTTCGTTGACGACACCGAGCATCAGCGCTTCAAGCAGGTGACTCCGGAGGGCACGACGCTCTATATCGCAGCCTTCGGCGTGATGGCGGAGGTGCAGAACCCCGGCCAGGTCACCCAGAAGTGGACCGATTATTTGTCCGTCGGCAATGCCAAGGTCGGCATGCGGGTGACGCAGACGGCGTCGGAGACGCTGACCACGCGCTACTTCCACACCGATCATCTCGGCTCGATCTCGGTCCTCACCGACCAGAATGGCCTGGTGGTCGAGCGGCTCTCCTATGACGCCTGGGGCAAGCGGCGCAACGTCAACGGCACCGACGACGTTAGCGGCAGCGTCACCAGCCAGACCAATCGCGGCTTCACCGGCGAGGAGGAGCTGTCGGTTGCCGGCCTCGTGCACCTCAACGGCCGCGTCTACGATCCGCTGTTGGCGCGCTTCACCAGTCCCGACACGATCACGGAAAGCCCGTTCAGCACGCAGGGCTGGAACCGCTATTCCTATGTCGGCAACGACCCGCTGACCTTTACCGATCCGTCCGGCCACTGCTTCCTCGGCTGCTTCTGGAACGCGATCGGCAAGGCGGTCGGCAGCGCGGTGAAGGCCGTCACCCATTTCTTCCAAACCAACGCCATCGCCAGGGCCATCCTGCAGATCGGCGCGACCATCCTGCTCAACGCGGTGCTCCCCGGGATCGGCTTCGCCGGCATGTCGCTCGCGGTCGCATCCGCCGCGGGTGGTGCGATGATCGCGACGGGGTTGTCGGGTGGCAATATAGGCCAGATATTAAAGGCAGGTGCTATAGCTGCCGCAACGACATTTGCTTTCGGTAAGATCGGTCCAACGCCGGCATTTGCGGACGCACCCGGGTTATTCGCCTTGAACGTCGGCGAGAATGCTGCCGTAGGTTGCGTCTCGTCGGTTGTGAGCGGCGGGTCATGCGGATCGGGCGCAGCAGCTGCCGCAGTCAGCGCTGGATTTTCCCCCTATCTGCCGAAGGATTTGGTCGGTGGAACCATTGCCCGCGCTACGGTGGGAGGCCTTGCGTCCGTGGCCGGTGGCGGAAAATTCGCGAACGGCGCGATCACGAGCTCCTTCCAGTATCTAGCGACGCGGACTTTGGAGGAGGCACAACAGAGTAGAGAAGACAATTTTAGGAACGCAAATGCATTTGCTCCAGCGATCCCAATCATTGGAGCGGCTGCTCTATCAGATTTCTTGTTCGGAACGTCGGCTGTTGCCGCAGCGTACGGACTATGGAAGACTTGGACGGTCTTTAATGCACCACCGGCAAACGGTGGAGACGCAGCACCTCATGGCGCATCGGATCATGACGGCGCAATCGATGACAAGGTTGAGGAACTCAAGGCTGAGGGCGCGACAGATATCCGAAAAAATCAAGCACAAGTTGATGCGAACGGTAATAAAGTGGGGACGAATCGCCCGGACCTTCAGTGGACTGACACGGATGGAAATCGAAATGCTCAAGAGTGGGGTCGCAGCGACGATCGGCTGCAGCAGCAGAAGAGCCGAATTCTATGCAACGACCCGACATGCACAGTAACAACTACAAAGTTGAGGTGAGCATTCTGGAGCTATTCGAACGCTTCACCTTTTCGATCTTGCCGTGCCAACTCGAGTTGGCACGAGCGTCGATAAAGAGACAAGGCGAGCTATGGGGAAAGAGTTTCGTGTTTGATAGGCCCAGTCCGTTTGACGTAAGGCTCATTTACAACTCTCCCGACGGGCCAGATCGGGCTCCGGCCGTTAACATCGGGATATTACTAAGTGAGGTGGAGGGAGTAGAGGGCCGGAAGACGCTATTTGTCAGCAGCGTGGCCGACGGGTACTCTTCAATGATTACCTGTATTTCGCGGGAAATCCCCGGAACGCATCTAACATTTGCGGTATCCCGTCCTAAGATCAGGTACCCAGGTTGTTCATTTCGCGCAATTCGCGATGGTGAGACTGTGCGCACAGTTTATGCGATGCTAGACAATAGTTGGGTGTTCTTTGAGCGGGGTAGCCCGCTTCCATTTGAAGAAGTCGACCTTTATAGCGCTCGTCGTAAGAGGGATCGCCTAAGTGTTGATATTTTGTCGTCTTACATTGGACGCTTGGGCTACGGCTCACTGAAAACGGAGTTTTGGATCCGGACGACTGCGCCAGCGCAACTTATGGCGACGAATGGATTTAGAATTGGTGGCGCACAAGAAACTCAAATCGACCGTAGTCCGCAATAGGTGGATCAAAATAGTTGTCAAGCCAGAGCGCAACAGCATCGGCCATCTTCGCGGCACGCACCTCCGGGCGGTCGGGTGAATCGTTCGAGCTTTCGTTTGCAAACGATCGGCTGCGAAACGAAGCCATAAGCATTATTCGTCCCTAGCATAGCCCCTTCTTACGGCATTCGCGCCCTTCGTGAGTCGAAATGGTGTGTACGAGTCCCCGATAGGAGTAGTAATTCTTACCCCAGATTATCGAAATGGCTTAAGGTAAAAATCATCGGCTAATCAGCGGTGTTGCTGCGTCGAGTTTGGGGGGGCCGTGTCGCGCTACGGAGCTTGTCAGCTTCGAACTGTATTGCTTCCGCTGGCGCTCGCGCTTTCGGCATGCCAGACGGTCGATGATAACTCGTCGTCATTTGCTTGGGGGCCGGCGCAGGCTCCGGACTCGATCGCAGCATCTCAAGTTCAGGCCGCCGTGAGACCAGCCGGATCGACGGGGCGATCAAATCGGCTCTCGGGTTCGCCGCTGCTCGCCGATACGCGGGGGAATTCCTCGACTGTCATTGAAGGCTCCGGCCGCTTCGTCGGTGAGCCTGCAACCGGCTCGATCTCGGGCACCTCTGACGAGGTTGCCAATGGCGTGACGATCAATCTCGTCAACGTGCCGGCGCCGCAGGCGGCAAAGACGATCCTCGGCGATATCCTTGCCGTCAAATATACAGTCGATCCCGGTATCGAGGGCAAGATCACGATCCAGACGCCGAGGCCCGTTGCGAAATCGACCGTCATCGACCTGTTTCAATCGGCGCTACGGGCCAACAATGCGGCGCTGGTCAATAACAGGGGCATCTACCGCATCGTCGCCGCCGATCAGACGGCGCTTGCGGGCGCCTATCGCACGGAGAACAATCCTGACTCCGGCGAGGCGGTCGGCGGCGGTCTGCAGGTGGTGCAGCTCAAATATGTCTCGGCCTCCGAAATCAGGCGCGTGATCGAGCCGATCGCGCCGCGCGGCGGCGTGGTCCGCGTCGATGACGCGCGCAACCTGATCACGCTGTCCGGCAATCGCCAGGAGGTCGCCGCCATGATGGAAGCGATCACCCTGTTCGACGTCGACACCATGAAGGGCATGTCGTTCGCGGTGATCCCGGTCAAGACCTCGCAGCCGGACGCGATCGCAAGCGAGCTGAAATCCGTGTTCGCCTCCGACCGTGACGGGCCGATGGCCGGCATGGTGCAGTTCATTCCCAACAAGCGGCTGCGGTCGATCCTGGTGATCTCGCCGCAGGTTCAATATCTGCGCCGCGCCGAGAGCTGGATCCACCGCCTGGACGCCCAGGCCGAGGGCAATGAGAAGCAGCTCTTCACCTATGCCGTGCAGAACCGGCGGGCTCAGGAACTCGTCGACGTCCTGCAGTCGATGTTCGCTGCCGACGCGGCCAATAGCGCGTCGCGGCGGACCGTTGCGCCGAACTATCAGGACGCAACGCTGCAGTCGTCATCTCCTGCGCCGTCATCAAATCAGAACGCAAATGGTCCGGCTTTCACCAGTAGCCTCGGAATGGGGACCAGCTCGATCAGCGGTGCCAGCCGGACGCCCGGCGTGTCGTCATCGGCCGGGGCAGGTCCATCAGGTGCCGCTGCATCCGTCGCGCAACTCGGCAAGGATAGCGATGCGGACGGGCCACGCGTCAAGATCGTTGCCGACGAAGCTAAGAACTCGGTGCTGATCGAGGCGACCGATGCGGACTATAAGCGGGTGCTCCGGGTGATCGAAACTCTCGATCAGATGCCCAACCAGGTTTTGATCGAAGCCACGATCGCTGAAGTGACGTTGAATGACGAGTTGCAGTTCGGTGTTCAATGGTACCTGCAGAACAAGCAATCGAAGTCCACGTTCAGCACCTTGTCTTCCGGTATTGTCAGTGCCGTATTTCCAGGATTTTCCTATGCGCTTGCAGCCGGCTCCGTTGCCGCGACGCTGAGCACGCTGAACGAGATCACCAACGTCAACATCGTGTCGTCGCCGTCGCTGACGGTGATGGACAACAAGACGGCGGTGCTGCAGATCGGTGACCAGGTGCCGATCACCACCCAATCGGCGACCAGCACGCTGACGTCGAACGCGGCGATCGTTAATTCGGTCAGCTACAAGGACACCGGCGTGATCCTGTCCATCACGCCGCGGATCAACGAAAGCGGCCGCGTCCTGCTCGATATCGAGCAGGAAGTCTCCAGCGTGGCGAACACGACGTCATCAAACATCGATTCGCCGACGATCCGCCAGCGCAAGATCAAGACCAGTGTCGTCGTGAATAACAATGACGCTCTGGTGCTGGGCGGAATGATCCAGGACAGCAAGTCCGTCAGCCGCAGCCAGCTGCCGATCCTGGGAGACATTCCGTTCATCGGAAGCGCAGCCAGCAACAAGGACAATGTGCTGACGAAGACGGAGCTGATCGTGCTCATCCGTCCCCATGTTATCCGCAGCCTGGACGAGGCGCGAACGATCACCGACGAATACCGCCGCTACATGGCGATCGAAGGGCCGCATCGCCGGGTGCCGGCGCGCAACTTGGAAGCCACAGGACGCAGGATCTTGGATTGATGCCGCGCTTTCGTTACCGCGCCTATGGTCTGGACGGCTCCTTTGCCGAGGGGACGATCGAGGCGGCGAGTGCTGACGCCGCTCAAGATGCGCTTTGGGGGCAAGGGCTGTCGCCCTTCAATCTGCGAGCAACTGACAACGCCGGGACAAAATGGTGGAATCGCGAGATCACGCTCGGGGGTGGGGCGCAGCGCGCCGACCTGGTCGCGTTTACGCGTGAGTTCTCCATGCTGTGCGCGGCTGACATTCCGATGGATGATGCCTTGCGGATCGTCCTGACGCAGGCGACCTCGGTGCGGCTGAGGACATTGGTCGAGGCGCTTCTTGCGGAGGTGCTCAACGGCCGGCCGCTGTCGGAGGCGATGCAGGCGCAGTCGCGTATCTTTCCGGCAGACTATGTCGCAGTCGTGCGGGCCGGCGAGACTGGAGGACGATTGGCTCACGTGCTGGTCGAACTCGCCGAGCTCTTGGAGCGGCGAGCGGAGGTCCGCACGCGTATCCAATCCGCCCTGATCTATCCATCGATGCTGATCGTGCTCAGCCTCTTGACGCTGATCATCATCGTCGGTGGGGTTATTCCATCGATGGCGCCCATCTTTACCCAAGGCGGCAAGCCGGTTCCGGTCACCATGCAGGTCATGCTCTCGCTCAGGGAGCATTGGGCCGAGATCGCAGGAGTACTGTTTACGCTTATCTTGGCCGGCGGCATCGCCGCAGCGGCGGCGCTGGCAGAGCCTGAGCGACGCCGTCGTCTGGATGGGCTGGTGCTCCGGCTCCCGGTGCTCGGCACTTTCCTGCTACAGCAGGAGACGGCGCGTTTCACCCGCACCTTGGGAACGATGCTGACGGCGGGAGTTCCGCTGGTCCAGGCGACCCGGTCGGCAAGCGGCGTCGTCGGCAACCTTCATCTCGGCGCCGGGCTCGATCGCGCGATCGAAGCGATCCAACAAGGAACAGCGTTGCACCGGGCGTTGCGGAACGAGGTTACGCTGCCGGCGATCGCGCTGCAGATGATCTCGGTCGGCGAAGAGGCCGGGAAGCTCGATCGCATGCTGGTGCGGGTTGCACTCATGCTGGAGCGGCAGATCCAGGCCAGCATCGATCGCTTCATGGCGGCACTGACACCTGCGCTGACGGTCGGGATCGCCTTGATGGTCGGCGCCATGATCATGCCGGTCATGAACGCCGTGCTCAGTATTAACGATCTGGCCGCACGATGACAAAGCTCGCAATCGACAACCGGCATGGCACCACGGCGGGCTTCACCCTGGTCGAGATGCTCGTTGTTCTCGGAATCATCGCGCTTGTGTTGGCGACGGCGATGCCGCTGCTGTCTGGCGGTTCCGACACACTTCGGCTGGAGACGGCATCGACTGAGATCACGGCCGCCTTGCGGGCTACGCGCGCGGCCGCGATCATGCAAAATGCTGTCATGACGCTGAAGCTGGACGTCGATCGCCGAACATTCGGATCGGCTGTGGTCGCCATGCGCACGTTCGCACCGACCATCAATGCCAAGCTGACCTACGCGGCGGCCACGCGCGCGGCGTCGTCCGAGGGCGGCTTCCAGTTTTTTCCGGACGGATCGTCAACGGGCGGAGACCTCGTACTAGCGTTGAACGGAAAGCAGGTTCGACTTTGCGTCGATTGGTTGACGGGAATGGTTCGCACGGCAGCGACGTGCTGAAGGGGGATCGTGATGCAGAGTCCGATCGAGACAGCGCCAGCCCGCCCGGTCTGGTCCGCGGCCAGCGTGCTGGTCAGGCGGATTGGCCAATGCGCGATGCCGGCAAGGCTTCTACCTGGTACAATCGTCCAGGAGCGTTCGAGCCGGACGGACGAGGCCGGCTTCACTTTGGTCGAGGTGATCGTCGCACTGGCGATGCTGTCGGTCGGTCTCAGCATTCTGTTCGGTATGATCTCGAGCGGTCTCGGTCGGACCGGCACTGCTGAGAGGACCGCTGAAGCTGCGTCGCTGGCGCAGTCATTGTTGGCTGACGTCGGTACTGAACTCGCTGTCGGAGTGGGCGCGCGCAGCGGCGAGTTCCCGCATGGGTTCCGTTGGCAGCTGATAATGCGCCCATACCATCAGTCGCGCGAGGGAGCAGAACGCAGGATCGAGCTCTATCTGGTGTCCGCGCAGGTTGGCTGGGACGAAGGGGCCGGTCAGCGCTCGTTCGAACTGTCGACGCTTCGGTTGGGCCCGAGGGTCACGAGGCCATGAGCCGGCTTTGCGAGCCATACGGCGGGAGGGGCAACGAGGCCGGATTCACTCTGGTCGAAATGATCGTGGCGCTTGCGTTGTTCAGCATGGTCGCGGTGTTGCTGTTCAACAATGTCAAATTCGGCGTGTTGGCGTGGCGTAGTGGCAGCGCTCGCGCCGACGAATTGCAGCGCAGCGTGGTGACGCAGGAGCTCCTGCGTCACCTGCTGGGCAATGCCTATCCCATGACGTCAGCGGAAAATGCGCTGCAGCCTCGGGTCGATTTTGAAGGCACGAAGGAGGCCGTCGAGTTCCTCAGCGATGCGCCGGGCGTGTCCGGAGGCGCCGGCCGCTTCCGCTTCAAGTTGTTCGTTGATCATGCGCGCGAGCGGACCGATCTCGTGATGGTGGCCACGCCCGAGCTGGCGAGCGCACAGGATGTCTCGGCGACAAGGACATTGCTCGTCTCTGACATCGATCACGCCGATCTGGCGTATTTTGGCGCGGCGGCGCCGGGGGCGTCCGGGCAATGGAACGACAGCTGGCTGAAGCAGAGCGACATTCCGGGTCTGGTCCGTCTGCGCGTGGCGTTTCGTGCGAATGACCCGCGGACCTGGCCTGAGCTTCTGGTCAGCTTGCGGGTGCGGGTGGATGTGAGCTGCGTTTACGATCCGATTACGATGCGTTGCCGGGGACGGTAGGCGATGACGCGGGGCGCAAGCAAATGCCGGTGGTAACAGTGCTATGGGCGCTCGCGCTATTGACGGCAGTGTCGACATCCCTGCTGTGGTCCGGCAGCGTGTCCTACGGACTGGCACATAACGACCTTGAGCTGGCCGGCATCAATGCGATGGTGGAAGCGGGCGTGAACCTGGCCGTCGATGGGATGCTCGATCCAACGCCTGACCACCGGTGGCCGACTAACGGGCGTCCGCATGACGCCACCTTTGACGGCACGCCTATCAAGATCACAATTCAGGACGAGCTGGGTAAGATCGACCTCAACCAAGCCGATATATCGCTTCTGATCAGCCTGCTGCAATCCGCTGGCCTTGATGCCGATGCGGCGAACACTATGGCGGAGAAGATCGTCGACTGGCGGATCGCGACACCGCTCAAGCACCTCAATGGTGCCAAGGACCGGGATTATGCCGCGCGTGACAGCGCTTATCGACCTCGGAACGGGCCGTTTCAGAGCGTCGACGAGCTTCTGCTTGTGATGGACATGACGCCGGAGCTCTTTCGAAAAATCGCGCTAGCCCTGACCGTCTATTCGGGACGGCAGTTCGTCGATCCTCAAGTTGCTTCGCCCGAGGTATTGCGTGTCATGCCCGGCATGACGCCACAGGCCGTTGACGCTGCGTTGGCCGCGCGTCAGAACAGGCGGCCGATCATGGATGCGCTGGCCGGCGATGCCCTTGCATATATGCGCGGCCGTGCCTTCACGATCCGATCAGAATTTGCGCGGTCCTCGCGCGCGATCGTCGCGGATGTCACCATCCGGCTCACGGAAAACCCGAACCAGCCCTATTGGGTGTTGAACTGGAGGTTGAAGTGACCGGCAATCGCGGCGCATCGCTCCAACTGCTTAAGCCGCGCGCAGCTTCGCGGTTCGTCCAGTCGGTGGACGATGCGCGACCGGAGCAGAACTTTGGCGACTTTCTTCTCACCGAGAAGATCATCGATCGCATGGTGCTGGAGCGCGCCGATAGCGCTGCGCGGAAAACCGGCGATCGGCTCGACCGGGTGCTGACGAAGCTCGGCCTGGTGTCGGAATCCGACCTTGCGGTAGCGCTGTCGAGGTTCCTGTCGGTGGAGCTGGTGCGCTCCGCAGACCTTCCGATTGAGCCGGTGCTGCCGGAGATAATCGAGCCCGACTTCGTGCGGCGCAATCAGGTTTTGCCTCTGTGCGTCGAAGGCGGCGTGCTCTCGGTCGGAGTGACCGATCCCTTCAATCGCGAGCCGGTTCGCGCGATCAGCTTTCTGACTGACCTTGCGCTTGATGTCCGGCTTTTTGCCGTCAGCGATTTCGAAAGGGCGTTCGAGGCGCTCTATGCCACGACAGAGACCGAGAGAGAGGGAGGGCCGTCGGCTTCGGCGGAGGCTAGCGAGGTTGACGTCCAGCGGTTGCGTGACATTGCAAGCGAGGCGCCGATCATCCGTCTGGTCAACCAGATCATCGCCAACGCCGTCGAAGCGCGCGCCTCCGACATCCATATCGAGCCGAATGTCGATCAGGTTCTGGTGCGCTATCGCATCGATGGTGTGCTGCAGTCAACGCAGGTGCTTTCGTCGGGACTGCGGGCCGCCGTCACCTCGCGGCTGAAGATCATGTCCAAGCTCGACATCGCCGAGCGGCGGCTGCCTCAGGATGGTCGCATCAAGATCGCGGTGCGCGGCATTGACATCGATCTCCGCGTCTCGACCATTCCGACTGCCTTCGGCGAGAGCGTCGTGCTGCGCATTCTGGACCGCAATCGCGTTGCGCTGGACTTCAAGCAGCTTGGCTTTTCTGACGGGCATATAGCGGCGTTTCAAAAGCTCTTACAGGAGCCCAATGGAATCATCCTGGTCACAGGTCCGACCGGAAGCGGCAAGACGACGACGCTCTATACCGCGCTCAAGGCGTTGAACAACGCGGAACGGAAGATCTTTTCGGTTGAGGATCCGATCGAGTACCAGATGCCGGGGATCAACCAGGTTCAGGTCCAGGCAGAGATCGGGCTGACCTTTCCGCACGCCCTACGGGCGATCCTGCGCCAGGACCCGGATATCATCATGATCGGTGAGATCCGCGACCTGGAAACCGCCCGGATTGCAATCCAGGCCTCTCTCACCGGCCACCTTGTGCTATCGACGCTCCACACCAACAGCGCGGCGTCCGCGATCACACGATTGATCGATATCGGTGTGGAGAACTATCTGCTGGCGTCGACCCTCAAGGGGGTCATCGCACAGCGTCTGGTTCGGAAGCTGTGTCCCCATTGTGCGGGGACCCACCGGCAGACGGACTATTGGCGCGAGGCGTGCGAGCGTGCCTTACCGGGCATCGCAGCGCTCGGTCCGGCAGATATCCGCCAGCCGCTCGGCTGTTCCGAGTGCGGTCAAGTCGGGTTTTCTGGCCGCTCGACCATTGCCGAAATGCTGCTCGTCGATGAGGTCTGCCAAAGCCTCGTGCTGTCGAAGGCGTCAGACGCTGCAATCGAACGCGCTGCCCGCGAGCGCGGCATGTTGAGCATGTACGAAATGGGAGTGCAGAAAGTCTGGCGCGGCGAAACAACCATTGATGAGGTGTTGCGTGCGACACGAATGGGTTGAAGGAAACATGCGTCATGAGCATAAGCGCGGCTTCAAATTGAGAGTGTGTCGATGCGGCTAACGTTGGGCCAACATGGTCTGGCTCGGTTGCTGGACCTGACCGGTCGGGCCGGGGCGTGGTGGCTGGAGGAATTCTTCAGTTTGCTGCCCGCACGTTATGCCGCGTCTCTGAGAGGAAAGGCCCGGCCGACGCTTATCGTGGGCTATACAGATGGGCAGCTCGAATTGCGGCTGCGAAGCGCCGGGGCGGATGTCGACGAAGCCGAGCGCGTCGTCACTGAAGACGCTGTGGCAGCGATCGACGCCTTCCTGTCGCAGCGCGATCTCGACCGGCGCGACACCGAGACCGGTTTGCGGTTGCCGGAAGAGCTCGTGTTCAGCCGCGAGCTGGCTTTGCCGGTCGAGGCGAGGGCGTCCATCGACGCGATCGCAGCCCAGGATCTGGCACGCAAGACGCCGTTCAAAGCCGCCGACATCCATTCTGATCACGAGATCGACCGCGGAATCGACGGAGGCCGTCTCCTCGTTCGGCAGTGGGTCACGCGGCGGCAATCCGTTGAGCGTGCGGTTCATGAGCTTGGCCTGCCATTGGCTGAACTGAGCTTTGTCACTTTTGGCGAGCAGCAGCCTGCTCCATCGATCCGACTGTCGCGCGAGGCTAGCAAGCGCAACGTTTGGCAAGCCGTTCTCCCGGCGCTTTGCGGTAGCGCCGTCGTCCTCGCGGTGCTGTTGGGCTATCTGGAATATTCCAACCAGCAGACGACTCTCGATCGCTTGGCGGTGGAGATTGCCTCGGCGGGCCATAAGGCGCGGCAGGTGCGTCAGACGATCGATCAGCTGCGTGCGCGCAGAGATGCGCTGGTTCGGCTGCGTCTTCAGCATAGCGAAG
>NZ_CAFK01000074.1 GCF_000239815.1 Bradyrhizobium sp. STM 3843 | reverse complement strand
TCCTTGCGGCCGGCGGCCATGTCATCATCCCGTCGCCCTACAGCCTGAGAAGCCCGGAGGCCATCCGCGACTACTGGCGCACTGTGGCGCGCTACCGCGCGACCATCGTCAGCGGCGTGCCGACATCCATCGCCGCGCTTGCCGAGGTGCCGATCGGCAGCTGCGATATCAGCACGGTCAGGATGGCGCTGACCGGTGGCGCAGTGCTGCCAAAAGCGATCAGCGATCGCTTCCAGGCCCGGACCGGAATCAGGCTGTTCGAAACCTACGGCATGACGGAAACTGCCGCTGCGATCGCCTTCAATCCGGGACGGGGCGAACCGCTTCAAGGCAGCGTCGGCTTCCGGGCGCCGTTTGCGAAAACCAGGATCGTGGCGCTCGGGGATGCAGATATGGCCAGAGAGTGCCCGCCGCTCACCAGCGGCCTGGTGCTGGTCCAGGGCCCGCAGGTGTTTCCTGGCTATCTCGATCCCAAGCACAACCGCGGCGTCCTCACCGACGATCATTGGATCATCACCGGCGACGTCGGCTATCTCACCGAAGACCAGCGGCTGGTTCTCACCGGCCGGGAAAAGGATCTGATCGTCCGTAGCGGGCACAACATCGATCCGGCCGCGATTGAAGACGTCGCGAATGCGTTTCCCGGCGTGCAAATGAGCTCGGCGGTCGGCATGCCAGATGCCTACGCTGGAGAGGTTCCGATTCTTTTTGTGGTACCCTCGCCGAACCAGACCATCGATATCGCGCGGCTGCAGGAACATATCGAACTCAACGTCCACGAACCGCCTGCGCGGCCGAAGCGCGTCGTGCTGTTGGACGCGCTGCCGGTCACCGCCGTCGGCAAGATCTTCAAGCCGACGCTGCGCGACCTCGCCATCCAGGAGAAGGTGAGGACAGAGATCGAGCGCACCTTCGGCACGGCCATGCCTGCAGAGATCCATGTCGACAAGGATGACAGGCTGAACACGGTCGTCCGCGTCTCGGTCGGCTGCAACGACAAAGCACTGCTGAACCAGCTCGCGGAGAGCCTGTCCGCGCTGCCGCAAACCTATCGGATCGAGGGCACGTCGCCGGGCGCGTTCGCTCAATCCGGAGTCGATGAGAGCAAACGATGAAGCGTTTTCGGTTCAATCAGCAGGAAATCGTGTTCGTCGTCTTCGCGGCGCTGTTCCTCGCATTCTCGATCTTCCTCAACGGCTTCCTCACCGCCGACAACATGCTGACGCTGCTGCAGAACGTCGCCGTGCTCGGGATCCTCGGCCTCGCCATGGCGATCGTGGTGATCGGTCGCGGCATTGATCTCTCGCTGATCGCGACGCTCGCGGTCCCCGGCGGGCTCGTGCTGCAGATGGTGCAGAACGGGCACTCGCTCCCCGCTTCGCTGCTCGCCGCCGGCCTGCTCTCGATTGCGATCGGCCTCGTCAACGGCTGGCTGATTGCCTACGCCGAAGTGCCACCGCTGTTTGCAACACTGGCCACCGGCCTGTTCGTCGCGGGGCTCGGCCAGGCCGCGCTGTTCCAGCTCGACGTCGTGCAGTGGAGTGACGGCATGGCAGGGTTCGAACGGCTCGGGCAAGGCAGCATTCTCGGCATCCCCACCTCGATTGTGATGTTTGCGATCGCCTGCCTCGTGGTGTTCGTGCTGCTGCGCCGGACCCGCTGGGGCGCCTACATCTATGCCATCGGCGATAATCCTTTCGCCGCGCGCGTTACCGGTATTCCGTCGCGGCCGATTGTCGTGCTCCAATATGTGCTCGCGGCACTGATCGGCTGCTTCGCCGGCCTGGTGATGGCTGCATCCGTCAATTCAATGCCGACCCGTATCTTCAATTCGACCCTGATCTATGACGTCATACTCGTTGTGGTGCTCGGCGGGATCGGGCTGTCGGGCGGACGCGGTGGCGTCGTCAACGTGATCATCGGAACCTTGCTGATCGGGACCATGCTGAACGGCATGACCATCCTGAACATCCCCTATGCCGGCCAGAACCTGATCAAGGGCGTCGTGCTGCTGATCGCGGTCATCACGGACACGTTCCTAAATCCAAGAAACGAAGAAACTGCCCAACAAGGCGACATCTAGACAAGCAGAAAAAGCATCAAGCAAGGAGGAAACAATGCTGCGCGCTCATCAGTTTGCATGTGGGATCATTGCCGGATTGTCATTTACGAGCGTTGCCGTGCCGGCGCTCGCCCAGCAGGGGCTCGACGAGCCGTTCCAGAAATCCTTCCGCGAGGCGCTGGCCGGCAAGACGGTGGCCTATGTGCCGGTCGCCATGAACTTCGATCTTACCGAAGGCTGGTATGCCGGCCTGAAGAAAGAGCTCGAACCTTATGGAGTCAAATTCGAGATCCGCGACCCCAACTGGAACACCAATGCCGGCGCGCAGGCCGTCACCTCGCTGATCTCCGAGAAGCCTGCGGTCATGGTGATCCACAACCCTGACGTCCAGACCTACGCCAAGCTGCTGCAGCGCGCCGAGAATGAAGGCATCTACGTCATCCAGATCAATATGGGCTCGGCCTATCGCAGCTCGGCCTTTGTCGGCGCAAACTGGATCGAGATCGGCGAACGCCAGACCGAGGGCGTGGTGAAGGCCTGCGAGGGTAAATCGAACAAGATCGCAGTGATCCAGGGCGCGCTATCCGCCGCCGCCAGCGCCTACACGCTCAAGGGCGTCGAAAATGTCCTTGCCAAGCATCCGGAGATCAAGGTCGTCTCCAGCCAGGCGGCCGATTGGGATGCCGCGAAGGCCAAGGCGATCACGCAGACGGTCCTGAAACAGAATCCCGATCTCTGCGGCATCGTCGGCTTCTGGGACGGCATGGACATTGGCACCGCTGCCGCCATCAAGGAAGCCGGGCTCACGGGCAAGGTGTTCCTGGCGACATCAGGCGGTGGCGAACGCAAGGGCGCCTGTGAGCTGGTCAAGAATGGATCCTTCGACCTCGACATGAGCTACGACGTGCCGACACAAGCGGCGCAGATGGCCGGAACGATCAAGTGGCTGCTGTCGTCAGGCGCCAAGCCCGGCTCCATCAAGGGCTCAGAATACACGACGCTGATTCCGATCACCAAGGACAACGCCGACAGCCAGACGGCGTGCTGGAATCTCTCCGATCTGAAGAAGTAGTCCGCCACGCCGGAGCGCGTTCCATTTCCGGCGGAGCGCGCTCCATCCATGCAATCGGGAATGATCCACGGAAGGCAGATGCGCGAGACACTGACCAGGCTGCGATATCGATACTGGCCGGACCATCTCCTCGGCGAGATCCTGTCCAAGAGATGGACCGAAACCGCCGTTCCGGTGATCCTGCTGCTGATCGTCGGCTTCGCACTCAGTCAGTCGCTCGAGCACTTCCTGTCGCCGTCCAGCCTCGCCGACACGGCGCGGCAGGCCGGCGAGATCGGCTTCATCGGGCTGGGAATGGGGCTCGTCGTGATCGCCGGCGGCATCGACCTGTCGGTCGGCTCCATGTTTGCGCTCACCGACTTCTGTGCGCTTTACCTGCTTGATGTGCTGGAATGGCCCGTTCCCGCCGTGATTATCGCGACCATGGCCGTCGGCGGGCTGCTGGGCGCCGTAAATGGCCTGCTGATCGGATATCTCAGGCTGCGCGCCTTCATCACTACGCTGATCACCTTGATCATCTACCGCTCGGCGTTCGATCTCCTGATCCAGCGCTATTCGAACGCCATCGCATCGGCATTTCCCGATATTCCCTCATGGAATTTCATTGGCGGCGGAGACGTTCTCGGGGTGCCGAGCGTGGCGCTGGTGTACATCGTGGTCGCCATCTTCGGTCATATCTTCCTGACGCGGTTGCGGCCGGGCTGGCACATTACGGCGATCGGCGGATCGCGTCGCTCCGCCTATAACTCCGGAATCCCGGTGCGGCGAACGATCGCGCTGTGCTATGTCGCGAGCGGCGTGCTGACGAGCATCGGGGCCCTGTTCTTTGCCGCGCGTCTGGGCACGGTTGGAGGCGACATCGGCGTCGGCCTCGAGGTGATCGTTCTGACCGCCACCGTTCTCGGCGGCATCACGCTCGGCGGCGGCAAGGGTTCGGTGGTCAAATCACTGGTCGGCGTGCTGGTCGTGCTTCTGATTACCAACGGCCTGACGGCGATGAACGCGCGCGGCGGCGTCAACCGCATGGCGCTCGCCAGCATCCTGCTGGCGGCCGCGATGATCGACATCCGCTGGCAGAAGAACCGCACCCGCATCATCAGCAAGGTCTATGTCGCACCGACCTACCATGCGCTGCCCCCGCCACCTCCGACCGAAATCGGCCAAGGCGGACCGTTCGAGCAGAACGACAAGCTCCGTAACGTCACGCTGATCGGGCTCGGGCGGATCGAGGCGCCCGAGGACGTCATCCTCGACCGCAACGACGTGCTTTATGCCGGATCGCGTCACGGCGACATCATCCGGTTCTTCCCGCCCGATTACGAGAGCATGGAGGTCTTCGCCCATATCGGCGGCCAGCCGCTCGGCATGGCGTTCGACCGGCAGGATAACCTCTATGTCTGCATCGGCGGCATGGGCCTCTACCGCATCACATCCGACGGCACGGTGCAGAAGGCCACCGACGAGACCAACCGCAGCCTGTATTCGGTAAACGACGATAGCCGACTGCGGCTCGCCGATGACCTCGATATCACCGATGACGGGCTGATCTTCTTCTCCGAGGCGACCGTGCGCTACGAGATGGACGAATGGCCGGTCGACGGGCTGGAAGCGCGCGGCAACGGCCGCATCATCTGCTACGACACCAAGACCGGCGCGACGCACACCGCGCTGCGCGGGTTGAAATTCCCGAATGGCGTCGCAGTCGCGAGCGACGGGGAATCGATCCTGTTTGCCGAGACTTTCGGCTGCTCCATCAAGCGCTACTGGTTTGCCGGCCCCAGGAAAGGCGCCGTCGAGATCGTGATGGACAACCTGCCCGGCTATCCCGACAACATCAACCTCGCCTCCGACGGCAATTACTGGCTGGCGCTGGTCGGCATGCGCAGCCCATCGCTGGATCTGGCTTGGAAGATGCCCGGCTTTCGCCGGCGCATGGCCAAGCGGGTGCCGATCGACGAATGGTTGTTTCCAAACATCAACACAGGTTGTGTCGTCAAGTTCAACGAGCAGGGCAAGATCCTGGAATCCTTTTGGGACCTCAAGGGCGTCAACCATCCGATGATCACGTCGATGCGCGAGCACCGCGGCTATCTCTATCTCGGTGGCATCGCCAATAACCGGATCGGCCGCTTCAAGCTGGAGAATGCCGATCCCGACTTCGTGCACTACGACAAGCGCTGGAGGAAGCCGTCGTGATCGCCGCCATTAGCGCGTTCGCCAACCGCTTTCTCGGCCGCGGCGATGCGACCATCACTGTGCCATCGTTCGATGGCGCGCTGAAGCCGAATCAGCTGCTCGAGCAGGCCGAGACGCTGCTCGCATGCGACGCGCCGGAAGATCTTGCGGTCGACGGCGACGCGCTGCTGATCGCCGACGGGCCGAGGCTGGTGCGTTTGGCGGGATCGTCGCCGGCCGAGATCCGAACATTCGAGCGACCGATCTCCGCGCTCGCGATGCTTCCCGCCGGAGGATTGGCAGTGGCGCTCGGCGGAACGGAGGTTCGCGTCTACGACGACATCAAAGCCGGCACGCCGACGTCGGTGTTTACGGGTGATCTGAACGCCGTCAACGCGCTCGCGCATGCAGCCGATGGTACGCTGATTGCGACTGACGGCTCGATGGTGCGGGGTTTCAGCGACTGGGCCCGCGACCTGATGGAACTCGGCGCCACCGGACGCGTGTTCCAACTCGATCCAAAGACACGCACAACGAAGCAGCTCGCCAGCGGTCTTGGCTACGCCTTCGGCGCTGTTGCGGACGGCGGCGACGTGCTCGTCAGCGAGAGCTGGCGGCACCGCTTGATCGCGATCGCGCCAGACGGCGCCCGAACGACCGTGCTCGGCCGCCTCCCCGTCTATCCGTCGCGACTTGCACCGGCCGGCGGTGGAGGATTCTGGCTGACGGCGTTCATCGCCCGCACGCAACTCGTCGAGTTCGTGCTGCGTGAGACCGCCTTCCGCCGCCGCATGATTGCGGAGATCGAGCCGGACTATTGGGTAGTGCCGCGGCTCAGCTCCGGCCATTCGTTCAAGGAGCCGCTGCAGGGCGCGCATATCAAAACCATGGGAGTCATGAAGCCCTGGGCGCCGCCGCGGTCGTATGGTCTCGTCATCCGCCTCGCCGCCGACGGCTCGCCGCGCTATTCGCTGCACAGCCGCGCCGACGGGGTCAATCACGGCGTCGTCGCGGCCGTCGAGTTCGGCCGGGATCTCGTCATGATCGCCAAAGGACCGGGACGCGTCCTCAAGCTGCCGCTTGCGAGCCTCGATGAAGGGATCGGCGCATGAGCGAGATCATTCTGTCGCTGGCGAAGGCAACCAAGCTCTACGCTGGCGTGCCGGCGATCGAGAGCGTCGACTTTGAGCTGCGGCGCGGCGAGATCCACGCTCTGGTCGGCGAGAACGGTGCGGGCAAGTCGACGCTGACCAAGGTCATGGCCGGCGTCGTGACACTGACCTCGGGCGCCATGACTGTCGACGGTGTCGCGGTCGCGCCGAAGACACCGCTGGAGGCACGGCAGCTCGGGATTGCGATGGTGTTCCAGGAGAACAGCCTCGTGCCAACCATGACCGTGGCGCAAAACCTGTTCCTAGGCCAGGAGAAGCTCTACAACCGCCTCCGCGGTATCTACATCGCCGCCCAGCAGTTCCTGCAATCGCTCAACTTCGATGTGACGCCGACGGCGACGGTCAGCGGCCTTGGTGCGGCCAAGAAGCAGATGGTCGAGATCGCCCGCGCCGTGCTGCACAAGGCCAAAGTCATCATCTTTGACGAGCCCACGGCGACGCTGACGCCAGAGGAGAAGAAATATTTCTTCGATCTGGTACGCGATCTCAAAAAGCGCGGCGTGTCGATCGTTTTCATCTCGCACGCGCTGGAGGAGGCACTGCTGCTGGCCGACCGCATCACCGTGCTTCGCGACGGCAAGCATGTCGTGACCGACGACGTGTCGAAGTTCGATCGCACGCGCATCGTCCAGGCGATGGTCGGGCGCGATCTCTCCAACACGCTCTACGGCGCGCGCAAGGACAAGGTGCGCACCGCAGGACGGCGCGTGCTGTCGGTGCAGAATCTGAAGATGGCGCCGATGGTCAAGAACAACTCGCTCTCGGTGTTCGCCGGCCAGATCACCGGGGTGTTCGGCCTGGTCGGCGCCGGTCGAACCGAAACCTTCAAGATCGTGTCGGGCGTCATGAAGCGCGACTTCTTTCATGGCGGCGAGATCCTGCTCAACGACAAGCCGGTACGCTACCGCGCGCCTGCGCCGGCCGTGAGGGACGGCATCGCCTACGTGACCGAAGACCGCAAGGTCGAGGGCTTCTTTGAGACCGCCTCGATCGCACGCAACATCTATCTCGGCCTGCTCGCCAAGTTCCCGTCTGGACGGGCCTGGCTGTCCCGACGGGAGAGCAATGCGGTCGGAAAGACCTGGATCGAGCGCCTGAAGGTCCGCGCCACTGGCGACGACATCAAGGTGGTGGAGCTCTCGGGCGGCAATCAGCAGAAGGTCGTCATTGCCAAATCGCTGATCCAAGATCCGGAGCTGATCATCTTCGACGAGCCGACACGCGGCGTCGACGTCGGTGCGATCGTCGAGATTCACGAGCTGATTAACCGGCTGGCCGACGACGGCAAGGCTGTCGTTGTGATCTCCTCCTATCTACCGGAGATCATGGCGTTGTCGGATCGGATCCTCGTCTCTCGACAGGGCAAGGTCGTCGAGGAATTCTCTGCGCTCGAAGCGACGGAGGAAAAGATAATGTACGCGGCCATCCACTGATCGGCCGCCAAGAAAGAATTGGAACTTTAGGGCATCTCGCGCGGGAAAACCGGCCTGGCCGCCGTAATCGGACAGCCAGTGCACTGGGCGCTTGCCACGAACCGACAGGGATCAGTCGACGTAGTCTGAGGTCCCGCCTCCGCGCCTCCTCTAGAGTCGAATCCCGAGATTAGCGGGACCAGACTTCACATGGACACAATTCCCGCTGCAGGCCGTCCGGGAGTCACGGGGGCTGGGAGACGCGCCCGAACGGCCTGCTCACCGGGCGGTGCACCGCGTGGGACTACGGTGCTGCCCGAGGTCGAATCTGATGAGGTGCGATCCGCTGCGCGTACCTCAACTGAGCTGAACCCAGAGGGGCTCATGGCCACAGCAGCCTTGGCCGCCGCTTGCTACGCAAGCCCCCCATGCGTTGTGGCAGGGGGGACTAGCTTCGACGCCGCCCGAAGTACCGAAGGCAACCTCTCCGATGAGGGCTGCGGCAATCAATCGGCTATCTCAAAAGTGAGCCTCCTCGGGTGACAAAGTCCAAGTCCCATCGGCGCTGCAACCACAATAGCCGCGAACTTCTCTATGCCCCTGCAGTCCGTCACTCTTATCTGATCTCGCCTACCTACATTACCGATAGATTACGGCCGTCGCTGGCGAGACTCCGGGCACGCTGCAATCGAACAAAGGCAGGCCCGACTGCCTTATCAGCTCATTTTGGAATGGTTCATTCAGGCGACCGTTCGCAACGTATTTGACTGCCTGAAATTCCCTTAGAACATTGGTGTGATGCTCGCCCACATCCAGCGCCCAGACTATTGCACGTAAGCCTCTGGTAAGCGTTTGCACACAAATCCAGTCGGACCACCGCAGTTTTTCCGTTCTCCGTCATGGCCAAACGGTCGGATCGCTGCCCCGCGCGATGGCGCCGTCCTTTCATACGATGGCTGGAGGGCGTCGAAGCGGGCTGGTCGGTGCCCCTTCTACTCCTTTGCTTTGTCGCTGTCTGGACCGTCGCCTTGTCGATTGCCTATCTCGGCGCCGGCCTGCATCCTGATGTGCTCGAGACCTGGACCCTGGGCCGACACTTCGCATGGGGCTACATCAAGCATCCGCCGCTGATGGGTTGGGTCACCGGCGCCTGGAGTTCGATCTTTCCGCCGACCAACTGGTCGCTCCAGTTGATGGCAATGTCCAACGCTGCGCTGGCGCTCTGGTTTGTCGATCTCATCTCGAGACAGTTCGTGACCGGGCATAAGCGATTGATCGTACTGCTCCTGCTTATGTTGACTCCCGCATATCAGTTCCACGCCCAACGATTCAATGCCAACGCCGTCCTGCTGGCGACCTGGCCACTCGCGACTTTTTGCTTTCTGCGGGCCTTCGAAACAAGGACCACGCGCTGGGCAATTGCGGCCGGATTTGCCACCGCGCTGGCGATGTTGGGGAAATATTACTCTATCTTCATGGTGGCCAGTTTTGCTCTGGCTGCCTTGGCGCACCCCTTGCGGCGCACATATTTCACGACGGCTTCACCTTGGATCTCAGCGGCGACCGGGCTCATCACGCTCTCGCCGCATATCTACTGGCTCGCAAAAACCGGAGCGCCGCCTTTCTCCTATGCACTGGCACACACTGGCGCTGATCTACAAACGTCGCTTCGGGATGTCATCTCCTTCCTGGCCGGACTTGCGGCCGCGATGAGTGTCTCCGCCATCGTTTGGGTGATGATTTCCGGTGACCGCCTCAAGCGCTTTGGCCAGGACTTTTCCGCGATGAACTCAGGCCTCCGACTGCTTTTTTATGTCGCACTCGGGACGATCGCCCTGCCCGTCTGCACATCGCTCGCGATCGGCACCGATTTGCCATCCCTGTGGGCCTTGCAGGGGCTATTCCTGTTCGCCATTCTCATCGTGTGCAGCACGCGCTATCGCATTGAGCGATTCCACACTGTCAACGCGACGGTCCTTGTGGCATGCATCGCTGCGGTAGCGGTCGTGATCGCAGCTCCGCTCCATGCGTTGTGGCGCAACAGCTACGGCTATATGGAGGGGCGCACCTTCTACCGCGAGGCCGCGAATGAACTTACCCGCCAGTGGCACGAGCTGACGGGAGTTCCACTTGCGGTTGTCAGCGGCAACGACAGCCTTGGATTTGTCGCCGCTTTTTACAGTCCTGATCATCCGCAATATACGCAAGATTTCGCCGATGGCTCCGGATGGGAATTGCCCAACAAGACGACTATGGAGCGCGGCTGGGCAGCCCTCTGTTTCCAGGACCAGGCCGACTGCCTTCATTGGATGCGGCAGACGACGGCGCGGGCGGGGAACTTCGAGTTTGTCAGCCACGTATTCGCCGTTCAATCGGACTTGTTGGGCCTGCCCGGGCTCAAGCGCAATGTTGTTGCATTGTTTGCTATGCGACGTCGTGGCGCAGCAAGGGCTCTCCAAACTCAAGATGGAAAGCTTACCGACCAGAAAACGCCTTTGCCCTATTGATTAGACGCCGCGCGTTCTGCTTCCGCCGTAGCAATGCGCCAGGGCTTGGTGGAAACAACCGGGGCGCCTGACCAAGGCAAGCGTGCAAAGCCTGAGGATATCGAGATCGGCAACGTAATCCTATCGCAATGCTGCGAGGCCAGATTGCCCTGCATCGTACGACCAATTCCGGAAGGAGCATCCCATGAATAAGCCAGTCGTGATCGCGGCGGCGGCACTCATCGCTGTTGCATCGTTCTCACCGACAGGAGCGAAAGCCGGTGACGGTGGAGCCATCGCAGCAGGCGTGATTGGCGGGCTCGCCGTTGGCGCACTGGCCGGCTCTGCCATTGCGAATTCCCGTCGCGCGCCAGCCTATGTCTATGATGATGACCACGTCTATGTTCCGGCGTATCGGCGACGGGTACGCGTGTATCGCTACTACGAGGTTCCGAGCTATTCAGGCTATGAGTATCCGGGTTACGACTATTCGACCGGCTATCACGACGGGTACTACGATGCATCATCCGGATGGTAAACCTTGACGTTGCATCTGGCGGCTGAATGCAGACGGCGCAGGCTTCAACAGAGGACAGCGCCGTCTGCGATGCGCTTGGAATGTCACGTGTGATGTCGACGTTTCAGACCTAAAAAAAGACAAGCTCTCGAATTTGGAGCTTCTTGCGCCGCTTTCTCAACCCGGCCAACGGCTGCGCGCTCATGCTGGCATAGCGTTGGTCGCGGGACCCGACACGCTCGTGGATTGACGATCTAGATATTTGGCTCCAAGACCTGCTCGCCCTCTTCCGAACGTTCGCCCGGCGTTCTGGAAGGTCGCGATCCCAATTCCGGAGAAATGGCGTGCCTCTCCGATAGGCCGTTGTCGTGCGCCGCTCGAATATGCGATCCGCCGCGATGCTCACCTCACCCTCGCCGGGTCTCTCGAACATCCACAGTTTATAACGGGGTGCCCAGCAACCTTGCGGGGTACGTGCCCCGGCCGTCATTGGCTCGTTCAAGAGGCCGCAATAGGCAACGATCACCAGAAAATGCACATGTTATCAATATGTTATCGAATAGCACAACTTCGATCCCGGCTCGTAATCCTATTGCAATGTACCGGTAATGATTGGAGTTATGACTTTGAGAGGCCTTAGGAGAAGATGGTGCGGGTTCTGGTCGTGGAGGATGATCCCCAACTGGGGCCCTGGCTTCGGGATGCGCTCGCGGCCGCCTTTGGCTCGTCCGATATGGTCACAACGCTCGACGAAGGTCGAGCTGCGGTTGCTGTGCGGAACTTCGACCTCGTCGTGATCGATAGAGGCCTTCCGGATGGCGACGGACTGGCGCTGCTCCCCGATCTGAGACAGCAGAAACCGAGCCCCGCGACGATCGTGCTGACGTCGCTCGACGATCCGATCGACATCGCCCGCGCGCTCGACGACGGGGCCGATGACTATGTTCCCAAGCCGTTCGAACCAATTGAACTGCTGGCGAGAGCCAAGGCCGTGCTGCGGCGCCTCTTTCTTGACAAAGGTGCCGTCGTGAACATCGGAAATCTGAGCTATGACATCGTCAATCGCGTCGTCTGCATCGACCAGCATCCCATTGTTGTTCCTCGGCGCGAGCTCGCGATTTTGGAGGCCATGGTTCGACGGACCGGACGCGTCGTATTGCGCGAAACGCTCGAGCTTGCCGCCTATGGCTTTGAGGACGAAATCCAGTCGAACGCGATCGAGGCACATGTCTCCCGACTGCGTCGTCGTCTTCGCGAAGCCAATTGCAAGATTGCAATCCGCCCCGTCCGTGGCCTTGGATATCTGTTGAGCGGCGAATGATGAGTTTGAAGTTTCAAATGCTGAGACGCCTTCGTCGCTCGATCACGGTATTGTCCGCAACTCTCATCGGAGTTGTGACGACCATCATGCTGTTGTGCGCAGCCGCTTTGCTCATCCGACTTGGCGGTGATGACGATGGCACTTGGGGAGCCGCCGACGTCGCTGACGCCCTGAAAGAGGCGATCGTACGCAACGTGCAGGGCCAGTTGATGGTCAAACAGACCAAGCGGCTCGACAAGATCATTCGCGACTTTCCAGCGTTCTGGTACGTTGTGTCCGATAAGAGTGGAGAAGTCAGTTTTGGCCCAATACCAAAATGGCGCCCACAGAAGACTCCCATGTCGCAGCCGGGAACAAGTTTCCTTGCTTATGCGGTCGATGGTCAGACCAGAAACATCAAGAAGATGGTGGCTGTTAGAGACACCCCCGCCGGCGAAGTCTGGATCGAGACAGGGGGTGTTGCCTACACTGCAACACAGCTCATGATTGGGACGCTGACCGATGCGACGCTTGTTGCGCTTCCGATCCTTATCGTTCTCGTCGCGACTGCGTTCACGGCTCTGGTCTTTGTACCGACTCTGATCGCCTGTCCGGTCCGCGCGGTCGCGACCGCGGCCGAGATGATCGACGGTGTTCCTGACGGTCGCCGGTTGCCGGAACAAGACGCGCCGGCGGAATTGCTGCCGCTAATAGCGGCCTTTAATCGAGCGTTGTCGCGAATTGATCGTGCATCAAACGCGCAACGAGCGTTCTTATCCAACGCGGCTCATGAGCTGCGAACTCCTCTCACCAACACGCGCACCACGCTAGAACAGGTCGCGGATCCCGAGCTTCGCACCAAGCTCATTGCCGAAAACCAGAAGCTCTCATCAATTGTCACCATGCTCCTTCAGTTGGCGCGCATCTCGATCGAGCCCGCCGAACGTACAGACATAGAGCTTGTGGCGCTCGCGCGCCGAGTTGCGGCCGATCACGTGCCCACGGCTTTGAAAAGCGGAAGTGAAATCGCTTTCACTGACCCAGGTTACGCAGTCTGGGTGCGAGGTTCGGAAGCGGCGATCGCCGTTGCGCTTTCCAACTTGATCCGAAACGCTGTGCTTCACGCGGGGACAAGCGGCCCTATTCTCGTCACGGTCACGCCCTCGGGGCAATTGAGTGTGATCGATACTGGACCAGGTATGAAGGTTAGCCAACCAGACCTTCTACTTGAGCCGTTCAGGCGTGGAGACACCAGAGCCGAGGGGGTTGGTCTCGGTCTTTCCATCGTTTCCCAGGTAATGGTTACTCACAATGGCAGTGTCGCGATCTGCGAGACACCAGGTGGCGGAACGACTATCAAATTGACTTTTCCCACTATAGCCGGTCAAACACCAGATTTGCCGTTCGACAATTCGAAAATGGTCGCTCAAACATTGACCGAAGTCCAGACAACCGCCCCCATTTCGGCTGCTTGATGGCTGTTGAACTGGCGATAAAAGCGATCGTTGCGGTCCGGCGACTGTTGGGAATTGGCTGAAAGGGCAATCATCAGTCCCACGGCGGCGGCTAAGCTCCGCCAGATTGCGCCCGATCTAAGCTGTCGCCTGCTTCCGAAGACGTGCGCCTTCGCGTGTCACGAGCCTGCGCGATCGTATTTGGCGGTCGGCAAGTCACCTTGGACATAACCAGCGGACTCGGCCCCACAACATCGGTCGCGAGACCGAGCTTCTCGAACAAGCGAATGGTCAACCACGTCGTGTCCAACTCCCACCATTTGTGACCATGACGAGCCGAGCGGGGATCCGCATGGTGATTGTTGTGCCAGCCTTCACCGTGGGCCAGAACGCCGACGATGATGTTGTTCCGGCTATCCTCGTCTGTCTGGTAATTCCGGTATCCCCAGAGGTGGGCCACAGAATTCACAGCCCAGGTCTGGTGCCACACAACGACCGTCCGTACGAACACGCCCCAGATCAGAATACTTGCCCCGAATTGGACAGCGTCCATCACGGCGCCACCCATGACCACTTCAGCAAGGAAACCCGCGCCGAAGAACACTGCCCACTGCAAGAGAATAATCTCGAGCTGGAGCCAATCGCGTTCCAGCGCCGCGTAAAATGGGTCTCGCAGAATATCCTTGGCGTATCGGTCGTAAATCTTGAGTCGCCTCAGATCGGGGTTCTTCAGCACCAGCCAGCCGACATGGCTCCAGAGAAAATTGACCAAGGGGCTGTGCGGATCGCACTGTTCGTCCGTGTGCTGATGATGGAGGCGGTGTACAGCGACCCAACGGGCCGGCGTGTCCTGCACGCAGCCAATAGCAATGACCGCGAGCACGTGTTCGAACCACTTCGGACATTTGAAGCCACGATGGGTGAGCAGACGGTGGTAGCAGATGTTAATACCCAGCAATCCCATCACCCGCGCAGCGACGATTGCGAGGATGACCCCGGTCCAGCTAAAGGTCCACGGTACAAAAGCGATCAGCGCCAGGAGGTGGCCGACGAGAATGGAGATAGCCACCGGCCAGTCGATGCGGTGTATGACGACGCCCGCAGGCAGCGGTAGGCGAACAGTCGCTTTAGCGTTAGCGCGGCTGGCAGAGGACGGCTTGACGGTTTTCGGAACGGCTACGCGGTCTGTTCTCATTTCGAGAGGCAACGTGCTGTTTTCAAGGGGGGCTGGTCTAGGTTGACGCAAGGGATCAGGTCATCGATTACGACCAAGCCGCTTCGAAGCTGGCTCCCCGATAGATCGCCCGCTCCTTTGCGCGGGCTTCCATATTTGTGGGTTCGATATTCGCCGGTGGCTCGCCATCGAGGAGCATCTCAACCGTATCATTCCCACAGATTACCACCGCACCGTCTGGTGGGCTTTGGCGCTGCCGACTTGTACCAACCTATGCCCGAACGATCCGCTTTTCTGCACCGGCCGCGCCAACAAAGTGCTGCATGTCAAAACGAACAATGCCGTGAAGAACAGCGATAGGGCATCATTGGTTGTGAACCGGGGTCGGATCTTCATGCGACGAGCCTTGATGACGATGCGGCGGTCAAACGCCAATGTTTCCTGATTCCTCGAACCCATCTCCCGATTGATCGATCAACATTACCGACAAATTACCACCGATGCCGAACCGGTGATTGTCACACTGCACCCATGAGGCTTCGTCTCGCGCAGTCGGATATGATCTCAAGTTCGCGCTTCGCGCGTGCCACTTTCCGGAACCAAGATCCGAATCTCATGCGACATCAGCACAGGAACAGCCTTCCTGCTCTCCGCCCTGCTCCCCGCATGAAATAGCGGGTCGGTCGTTCACAGGCTCTAGATACATGAGGCGAAAAGAATGCCCTTTTCCCCTACAGCAACACTGAGGAACGTCGTATTCACATCCCACGGGTTCACGCCGCAACGGCGCATGATGCTTAACGCGTTAGAGACGAGAGTCTCGGAATAGAAGCCAGTTTGCTGACAGTGCGCCTGGCAGGAATTCACATCAAGTTTGTTCATATCCAACAAGGTCAGCGCCACGCGTCGTGGCCCGCAAATTTCCTTGGTGGTCACAGGGAACTACGAGAGTTCGACGTTCTATTTTGGCGGCTCAATCCAGATTCCCGGAGCGGAATGTGCGCGGATATGCTCGACCAGAAAGTCCGCGAATACCCTGATCTTGGCCGGCAGCCTGACGCGGTTCTGGTAGGCGATATTCATCGTCAGCAGCGGCAACTCCCAATCCAGAAGGATCGGCACGAGCTTGCCGGCAAGAATGTCGCCCTGCACGATGTAGAGCGGCTGAATCAGTATCCCGAGGCCTGCAAGGGCCGCCTCCCTGATCACCTGGCCGTCGTTGCTGTCGAGCGTCGGTGCGATTCGAATCGTCTGGGCCTCGTTGTCGCTGCGCAAGGACAATGAATAGGGATCGTTGGCAAGATTGTAGATCAGCATGTCGTGCCGCACGAGATCGGCTGGCACAATGGGGCGCCCACGGCTGACGAGGTAGGACGGAGCCGCCGCCAGCACGCGCCGCATCTGCCCGATGCGGCGGACGACAATGCTGGAGTCGGGTTCGTGCTCGCGGGTGCGGATCGCCACATCGATCCCCGCCTCGATAAAATCGGGGTAGCGATTGGCGGCAATGATCTGCACGTTCAGTTTTGGATAGGCCGCGCGGAACGCCGGCAGCATCGGCGCGAGATAGATGGTCGCAAAAGAGAGCGAGCTCGTGACGCGCAACATCCCCTGCGGCGACAGCGCGCGGTCGCTCGCCGCGTCTTCGGCTTCGGCCAGCTCGTTGAGCAGCGCGCTGCAGCGCTGGAGGAACTGCTGCCCGGCTTCGGTCAGCCACAGCCGTCGCGTGTTGCGCTCGATCAGGCGAACGGCCAGCCTCTCCTCCAGCGCGCTGAGATGCCGGCTCGCTGCCGCGTTCGACATCCGCAAGGCTTCCGCCGCCTTGGACAGGCTGCCGAGTTCGGCCGTTCGGGCGAATACCTCGAGTTGCAGCAAGCGGTCCATTCTTACGTATACCGGAAAAGAGAGTTACATTTTTTGACCTTTATTTCCGTTCTACGTAAGGCAAAATCGCCCACAAGAACACGGACAGGCGAGGACGCACGGGAATGTCGGGGCCGATCAGGCACATCGTGATGTGGCGGCTGCGGGCGGAAACGCCTGCCGAGCGCACCACTGCCCGCCTCAAGGTGAAGACCTTGTTCGAGGGCCTGAAAGGCCGGATCGACGGACTGACCCACATCGAGGTTGGTCTCGATGTCAGCGACGTCGACTATGCCTGCGATGTCGTCCTCGTGTCCGAATTCACCAGCTGTGCCGCGCTGAAGGCCTATGCGTCCCATCCCGAGCACCTTCGCGTGCGCGAGGAGCTCGGCGACATCAGGATCGGCCGCTTCCAGGTCGACTATCCCGTCAGAGCCGAGGCGGGCGCATGATCGGCGGATTCGCTTTCGAGGCTCTGCCCTGCCGCGTCGTGTTCGGCAGCGGCACGTTGAGCGCGGCAGGCGCGGAAATCGAGCGGCTCGGCAGCAGACGCGCCCTGGTGCTGACCACGCCACATCAGGAGGCAGAGGGCGCCAGGCTCGGCGCCGCACTGGGACCGCTCTATGCGGGCCTGTTCCCAGGCGCGACCATGCACACACCGGTCGACGTGACCGAGCGCGCGCTCGCGGCGATGAGGGCGAGCGCGGCCGATTGCGTCGTCTCCCTGGGTGGCGGATCAACCACCGGTCTCGGCAAGGCTTTGGCCTTGCGGACCGGCATCAATCAGCTATGCATCCCAACCACCTATGCCGGCTCCGAGATGACGCCGATCCTCGGCCAGACCGAGAATGGGCTGAAGACCACTCTGCGCGACGTCGCTGTGCTGCCGGAGACGGTGATCTACGACGTCGACCTGACGCTCACCTTGCCGGTCGGGCTGACTGTTTCCTCAGGGATGAACGCGATCGCGCATGCCGCGGAGGCGCTGTATGCACGCGACAGCAATCCGGTGACATCGTTGATGGCGGAAGAAGGCATCCGCGCGCTTGCCCACGCCTTGCCCGCGATCGTCGCCACCCCCAATGACCGGGAGGCGCGGACCGAGGCACTGTATGGCGCCTGGCTCTGCGGCGTGTGCCTCGGCAATGTCGGCATGGCGCTGCACCACAAGCTCTGTCATGCGCTCGGCGGCACGTTCGATCTGCCACATGCCGAAACCCATACCATCGTGCTGCCGCACGCGCTCAACTACAATCGCCCTGCGGCCCCCGCGGCCATGGCGCGCATCGCCCGCGCCATCGGTGCCGATGACGCGGCACAAGGACTTTATGACCTCGCCAGGGAGCTGAATGCCAAGCTCGCGCTGCGCGACATCGGCATGCCCGAAAGCGGCATCGACAAGGCGGCAGACCTTGCCGTGACCAATGCCTATTGGAATCCGCGGCCGCTCGAGCGCGACGCCCTCCGCGATCTGATCGCGCGGGCATGGGCGGGCGAACGGCCGGCGCAAGCATGAAGGGAATCGAACGTGCCCCGGGCTGAGACCGACGTCATCGCTGCCGTCCGGCATCTCAAGCGGCTGTCCAGGCTCGGCGAACGGACACTCTGAGGAGGAGCCGCGGTTTGCGAAACTTTGACGAGACCACGATCACGACTGCGGTGCTCGAGCGCCTGGCGGGCGCACGTGATGCGCGGATCAAAGAGGTGAGCGAGGCACTGGTGCGCCATCTTCATGCCTTCATACGCGAAGTGCGCCCCACCCAGAAGGAATGGGCTGATGGCATCGACTTCCTCACCCGGACCGGCCACATGTGCGACGATAAGCGCCAGGAATTCATCCTGTTGTCGGACACGCTCGGCGTCTCCATGCTGGTCGATGCGATCAATCATCCTATGCCGGAAGGCGCTACCGAAACCACCGTGCTCGGTCCCTTCTTCGTCGAAGCCGCGCCCGAAAAGCCGAATGGCAGCGACATATCAGGACCGATGAAAGGCGATCCGATGCTGGTCACCGGCTCGGTCTCGGCGGCAGACGGCCGTCCGCTGGCGGGGGCGGTCGTGGACGTCTGGCACTCCGATGATGACGGCTACTACGACGTGCAAAGGCTTGAGCAGATCGGCGATCTCGCGATGCGTGCGCGATTTCGCACCGGCGCGGACGGTCGCTTCCATTTCTGGTCGATCAAGCCCGCCGCCTACCCGATCCCAAACGACGGCCCGGTCGGCGAGATGTTGGCGGCGCAGGGCCGGCACCCGTGGCGACCGGCTCACGTGCATTTCATGATCTCGGCTCCCGGCTTCGAGCAGCTCGTGACGCACATCTTCGTCGCCGGAGACAAGTATCTCGACTCCGATGTCGTGTTCGGCGTCAAGGACAGCCTGATACGGGACTTTGAACGTCGTCCACCCGGCCGTGCACCGGATGGCCGCATGATGGAGACAGCGTACTTCTACCTCGACTATGATTTCGGCCTGAAGCAGGTTGCGAGCAGCACGCATCCGGCCTAAGCCAGTGAGCGACGGCGAAGGACCGCAAAGAGTCCGGAAGCCATTGAGGAACGAAGGGGAGGAATGATGGGATTGCGGATCAGCGCCGCTGCGTTGGCCGATCGCCTTTCAGACCTGATCGGTCCGCGCGCCAGTGTCGCGCGCGGCGTCCTGGATCAGCACGGCCAGAGCGAATCCTACTACCCGACGCTGCCGCCAGACATCGTCGTATTTCCCGAGACGACGCAGGAAGTCGTCCAGATCGTCCGGCTTTGCGCCGAGGCCGGCGCGGCGGTCGTGCCGTTCGGGGCTGGCACATCTCTCGAAGGTAATGCCGCTTCCGTCACCGGAGGTGTCTGTTTCGACTTCGCGCGCATGAACAAGGTGCTGTCCGTGCACGACAGTGACATGGACGCCGTGGTGCAGCCGGGCATTACACGCAAGCAGTTCAATGCAGAGCTGCGCGGGACTGGACTGTTCTTCCCCATCGATCCCGGTGCCGACGCTTCGATCGGTGGCATGGCCTCGACGCGCGCCTCCGGCACCATGGCCGTACGCTACGGGACCATGAAGGATAACGTTCTCGCATTGGAGGTGGTCCTGGCCGACGGCCGAGTGATCCGTACGGCAAGGCGCGCGCGCAAATCCGCGGCTGGCTACGATCTGACGCGGCTGTTCGTCGGGTCGGAGGGAACGCTCGGCCTGATCACCGAACTCACGCTGAAGCTACATCCGGTGCCGCAGGCGACCTCGGCCGCGACATGCGGCTTCGACAATCTCCACGACGCGGTCGATACCGCGATTGCCCTGATTCAATCGGCCGTTCCAGCCGCCCGGATCGAGCTTCTCGATGATGTCATGATGCGCGGCATCAATGCCTATTCGAAGCTCGGCTATCAGGAAGCGCCGACCCTGTTTTTGGAGTTTCATGGCTCGGAGGCTGCTGTCATCGAGCAGGCGCAGACGGCGGAGACGATCGCCGTCGAGCACGGCGGCCGCGGCTTCGCATGGGCCAAGGCGGCCGAGGACCGCAGCCGCCTCTGGCACGCGCGTGACAATACGCTCTACGCCGGCCTCGGCCTGCGGCCGGGCGCCCGCGCGGTCATTACCGACGTCTGCGTGCCGATCTCCCGGCTGGCCGAATGCCTGACGGAAACGCGCCGGGACGCCGACGAGCATGGCTTCATGGCTCCCATCGTCGGCCATGTCGGCGACGGCAACTTCCACATGCTGATCCTGATCGATCCGGCGAATGAGGGTGAGATCGCCGGCGCCAAGGCGTTGCAGGCGCGCATGGTCGCGCGCGCGATTGCCATGGACGGAACGTGCACCGGCGAACACGGCGTCGGGCTTGGCAAGATCGACTACCTCCAGGACGAGCTTGGCGACGCCGTCGCCGTCATGCGCTCGGTCAAAGCGGCGCTCGATCCTCACGGTCTGATGAACCCGGGAAAGATCTTTGCCGGCGGAGCGCGGCCATGAGCGTGGCATCGCCCATTGCAGCTCCTTCGCCGGCGCCGTTGCTGGAACTACGCGGTATCAGCAAGGAATTTCCCGGCGTCAAGGCGCTGGATGACGTGTCGTTTGCCATCCATCCAGGCGAAGTTCATATGCTGCTCGGCGAGAATGGCGCCGGGAAATCCAGCCTCATGAAGATCCTGTGTGGCGCCTATTGCGCCGATACGGGCGAGTTCTACTACAAGGGCGCCAAGGTTGCGATCACCTCGATCGCGGATGCGCAGAAGCTCGGCATTGCCGTGATCTTTCAGGAATTCTCGCTCGTTCCCTTCCTCGATATCGCACAGAACATCTTCCTCGGCCGCGAGCCGAAAGGCCGATTGCCCGGTACCATCGACCGCCGCAAGATCCTGGCGGACGCGCGGCGCGTGCTCGACACGATTGGTTTCGACATCGATCCGTCGGTCATCGTCGACACGCTCGGCGTCGCGCAGCAACAGATGGTCGAGATCGCAAAAGCGATCAGCCAGAATGCGCGGATCCTGGTGATGGACGAGCCAACGGCAGCGCTGTCCGATCGTGAGGCCGAGCTGCTGTTCGCGCTGATCGCGCGGCTAAAGGCGGACGGCGTTGCGATCGTCTATATCTCGCACCGCATCGCCGAGGTGTTCGCACTCGGCGACCGCATTACCGTCCTGCGCGACGGCCGTCGCATTGACAATCTCCGCCCTGCCGATGTCACGCCCGACCAGCTCGTTCGCATGATGGTCGGCCGAAACGTCGACATGACCTATCCCCGCCATTTCGCCGAACGGCCGGGCGAGTTGCTGCTGGAGGTCAAAGGACTGAGTTCGACGACCGGCATCTCCGACATCAATATCGAGGTCCGACGGGGCGAGATCGTCGGCCTGTGCGGTCTCGTCGGGTCCGGTCGCACCGAGGTGGCTCGTGCGATCTTCGGCGCCGATTCGATCTTGGAAGGCGAGATCATCTTCGACGGTCAACCCGTCTCAGGCGAGCCGGACATCGCCGCCCGTCGCGGCATCGCGCTGATCCCCGAGAGCCGCAAGAGCGAAGGTCTCGCGCTGATGCGCTCGGTTGGCGACAATCTCGTCGTATCGGCACTCAAAAAGCTCTTTCCAAGCGGGCTCTACGATCCACGCGCCGCGCAGCGCACAGCAGACGGGCTGATCCGGCAACTCAGGATCGCTACTCCAAATGCACGGCAAACGGTCGGTCTGCTCTCGGGCGGCAATCAGCAGAAGGTTGTGATCGGCAAATGGCTGGCGGCCGGCGCTAAGCTGTTCATTTTCGACGAGCCGACGCGCGGGATCGACATCGGCGCCAAAGCCGAGATCTTTGCGTTGATCGACCGACTGGTCGCCGAAGGTGCCGCGGCCCTGATGATCTCGTCCGAGCAGATCGAGATCTGCCACGTCTGCGACCGCGCCTATGTCATGCGCGAGGGCCGCGTCGCTGGACACCTGACGCGTAGCGAACTAACCGAGGAGAATATCGTGCGGCTGGGGATGCATGATGCCTGACGCTGCCGTCATCTCGCAGATTCGTTTATTCCAGCGCACTCCAGGGGTGGCGATCGTCCTGGTGCTGCTGATCGGGCTGTTCGGTGCGATCGCGCCGGGCTTTCTGTCGGCTGCGAACCTCGCCAATGTGCTCGTGCAGTCGACAATTCTGACCATGCTCGCATTGCCGATGACCCTGATCATCATGACCGAGGGGCTCGACCTCTCGATGGGCGCGGTGCTCACGCTCACCTCGCTCTGTGTCGCCATCGTCTCCCTCGCAACCAAATCCGCACTGCTGGGCTTGGGAGCTGCCGTCCTGGTCGGCGCTGCGTTCGGCACCGTCAATGGCTGGCTGGTCGCAATCGTCGGAATTCCGCCGTTCGTGGCGACCCTTGCCACGCTCGGGATCGCGCAAGGCCTATCGCTGATCATGAGCGACGGCCAGAGCGTGGTGGGCATTCCCCATAGCGTGCGCGACATCTATTCGGCCGCTGTGCTCAGCGTACCCGTCCCCATCATCATAGGACTCGCAAGCTACGGCGTCTTTCACGGCCTGCTCTATCACACCCGGTTCGGCACGTACGTCTTCGCACTCGGCGGCAATCGGGAGGCGCTCAGATATGCAGGCCTGTCGCCAACTCGGCTGCTGATCGCGGTCTACGCGATCGGGGGCACGATGGTCGGTGTCGCCGGCCTCCTGATGACCGCACGGATGAATTCGGGGCATCCAACTGCGGGGCTCGGGCTCGAATTCGACGCAATCGCGGCGGTGGCGGTCGGCGGCACCTCGTTCGAGCGCGGCAATGGCTGGCTGCTCGGCACCGTGCTTGGGGTCATCGCCGTTGGCGTGCTGCGCAACGGGCTCAACCTGGTCTCGTTGCCCTCCTCCATTCAGGTCGCCAGCGTCGGTGCGCTCGTTATCGTGGCCCTGTTCCTCGACGGCTTTCGGAGCCGGTCATGACCGACCTCATCAAAGAGACCTTGTCGCCGCCGCGGTCCATCCTATCGCAGAACGCGTCACAGGCGTTCTATCGGTTGCTGGCGGCGCTTCTGATCTGCGCCGCTTTGACGCTTCTCAGCGACTCGTTCCTGAGCCTCGGCAATATCCTCAACGTGCTGAGGCAGGCGAGCCTGACTTTCTTCATCGCCTCGGGTCTGACCCTGGTCGTGCTGACCGCCGGCCTCGATCTTTCAGTCGGCGCCAATGTTGCATTGTCGGCCTGTCTTGCCGGCACAGTGATCCATCAGACCGGCTCACCGGCGCTTGGGATCCTCACCGGACTGGTGGTGGGAGGCGTCGTCGGATTCCTGAACGGATTCATGGTCACCGCGCTGCGCATCCCTTCCTTCATCGCCACCTACGGGATGCTATGGGTGCTGAACGGCGTCACATACTGGTACATGGCAGGCGAGACGGTGCACGGCTTCCCGGCCGGCTTCCGTCAGATCGGCAGTGGCTATTTCCTTGGGCTTCCTGTCCCGGTCTATCTGCTGCTGATCTTTCTCGCGATCGGATCGCTCTTCGCGCAACGCACCATCTGGGGCCAGGAGATCTACGCCATCGGCGCCAATCCGGTCGCAGCGAGACTCTCGGGCATTCCGGTCACGCGTCGACTGTTGCTTGTGTACACCGTGTCGGGGACCATGGCCGGAATCGCCTCCATCATCTTCCTGGCACGGCTCAACTCTGCCGAAGCCGACATCGGCGAGAGCCTGACGCTTCCTGCCATTGCGGCCGTCCTGATTGGTGGCGCCTCGCTGTTCGGCGGAATTGGAACCGTCTTCGGTACGTTCATCGGAGCATCGATCCTGACGCTTGTGCTGAATGGCATGAACCTGCTCTCGATCAGCGCGAACTGGCAGCCGCTCGTCACCGGAATCATTGTGATCGTTGCAGTCTGGCTCGACATGAAGACCCGACGTTCGGCGCAATGAGCTTGTAAGAAAACTCAAAAAATGAGGGATGGAAATAAGATGAAACATCGAATGACGCGCTGCCTCGCTCTGTCATTTCTGATCACAGCGGCTTCGACGCAGGCCCGCGCCGACAACGAAACAATTGCGGTCTTCACGAAGAACCAGACAAATCCGTTCTTTCAGACCGTCCGGGTCGGCGCGGACAACATGGCAAAGGCGCTGAACGCCAAAATTCTCCACTATATTCCGACAAAACCGGACTCGATCCCGGAGCAGCTCAGCCAGATCGAGGATGTCGTGGTGAAGAAACCGAGCGCCATTGTCTTCACGCCGGTCGACTACAAGGCGATGGTACCCGGAGTCGAGAAGATCAATGACGCCAAGATTCCTGTCGTCAACATCACCGACCGTTCCGCCGGGGGCAAATTCGTGTCCTTCGTCGGCGCTGACGACTACAGTCTTGGTCTGGAGACTGGACGCTTCCTGCTCAAGGCGCTCGGGGGCAAGGGCAATGTTGTCATCATTGAAGGTGTCAAGGGCTCCCTCACCAACGTCGATCGCGTCCGCGGATTCAATGACGCTCTCAAAGAGACGCCCGGAGTGAAACTCCTGGCTTCGCAGCCCGGCAACTACCAACGCCTGCAGGCCCTGCAGGTGATGGAAAATCTGATGCAGTCCAATTCGCAGATCGACGGTGTGCTCGCCGCCAACGATGCCATGGCCATCGGCGCCATCGAGGCGCTGGACGGCGCGAATCGCAAGGCCCTCGTCATCGGCATCAATGGCACCAAGGAGGCCGTCGACGCAATCAAGTCGGGCAAGCTGCTCGCCAGCGGTGACTATAACGGCTTCGCTCAGGGTTGCCTCGGTGCCATGATGGCCATCCGCACGCTTCGCGGTCAGCCGGTGATCAGTGAGATCGTGCTGAAGCCGACCGTCATCACGAGCGAGAACTATCAGCCGTTCGACATTTCGCTGGAGCAGCGGACGTGTCCGACCTTCGAAGACGCAAGCAAGCTCGGCGCGAAATAGCGAGCCCGTGTTCTCGTCAATGTAGAGAGCGGCTGCCGGCTGGGAGCCGTCCCCACATCAGTCACGGAGAGACTCATGCTTTTTGCCATCCACGCCCTCGACCGTTCCGGCGCGCTTCCTGTCCGGCTCACCAACTACGATGCACACAAGGCTTACCTCAGCGACAGCTCTCGCCATGCCGTCACGATCGTCATGTCCGGCCCGCTCGTCTCCGACGACGGTTCGAAGATGATCGGAAGCCTGTTCGTGGTCGAAGCCCCCGGACGCGCCGAGGTCGAAGCGTTCAATCGCGCCGACCCCTTTGCCGCAGCAGGCATCTGGGAAACCGTTACCATCACTGGATTCCTGCGGCGCCAAGGCTGATGCGGCCGACCAAAATGGAGCGATCAATAGATTTTTCGTTCACGCCGCGAGATGTATTAGGGCAATGGGTCGGGCACTTATGTCGGTCGAGACGAGCGTCCGCTGAACCGGCCGGAGCCCTCACCGCCGGCTCGGTCGACCGATCTCGCGAGCCCAGATGCGCCGCTCCGGACATCAGAAATCCCCACAAGCACATGAAAGAGCGATAGAATCGGCGTTCGACGCCGGCCCATTGGCCTACTACCTTCCGCCTATGAGAGCCCGAGAGAGGTGGTGGTGTAATTCACCCAGATGCTTGCAGCGCGACTGCACATCGGGGCTCGGCGCGGTGCGCGCCACACGACCACAACAAAGACAAATGCGGAGGGAACTGATGAATTTCACGAGCAGGAGATTCTTGGCTGGCATCTCGACGGTTGCCTTCCTTGTGGCCGGCACCGTTGGTGTCCGCGCCAATGACTCGGCGCTGAAGGCGACCAGCGAGCCCGGGGCCTGGGCAATGGCAGGCCATGATTACGGCAACACCCGGTTCAGCCCGCTCAAGGAGATCAACGCCGACAACGCTGGCAAGTTGTCGCTGGTCTATTCGTTCTCGCTGGCCTCGCTGCGCTCGAACGAGGCCTCGCCGATCGTGATCGGCAACACGCTCTATGTTTCGACCTCATGGGGTCCGAAATACGTCTATGCGCTGGATGCCGCGACCGGCGCGCGCAAATGGACCTATGAGCCGGATATTCCTGACGATGTGCTGCAGTTTGCCTGCTGCGACGTCAACAACCGCGGCATCTCCTATGCCGACGGCAAGCTCTTCGTCGGCCGGCTCGACGGTAAGCTGACCGCGCTCGATGCCGCGACCGGCAAGGAGCTGTGGACGTCGAAGGTCGTCGACTACAAACAGGGCTCGGTGATCACCTCGCCGCCACTGGTCGTACGCGACAAGGTCATCACCGGCTTTGGCGGCGGCGAGTATGGCGTGCGCGGTTCGCTGCAGGCCTTCGACATCAACTCCGGTAAGGTGCTGTGGCAGACCTACACCGTCCCTGCTCCCGGCCAACCCGGCAGCGAGACCTGGAAGGGCGACACCGGCCTGCACGGCGGCGGGGCGGCATGGCTGGTCGGCTCCTATGATCCGAAGAGCGACACGGTCTATTGGGGCACCAGCAATCCCGGTCCCTGGAATACCGCCGTGCGCTCGACCGGCAACGGTGATTTCGGCAAGCTGACCAATCTCTATACCGCGTCCACGCTGGCGCTCGACCCGAACACCGGCAATATCAAGTGGCACATCCAGACCACCCCTGCCGATGCCTGGGACTATGACGGCGTCAACGAAGCCATCCTCGCCGACCTGAAGATCGGCGGCGCGGCGGTTCCGACGCTGATGAAGGCCGACCGCAACGGCTTCTTCTTCGTGGCCAATCGTGAAACCGGCAAGGTGATCTCGGCCGAGAAGTACGTCTTCGCCAACTGGGCGCAGAAATGGGACACTTCGACTTTGCGCGCGGTCGAGGATCCGGACAAGCGGCCGGGCCCCGGACATCCTGTCAAGGACGTCTGTCCGAATCTGATCGGTGGCAAGAACTGGCAGCCGATGTCGTACAATCCGGAGACGGGCCTGGTCTATATCCCAGCCAACAATGTCTGCATGGACTGGGCGGTCAGCGACGTCTCCTACAAGCGCGGCGTGTTCTATCTCGGTGCGGAATTCCCGACCAAGGAAGGCCCGGGCGGCTTCCTCGGTGAGCTCATCGCCTGGGATCCCGTGAACAACAAGAAGGTCTGGTCCATCCAGGAAGACCTTCCCTTCAACGGAGGCACGCTCACCACCGCAGGCGGTCTGGTCTTCTCTGGCAATCTGCACGGCGATTTCCGCGCCATCGATGCCAAGTCCGGAAAGATCCTGTGGAAGCGCAATCTCGGCTCCGGCATTGGCGCCGGTCCCGTGACCTACTCGGTGGACGGGAAGCAGTACGTCGCCGTGGTCGTCGGGCGCACCGCCTCGATCCCGGCCTTCCTGGGTGAGATCGGCAAGAAGATGACGAACGCGGCTCCCGAGGGCGGCGCGTTGTTCGTCTTCGCAGTCCAATAGCCGCAACGGCCACGACAGAAGCGCGTGTCCCCGGAATCGGGACACGCGCACAGTCGGGCCTATCCGCCTGAAACGAAGGGCACCGCACGGCCGCCAGGACCGAGCTCTTCCGGACAAACAAGATAACAAGATCGAGGGATCGAGGATGCGCCTGAATCGTCGTCAGACTAGCTCGAACTGGCAGGCCGCCGCCGAATTGTCAGCACGTGCGACGACCCTCGTCGCATTGATGGCCTCCACTCTGCTGGCATCGTCGGCTGCAGGATTGGCAAACGAGGCCGACCCGCTAAGGTTATGCGCGGATCCGACCAACCTCCCCTTCTCGAGTGACAATCCATCGCAGCCGGGATTTTATCTCGAGGTCGGCCAGGCCCTGTCGCAGCAGATCGGCCGCCCCGTCACCTACGACTGGTACAAATCCTATTTCGGCAAGCGGACTGTACGCGTGACGCTGCTGGGCAAACAGTGCGACGCCATGATAGGCCTGCCGCTGTCCTCGGAATTCATGGGACCAACAGTGATCTTCTCGAAGAAGATCACGACCGAAACCTATGCGCTCGTCAGCCGTGGAACGCTCGTCCTGAGCAGCATCGACGACCTCCGGGGCAAGCGCGTCGCGGTGCAATATCAGACCACGCCGCAAAATCTGCTGGCCGAGCGCGACGATATCGAGAAGGTCACCGTGCTGACGCCGGACGAGGGCATGACGGCTCTCGCCCAGGGCAAGGTCGACG
>NZ_CAFK01000075.1 GCF_000239815.1 Bradyrhizobium sp. STM 3843 | reverse complement strand
TCAGGCCGAGGACGATGATGGTGCCGATGCCGAGCCCGCCGCCCCCCATCGGCAGACCCATACCACCCCCGCCCATTCCGCCTTCGTCGCGACGGTCGTCGATGTCGTCGCTGCGGCGAAAATCATCGTAACGCATGGCGGCCTTTCCTTGATCAATCGAGCACGGGCAAACGCGAGAACCTAACGCGGCAGACAGGTAGAATTTCCACTCCGTTAATCAATAACCCGGGCGGCAGATTTTGCCTAGCGCCGCCGAGAAATCATGCGGCGATTTGCGCCTGCGCCACGCACAAGCGCGGCGCAACATCGGAAAAAGCGCTCACGAATCGATGTCTTAGCAAACAGCGCCCGGCCAAAACTGCCGCGCGACGCGCACAGCCCGCATCTGATGAAACGTGCGCAATGATGCGAAAGATTTTCCGGGTTAAGTCGATTTTTACTTTGCCCGATCAATGTAGCGCCAGTCGGTTGTTAGGTCCCGCGTCGCCGACAGCGTCGCCTGAGTCAGAGTTCTTGAGTCATGGTTGAGTCGCGTCGCGGGGCGTCTGCAAGGGCGCCCCGCACTAAATTTGAGACTCTCGAAACGTCCCGCATCATCGTCGGCGACTGCGTCGCCGAGATGTCGAAGCTGCCGGCTTCGTCGGTGGACCTGGTGTTTGCAGATCCGCCCTACAATCTGCAGCTTAAAGGTGAGCTCAAGCGTCCCGACGAATCGCATGTCGATGCGGTCAATGATGATTGGGACAAGTTCTCGTCCTTTGGGGCTTACGACGATTTCACGCGAGCCTGGCTGCTCGCCTGCCGGCGGCTGATGAAGCCGAGCGCGACCTTGTGGGTGATCGGCTCCTACCACAATATCTTCCGCGTCGGCGCCATCATGCAGGATCTCGGCTTCTGGATCCTGAACGACATCGTCTGGCGCAAATCCAATCCGATGCCGAACTTCCGCGGTCGCCGCTTCACCAACGCGCATGAGACCATGATCTGGGCGGCGCGCGACGAGAAGGCCAAGGGCTACACCTTCAACTACGAAGCGCTGAAAGCCGCCAATGAAGACGTGCAGGCGCGCTCCGACTGGCTGATCCCGCTTTGCACCGGCGAGGAGCGCCTGAAGGACAAGGACGGCAGGAAGGTCCACCCGACCCAGAAGCCGGAAGGTTTGCTCGCGCGCGTGCTGCTGTCGTCCTCAAAGCCGGGCGATCTCGTGATCGACCCGTTCAACGGCACCGGCACGACCGGGGCCGTGGCAAAACGTCTCGGCCGCCACTACATCGGCTTCGAGCGCGACCGCGCCTATGCAAAGGCCGCCGAACAGCGCATCGCCGCCATCGAGCCGTTGCCGGAAGCGACACTGGCACCGTTCATGACGGCGCGTGATGCGCCGCGTGTCGCATTCTCCGAATTGATCGAACGCGGCATGATCCCACCCGGCACCAAGCTCGTCGACGCCAAGCGGCGGCACGGTGCGCTGGTGCGCGCCGACGGCGCCATCATGCTTGGTGACAAGGTCGGGTCGATCCATCGCATCGGCGCGGTGGCGCAAGGCGCGCCCGCGTGCAATGGCTGGACTTTCTGGCACGTCGAGACCAAGAGCGGCTTGAAGCTGATCGACGAGCTCCGCGCTGAAATCCGCTCCGAGATGGCTGCAGGCTAAACGCCTTACGACCTGCGGCGATTCTGTCCCGAATAGCGCGCCAGCAGATCTTCGACCTGATATTGCTCGTCATACGGCATCTCATCCTGCGGAACGACTGAGAGCCGGGTCTGACGCCCGCGTTCGAGATCCTGCGGCCGCGGCAGCGACGGGTAGTCGTCCATCGGCGCCAGTTGCATCCGGTCGAGTTCGGGCTCGACGGGCCAACGCGGTCCGCGTCGCATGTTTGCAGGCGTGATCTGGATCCGCCGCCGGGCACGCGCCCGCGCAAACAACACGCTGGTCGAAAAGCCGGCGATGGCGACAGCGCCTAGGAAAGCCAACAGCCGGGTGCGCGAGCCGTCATCTATTGTCAATGACGCAGAAGTGGTCGGCACGGTCTCGCTCACGGGCGCCGGCATTGCCGCCGGCGCGCTTGGCTCGGCCGCAACGGCAGGCACAGACGCCGCGGCAAGTTTGTACGAAGGCGGAGCCTGCACCGGCTCGGCAGGAGCTTGCGGCGAGCTGGTCGGATCGGGCCATCGGGACGCAACGGCGGATGCGTCAACCGCTGCCGTCACACCCTCAGGTCCGCGCTGGGCCGACGCCGCATCCTCAACAGGGGGAGCCGCCGGAACAGGCGCGGCGAGAACAGGCGCAGCGGCCGGAAATGCACCAGACGCACTGGACGGCGCCGGTGATGGCGCGGCCTTCACATCATCGTTACCAGCGCTGGCCACAGGCTCAAATTCAGCGCGCGCATTCGCCGTCGACGACGAAAGATTCGAACGCTCTTTCTGAGCAGCCAATTTCCGCACGGCGAGAGAGGCGCCCTGCGTGCGGTCGTCGTCGCGCAGGTACCAGCACTGACGCTTCGTTGCGCGGTCGATTCGGTAAAACCAGTGTTTTCCTGCCACGCCCTCCTTCGGCTTCGCCAGGCATTCATCCGCCGATGCCGGCTGAAACTGGAGCGTTGCCATCGCAGCGCCTGCCAATACAGTTGCCGCGACACACGGCAACCTATTCGTCGCTCGATTCGTCATCAGACCTCCGACGATTCAACGCAACCCCCAGCGCCGTTTCGTCGAGGACTTCGTTCTCAATAAGGCTGCGACGGTTCCATTTGTCGAAAGGTTGTTATGATGACGGTCTTGTTTTGAAAACTTCTAACATCTTTTGTGCTGTTTTGTCGCAGTCGCCGCGGGAATATAACAAAAATGCAGATGTTTTGCCCTGTTCGGGTCCGCTGACGTGATCGCCTTATTATTGAGAATTCATCACCGCTGTGATCTGCACCGGGAATAGCAGCTATGCGAACGAGGTTCGAAGCTCACGCAATCCACGATCCCGAATCATGAGCGCCAGCGCCGCCTTCAATTGAATTTCACACCAATCGCGCTCACGGTCCCTTGACGTCACGTCCGCTTGCGCCTGTCCGCCCCGCAAAATCATCGACTGAAAACAATCCAGAGGAATCGCCAATGCTCAAATTCTATTTCAACGGCTCGCCCAATCCGACCAAGGTTGCACTATTCCTCGAGGAATCAGGCCTCGCTTACGCGCCGGTCGCCATCGACACCCGCAAGGGCGACCAGTTCAAGCCGGAGTTCTTGCAGATCAATCCGAATGGCAAAGTGCCGGCGATCGACGATGACGGCGTGGTCGTGTTCGACAGCAATGCGATCCTGCTCTATCTCGCCGAAAAGACCGGCAAGTTTCTGCCTGCTCATACGCCGGCGAGCCGAGCCGAACTGTTGTCCTGGCTGATGTTCGTCGCGACCGGCGTCGGTCCCTATTCGGGTCAGGCGGTGCATTTCAAGCATTTCGCGCCGAAGGACCAGAACCATGACTACGCGCATAATCGCTACCAGTATGAAGGACATCGCCATTTCAAAATTCTCGACGATCGTCTGGCAAAGCACCGCTACATGGTTGGTGACACCTACACGATCGTCGACATGGCGCTGTGGGGCTGGGCACGCATGGCGCCGTTTGCGTTCGGCGATGACGCGCTGACGAAATATCCGAGCCTCAAGCGCCTGGTCGACGAGATCTCGGCCCGCCCGGCCGCGCAGCGTGCGCTGGCGCTGAAGGACAAGTTCACCTTCAAAGCCGAGCTGGACGAGGAAGCGCGCGGTTTCATGTTCGGCCATCTCAAGACCAAGGTGGCGTGACGACGCACGCCTGCCGCATCACCCGCGCAAGCGGGCGATGCGCTTGGCCGTCACTTCAGCTTCGAAAGCGCTTTCTCCACCACTTCGCGCGTATACGGCTTCTGAATCACCGGTGCGTGCGCGAGCTCGGCCGGAATCGGCGCGCGCTCGCCGTAGCCGGTGGCGAACATGAAGGGGACGCCCAGTTCGGTCAGGCGATGTCCGACCGGAATGCTGCTTTCTGCGCCGAGATTGACGTCGAGCAGCGCAAAGCTCGGCACTGCGCGCTCGATGGCCTTGAGCGCCTGGGTGACCGAGGCCGCGGTTTCGACATGGCGCGCGCCGAGCTCGAGCAGGATCACCTCCGCTCCCATGGCGATGATCAGATTGTCCTCGACGATCAGCACGGTCCCGGACAGGCGCGGCATCGCCTGCTCCTTCGCGGCGAGCCGCGACGGGGCACCCGCCACGGCCGGCACCATCTGCACAAAATTCGCAGGGATGACGAAGCGGGCCTGCACGCCGAGCAGGTCGAAGCGGATCTCGGCAACGCCCTTCAGATCGAACGGCACCGAGCGCTCGATGATCGTGGTGCCAAAACCACGCCGCGACGGCGGCTGCACCGGCGGTCCACCGCTCTCCTTCCAGTCGATCACCAGCCGTGAGCCCTGGTCGACATGCCAGATCACCTGCACCTGCCCGGTGGAGTCCGCGAGCGCGCCGTATTTGGCGGAATTCGTCATCATCTCGTGCACGACGAGCGCGAGCGTGGCGAACGCCTTCGGATCGAGCGCGACATCGGGCCCCTCCATCTGCACCCGTTTGGCGCGTGAACCGAGATAGGCGCCCGCTTCCGATTCGAACAGCGAGCGCAAGGCGGCCGGCGCCCAGTTCAGATTGGTGATCTGATCATGCGCCCGCGCGAGCGCCTGGATGCGTCCGCCGAGCACGGAAGCGAACTCTTCGGTCGAGCTTGCGGTGTCCTTGCTCTGCGCGACCAGCCCGCGCACCAGACTCAGGATGTTGCGGACGCGATGGTTGAGCTCGGCAATCATCAATTCCTGTCGTTCCTGCGCGCCGCGACGTTCGCGCGCAGCGAGCTCGGCGAGCTGCAGGATCACTTCCAGCAAGGTGACGCGGAGACTTTCGGCGATGCGCAGGTCGGCGGACGACCAGGGCTTGGACTGGCCGGCCACCGTCTGCTGCCACACCTCGAAACTCTTCCGCGGTGTCAGGCGCGCGCCCAGCGGCCCCTCCGCATAGGTCTTGTTGGGATCGCCGGCCCAGTTGACCGAGCGCAGCACTTCGCGGCGAAAGAAGATCAGGCAGTCGCGCGGCGTGCGCGAGATCGGAATGGCGAGAAAGCCCGCGGCGCGATCGCGAAACGCCTCGCCGGCGGCGTAGACTTTCGCAATCTCGGCGCTGGCGCAGATGCGGCCCGGCGAGGTGCGGTTGATGAAGCCGATCAGGTCCTGCACCTCGGCCTCCGTCGGCGTCTCGCCCTCCAGCGTGATTTCGTCGTCCGACCACACCGCAATGCCGTCGCATTCGATCATCTTGCGGTATTCGCCGATGAACTCCAGGATCGCACGCTTGCTGTGCGCCTGCGCCGCCGCCCGCTCGATCAGGCGTTCCTGAATCTGGTGCGCGCGGCTCTCATAGGCGATGTCGGTCTCGCGCTCACGCGCCTCCAACAGCCAGGAATACATCTGGCCGAACAGTTCGGACGCAGTGCGCTTCTCGAACGACAGATGATGAGGCGAATAATGATGGCAGGCGAACAGGCCCCAGAGCTTGCCCTCGCGCAGGATCGACACCGACATCGATGCCGCCACGCCCATGTTGCGCAGATATTCGAGGTGGATCGGCGACACCGCGCGCAACACGCTCATCGACAGATCGAGCAGGCCGGCATTGTGTGTCGGTGTCGCCAGCAAGGCAGCGGGCTTGGCATCGATATCGGCGATGATCCGCAGCCAGTTGCGCTGATAGAGCGCGCGCGCCTGGCGGGGAATGTCGGAGGCCGGATAATGCAGGCCGAGAAACGGTTCGAGGCCGGCGCCGGCGACTTCGGCGATCACCTCGCCCGAGCCGTCGGGGTGAAAGCGATACACCATGACGCGGTCGAAGCCGGTCAAAACCTTCAGCTGACGCGCTGCCTCCTGCGCCAGTTCCGTCAGCCCCTCGGTCTTGCGGATGCGACCGAGCATCAGGCGGACCAGTTCGCCCGAATTGACGCCGGGCTCGATCACGCTCGGCTCGGCCTCGACGACCAGATAGGCCCCGGAGAAATGAATGGCCAGATCGAACAGCCGACCGTCGCGTTGCAGCTCGATGGCAAACACCCGCTCCACTGCGTCGGGGGAGCTCAAATAGTCGACCCGCGAGCGGATTGTGTCGACCGCGGCCGGCGCCAGCACCTGCGCGACCGGCCGCTGCAGCAACCAGGACAGATCGCGGCCGAGAAAATCCGGCGCATTCTCCGAGGCCATGCAGATCGTGAAGTCGGACACCAGGGCCAGCAAAAAGCCAAACGGCTGGACGCTTCCGGGGATATGGATCGGTTCACGATCGCAATTGGTAAGGTCGACGTGCTCGTTCATGCCGCTGCCACAGCTTTCCCGAACATGGCAAAGGCCTGTTGCGCGCTTGCGATCATCCCGGACAGATCGACGGCAGTCACGGCTTCGCGCTCGAGCCGCGCGAGATAACTCCGCCAGAGCCCCTGCCCCGCACCATGGCCGAGATAGCGGGTCGCGCTCCGCACCCTCGGATCGGCAGATGCGGCCACGATGCGACGCAGGTAAGCCGCGCCGAGACGGGAGCCCTCAAGCACATAAAGCGTGCCGAAGATGCCGATGCGATTGAGCGGCTGCGGCAACGGCAAAGGCGCAACCGCGCCACCGAGCCGGGCGAGATCGGCTGCGATGACGCCTGCGCGCGCCCGATGCGACCAGTCGGCGAACAGCTCCGCGACACCGGCCTGTTCGAGCGCGCATTCAAGCGGCAGAAGCGCCGCGGCACTCGCCTGGAGAAAGCGGCGATAATGGTCAGTTTCGGTCAGGTCGAAAGCGCTGAGGCGCTCATCGAGTGCATGGTGGGCGGCTGATGTCGCCGCCCGCAATTTCTCGCGGATACCAATGGCGTGACTTGCATAAGAAATGTCACCGGGAATGGCAGGCAGTGTCATCAAATGAGGCTCGCGGTCGTGGTTCAGGCCGCAAGAACGCAGCACAGCCCCGACGCAACGCCGAAACCAATCCGAAGTTCCCGGCCAGTTCCGGTCTGCTCGGGATCAGGTCAGCTATTTGGCCGCCTCGCCAGGAGGGCCCAGCACCTTTTCGACCAGCAGGGTGTCACAATATTCGATCCATTCCTTGAACTGTCCCGCTTCGAGCCTGATCACGTTGCAATAGGTGTTGTCATAGGCCTTGCCGTCTCGGGTGGTATTGCGGCCGCGCGCCTCGACCACGACAAGATCGCCTTCCGCAATGAGTCGAACCGGGACGATTGTGATCCGGTCTGCGATCTTCTCTCGCAACGGTGCGAACAGCTCGGCCAGCACCGCCGCCTTTCCTTCGAAGCTCCGTGACCATGAGCCCGTCCCCATGATCACGAAACGGAAATCCTCGGCGAGCCGATCCAGCAGAGGCTGCGAGTTGCTCCTGGCGAGCTCGTCGAAAACATGCTGGACGATGGTCTTGTTGTCGTCTGGTTTGTGGTCCGTTGCTTTCATGGGCGTCCTCCCTCCGGCTCATCAGCCACGCTGCTTCATCGAAGCCGGAAAAGGACCGAGCACCGCTTCGGTGAGCGCGTAGTCGCAATACTCCCTGATCTCGACGATCCTCCCGTTCTGCAACCGGTAGATCAGGCAGTAAGCGTTGTTGTAGGGAATACCTGCCTTGGTGCGCATCTCGCCCTTGGCTTCGACCACGACATGATCATCGTCGGCGATGAAGCGCAGCGGCACGGTGCGCCGTCCATCCGCCAGCAGCGTCGCGAGATAGCCGTAGAGATCCCGCACGAGCGCTTCCTTGCCACGAAAGGTCTGGGACCAGGAATTTTGTCCGGTGACCTGCATGGTCACCTCGTCGGCGAGGTGGTCGAGGAGCGGCTGGCGGTTGCCGGTGGCGACGGCGGCAAAGATGTCTTGAAGCAGTTGCTTGTTGGCGGCGGCGCTCATGGCGGGGCTCTCCCTGTGTGATCAAGCCTGATGCTGCCGCAGCCGCCGCCATTCTTCCAATCGATAGGCGATATGATATCTATTCACCTGATGAATTTGACCGCGCTCGATCTCAACCTGCTGATCGCCCTGGATGCGCTGTTGCGTGAGGCCAGCGTGAGCCGCGCCGCGCTTCGGATCGGCCTGTCGCAACCCGCGACCAGCCATGCGCTGCAGCGGCTGCGGGATCTGTTCGGCGATCCGCTGCTGGTCCGAACGGGCGCGCGAATGGAATTGACGCCGCGGGCGCTCGCCTTGCGCGCGCCGCTCGCTCAAGCGCTGGAGCAGGTCCGCGGCCTGTTTCTCTCCGATGCGTTCGATGCGACACGGAGCGATCGGCAGTTCCGGCTGATGATGCCGGATCTCGCGGTCGAGCTGCTGATGCCCCCTCTAATGGCGAAGGTGGCGCAAGCCGCACCCAACATCCGCATCGACGTCGTGCCCTGGCGCGGGTCGGCCATCTTCCATGCGGACTTCGCCCGCACCATCGACATGGTGATTTCGATCGGCAATGCCTTCAAAGGCTTTCACCGCCAGCTGCTCTACACCGACAGTGACGCACTCGCGATCCGGCGCGGCCATCCGATCGGGGCCAAGCTGAAGCGGCGCGACGTCTTCCTGCAGGCGCGCCATGTCGCCGTCATTCTGCGCGGCCAGAGCGCGGATCTGATCGATATGTGGCTCGAAACCAAAGGCATCGAGCGGCGCATCGCCCTGGTCGTGCCCGGCTATATCGAGGCGCTCAACGTCGCGGCGCGGACCGATCTCGTCGCCTTCGTGCCGCGCCGCTTGATCGCAGCCCTGGCCAAGCCGCTATCGCTGGTCACGGTCTCGCCGCCGCTCGACCCCGGCGTCGACGAGCAATACATGTTCTATCCGACCCGGGCGCAATTGGACCCGGGCTCGATCTGGCTGCGAAAGCTGATGCTGGAGACGGCGCGCGAACTCGATCGCGGCAAGCGTAGCGTCGTCTAAGCTTGTTCAGCCAAGGCCTTCTTCACGGCCGGCCGCTCCGACATGCGGTCGAAATGATCCGCGATCTTCGGGAACGCTTTGATGTCGACGCTATCACCTGAGAGCCATTGCGCGATCGTAAAGAGATAGGGATCGCAGATCGTATATTGCCCGCCCATCACCCACGGTCCCCTGAACATGGCGCGTTCGATCAGCACGAAGCAGCCGCCGACGGTCTCCGGCACCTTGCGCTTCATGTCGGCGAAGGAGGATTCCTCGCTCGCCCAGCGCGAGCCGCGCACCCGGTGCGCATGGGCGACATGAACGGTCGAGCACAGATAGCTATTGAACGACTGCACCTCGGCGAACGCGAACGCATCGTCCAATGGCGCGAGCTTCGCCTGCGGGAAGCTTTGCGCGATGTAGGCAAGCAGCGCCGGCGTCTCGGTCAGGACACCGCGATCGGTGACCAGCGCAGGCACCCGCCCCTTGGGGTTGATCGCGAGATAGTCGGAGCTGTTCTGCTGGTTGGTCTTGAAGTCGACCTTCTGCAGCGCGTAGTCTGCGCCGGCTTCAGCCAGCGCGATATGCGAGGCGAGCGCGCAGGTGCCGGGTGTGTAATAGAGCTTGAGCATGGCGTTTCCGATCGATGAGCCGCCAGCGTAGCGGCGCTTCTCCGGGCCGTCCATCCTCTATCAGCCACAGCAGCAGCCCTATGCCGCTAGCGCAACGCTCGCGTGCTCTCGACCAGTCGCGCAGTGGCTGTTGCGGTCGCGATCAACGCACCGCCCGCGCGTGTGAGCCGGCCCTCCATGAACGCAATCGTCCTGCCGAGCTGCGTCACGCGTCCCTCCCCTATCATGGGCCCAGGCTCGGCCGGGGCCATGAAATTCACAGTCATGGTGACGGTCACCGTGTAGAGCCGGCCTTCGGTCATGACGAACACGGCTGGGCCCATCGTGTCGTCGAGCATCGCCGACAGGATGCCTCCCTGGATGAACCCGGCCGGATTACAGAACTCGTGCTTGCCGTCGAAGCCGATCCGGATCCAGCCTTCGGCGGGTCTCGCATCCAATAGGTGCCAGCCTAACAGCTGCGCCGATGGCGGCGCTGGGATGTGATCGAGTGCGGTTTGGATCATAGGCGCGTCTCCGTCTCAGGCGCGCCTCATTAAGGCGAGGCTGCTGCCAGCGCACTGTCAGCAGCCGGAGGAGATGCGTGCCTCAGTCGCCAAGCCCGTGCGCAACCACCTTGCGCATGACGTTGGGCAGCGCTTCCTCGGCGAGTGTCGCGATCGCCACCCAGCGCATGCCTGACGGCGCGCGCGTCCGCGCCGGCACCTGGGCAGTGTAGACCACGAGCTCCAGCGGAAAATGCGTGAACACGTGGGTGACGACGCCGGCTTTGCGATGCCACCGGCCAATGCCGGCAAGCTGCGGTGCCTGCGCCAGTGCGGCTTTGTCGTCCTGATCAGCCCGCCACTCCGAGCCGGGCACCTCCGTCATTCCGCCGAGCAGACCTTTTTCGGGGCGTGAGCGCACCAGGAGCTCGTCACCACGCGTCACCACGAAAGCCGCGCCGCGCCGCAGCGCGCCGGTCTTCTTCGGCGCTTTGCGGGGAAAGGTCTCCTGGTCACCGCGCAGGCGGGCCGCGCAATCCCCGTTGAAAGGACACAGCGCGCAGGCGGGCTTCTTCGGCGTGCAGATCGAAGCTCCCAGATCCATCAGCGCCTGCGCGCTGTCGCCGGCGCGCGTCTCCGCATCGCTCGCCCTGGACGGCCCGAGCAGACTTGCCGCCAGCTCCTGGATACGGGGTTTGGCCTGCGGCAACGTCTCCTCAACGGCGAACAGCCGCGACACCACGCGCTCGATATTGCCGTCGACGGGCATGGTGCGGCGATCGAACGCGATCGCCGCGATCGCTGCCGCCGTATACGGACCGATGCCCGGCAGCGCGCGCAAGCGCTCTTCGGTATCGGGAAATTTGCCGCCATGGTCGCGCAGCACCGTCACCGCGCATGCATGGAGATTGCGCGCCCGGGAGTAGTAACCGAGCCCGGCCCACATCCGCAGCACATCGTCGAGCGCCGCCCGGCCCAGCGCGGTCACGTCCGGCCACCGCGCCAGGAACTTCTCGAAATAGGGTCCGACCGCCTTGACGGTGGTCTGCTGCAACATGATCTCGGACAGCCAGACCCGGTAGGGATCGGCGCGCTCCCCCGCCGGCGCGCGCCACGGAAGGCGCCGGCGATGGCGGTCGTACCAGGCGAGCAGCTCCGCGGGGCGGTCGTCGCTACCTTCGGTGTCGGGCAGTTTGGGTTGGAAGCGAAGCACGGGTGACATCATAGCTGCAATCTAGTACGTCAGACGCCATAGTCTCCGGTCACATCCGCGCTGCTCACGCGCATCCACGGCTTTCTTCTTGCGTGGGGCAAGTTCCCGACCGGCAACGACGCGATAAACTGACCATGTCAAAGCCCGGCCCGATCAGCGCCAAGCCTCTGTCCGCCATGCTCGGGGACGTGTTCTCGGCTGCCTACGCCAAGCAGGGCTTTGCCTCCCGCGAACTCGTCACCCGATGGGCGGAGATCGCAGGGCCCGAGATCGCGGCCCACGCCGCACCCCTGAAGATCCAATGGCCGCGGCCGGTCGAAGGGCAGCCGCAGGAGCCGGCGACGCTGGTGCTAAAGGTCGAGGGTCCGATGGCGCTCGAAATCCAGCATTCGTCCGACGTGATCCTGGAGCGGGTCAACCGCTTCTTCGGCTGGCATGCGGTCGGCCGGCTGGCGCTCCGCCAGGGCCCTTTGTTGCGCCGTCCGCGGCCCCGGCGACCGACCCCGCCTGACCCAAAATCGGTCGCGAAAGTGGCCGAGAGCCTGTCGGCAATCGAGGACGAGGCGCTCCGTGATGCGCTCGCCCGGCTGGGCGCCGCCATCAAGCGAAATTGACGCCGGCCGGATCATCGGTCCTCGCCCGCCAGCATTGCCAGTTGAGCGGTTTCAAGCTAGCGACATGCCCGCGTCTTTAGAGTCTATCGCGCGCAAAGATACGCCAGTCCGGAGCAGAGCCTTGATCATCACCCGCCGCGCCTTCACCGCCGCTTTGTCCCTGACCGGCCTCGCTGCACTCGCCGGCTTCTCGCCGCTGCGGTTGATCTCGGACGCGATGGCGCAGAGCGCCTCCGATGTGGCCAAGCCGGTGTCGCTGCCGGACATGGTGCTCGGCCCGGCCGACGCCGCCGTCACCATCACCGAATATGCCTCGATGACCTGCCCGCATTGCGCGGCGTTCAACAAGGACGTGTTCCCGAAGCTCAAGTCGGAATACATTGATACCGGCAAGATCCGCTACATCTTCCGCGAGTTCCCGCTCGACATCAAAGCCGCGGCCGGCTCGATGCTGACCCGCTGCATCGCCAATGGCGACGCGCAAAAATACTTCGCCGTGACCGACATGCTGTTCCGCTCCCAGAACGACTGGGTCGTGAAGAACACGACGGAGACGCTGACCCGGATCGGCAAGCAGGCCGGGCTCACCCAACAGCAGGTCGAGGCCTGCCTCAAGGATCAGGCACTGCTCGACAAGATCGCGGCCGACCAGAAATACGCCAGCGAAGTCCTTAAAGTGGATTCGACCCCGACCTTCTTCATCAACGGCGAGAAGATCAAGGGCGAGACCTCGATCGAGGAGTTCGAGAAGAAGATCAATCCGCTTCTCAAGAGCTGATCTGTCTTCGGAACGATCCTCAGTGCCGCGTCGTGCCGGCCCGATAAGATTCTGAACGGCCGAGACAATCCGGCACCGGGCGGTTTGCGCCAGATAGCCTTCCTGCTTCAGAAAGGCTTGGAAAAGCAGGGCTCGCGGGTTGCCCTTATGCCCGCCCCTCGCCATTGTCCCGCCCTCAAGAGCCGCATCAAGCGACTCGGGCCACATTGACATTGCCTTCTATGGTATTGTCGAGGCAGGGAGATTCGTCTCCTGCCAACAGAGAATCTGTGCATGAAGCTCACGCGTCTTCGTCTCCACGGTTTCAAGACCTTCGTCGAACCTACTGACTTCGTGATCGAACCCGGCCTCACCGGCGTGGTTGGACCGAACGGCTGCGGCAAGTCGAATCTGGTTGAAGCACTGCGCTGGGCGATGGGCGAGACCTCGCACAAATCGCTGCGCGCCGCCGACATGGATGCGGTGATCTTCTCGGGCTCCAATAGCCGCCCTGCCCGCAACCATGCCGAAGTGGTGATGACGATCGACAACGCCGATCGCACCGCGCCGGCCGCCGTCAACGACCGGGACATCCTGGAGATCTCGCGGCGGATCGAGCGCGAAGCGGGTTCGGTGTATCGCATCAATGGCCGCGACGTCCGCGCCCGTGACGTGCAGATCCTGTTTGCGGATGCGGCGACCGGTGCGCGTTCGCCCGCCCTCGTCCACCAGGGCAAGATCGGCGAGATCATTCAGGCCAAACCCGAGCAGCGCCGCCGCGTGCTGGAAGACGCCGCCGGCGTCGCCGGCCTCCATGCGCGCCGGCATGAGGCCGAGCTGCGGCTAAAGGCGGCCGAGACCAACCTCACCCGCGTCGAGGATGTCATCGGCCAGCTCTCCGGTCAGATGGAAGGACTGAAGAAGCAGGCGCGCCAGGCGATCCGCTATCGCGAGGTTGCCGCCAAGGTCCGCAAGGCGGAAGCGACCCTTTATCATTTGCGTTGGATGGGAGCTCATGCCGACCTGAACGAGGCGGCGCACGTGCACGATGTCAGCGTGCGCGAGATGGCCGAGCGCACCCGTGAGCAGGCGGAATCGGCACGCATCCAGGCGATCCGGGCCGCCGAGCTGCCCGCCTTGCGTGACGCCGAAGCGCGCGCCGCCGCGACCATGCAGCGGCTCAAGAATGCGCGCGATCTGCTCGATCGCGAGGAGCTGCGCGCCAAGGAGCGCACGGGCGAGCTCGATCGCCGGCTGATGCAGCTCACCGCCGACGTCGCACGTGAGCAGCAGCAGACCCAGGATGCCCAGGTCGCGCTGCAGCGCCTCGAGACCGAAGACGCCGAGCTGAAGGAAGAGATCAAGGCGCGCGTCGAGATGCGCAGCGGCGTCGACGAGCGCGTGGCCGAGGCCGAGGCCAGTCTCGCCGAGACCGAGCGTCAGTTCACCGAGCTGACGACACAGCTGGCCGACCTCACCGCGCGTCGCAACCAGCTCGAGGCCAATGTCCGCAGCCACCGCGAGCGGCTGGCGCGGCTCGACCAGGAGATCGCCGGCGTCCAGGGCGAGGAGCAGAAGCTCGCGCAGGAGACCGCCCATCTCGGCGACCTCGACACGCTTGCCGCCGCGCTCGAAGCCGCCGAAGAGGTGGTGGCGCAGTCGGAGGCCACAGCCCAAGCCAGTGAGACCGCGCTGGCCGACGCCCGCCACAGGCTTGAAGCCTCCCGCGCGCCGCTTGCCGACGCTGAGAAGCGCGCGCAACGGCTGGAGACGGAAGCGCGCACCATCTCCAAGATGGTGAACAGCGAGACCAAGAATCTGTGGCCGCCGATCATCGACGGCGTCACGGTCACGAAGGGCTTTGAAAAGGCGCTTGGCGCGGTGCTCGGGGATGACCTCGATGCACCGGTCGATCCGTCGGCGCCGATGCGCTGGACGCTGGCCGGGGCCGATGGCATCGACCCGGCGCTGCCCGACGGAGTCGAGCCGCTTGCCGCCCATGTTCAGGCCCCGCCGGAGCTGTCGCGCCGGCTCGCGCAGATCGGCGTGGTGTCGCGCGAGCGCGGGGCGCAGCTCGTCTCGCAGCTGAAGACCGGCCAGCGGCTGGTGTCGCCGGAAGGCGACGTCTGGCGCTGGGACGGATTCGTCGCGGCCGCACATGCGCCGACCGGTGCGGCCCGGCGCCTTGCCGAGCGCGCCCGGCTGATCGACATCGAAAGCGAGCTGGAGCAGGCGCGCATCGATGCCACCAACAAGCGCCAGGCGCTGGAGAGCGCCGAGGCCGAGGTGAGGGCTGCCACCGCCGCCGAGAGCGCCGCCCGCGAGGCTTGGCGCGCCGCGCAGCGCGAGGTCAACGCCGCGCGCGAGCGCCACGCCAATGCCGAGCGCGAGATCAACCGGCACGCGGCGCGCAGGTCCGCTCTCGTCGAAGCCTCCAGCCGCCTGACCAGCGATCGCAGCGAGATCGAGGCCACGCATCAGAGCGCGCTCGAGGCGATCGAGGAGCTGCCAGCGAGCACGGAATCCGAAGCACGGCTCGGGGCCGTTCGCGCCGAGATCGAGACCAAGCGCCGTGCGGCCGCGCAGGTCCGCGCCGAGGCGCAGGCACTGGCGCGCGAGGCCGAACTCGCCGACCGCCGCGTGCAGGCGATCATCAGCGAGCGCAACGACTGGTTAAACCGCGTCCGCGGTGCCGGCTCGCAGATCGCAACCATCGAGGCGCGCATCGCCGAGGTGAAGGACGAGCGCGCCGAGCTCGAGAACGCGCCCGCGTTTTTTGCCGAGAAGCGCAGCGCGCTGATCGACGAGATCGGCATCGCCGAAGGCGAGCGCCAGGTTGCAGCCGATGCTTTGGCCGCCGCCGAGACCGCGATGGGCGATACCGATCGTGCAGCCAAGACTTCGCTGGAAGCCTTGTCGCGGTCGCGCGAAGCTGCCGCGCGCGCCGAGGAACGACTGGAAAGCGCCAAGCGCCGCGTCGCCGACGTCGAGCGCGAAATCCACGACATGCTCGAAGTCGAGCCGCAGGCCGTCGCGGGTCTCGCCGAAATCGGACCGGATACCCAGCTGCCGCCGCTGCACGAGATCGAGGACAGCCTGGAGAAGCTGCGGCGCGATCGCGAGCGGCTCGGCGCCGTCAACCTGCGCGCGGAAGAGGAGCTGACCGAGGTCGAGGGCCAGCACACGGCGCTGACCACGGAGCGTGACGACCTGGTCGAAGCGATCAAGCGGCTGCGCCAGGGCATCCAGAGCCTCAACAAGGAGGCGCGCGAGCGCCTGCAGGCCTCGTTCGAGACCGTCAACGCCCACTTCAAGCGCCTCTTCACCGAGCTGTTCGGCGGCGGCGAGGCCGCGCTGCATCTGATCGAGAGCGACGATCCGCTCGAGGCGGGTCTCGAGATCATCGCCAAGCCGCCCGGCAAGAAGCCGCAATCGCTGTCGCTGCTGTCGGGCGGCGAGCAGGCGTTGACGGCGCTGGCGCTGATCTTCGCGGTGTTCCTCACCAACCCGTCGCCGATCTGCGTGCTGGACGAGGTCGACGCACCGCTCGACGACCACAACGTCGAACGCTTCTGCAATCTGCTGCACGAGATGAAGAACTCGACCGAGACCCGCTTCATCATCATCACGCATAACCCGATCACGATGGCGCGGATGAACCGGCTGTTCGGCGTCACCATGGCCGAGCGCGGCGTGTCGCAACTGGTATCGGTGGCGCTCGACGAGGCCGTGAAGATCCTCGACCAGCAGGTGGCGTGATCACTCCGGACCTTCCTGCCGCGGTCAAGGCCGCGCTCGAAGCCAAGCTGCAGGGCCAGTCGCGCCAGGATGCCGCTGCGCGCGCCGCCCGGATCTCGCAAGCCTATCGCGGCGGCGGCCCCTCCGGCGGCATCGCCAGCGAGGCCGATGCGGTGGCCTACGCCGTGGTGCGGATGCCCGCGACCTATGCGGCCGTCGCAGCTTGCCTGAATGCGCTGATCGAGATGCGACCGGAGTTTGCGCCGACATCGCTGCTCGATGTCGGCGCCGGACCCGGCACGGCAAGTTTCGCCGCGGCGGAAGCCTTTGCTTCGCTGGCATCGTTCCGGGCCCTCGACGCCAATCCGGTCCTGCGCGCGCTGGCGCTCGAGCTTGCCGCTGGCGCACACCGGTTGAACGATCTCGATTATACGTTGGGGCCCACGCGCACGCAGCTCGACCACGCCGCGCCGGCCGATCTCGTGATTGCCAGCTATATGATTGGCGAGCTGCCCGAGAGCGAACGCGAGGCGCTTGCCGCGACCCTGTGGATCAAAACGCGCGACACGCTGCTGCTCGTCGAGCCCGGCACCCCCGCCGGCTATCAGCGCGTCATCGCGGCGCGGGCGCAATTGATCGCTGCGGGAGCGCATGTCGCGGCCCCCTGCCCACACGATCATGCTTGCCCGCTGGCTGCGCCGGACTGGTGTCACTTCGCGCAGCGCCTCGCCCGCTCCCGCGCGCACAAGCAGATCAAGGGCGTCGAGCTGCCCTATGAGGACGAGAAGTTCAGCTATGTCGCCCTGACGCGACAACCGGTCCCGCAACGTCCCGTGGCGCGGGTGCTGGCGCCGCCAGCTCTGGGCAAAGCGGCTGTGGCCGCCAAGCTCTGCTGCGCCGACGGCGTTGCGCGCACCGTCACCGTTCCCCGCCGGGACAAGACCGCCTTTGCCGCCGCGCGCCGCTGGGATTGGGGTGGCGCCGTCGCGCCCGCAAACCTGCCGCAAATACCGCCGCAACATACGGATGGTTAACGTCAGGTCGTGTCGGATGTTCATTTGTCCAGCCTTTTGAAACCTGGAACTAATCCGCGAGTGCTAGGGTGACTGCAACCGGCGCTTTGAGCGCGTTCACCATGGGGCATTCGGAATGTTTCGGACGATGATGGTCGCTGCGGCTCTGTTGGCTACGGCGGAGACGGCGTTTGCTGGTGGCCATGGGGGCGAGGCTTCGGCGCCGCCCCCGGCCGCAAAGCAGGAAGGGCCGCCGGCCAAGGCCATCATCGGCAAGCACGGTCCGATCCTGGTCGATCTCAAGGGCATGACGCTCTACACGTTCGAGCGGGACACCAGCGGCACCGCCTCGACCTGCGACGCCAAATGCGCCGAGAAGCGCCCTCCGCTGACCGCACCCGACAATGCGGTGGCAACCGGAGATTTCACCGTGATCACCCGTGGCGACGGCAAGAAGATGTGGGCTTATCGCTATCGTCCGCTCTACACCTCGCAACTGGACAGCTCGCCCGGCGACGTCAACGGCAACGATCCGACGCAGCTCTGGCGCATCGCCCGCCCCTATTGAGCGCGGCTGATCGCAGCGTCGTTGCCTGCGATCAGGTGATCCGTTGATCCAGCGAATGACGGGACGCGGTCTCCCGGGTTGAACGCGCGCACGGCCTGAAGCGACCAATGCGCGCCGGATCCGGCAGGTCTCGCCCCGGCCGGCATCGTCGGCTAGTCTTAGCCCCGCCGCTTCCTTTCGCCCTCTTCCTCGGAGCTCTGCATGTCCGGCTGGATCGTCCTCGGCATCATCGTCATTCTCGTGCTGTTCGCCTTCGGCGCCTATAACCGGCTGATCGCGCTGAGCCAGCGGGTCAACCAGGCCTTTGCCGACGTCGACGTGCAGCTGAAACAACGTCACGACCTGATCCCGAACCTGGTCGAAACCGTGAAAGGCTATGCGGCGCATGAGCGCGGCACGCTCGACGAGGTCATCAAGGCCCGGAATGCCGCCATGTCCGCGCAAGGTCCGGCGCAGGTCTCGGCTGCCGAGACCCAGCTCACCGGCGCGCTCGGCCGGCTGATCGCGCTGTCGGAGGCCTATCCGGACCTCAAGGCCAACGCCAATTTCCAGCAGCTGGCGAGCGAACTCTCCGATCTTGAGAACAAGATCGCCGCCAGCCGCCGCTTCTTCAACAATGCCGTGCAGGAGTACAACACCGGCATCCAGCAGATGCCGGCCGCGCTGTTCGCTGGCATGCTCGGCTTCACCCGCAAGGACTTCTTCGATCTGGGCACAAGCCGCGCCGAGGTCGAAACCGCGCCCAGTGTGAAATTCTGAGCCTAAGCCCTCGTTTCGACAGGGCATCGCCACATGGCCGCCTACGGTCTCTACACCCATATCGCCTCGAACAGATTCCGTTCGATGGTGCTGCTCGGCGGCCTGTTCCTGCTGATCTACGTGCTGGTCTATGCCGGAGCGCTGGTTGCCGAAGTGATGATCAACGGCGGCGGCAGCGTGGACTATTATCTGCGGGCTGCGCTGTCCGACCTGATCAAGGCCCTGCCCTGGGCCACGCTCGGCGCGGCCGCTTGGATCGTGATCGCCTATTTCTTCCACCAGTCGATCATTGACGCCGTGACCGGCGGCGAGGCGGTGACCCGGCAGGAGCAGCCGCGGCTCTACAATCTGCTGGAAAACCTCTGCATCTCGCGCGGCATCACCATGCCGAAGCTGAAGATCATGGACAGCCCGGCGCTGAACGCCTTCGCCACCGGGCTCAACCAGAAACAATACGCGATCACGGTGACGACGGGGCTGTTGAATGCCCTGAACGATCAGGAGATCGAGGCCGTGCTTGGCCACGAGCTCACCCATATCCGCAATGGCGATGTGCAGATGATGGTGGTCGCCGTGATCATTGCCGGCGTGGTCGGCTTCTTCGGCGAATTGTTCTTCCGCCTGTTCACCAATCTGAGCTGGAGCGGAGGCGGCGGCTCCTGGGGATCGTCGTCGTCGTCCTCGTCTTCGTCGTCGTCCTCCTCCTCGTCCTCGGATCGCAAAGGGTCCGGCGGCGGCGCCATCGTGGTCATCATCATCGCGGTGGTGCTGATCCTGCTCGCCTGGCTGCTGTCGCAGATCGTCAAGCTCGCACTGTCGCGCACGCGCGAATATCTGGCGGATGCCGGGTCGGTCGAGCTGACCAAGAACCCGGATGCGATGATCTCGGCCTTGCGCAAGATCGAGGGCCGCGGTGAACTGCCCGGCGCGACGTCGGCGGTCATGGAACTGTGCGTCGACAACCCGCGCGAAGGCTTCGCCGATCTGTTCGCCACCCATCCCTCGGTGGAGTCGCGCATCCAGGCGCTGGTGAAATTCGCCGGCGGCCGCGACCCTGGTCCGCTCGCACTCCCCTCCGAGGCGGAACAGCCGTCGGCGGCCGAGCCGTCCGATACCGAAACACCGCCCGCGCTGCCCGGCTCCGGGCCTTGGGGCCCGGCGGCCGATCGCCCCGCCCCCGCTCCGGAACAGGATGCGCCACGGGGTCCCTGGGGCGATCCGGCAAGCGGCCCGTGGGGCCGACATTGACAGCTCAGCATGACGATCAAGTCGCGTGCCGATGTCCTTGATTGCGCGCGCATTTCCGCCAATCACTCGCAGCTGGCAGGCTCGCCGCAACCGGAAGGCACGGAGACCTCCACTTAATCCTTCACGTTGACCAGCAGATGGGGAAATTTCACCGCCGCGTCGCTTCAATGAATTTGAATTCTCCGTTGTTTCTGCCATGTTCGCGCGCAACGCAGGATGCGAGGCGCCGGCCTGGGCCGGACTAGATTTCAAGGACATTCCATGGCGAAACCGGCAGTTGTTGTGGTGGGCGCGGACAAGGGCGGGGTCGGCAAGACCACGGTTTCGCGCACTTTGCTCGATTATTTCAGCGCCAATAACGTCCCGACCCGGGCGTTCGACACCGAGCATCC
>NZ_CAFK01000076.1 GCF_000239815.1 Bradyrhizobium sp. STM 3843 | reverse complement strand
TTGGCATCGGGTCGATGCCGCCGAGGTCTGGCATTTCTATGCGGGCAGTCCCTTGACCCTGCGCATCGCCGAGGACGGACGCGAGCCGCAGGCGATTCGGCTGGGCAGCGATCTGCTCGCCGGCGAGCGGCCGCAAGCCGTGGTGCCGGCGCATGCCTGGCAGTCCGCCGAATCGACCGGCGACTGGACCCTGGTCGGCTGTTCGGTTGCACCCGGATTCGAATTTTCGGGCTTCGAATTGGCACCGCCAGGCTGGACGCCGCGCGGCTGACTGATGCGACGAATGCGTCTCCGGACGATGCTCCGCATCGCCGGGAGAACCATGAGGCCCGCGCTTCATTCGGACCCATACGTAGCGTTCGGATCACGCGCCCGTTGCGCGCTTCTGCGTCGATGTCTCGGACACGCGTCGACGTTCCTCGGCCAGGAAGCCGGCGACGGCGTCCGCAGGCATCGGCTTGGCGAAGTAATAGCCCTGAACGAAATCGCATCCCAGCCGACGCAGGCTCTCGAGTTGCGCTTCGGTCTCCACGCCTTCGCCGATGCAAGCGATCTCCATGTCGGCGCAAAGGCCGGTCAGCGACTTGACGATCTTATGGCTGATTGGATTGCTGTTGATATCGGCGACGAAGCTGCGGTCGACCTTGAGCTTGTCGAGCGGCAGCCGGTGGACGTGGCTGAGCGACGAATAGCCGGTGCCGAAATCGTCCAGGGAGATGCCGCAGCCCATCGCCTTCAATGCCGCGATCGAATGCTCGGCGCGGGAGAAATCATAGGTCACCGCGGTTTCGGTGATCTCGAACTCGATACGGCCGGCCGCAACGCCGCTCGCTTCGATCGCGGAGATCAGGTGCAGGATGCCGTCCGGCGAGCAGATGTCGTGAGCCGAGAGGTTGAAGGAGATGCGGATATCATCCGGCCAGGTCGCGGCTGCGGCCAGTGCCTTGACCAGCAGGACACGAGTTAAGGCGCGAATGACTCCGGTGCGTTCGGCGGCAGGAATGAAGTCGCCCGGCGACACCAACCCGAGCTTCGGGCTCTGCCAGCGCGCCAGCACTTCGAAGCCTCTCGTCCGCTCGCTTCTGACGTCGATGATCGGCTGAAATGCCAACTGCATCTCCGTTTCGAAATCCGCCGTCCGCAGCATGTGCTCGATCACGCTGCGGCTGCGGATTTCGGCTTCGAGCTCGCTGGAGAAGATGACCGCGCCGCCGCGCACGTGGCGCTTGGCGTGATAAAGCGCGTAGTCAGCGCATTCATAGAGCGGTTCGGCGGCGGTGGCCGAGCGCGGATAGAGCGCGAAGCCCATCGAACAGGACAGACCGGTATGGGCCGTATCCAGCTGGTACGGCAGCTTGATGCGATCGGTGATCTGGCGGCCCAGCGCGAGCAGATCCTCATCGGTGGGATTGTCGCCGACCACCAGGCCAAACTCATCGCCACCGAGGCGGGCGAGATGAACCCGCGGCCCGCAGCCGTCGCAGACCTCGCCGAGACGGCGCGCCGCCTCGATCAGGACGCGGTCGCCGACGGTGTGACCATAGGTATCGTTGATCGGCTTGAAGCCGTCGAGATCGATGATGCCGACCGCGAGCCTCGTGCCGTCGCGCTCGGCATCGGCAAAGAAGCGGGTGAGTTCGGAGAAAAAGCGCCGGCGATTGGGCAGGTCAGTCAGGGAGTCCAGATTGGCGAGCCGGAAGTTCTCATCCGAAAGAGCCTGCGTCGCGGCCTGCTCTGCGAGTAGCGACTTGCGGCTGGCAACAAGGTCGGCGAAATCGCGGTAGTAGATGAACAGCACCGTGACCATTGCGCCTGAGACCAGAAGCTGGTTCACCGCGATCGCCTGCAACGCGTGTTCACGCGTGGCCATGAAGTAGATGACGAAGGGAACGATCACAACCAGCGTCACGATCAGCGCGGCCGAGCGCAGGTGCATCAGGCAGAAGATGATGCCGATGACGGTGACCGCCATGTAGAATGCGATCTGGCCTTTGGCGAACGGATCGCCATAGGGGAACAGCGCGAACGACCAGACGACGAACAGGGCGCCGATCGGACCGGCAATCCGGTTGGTCACGCGCAGATTGCGCAGGATCTCCGCATCGTCGAGCACGACATTGCGCTGGCGCAGCCACCAGATCGTCCGAATGCCCGTTAACGACGTCAGCAGCGCAGGCGTGCTGATGGTCAGCCACGCCGGCGCCAGCGGCAGGAATGTGTAGGCAACCGCGATGCTGTTGGTGATCAGGATGAAGTAGAGCAGCGGCACCTGCTTGGAGAAAGCCAGAAACTGCGCGCGCGTGAGCTCGGGATTATCAGCGGGCACGCGAAATAACTCTCGCGCGCGAGCCAGGTCGCGTCTCAGGTCCCGCATATGCCGCCCCGTATCAACACCATCGAGGCCACTAACTTGCTGACCGCAGGTAAAAGCGGGGTTAGGTGTGTTGCGTCCGAAAACCACCGAACGGTTGTAAACTACCACTGCAGGGCCGGTTGGGAGGTTCCGGTTAAGTCGCCGTCAACGATGTTGGCAGGAGTGCCACGCCGCGCGGGCCATGCGGCCCGCAGGCTGCTCAGCGGGCTTGGCGGCGGATGCGCAGCATGTCCTTTGCGGCGACCAGCCCGCCGCCGGCGATCAGGAGCGTGGCAAGCGCGATGTTCGCGCTCGGCCGGGCAAAGCCCGCCAGGATCAGGAACGCCGTCGACAGCAAAGGCGTGGCGTAGGACGCCGCACCGAGCACGCGGATATCGCCGCGCTTCATGCCGATGTCCCAGGCGTAGAACGCGGCCCCCACCGGTCCGACCCCGAGTCCGATGACGGCCAGCCATTGCGTCAACGTCTCCGGCCAGACCGTGGCTTCGACCGCAAGGTGCATGATCGCGGCAAGCGCTGCGGTCGCCAGGCAGAAACCAGCCACCGCGTCGGTCGGCACCCCCTTGAGCCGGCGCGACAGCACCGAATAGGTCGCCCACACGAAGGCCGCGATGAAGGCGGCGAGCAGCCCCGGCACCTGGCCGGCCGCAAAGCTCGCGCCATTGCCGACGAACAGGAGCACGGTGCCGGCAAGACCGAGCGCGGCGCCGATGATGTGATGCGGCGCCAGCCGCTCGCCCGGCAGGAACGCCGAGAACAGCACGATCAGCAGCGGCCAGAGATAATTCAGAAGACCGGCTTCGGCCGGCGGCGCAAAGCGCAACGCCAGGAAATACAGCGCGTGATAGCCGAACAGGCCACCCACGCCGACGATCCAAGCGACAGGCGGCTGACGCAAGGCCTTCATGGCCCCGGGCCGCCCGATCCAGGTCAAGGTGCCGACCACGCCGCCGATGGCAAAGGTCATGGCGGCGAGCTGGAACGCGGGAATGACCCCGGTGGCCACCGTCATCACCGCAAGCAGCGACCACATCAGGATCGCGGTGAGGCCGATCAGGGTCGCGGTGCGAGGGGACATGAGGTCGTCATTGCGAGAGAAGCGAGGCAATCCATGCCAGCTTCAATAGCGAAGTCGCATGGCTTCGTCGCGATCGCTTCTCGCAATGACGATCACGATTCACACCATGTACTGACCGCCATTGATGGTCAGCGTCGAGCCGGTGATGGCGCCGGCGTCATCGGCGGCCAGGAACACGACGGCACGCGCGATCTCCTCGGGCTCGCCGAGCCGGCCGACCGGGATCAGCGGCAGAATCGACTTCTCCAGCACGTCCTTCGGCACCGCCTGCACCATCTCGGTGTTGATATAGCCGGGGCAGATCGCGTTCACGGTGATGCCCGCTTTCGCTGTTTCCAGCGCGAGCGCCTTGGTGAAGCCGATATCGCCGGCCTTCGCCGCCGAATAGTTCACCTGGCCGAACTGGCCCTTCTGACCGTTGATCGAGGAGATGTTGATGATGCGGCCGAACTTGCGCGCGCGCATGCCCTCGATCACGGGCCGCGTCATGTTGAACAGCGAGCCGAGATTGGTATTGATCACGGCGCTCCACTGCTCGAGCGACATTTTGTGGAACGCGGTGTCGCGGGTGATGCCGGCATTGTTGACCAGGATCTCGATCGGCCCGAGATCGGCCTCGACCTTCTTGATGCCGTCGGTGCAGGCCTCGAACGAGCTGACGTCCCATTTGTAGACGGGAATCTCGGTCTCGCCCTTGAATTTCTCCGCGGCCGCATCGTTGCCACCATAATTGGCGGCGACCTTGTATCCGGCGGCCTTTAGCGCTTTAGCAATTGACGCTCCGATGCCCCGCGTTCCACCCGTTACCAACGCAACCCGTGCCATGTCGCATCCTTCCCTTGGTCGTTTACTCGGCTCGTTCCTTTGGCTCGCTCAAGCGTCACAATCTTAAGATGTATCGCCGTCGGCCGCTTGTCGCACATGATCGATCGGCAGGACCTCACAACCATCTCGCGCAGCACCGTTATCTAATCACGGATTATGCGACCTGTTTGACGGACATCAAGAACAAAACGCCCGGCGATGTCGCCGGGCGTTGTTCTTTAGTTCAGATGCGTGCAGGTGCGAAGATTATAGCATTCGCAATCGCTGCCGCGTTTTTAGTCGCGTGCAATGCACATCGCGATGCCCATACCGCCGCCGATGCACAATGTCGCAAGGCCTTTCTTCGCGTCGCGCTTCTGCATCTCATGCAGCAACGTCACCAGCACGCGCGCACCGGAAGCGCCGATCGGATGTCCGATCGCGATCGCACCGCCATTCACATTGACCTTGGCCGGATCCCAGCCGAGATCCTTGTTGACCGCGCAAGCCTGTGCCGCAAAGGCCTCGTTGGCTTCGATCAGGTCCAGGTCGGCAATATTCCAGCCGGCCTTCTTTAGCGCAGTGCGCGATGCTGGGATCGGGCCCGTGCCCATGATCTTCGGATCGACGCCGGCCTGGCCCCAGGAGACGATGCGAGCGATCGGCGTCCTGCCTTCCTTCGCGGCCTGCTTGGCGGTCATCAACACGACGGCGGCCGCGCCGTCATTGATGCCGGAGGCGTTGCCGGCCGTGACGGTGCCGTCCTTCTCGAAAGCGGGGCGCAGCTTGCCCATCGCATCCATCGTCGCGCCGTGGCGCGGATATTCATCCGCATCGACCACGACATCGCCCTTGCGGCTCTTGATTGTCACCGGCACGATCTCGTCCTTGAACCGGCCGGCCTTCTGCGCCGCCTCGGCCTTGTTCTGCGAGGCGACTGCGAACTCGTCCTGCTGCGCGCGGGTGATCTGATATTGCTTCGCGACGTTCTCGGCGGTGTTGCCCATGTGATAGCCATTGAAGGCATCCCACAGACCGTCCTTGATCATGGTGTCGACGAGCTCGAGCGAGCCCATCTTGACGCCGCCGCGCAGATGCTGCGCGTGGGTTGCCATACTCATCGACTCCTGGCCGCCGGCCACCACGATCTCCGAATCACCGTTGAGCAGCGCCTGGTAGCCCAGCGCCACCGTGCGCAGGCCGGAGCCGCATAGCTGGTTGACGCCCCAGGCCGGGCTCTCCACCGGGATGCCGGCGGCGATCGAAGCCTGGCGGGCGGGGTTCTGGCCTTGGGCGGCAGTCAGGATCTGACCCATGATGACTTCGGAGACGCGGCCGGGCTCGACGCCGGCGCGCTCCAGCGCGGCCTTGATCGCGATCGCGCCGAGCTCATGGGCCGGCAGATTGGCGAACGCGCCGTTGAAGCTTCCCACCGGGGTGCGGGCGGCGCTGACGATGACGACATCGTCTGACATGGGCATCTCCTGAGTTTTGCTTTTGGGGACGGGAGTCTTTGAAACTTAAAAGAAATTCGAACCGTGGGGTGCTGCAGCGTGCCGGTGGGGACGACGGCAAGCCCCGGATTGGCGGATGCGCAATCTCTAGATCGCATCCTGTTAACCTCGTTGAGGCATGTCAATGAGCGAGAGCTCTGTTTCCTGCTGCGGCGCATTCAAATTGGCGCGGCTGTCCGTTTCATAAGCACAATTTCTGCTTTGGAATTAACCGTCTCGCACAAAACCGTAGCCGAACTCGCCCGAAAGTGATTACCCTATCGCAATTGCGTAGCTCGTCCCCTGCGGTGCCCCCGCGGGGTTTTCCCGCCCTCGGTATGAATGTGTGAGCTTCCATGGCGAAATCCGACCAACCCACCACAATCAAGAAATATGCGAACCGGCGGCTCTATAATACCGGGACGAGTACATATGTGACCCTGGAAGACCTCGCCGCGATGGTTAAGGAGGGCGAGGATTTCCTGGTTTACGACGCCAAGACCGGCGACGACATTACCCGCTCGGTGCTCGCCCAGATCATCTTCGAGCAGGAGAACAAGGCCGGCCAGAACCTGTTGCCCACCACCTTCCTGCGCCAGCTGATCCGGTTCTACGGCGACAGCATGCAGATGGTGGTGCCGAAATATCTCGAGCAGTCGATCGATACGCTGACCAAGGAACAGGAGAAGTTCCGCAAGCAGATCGCCGAGACCTTGAGCGGTACGCCGTTCGCGCCGCTTGAGGAGCAGGTCCGCCGCAACATGGAGCTGTTTCAGCAGACCTTCTCGATGTTCAAGCCGTTCGTACCTGCACGCACCGAGGATAAGGCTGCGGAGCCTGCGGCCACCGACGACAATATCGACGACCTGCGCCGTCAGATGAAGGAGATGCAGGAGCGGCTCGACCGCATGTCGAAGGAGCCGAAGCAGGAGGGATAATTTTCGGCTTGTCGTCCTCGCGAAAGCTGCCGTGACTGTTCGCTTTAGGCCTGAAGGTTCGCTCAGGCGGTTCTCGTCGTGGCCATCCTTCGAGACGCCCGCCTGTGGCGGGCTCCTCAGGATGAGGGTTCTTTCGCAGTGAAATCGTAGACCCTCATGGTGAGGGGCAGCAAAGCCGCGCGTCTCCGGACGATGCTTCGCATCGCCAGGAGAACCATGAGGGCCAGGCCTCCGCGTGCGATATGCGGTGGCGCTCTTGTCCGCGAAAGGCAGAGATCTCAGCCCGCCACGGGCAAGGCTTGCTCGGCCGCCGTCCGCCAGGGACGCTGAGTCGCCGCGAGTCCGATCACCCGACCCTGGATGTAGTCGCAGCCCCATTCGCGCAAGAGCGCGGCTGATTCCTCATCCTGCACCCATTCCGCGACTGTCTTGATCTGCAGCCGCCGCGCCAGATCGATCAGCGTCTGCACGAAGGCGCGATCATCGGCGGAGCGCGCCAGGTTCTGCACGAAGGCGCCGTCGATCTTGACGATGTCGACGCCGAGCTTGCGCAGGTTGCGGAACGAGGTGTAGCCGGCGCCGAAATCGTCGATCGCGATCCGGCTGCCGAGATCCTTGAGCCGCGAGACGAAGCCGCGGAGATCGTCGAGGTCCTGGATTTCCAAGGTCTCGGTGATCTCGACGATCAGCCGCTCGGCGACGCCTTGATGTGCTCGCATCAGGAATTCGATCGACGCCCACCAGTCCGGATCCATCGTGGTTTCGGGCGAGATATTGAGGCTGAGCCGCACACCGGGTGCGGCCGCGAGCTCGGCGACGACGAGTTCCAGCACGCGATGATCGACCAGACGAATCAGACCGAGCCGCTCGGCCACCGGCACGATGTCGGGCGCTAGCAGCACCCGTCCGTCGTCCTGCTGCATCCGCACCAGACATTCGTAGAACGCCGGCGCGCGCGAGCTGGCCTCGACCACCGGCTCGAAGGCGGTCACGATCCGCCGCTCGTTGAGCGCGGTGACGATCTCGTCGGTGACGCGGATATTGACCTTGCGTTGCGCGTCGCGCTCGACATTGGGCCGCCACACCGCAAACGAGCCGACCCGGCGTCGCTTGGCGCCATCCAAGGTCTCATGGGCGCGGTTGATGGCCTCCTCGGTCGTGCGCGCGTGACGTGGCACGCTGACGGAGCCGATGGTCACGGTGACCGCGACTGGCCCCGATCTGGTCGGCACCACGTCGTCGCGCACCGCGGCCAGGAAGCGCTCGGCCGCGACCGTCATATCGTCCGTCGTGCAGTTCTTCAGAATCAGCCCGAACTTGTTGCCGGAGAAGCGCCCGAGGACATCGCCGCCGCGCAGCCGCGCGCGAATCCGCTGTGCGACCTCCAGGATCACACCGTCGGCGACGTCGAAGCCGAAGGCATCATTGATGCGCGCCAGATGATCGATGCCGACCAGCATGAAGGCACAGGAGAAGCGGAAACGCTGGGCCTCCTCGATCGCCGCGGCGAGGGCAGCGATCAGATGGCTGCGGTTGAGCTCCCCGGTCAGCGGATCATGCTGGGATGATCTAAGCAGCTGCTCGTCGCGGGCGTGGCGCTCGTTGTTGATACAGACGAGACCTTGCGCGCGGGCCGGCCGACCATCGGCGTCGGCGAACCAGCAGCCGGTCTCCTCGACCCAAAGCAGCGGCGCGCCGGTGTGGGCCCGCACCCCATATTCGATGCGGTAAGGTGCGCCGACTGCGCCGTGCAGCGGCGGTGATTGCAACAGCACCTCGGAGCGAATCGCCTGCTGCGGCTCGATCAGCTTGGCAAAATCGGCGCCACGCGAGAGCTGCGACAGCGGGATGTCGGGAAACACCGCGCCGACATGGTCGCTCCAGACGATCGTGTCGGTGGCAATATCCCAGACGAAGGCGGCCTGGCCGAGGGACGCCAGAATCATCGAGGTCTGCGGCAATTCGGCTGTCAAGATCGCCTCGTTTCGGGACACGGCCGGTTTCGATCGCGGCCGCAACAGTTGCAGATGACCGGCATGCGGCCGCCTGTAGCGGCACCGGCGTCGCGAATCAGCCTACGCACTTCTGGTTAATGAGAGCATTTTGTTGCGACAGGCCATTTGCAAGGGGATGCGCTCCAGGCGTAAACCAACACAGAACATCGGGGAACGGCCGCCGCGCAAACGGCATTTCTCTTGCGATGTCCTGGGGAGGAAAGGATCCGGCGTTCCAAAATAAGACAAGCAGAGCCGGATTTGGTTGGACGATGTTAACAATTGACCGGAATGAAACGTCTGCGCAGGACGCCGCCTCGACAGAGAGCGTCGCGCTGGTCCCGCTCGTCCACGCAGCCGGTCGCGCATCCGCGACGCACCGCTCGGTGCGCCCCGATCCCACCTTTCTGGCTCACCTGATCGCCACGGCCGAGCAACTGCCGCAAACGCGCAATCTCCGCCGCGCAGCGCCGGCCGACGCACTCTCGGCCTATGCGGCTCATCTGCAGACGGACCATCGAGTCGGGCGAACCCGACAGGTGATCTAGGATAAAGTCATCTCAGAAAAGCTAGTCATCTGACGCGAGGGCGTCGCGGCGCACTTACGGCTTCGGCGCGTCAGGAGTCCGCTCCGGCTCATGCGGCGCCGGCTCGTGCGGCGAGGCGGGCTCGGCAGCCTCAGTCGGCAGGGCGTGGTCGGCCGCTTTCGGCGGCGGCTCGGTTGCCGCGGGCACGGCAACGCGCGGGTCCGGAGGATCCAGCAGCACGGACTCGGCGACGGCTGCCGCCGCTGGCACGGCAGGGGTCGCGGGTGCAACAGGGGTCGCAGGTGTGGGGGTCGCTGGCGCCGGTGCGGGCTCGCTGGAAGCAGCCGGCGCATGCTCGGCCGGCGCGACGTCAGTCTCGGCATGCTCCGCTGCCGGCAACTCGGGCTCCGCGGCGGGCGGCTCGGGCTCTGGCGCGGGTTCAACCCGCGGCGCAGGTTCGACCCGCGATGCGGGGGCTGCCGCAACGGCGACCATCCCGCGGCGACGCTTGTTGCGCAGGCCGATGCCTGCGAAAAAATCCACCGTGGCGAGCAGGGCCAGCAGGAAGAAGGTCGAGTTGGCGAATTTGGGCCACATCACGAATTCGGCCACGGCGCCGGCCGCGACCAGGAACGACAGCAGATGGTCGGTCAGATATTTGCCGTTCGGTCGGGCAGCCTTGATGACCTCGAGCCACAGCAGCAGCACGCCAAGCGCAAGCAGGATGTCGCCGAGCGACACCGTCCACATCTCGCCCGAGACCAGCCGCACCTGCACGAGCGTCTCGTTGAAGCCGACCGCCGGCATCAAGAAGGCGATCATGTTGTAGATCGCCAGCGGGATCAGCAGCAGCGGAAAGCCGACCATGGACATCGGTGACGCCTTCAACCGCGCAAGGATTGAACCACTGCGCACCTTCTAAGAGCCGAGGACGAGAAACACGAGGACGAGAACAAAGGAGTGCGGCGTTCATCATGCGCGACGGTCCCGGCGAATGGGCTCGCACGGGACCGCTCTCAACCCCATCGATGGCCGCGCCGCGGCAGGCATCCGCCTGCCGCACGCTGGCGGCCAATCAGGCGTCCTTTTTCTTCAGGACCTGGCGGCCCTTATACATGCCGGTCTTGAGGTCCAGGTGGTGCGGACGACGCAGCTCGCCGGAATCCTTGTCCTCGACATAGGTCGGCTTCTTGATCGCATCAGCCGAGCGACGCATGCCACGTCGCGAGGGCGACGTTTTTCTTCTGGGGACGGCCATATCCGTATCCTCTAGGGGTAATCTTTTATGGCATCAGCAGGACATCGTCGCTCAGCGACGGCCGCAAGCAATCGCCGGCGGGCCCGGATGCCGATCAAGGCCGCGCTTATAGAGGATGAGGTCCCTTAATGCTAGCGCCGTTTGCGGCAATTTCGGCCAAAATTCGCGTATCGCGACTACCGGCCCTCGCCCCAACAGGTCTGAAGCGCAGGGGATTGAGCCCGCGCCACATAGGTTATGGCCAGCCGGCGGACGCCGGGTCCCGGATTCCGCGCGCTGCGCTTGACGGGATTGGGCAGGATCGACGCGAGCAGGGCCGCCTCACGGGCGCCGAGGACGGCGGCGGACCGTCCAAAAGCATAGTTTGCCCCGGCTTCGCCCCCGAACTGGCCTGAGGGGCCGAGCTCGGCGACGTTCAGGTACAGTTCCAGGATCCGCCGTTTTGGCAGCACCGCATCGATCCAGAGTGCGAGCGGCAGTTCCAGGGCCTTGCGGACGAAACTGCGGCCCGGCCACAGGAACAGGTTCTTGGCGAGCTGCTGGGTGATGGTCGAGCCGCCGCGCGAGACCTCGCCCTCCTCCGCATCGTCCATCACCTCGCGCAGCGCGTCCCAGTCGACCCCATGGTGGCCGCAGAACTTGGCATCTTCCGCCGCGACCACCGCGCGCGGCAAATAGGGTGACATCGCCGAAAGATCGATCCAGCGCCGCTCGACCGGCCTGCCGGTCACCGAGCGCCACAGCATCAGGGCCGAAACCGGGTGCCCCACCGCATAGAACGGCGTGAGCCCGTAGGGCACGAGCAGCACTAGCAGGATGATCACAAAGAGGGTTCGGAGCGGGCGCAAATTGAGGGCTTCGCGGAAATGGTTAAGGCATGATCAACGATGGTCCTGCGCGATTATCCGATATCTCCATGAAATTTCCTGCCTTTTTCGCGCCGACGCGGCCAAGCGCCGCGCAATTGACGTAGCCTGCGTCATCAACGATTGTCCGGCGAATTTTTTGCTGCGAATGAATCCCCTTTGGAGCCCTTCTTGATGACCGCGACGGCCGTGACCGACTTCACCCAACGCCTGGACAAGACCGCCGAGGACACCGAAGCCCTGCTGGGCGACCTGCTGTCGGACAAGGCGATGCCGGACGAGATCGTGCGGCCGAAGCGGCTGATTGAGTCGATGCGCTATTCCAGCCTGAACGGCGGCAAGAGGCTGCGTCCGTTCCTGGTGGTCGAGAGCGCCGCGATTTTCGGCGTGCCACCCACCGGCGCGCTGCTGGCGGGCGCGGCGCTGGAATGCATCCACTGCTACTCCCTGATCCATGACGACCTGCCGGCGATGGACAATTCCGACCTCCGCCGCGGCCGCCCCACTCTGCACAAGGTCTATGACGACGCGACCGCCATTCTCGCCGGCGACGCGCTCCTGACCATTGCGTTCGATATCATCACCCGCGACGAGATCCATCCCGACGCCGGCGTTCGTCTGGCGCTGACCCGGGCGCTAGCCCGCTGCGCCGGCATCGGCGGCATGGCCGGCGGTCAGATCCTCGACCTCGCCGGCGAAGGCCGCTTCGGCGACCGCGAGCCGGTCGATGTCGCCCGCGTGCAGCAGATGAAGACCGGCGCGCTGTTGCGCTTCGGCTGCATCGCCGGCGCCATTCTCGGCCAAGCCTCGGCGAAGGAATATCAGGCGCTCGACGATTTCGGCCGCGCGCTCGGCGAGGCCTTCCAGATTGCGGACGACCTGCTGGACGTCGAGAGCGATGCGGCGACGCTCGGCAAGCCGGCCGGCGCCGACGCCGAGCTCGGCAAGACCACCTTCGTCACCCAGCTTGGAATCGAGGGCGCCAAGCAGCGCGTTCGGGACCTGCTTGCGCGCGGCGATGCGGCGCTCTCGATGTTCGGCTCCAAGGCAGATGTACTGCGCGCCACCGCCCGCTTCGTGGCCGAGCGCAAGAACTAGAGCGTGCCCGTCCGGCCGGAGCACACTGAAGACGCCGCGCTCGCCCGTTTCGCCCGGCTGCCGATGGCGTTGCGCGTGGTCTATGCGCGGCCGCGCACCTTCATCGCGCTCGGCATCGCGATCCTGTCGTTCTTCGTGCTGCCGGCGGCGTGGCGAGCGGTCACGCGCCTTCTGCTCTGCTGGGACATCTTCGCGACGCTGTATCTGTCGCTCGTCATCATCATGATGCTGCAGTGCCAGCACCAGCACATCCGCCGCAACGCCATCAAGCAGGACGACGGCCGCTTCGTGATCCTGATGGTGACGGCGCTCGGTGCCTTCGCCAGCATTGCGGCGATCGTGTTCGAGCTCGGCGCCTCGAAGCGCGGCGCCTTCGAGCTCGCTTTCGCCACGATCACGGTGAGCCTGTCCTGGGCGATCGTGCACACCACCTTCGCTCTGCACTACGCCCATGATTATTATCGCACGCTCAAGCCCGGCGGCCTGCAATTTCCAAGCGGCGACACCAAGGACGAACATGCCGATTATTGGGACTTCGTCTACTTCTCCTTCGTGATCGGCATGACCGCCCAGGTGTCCGACGTCGGCATCACCGACAAGGTGATCCGCCGCACGGCGACCGTGCACGGCATCATCTCCTTCGTCTACAACACGGCCCTGGTCGCGCTGATGGTCAACATCGCCGCGAGCGCGATCTCAAGCTGAGCCCCGCTGCTATCAAGGCCTTCCTTTGCCGCCGCTCGGACCCCCTCCCGCTCAGCTCTGGCAGGGTTCTCGCTTATCGGAAAAATTTCGCAAGGCGATCTCAATCGCCACCGTCCTTCGAGACGCTCGCCTCCGGCGAGCTCCTCAGGACGCGGGCAGAGTTCGCGGCGAACCTCCGACCCTCATGGTGAGGAGCGCCGCTTGCGGCGCGTCCCCGGACGATGCGTCGCATCGCCGGGAGAACCATGAGGCCCGCCCAGTCCGAGCTAATCAATCACACACTTCCACGCTGGCGTTCTGGGCGGGGCCGCCGCCGCCGCGATAATCGAGATGGCAGCCGCGCCGCACCGGACGGCATAGATAAGCATCGCAATAGATCTGTCCTGACACGAGGGCCGGCTTCTCCGCCCGAAGCTGCGGCTTGACCTCATCCGGAAGCGGCCGGCTATCAACGATCGCTGGCATCCCCAGCCGCCGCTCCGAGGATCGCCGCTTGCGGGCCGACGGTTCGTCGTCACTGCGATCGCGACCGGCGATCGGCTTCCTGGGCGGACCTTTTTTCGTAGGCGCCAAATCAGCGTCTGCCGGCTCCGTCCCCGCCGTCTCCAGCGCCGCCTGCAGCGGAGTCGCCGAATCCTCCTGCCGAGTGCGTTCGGCTTCCGCCGCCTGCTGGCGTGCGATCTCCGCGACCTGCTCGGCCGCGACCCGCGCCTGCTCCGCCGCCTTGGCCTCGGCCTGCGCCTTTGCTTCGGCCTGAGCCAGCACCTCCTTGGCCGCGCCTTGGGCGGCGAGACGGGCGCGCTCGGCTTCCGCCGCCCGTGCCTGCTCGGCCAGCGCGGCGCGATTCTCGTCCGCCGTCAGTTTGTCGAGCTGCAGCCGGGCAAGGCTCGCATAGAAGCCGTCGGGATATTGCGTCAGGAAAGCCTCGAACGCCCCTTTGTTGCCGATCTGCAGCGCCAGCTCATAGTCCCGCCGGGCGTCCGCCCGCGGATTGGCTGTGGCCGGCGGCTGCGCCGCGACACGCGCTGCCGGCACCAGCGGAACGTCCTCGCCGCCGAGCGAGCCGTAGACGAACGGCTCCTGGCGGTTGCCGGTCGCCTTCAACACATCGTCGCGCACAAAGCCGAAGGCCTTGCGGATGTCGAGCCCCGGCGTGGTGAGACGCCGCGACAATGAGATCGTGAACGGGCTGTTCCTGCCGCTGCCGTCCTGCGCCGTCGATCCCGCCTTTGCGGAATAGGCGATCAAGGTATTCGGGCTGGAAGGCTCGACCTTGGCCAGGCCGAGTCCGATGCCGCGCGTGGCCGTGGTTCGCTCCATGGCCTTGGCGAAGGGATTGTCGCGGCAGGCATCGAGGATGACCAGGCGCAGCTTCTTGGCCGGCTCGATCGCGACCAGAATGCGGTCGAGCGACAGCGTCTCGTCATAGACGTCGGTGTCGCGCTCCAGCCGCGCATCGACGGGGATCAGGTAGTTGGCGCCTTCCGACTCCATGCCGTGCCCGGCGTAATAGACCACCGCGATATCTGCATCGCGCGCGACGTCGGCGAAGTCGCGCAGCGCCCGCCGTGTCTGCTGCGCCGACAGATCGCGGCGGAAGTCGACGACGTCGAAACCGGCATCCTTGAAGGTCCGGGTCATGACCGCGCCGTCATTGACCGGGTTCGCCAGCGGCGGAACGTTCTGATAGGCCGAGTTCCCGATAATCAATGCCACCCGCTTGCCGGCAAATGCCGGCTGGCACAGCAGGAGTAGCGTCGCCGCGAGCAGCAGGCGGAGAAACTGAAGCGATTGCGGCCAAGACATCGTGACAGGCCCGTGGTTTCGGAGGCTGGGTTTCGGAGACTTGGTGTACAAAACGTGGTGTAGAAGACTTGAGTAGAAGACTTGCGCGTTCGTGCTCGGGCCAAAACCAGCATTCTTTGTCGCCGCGGATGTGACCTTGGTGCGGCTTGCCAATCACATTTTTGCGGTGAAAATGCGCTATCGTTCGTTCCGTAGCGAAGGGAGAGAGCTATGAGCGCCGATCGGTCCAGTGTCGAATCCGTGGTTCAGGGCTATTTCGACGCACTCTATGAGGGCGATGCCGACAAGCTCGGCGCGATTTTCCATCCCACGGCCGATCTGCGCTGGATCGAGAATGGGGAATTGAAGGTCCTGACCGTGCCCGATTGGCAGGCCTGGGTACGCAAGCGGCCGTCGGCAAAGTCGGAGGGCAAGGCGCGGGACGACTTCATCGTCACGATCGACCGCTCGGACGAGAACACCGCCTTCATCAAGGTCCGCTGCCAGCTGCCGCCGCGCTATTTCACCGACTATCTGGTGGCGATGAAGCTCAAGGACGGCTGGCAGATCGTGTCCAAATCCTACCGCTACGATTTGCGGGACTGAGTGTTGCGGCGAGCGACGCCAGAACGTTAGGGCGGCATGGAAGACGATTTTCAGCTGTTTCTGATCCTGCTCACGGTTTTGGCGGGAACCGCACTGCTCGCGCGCCGCGCCGGGATTGCCCCGGCGATCCTGCTGATGCTGGCCGGCATCGCGCTCGCCTTCGTGCCGACCATACCCGCCTTCGCCCTACCGCCGGAGCTGGTCCTGCTGGTGGTGCTGCCGCCGCTGATCTATTCGGCCAGCGTCGCCATGAGCTGGCGCGAGTTCAAGCTCAGCCTGCGCCCGATCGTGCTGCTCGCGGTCGGCTGCGTCATCTTCACCGCCTGCGCGGTCGCGGCCGCGACTCACTTTCTGATCGGCCTGCCCTGGAGCGTCGGCTTCCTGCTTGGCGCCATCGTCGCGCCGCCCGATGTGGTGGCGCCGCTTGCGATCGCCCGCCGGCTGCAGCTGCCGCGCCGGATCCTGGTGGTGCTCGAAGGCGAAGGCCTTGCCAATGACGCCACCGCCTTGATCCTCTATCGCTTTGCCGTCGCCGCGATCGCCACCGGCACGTTCTCGCTGCCGGTCGCCACCGGCGAGTTCGCACTCATCGTCGTGGGCGAGGTCGCCTTCGGCATCGGCGTCGGCTGGCTGATGCTGCGCGCCCGCTATTATGCCTGCGACCCGCAGATCGAGATCACGCTGTCGGTGCTCACGCCCTATCTGGCTTTTTGGATTCCCGAACATGTCGGTGGCTCCGGCGTGATCGCGACGGTGGCTTGCGGCCTCTATATGAGCTGGAACGGGCCGCTTCTGATCCGGTCGGCGACGCGGCTGCAGGGCATCTTCTTCTGGGACCTCGTCATCTACCTGATCGAGGGCATGCTGTTCCTGCTCACCGGCTTCCAGATGCGGCTGCTCTACGAGAAGTCCAAGGCGTTCCCGCTGCACGACATCATGCTGGTGACGGCGCTGGTCGTCGTGATCATCATCCTCGCGCGCTTCGCCTGGATCTTTCCCGCCACGTATCTGCCGCGCTGGCTCTCGAAAAGCCTGCGCGCACGCGATCCCTCGCCGCCCTGGCAATGGGTGTTCATCCTCGGCTTCACCGGCGTGCGCGGCACCGTGTCGCTGGCGGCGGCGCTGGCGCTGCCCCTGACGCTCTCGACCGGCGATGCCTTTCCTTATCGTGACCTCATCCTGTTCGTCTCCTTCGGCGTGATCTTCTTCACGCTGGTCGGGCTCGGGCTGACGCTGCCGCGCGTGGTTAAATGGCTCGGCGTGACGAGCGCGGGGCGCGCCGAACATGCCGCCGAGCACGAGCAGGAGATAGAAGCCCGACGCGAGGCGCTCGACACCGCGCTGCGCTCGCTGGAGACGATGACCAGTGATCGCGAGCTGTCCGAGGAGGTGGTGCGGCTATTGCGCGCCCGCCATGAGGTGCGCTTCAACCAGCTGCCGCAGGCGCTCGATCCCGATCAGCAGGATGCGTCCGCGCTCGGCATCGAGCTGACCCGCGAGTTGATCGCGGTCGAGCGCCGGTTCATCCACGTCATGCTGCGCGATGGCAGGATCACCGACGAGACGCGGCGCCGCATCGAGCGCGACCTCGATCTGGAGGAAGCGAGCCTGGCGAACCGGGAATATGGCGAGCTGCCGTTGTGATGCGATGGGCTTGGCCCGATGAGACACAGCCCGCTCAAGAACGTCATGCCCGGGCTTGACCCGCCTGCGCGGCCGTAGCCGCTTCGGCGCGGCGAAGGCCCGGGCATCCACCTTGCACGAGCGACCGCGTCGCTGGATGGCCGGGTCAAGCCCGGCCATGACGAGATAGCTGACAGCCCAAGCCGTCAATATGGCTAGCCCGCTGCGCCTTGGTCCTCCAGGATCGGGCCGAACAGCTCCCAGCGTTCGCCGTTGAACCTCATCATCTGCAGCTGCTTGTTGACACGATAGTCGGTCGGCGAGGTGTTGAGCTCCATGCCCGGCAGCGACAGATCGCCTACCACGTGCTTCAACGACGCCGCCTGCTTCATCACGTTCTCGCGGGTCAGATTGTCGCCGCACATCTGCAGCACCGTCACCAGGAGCTGCGCGGTCGAGTAGCCGTAGATGTTGAAGTTGGAGTTCTTGTCGCCTTCCGGATAATACTTCGCCATGAAGTCGAAATAGCGCTTCATGCCGGCATCATCCTTCCAGGCCGGATCGAGCGGGTCCTTGCCGTAGTTCACGGAGATGACCCCCTTGGAGGCCTCCAGCCCCGCGGGCTTCATCACCGCGCCGACCGAGGTGGCGTTGATGTCGACGATGTGGACCGGCTTCCAGTCGAGCTCGGCGATCTTCTTGATCGCCTGTGCGGCCTGCTTCGGGGTCGAGGCCGAGAAAAACAGATCGGCGCCGGAGGCCTTCAGCTTCAGGATCTGGGAGTCGATGGTTGGATCGGAGACCTCGTAGGACGCCTCTGCCACGATCATGCTCGACGCCTTGTCGCCAAGGCCGGCCTTGATGCCGTTCAGATAGTCCTTGCCGAGATCATCGTTCTGATAGAGCACGCCGATCTTGGCGTTGGGATGTTCCTTGAGGATGTACTGGCCGTAGATGCGGCCCTCGGTGAAGTAGTTGGGGTTATATCCCATCGTCCAGGGGAAGTTCTTCGGGTCGGTGAAACGGGTGGCCCCGGTCGCGGCAAACAGCTGCGGCACCTTTTTGCCGTTGAGATATTTCTGCACGGCGGCATTTGAGGGCGTGCCGATGATCTGGAACGTCAACAGCACCTCGTCGTCCTCGACCAGCTTGCGTACCTGCTCGACCGCCTTTGGCGGCGAATAGGCGTCGTCATACTGGATCAGCTTGATCTTGCGGCCGTTGATACCGCCCTGCTCGTTGATCATGTTGAAATAAGCGGCCTGGGTCTTGCCGATCGAGGCATAGGCCGAAGCGGGGCCGGAGAACGGCACGGTCTGGCCGACCTTGATCTCGGTGTCGGAGGCGCCGGGATCGTATTTCTTCTGGGCGTAAGCTGATGTGACCGAGAGCGCGGCCGCAAGCGCAGCCACCCCGGCGAGACGAATCATGCCATCTCTCATGGGCTGTGTTCCTCCTGGATGTTTTCGCGCGATGGTCTTGATTGTTTTGGACGCCATCGCTGCCGGCGATTGTGGAGGAAGCCATGGCGCCATGCAAGACGAGGCGGCCGGCCAGCGATTACGGATTTCGGGTCGACGCCGAGGCTCGGAGCCGACATAGAGCGTTAAGAATGCATCAACCGGGACCGGTGAAACCGACAATGCCCGAACGCAGCCGCCTGACGCAAAAGCCGCCCACCACTTTCAGCCTCGACCGGCTGTCCACGCCGATCGGCGCAGCGCTGCTGGTCACCGATGACGATGGCGTGCTGCGCGCCCTCGACTGGGAAGATCATACGCCGCGGATGCTGGATCTGCTTCGGCGCCACTATGGCGCAGTGGTCCTGAAGGACGGGCAGGCGCCCGCGGCAATGAAGGCGGCGCTATCGGCCTATTTCAACGGCGATCTCGACCGGCTGGCCGAGGTCGGATGGCGCGTTGCCGGAACGGAGTTCCAGCGCAAGGTCTGGGCGGCGTTGCCGGGAATTCCCGCGGGCCAGACCATGAGCTACGGCGCGATGGCGGCCCAATTGCAGGCGCCCAAAGCGATGCGTGCGGTCGGTCACGCCAATGGCGCCAATCCGATCAGTGTCGTGCTGCCCTGTCACCGCCTGATCGGCGCCGACGGCGGGTTGGTGAAATATGGCGGCGGCTTGATGCGCAAGCGTTGGCTGCTGCGGCACGAGGGCGTGGAGGTTTAGTGTTCCACAGCGCGCATGCTCGCTGATGGACGCGTCCTCCCTCCTCCTCGTCATTCCGGGGCGCCCGAAGGGCGAGCCCGGAATCAATCTAACCTCATGTCGTGCAGCAAAATGGATTCCGGGTTCGATGCTCCGCATCGCCCCGGAATGACAAGGGAGAGAGTCGGGACCTATGCCGCTGGCTGTGCGGCGGCCTCGTCGGCCGATAACAGATGCAACAGCGTGCTCTTGATCGCGGCCTGTCGCGTCGGCGCGCTGATTTGCGCGCCCAGCAGATCGGTGACGTAGAACACGTCGCGGGCGCGCTCGCCGAAGGTCGCGACGTGGGCGGAGGTGATGTTGAGGTTGAGCTTGGAGATCGCCGTGGTCAGCTCATACAACAGGCCCGGACGGTCGAGGCCGGAGACCTCGATCACGGTGTAGAGCTCCGACCACTGATTGTTGATGGTCACCTCGGGCTCGACCGAGAACGCCTTGTGCTGCTTGCCGCGCGTGGTCCGTCGCGCCACGGCATCCGGCAGCTTGAGCTTGCCTTCCAGCACCTGCTCGATGGTCTCGCCGATCCGCGTGGCGCGCCGGGCCTCGTCCTCGTCGCGCTCATATTCCCGGGAGATCGCGATGGTGTCGAGCGCGCGGCCGTCGGTCGTGGTGTAGATCTGCGCATCGACGATGTTGGCGCCGGCGGACGCGCAGGCGCCCGCGATGATCGACAACAGCCAGGGATGGTCCATCGCGAAGATCGTCAGCTCGGTGACGCCGCGCGCCGGATCGAACCCGACATTGATTGCGAGCTTATGGCCCGCCTGCTCGCTCGCGCGCACGAAGCGGGCGTGGCGGATCTTGCGCGGCAGCTCGACCTTGAGCCAATAGGCCGGGTAGTGACGAGCGATATAGGCGCCGAGCTCGACTTCGGGCCAGTCGGTCATGGCCATGCGGAACTCGGCCTGCGCCGCGGCCAGCCGCTTGGCGCGGTTCACCTCCGAGAAGCCGCCGGTGAGCACCGGCTCGGTCTCGTAATACAGCGTGCGCAACAGCTGCGCCTTCCAGCCGTTCCAGACGCCCGGACCGACGCCGCGGATATCGGCGGTGGTCAGGATGGTCAAAAGCTTCATCTGCTCGACCGACTGCACGACGGCCGCAAAATTCTCGATGGTCCGACGATCGGAGAGGTCGCGCGACTGCGCCACCGTGGACATCGTCAGATGCTCCTCGATCAGCCACGCAACGAGCTCGGTGTCGGCATTGCTGAAGCCGAGCCGCGGACACAGCCGCCGCGCCACCTTGGCGCCGGCGATCGAATGATCCTCAGGCCGGCCCTTGGCGACGTCGTGCAGCAGCACGGCAATGTAGATCACCGGCCGGTGCTCGGGCCTGATCTTGCGCATCAGATCGGAAGCGAGCACGAACTCGTCGCTGCCGCCACGCTCGATCTCCTGCAGGAATCCGATGCAGCGGATCAGATGCTCGTCGACCGTGTAATGATGATACATGTTGAACTGCATCATCGAGACGATGCGGCCGAAGGCGCGGATGAAGTGGCCGAGCACACCGGTCTCGTTCATCCGCCGCAGCACGACCTCGGCCTCGTTGGAGGTCAGGATCTCCATGAACAGCCGGTTGGCTTCCGGATCTTCCCGCAAGCCCGTGTTGATCAGGCTGAGCGAGCGCGTCACCGCGCGCATCGCGTCCGGATGGAAGGCGAGATTGTTCTTCTGCGCCAGCCGGAAGATGCGGATCAGGTTGACCGGATCGTGCTTGAAGACATCGGGCGCGGCGAGATTGATGCGGTTGTTGTCGACGATGAAATCGTCGCTCTCGGGCACCCGGCGCCAGGTCGAGCCGGTCGTCAGCCGCGAGATCATCCGGCTCAGCACCGGCGCGGGCTTGGCCTGCTGGTCCTCCAGCTTCGCGCACAGGATCGCGGTGAGGTTGCCGACCTCCTTGGCGACCAGGAAGTAGTGCTTCATGAAGCGCTCGACATCCTGCATGCCGGGATGGCTGGTGTAGCCAAGCCGCACCGCGATCTCGCGCTGCAGGTCGAACGACAGCCGCTCCTCGGGACGGCCGCTCAGGAAATGCAGGTTGCAGCGCACCGACCACAGGAAATCGGAGCAGCGGCGGAAGGTGCGAAATTCATGCGCGTCGAACACCCCGCGCTCGAGCAGCTCGTCGGTCTCGCGCACGCGATAGACGTATTTCGCGATCCAGAACAGCGTATGGAGATCGCGCAGCCCGCCCTTGCCGTCCTTGACATTGGGCTCGACCAGATAGCGCGACTGGCCGCCGCGCCGATGGCGCTCCTCGCGCTCGGCGAGCTTGGCGGTCACGAACTCGGCCGCAGTGCCCTGCACCACCTCCTTGTCGAAACGCGCGACCAGCTCGTCATAGAGCGGACGGTCGCCGGCGAGATAGCGCGTCTCCAGGATCGCGGTGCGGATGGTCATATCACCGCGCGCCTGGCGGATCGATTCGTCGACCGAACGGGTGGCGTGGCCGACCTTCAGCCCCATGTCCCAGAGGCAGTAGAGAATGGCTTCGGCGACCTGCTCGCCCCAGGCGGTCTGCTTGTAGGGAAGGATGAACAAGAGATCGATGTCGGACTCCGGCGCCATCAGGCCGCGGCCATAGCCACCGGTTGCGACCACCGCCATGCGCTCCGCGCCACTCGGCACGTCGGACCGGTAGAGATGCCCGGTGGCGGCGGCGTAGAGAATGCGGATGATCTCGTCCTGGATGAAACAGAGCCGCTCGGCGCAGCGTCGGCCGTGGCGATCCCTCAACAGCTGCGCCTGGGCCGCCGCGCGCGCCTTGACCAGCTCGGCCTTGAGGAATTGCGCCACCGCCGAGCGGAACATGTCCTCGCGCCCGGAATGCTGCTTGGCCAGCGCCTCGACCGCCGCTGCGATGGCGGCACTGTCGAAGTCCACGTCGTCCCTGAGGTGATCTGTCGCAACGGTGTCCATGGACCATCCGGATATCGAACACAGCCTGTGCTGTCACGAGGCAATATAAGGTTGTCCTGCCCGGGTCGGGAGGGCGTGCCGTTGTCACTCAAAGGCTGACTTTGTCGGCGACGCCGATTATACCGGCTGAAACGATTTTTGGGAGGATACAGCATGGATGCGACCGAGCTGCGCGCGCTGCAGGCGCCGTTCAAGGAACGCTACAAGTCCGATCCGTCGGCCGCCGTCATCACGCTGAAGGCCAAGGGCTCGGTGGGCGATGAAGGCCTGACCTGCAAGGTCGAGACCGGCCGCGCGCTCGCCGTGGCCGGCCTGCATCCGGGGACGGGCGGCTCCGGCCTCGAGCTCTGCTCGGGCGACATGCTGCTGGAGGCGCTGGTCGCCTGCGCCGGCGTCACGCTGAAATCGGTGGCGACCGCGGTCGAGGTGCCGCTCAAGAGCGGTCAGGTGATCGCCGAAGGCGACCTCGACTTCCGCGGCACGCTCGGCGTCGACAAGGAGGCGCCGGTCGGCTTCCAGGAGATCCGGTTGCGCTTCGAGGTCGAGACCGACGCGCCTCAAGATAAGCTCGATCTGCTG
>NZ_CAFK01000077.1 GCF_000239815.1 Bradyrhizobium sp. STM 3843 | reverse complement strand
GGAGACGTGGAAAACCGGGACAGGGCCCGCAAAGCGGTAGGAGCGTGCCGTCGAGTTGGGGTAATTTCCGCGCCATGACGATCCAGCAGCCGATCTCCGCGCCCGACATGCCCGATGCGACGCCCGCGCAAGATGCGCCGGCCAAGCTCACGCCGATGATGGAGCAATACCTCGACATCAAGGCGGCGCATCCCGGCCTGATGCTGTTCTACCGGATGGGCGATTTCTACGAGCTGTTCTTCGAGGATGCGGAAGTCGCCTCGAAGGCGCTGGGCATCGTGCTGACCAAGCGCGGCAAGCACCAGGGCGTCGACATCCCGATGTGCGGCGTGCCGGTCGAGCGTTCCGAGGATTATCTGCACCGGCTGATCGCGCAAGGAATCCGCGTCGCCGTCTGCGAGCAGATGGAAGACCCGGCCGCCGCCCGCGCGCGTGGCAACAAGAGCGTGGTCAAGCGCGGCGTGGTCCGCGTGGTCACGCCGGGGACGCTCACGGAAGACAATCTGCTCGATGCACGCGCCAACAATTATCTGCTTGCGATTGCGCGCGCCCGCGGCTCGTCCGGCGGCGACCGGCTGGGGCTCGCCTGGATCGACATCTCGACCGCCGAGTTCATCGTCACGGAATGCGCGTTCGCGGAGCTTGCGGCGACGCTCGCCCGGATCAATCCGAACGAGGTGATCGTCAGCGACGCGCTCTATTCCGACAACGCGTTCGAGCCGATCCTGCGCGAACTCGCCGCCGTGATGCCGCTGACCCGCGACGTGTTCGACAGCGCCACCGCCGAGCGCAGACTGTGCGATTACTTCGCGGTCGCCACCATGGATGGGCTGGCGGCGCTGTCGCGGCTGGAAGCAACAGCCGCTGCCGCTTGCGTCACCTATGTCGATCGCACCCAGGTGGGAAAACGTCCGCCGCTGGAGCCGCCGTCGCGCGAGGCGACCGGGGCGACCATGGCGATCGATCCTGCTACCCGCGCCAATCTGGAATTGACCCGCACGCTGGCCGGCGAACGCCGGGGTTCGCTGCTCGATGCCATCGACTGCACGGTCACCTCGGCCGGCTCGCGGCTATTGGCGCAGCGGCTGGCGGCGCCGCTCACCGAGGCCGCACAGATCGCGCGCCGGCTGGATGCAGTCGCCGCCTTCGTTGCCGACAGCGCCGCGCGCGAGGATGTCAGGAGCATCCTGCGCGGCGCGCCCGACATGTCACGGGCGCTGGCGCGGCTGTCGGTCGGCCGCGGTGGGCCCCGCGATCTGGCAGCCCTTCGCGATGGCATCCTGGCCGCTGATCAGGTGCTGGACCGGCTGGCTGTCCTGGAGCAGCCGCCGCAGGAGATCGCGGCTGTGATGGCCGCGCTGGCGCGGCCGTCGCGTGACCTCGCGGCCGAATTCGCCCGCGCCCTCGACGATCAGCTGCCGCTGATCAAGCGCGACGGCGGCTTCGTCCGTGCGGCTTACGAGCCCGCGCTCGATGAGGCGCGCAATCTGCGCGATGCCTCGCGCCTGGTCGTCGCCTCGATGCAGGCGCGCTATGCCGACCAGACCGGCGTGAAGGCGCTCAAAATCCGGCACAACAATGTGCTCGGCTATTTCGTCGAAGTCACCGCGCAGCATGGCGACAAGCTGATGACCGCGCCGTTGAACGCGACCTTCATTCATCGCCAGACGCTGGCGGGCCAGGTGCGCTTCACGACGTCCGAGCTCGGTGAGATCGAAGCCAAGATTGCCAATGCCGGCGAGCGCGCGCTCAATCTCGAACTCGAAATCTTCGATCGACTCTGTACCGCCGCGCTCGAAGCCAGCGAAAACTTGCGCGATGCCGCGCATGGTTTTGCGCTGCTCGATGTCGCGACCTCGCTCGCCAAGCTCGCGGTCGACGACAATTATGTGCGACCCGAGGTCGACACCTCGCTCGGCTTCGCCATCGAAGGCGGCCGCCACCCGGTGGTTGAGCAGGCCTTGAAGCGCGACGGCCAGCCGTTCATCGCCAATTCCTGCGACTTGTCACCAGCGCCAGGACAAAAGAGCGGCCAGCTCTGGCTGCTGACCGGTCCGAACATGGCCGGCAAATCCACCTTCCTGCGCCAGAACGCGCTGATCGCTTTGTTGGCCCAGATCGGCGCGTTTGTGCCGGCCTCGCGCGCGCGGATCGGCATCGTCGACCGGCTGTTCTCGCGCGTCGGCGCCGCCGACGATCTCGCGCGCGGACGCTCGACCTTCATGGTCGAGATGGTCGAGACCGCGGCAATCCTGAATCAAGCCGGCGAGCGCGCGCTCGTCATCCTCGATGAGATCGGTCGCGGCACGGCGACCTTCGACGGGCTCTCGATCGCCTGGGCCGCGATCGAGCATCTGCACGAGACCAACCGCTGCCGCACGCTGTTCGCCACGCATTATCACGAGCTGACCGCGCTCTCCGCTAAGCTGCCGCGCATGTTCAACGCGACGGTGCGGGTCAAGGAATGGCAGGGCAATGTGGTGTTCCTGCACGAGGTGCTGCCGGGCTCGGCCGACCGCTCCTACGGCATCCAGGTGGCCAAGCTCGCCGGCCTGCCGCCTGCAGTGATCAGTCGCGCCAAATCGGTGCTGGCGAAACTGGAGGCGCAGGACCGTGGCCAGAGCGCGCGCGCTTTGGTCGACGATCTCCCGCTGTTCGCCGTGCCTTCGCGCGCGAGCGTCGAGCCCACGATGTCGAAGGAGGCGGAAGAGCTGATCGCTGCGGTGAAGGCGCTCAACCCGGACGAGATGACCCCGCGCGAGGCCATGGACGCGCTCTATGCGCTGAAGGCGAAGTTGGGCAACAGTTAGTTGTTACTCCGTCGTTCCGGGGCGGCTCGAAGAGCCGAACCCGGAACCTCGAGATTCCGGGTTCGATGCTATTCGCATCGCCCCGGAATGACGGCCTACTTCGCGGCCTTCTTCCGCCGCCCTATCCACCACAGGCCGAGATTCCACCCAACGCGGGTCGGGAGTGCGCGCCGGGTTCCAAAACCAGCAAGACCCTGCCATTCTACCAGCATGACAATGCGCTCCCGCACCGTGCTTTCTCCTTCTCTGACCGGCAGATTAGCGGCGCTGGCGTCCCGCGCTCGCACTGGGATGAAGAGTTGAAGACGATCCTTGCCGAGCTATCCGCCCTGCCGGCCAACCTCATCGTCCGCGCATCGAGCGAGATCGCGATTGCGGCGCGTCTCGGCTGGCAGCCATTGATGCATAACCTGGGGGGTGTGTCCGGGGCAGAGCCGATCTATGTTCGCGACCTCGCGCTGATGCGACGGAATCCAGATTATGCGTGGCTGTTTCTGTTTCATCCCAATGGGCATGCGAGAGAAGCCGCGCTGGACGCGATCCAGACGCCGCCTACGTCGCCATTCTTTCTGGCCGCGCTGGCTTGGCGGCTCAATGATTGGGCCGAACCGGTGCGACGGGCCGCCGAGCGCTGCGTCCGGCGGATCTTGAATCTGATCGACCCGAAGGTTGCAGCCGACACCAGCATGTACCTGTTGGGCCGCCGCCTTGCGTGGGGTCGATGGAGTAACGAGGCCGATACTCTTGATGCCATGTTTGCGCGAGAGGATGTGCTGGCAGCGGTCGCGGCACGGTTGCGAGGCGGAGCCAACGGCCCTCTTGGGAAATGTCTGCGCAACGCGCTGCGCTTTGGCGGCATAGATGCGCATCTGCCAGAGCTGGCGGCCAACGCCTTGCAGCCACTGGTGAGAGCGATCGCTCACCAATGCCTCCTGTCGGGACAGGCGCGCTGGATCGTCGGCTTCGAATGGGCCTGGATCGATAAGGTCTATGGACTGCGTCAGCGGGTGCCCAAATATGCGAGCCGCGCGGTCGATTGCGACGCGCCTTTCGACCAACTGATCTGGCAGGCCGCCCGCGACACATCCGTCGTGGTGCGGCGGATCGCTGCCGACGCACTCATCGCGGATCACGCCCCCATTCTGGATGAGGACCGGCTCATCGCATATTTCGCTGGGGACGCGAACCCTTCAGTACGCGCGCGCGCTGACTTCCTGCACCGCCGCGGCCAGCGAGCCGCGCCGTAGCGTCTTGCCGTCGTCAGCCGGGCCTCATGGTTCGAGACGGCGCTGACGCGCCTCCTCACCATGAGGGTCCTACTTCGCGGCCTTTTTCCTCCGCCCGACCCACCACAAGCCGAGATTCCAGCCGACGCAGGTCGCCAGCGCGAGGCTTAGGCCCTCCTGTGCGCCGAGATGCAGGACGCCGAGATGCAGCACTGCCACCGCAATACCGAAGCCGATCAGGCCCCAGGCGCCGTTGGCGATCACGGCGGCGGTCGCGGGACCGCCGATGCGCGGCTGCAGGATCAGCATCATCGAGGTGAAGACGATCGGAAACAGCGCCAGCATGCCGGAGATCGCCGGTCCAGCCCATCCCGACACCGACGTCACGATCGCAACCAGTGCCGCGACCAGCGAGGCCCGCAGCGGCACGTCGTACCAGCGGCGTGTGATCAGCGGCATCTTGGCGTGGCGATAGCGCGCGAGGAGCGGCAGGCAGATGGCGAAGGTGATGGCGTTGGCGATCAGTCCCGCGGCCAGTGACCATTGCACACTACGGATCAGCGCCGCGAGCGCGAGCCAGACGGCCACGGCGCAGGCCGTGCTGATGAGTACAGTCCGCCGCTGCGCCAGCACCGCATAGATCAGGCTGAGGAAGATGGTGGCGGCATTGATCGGCAGGCTGGTCAACGCGCCCTCTGCGATGAAGCCGGCGTCGTGATCGAGCGCGAGGAACACGTAGGTCGGCCCTGCCGAGATCGGCAAGGTGGCGACCAGCGCGCCGATGACGGGACCTGACCGCTCGGCGATCATCGAGGCCGAGACCACGAAGGCGGCGGCGATGCCCATGCGTAAGACAAGGATGAGGATGAAGGAGAGATCGAGGGACATCGGCATCTTGCTTACCCTCCCCTGGAGGGGGAGGGTCGGCTCACA
>NZ_CAFK01000078.1 GCF_000239815.1 Bradyrhizobium sp. STM 3843 | reverse complement strand
AAGCGGGCAGAGATATCGCCTGCTTTGAGCAGCCATTCGTACCGATCGCCTAGCGCCTTTCCGAGTTCGACTCCTCCCTTGGGCTTTCTTGTTCTTTTCAAGAGAACATTGGCGAGATTTCCGGCTGGGTCATTGAGCGCAGTCGTGAAGATGTCAGTATCGGGTGCTTCCGTCCGCCTCGGCGCACGCAGCTCGATGAAGTCCCACAGTTTCCAAAGGACAGGAGACCGAAGCTTTTCGGAAACCTGATCCATCCAAGAAGCAGCTGCATGCGCGGTCTCGTCGAACGCCGTATCATCCGGCCACTGCGTTAGCAGTCTGGCCATCCGGTTCAACAAATCGACATCCGTAATCTTGTTCGCGGACCATAGAAGCGGACGCCAGGCCCAACCCTGCCAGCGATCCTCTTCCCGAGCAGCCTCAATACCGAGAAATGCCTCCTGAGGCTGGCTTTGACAATAGCTTTGCCATGCATCGCCATCCAAAAAATCGGCTTGATCGCGCGCTTTTTTAGCAGCTCTCAGTAATTGGTCGCTTGGTAGCGACTCAAGGTTCTCCTTTTTCCCTTCGATCCGGGATGGCTGCCCCTGCCACATAGCAAAGCCGGCCTTTTCCGGCTCGGCATCTCTCCATAGGGGATGCCGCTTCCTGATCTCGGCCAACAGATGAGCCGCTTCCGCACTCATCGGCACCTTCGTGCGCTCAAGATCGAGCAAGAGAGCAAAGCGATGCCGATCCATCGCCACGGCCAGATCAATACCTTCCTTGAACCAATTTGCTGGAGGACCATCCACAATACGGCGCTCGATCAAAGCCCGCTTTCCCGGCGGAAATTCCGGCCATCTGGATCGAACGAGGCGATGCACTTCCACCTGGGAATTTGTGATGAACAACTCACCCTGAGGAATTTCCAGCAGGACGTCGGCCGCAAGATCAGCCGAGACGAGCGGATCTGCCGCGCCATACAATGCGAGACGGTGAAGAAGGCGAAACGGACTTCGCTTCCACTCGACCAGAACATGCAGGGCTCGGTCGAGATCTTTCTGGATCAACTTGGACCAAAGCTCGGCAAGTATTCGAACGATCGGAAGAAATCCCTCGTGATACGAATTCTGTTCGTGGGCAGCGACTGATGGCACGTCGATATCAGTCAGACTGAGACCGATTGCCCCCTCAACTCCCACCTCGACCGCGTCAGCAAGCGTGGCGCTTAGTGCGGTAGTCAGACACACAACAAGGAATACCTCAGCATCCACGCTGGCTCCTTTGGGCCAAACTGAAAAGAAATCCTGTTCGGTAACCCCGTCATCGACACCATACTTGACGGACATAAGATCGGTTGGCTTCTCAATCTCGCGATCGGGCTCATCGTACCAACCATACCGTTTCTCGACGTAAAGCTTCGGCGTGAGAATATCGACTATCTGGGAGAGAACATCCGGCGAGAGGTCGCCTTGCCGCAGTCGAGGCAGTAGCCTGAACCACCGGTTTTGGCTTCGTCCTTGATGGTCATTCTCAATGTGCCTGATTATAAGTTGCCAGGACTTGACCAGCAGCGGATCCAGCTTCTTGCGCTGTGCATCAAGGCGATATTTGAGAATTTGAGCTGTTTCCGCTTTAAAGAAGCGGAGGTTCTCGACAACTTCACGTACCGCTTCAACGCCTTCGAAATTCCGCTCGATCCAGGCGGGCAAGACTGCGTCGTTTTGAAAGACCTCCATCTCGGCGAGCAAGGGCAGCCATGCGAGCGACGGATTAATCTCCGTCAAAGTTGTAAGTGCGTCTGTTCCCGCGAAAAAGAAGCGCAACCGGTCCCGCTCAAACTCCGAAACGTCGGCTGGGGTTATTTTTTTTGTTGTTTCTGACATAAGGCGGGAAGCTCAGGCTGGAGATTTGAGAATCGCTTCAAGGCCACGTCGATTGTACCCCGCCGGATCTTTGGCATAGCGGGCCCATTCGGCCAAGGTTGAATAGATATCCGGGTAGTCCGCGAATTCGAGTGGTCTTATGCCCTTGGCGTTTCCAAAGCGAGGCAGAACCGGATGAGGCCTTCTCAATCGCGTAAATGTCCTTCAGGTCGCGAAACCGCTCCCGATCAGCATCCAAAGTTTCAAGCAACAGGCGAAGTGCTGCATCCTCGGCCCGGTATCCGACCAGAATGAGCGCGTTGAGACGCATCCTGTCTTCGATATACCTCGATGCCCAACCATCCCTGAGATACGCATCCCCGAAGTCGGCACTTGTGAGGATAAGGTCGGATCTCTTCAGGCCAAGCTGGGCATCCTCGAGGCGGCCGTGAAAGTGGAGAATGCCACAGTCATCCGCTCCCCCTGGACGCGGAATTGATTTCCCGGCGTAGCTCTCGCAGGAGATCCCCTCTTCCTTGGCCGCGCGCTCAAATAGCGTATCGAAATTCGTTGTCAGCAGACGAACGCGGCCGGCACGATCTCGCGATAGCTGAAGGAGCGATCTGTGATGAATGAGATCAGCATCCTTGGGAACCTTCAATATCTCGGAGACTGCGACACGAACACGGGATTCGGACCCATGCAATAAAGTACGCTTCTCAAGGGATCGAAGAACTCGATCATACTCCTCTTTCTCATAGGCAACCGCTTCCGCAGCCTCGTGGCTGCGGTCCTCGCCCATGCTTGCATACACATCGTCGGTTAGTCTCTTAAAAGTCGGAAGCCCAACCCCCAACGAAACGCCTGCTCCGCAGAGGAAGATGACATCGCCATCGCTAACCGAACGGATCAGGTCATTTGGAATATCGGCGCTAGTGGGAAGAAATTTCATAGTGGAGTCTGAATGGGTGTGGCGGTACTCTACTTTTGCGGGTGCCGCCAAACAAGGCGCTTGGCAGAGCCATACACACGATCTGCCGATGCCAGCGAGACTACGCGGTCTAGGGTTTGGGCAGGGCGGCACTAAGCGGGGGTTTTTTGCGCCGAAAGGACGTCCAACTAGCTTTGATACTTATTGTCGGATAAACACTTGACATATCCGACGTTTTGTATCATACTGCTGCCATGCCTCCCGCAGCCGAAACGCAGCAAGACCGTGCGATCGCCCTCCTCAGCAGGCAGGGCATGGCCCGCCTATCCGAATTCAAGGAAGCCGGCATCACGGCCGCGACCGTCTCACGAATGAAGGAAAAAGGCCTCGTACTTCAGCTCAGCCGGGGCCTGTACCAGCTGGCGGATGCGTCGCTTGATACCCATCACACTCTCGCCGAAGCCGCCAAGCTCGTGCCCAAGGGCGTCATATGCCTCACCTCGGCCCTGTCGTTCCATGGTCTCACCGACACCATCCCGCCGCGCGTGTGGATGGCGATTGGGCCAAAGGATCGGCTGCCCCGAATTGAGACCCCTCCCCTTCAATTCGTCCGGTTCGGCGAGAAGATGCTTACATCCGGCATCAAGGATCACATGATCGAAGGCGTGCGGGTTCGCATCTACAATCCCGCTAAAACGGTGGTTGATCTGTTTCGGTATCGCCGCAGCGCCGGTAAGCGCTATCAAAAGAGCCCAGGCCTCAATCTTGCCCTTGAGGGCCTTCGGGAAGCCCTTCGCCAGCGGAAGGCAACGCCTGCCGAGATCGCGCGCTATGCTGGCGAAGCCGGAGTTTGGAAGGTCGTCGAGCCCTATCTGGAGGCCATGACCGCCAATGCCTAAGAAGCCAAAACCACCGATCAAGAACATGGGAGCGTCGGTACGCGCGCGGCTGCTCAATCTTTCCAAGCAACGCCGCCAGCCGTTCGAATTGCTCCTGAACAATTACGTTCTCGAGCGGCTGCTCTATCGGCTCAGCCAGACGAAGCACCGCGACCGGTTCATCCTCAAAGGCGCGATGCTCCTCACCAAATGGTTCGAAGACCCGCTGCGCCCTACCCGTGATCTTGATCTTCTCGGTATCGGCAAGGACGATCAGGATGAGATGGCGAGCATTTTTAAGGAGGTCTGCGGCATCTCCCACAATGACGGTGTTGTTTTTGATCCGAACAGCGTCCAGATCGAGCGCATCCGCGAACAAACCGAATATGGCGGACTACGTATCACGGCACTAGCAAAGATTGACACTGCCGAGATCAAAGCCACGATCGATATCGCTTTTGGCGATTCCGTAGAACCCGGCCTTCAGGAAATCGACTTGCCCGTGCTCCTTGATTTTCCAGCGCCGCATCTGCGTGCCTATGCGCGGGAGACTGTCATTGCCGAAAAATTCCAGGCCATGGTGATGCTAGGCCGCGCGAACAGCCGCATGAAGGATTTGTACGACATTTGGGTGCTGTCGCGGAACTTCGAGTTCAAGGGCGATGCGCTCGCGCGCGCCATTGCCGCGACCTTCGCAAGACGCAAGACAGACGTTCCAACCGAACTGCCAGACTCGTTGACGGACGCCTTTGCTGCGGACCCAGCGAAAATAGCACAATGGAATTCCTTCATTGAAGAGGTGAACTTCAAGCCTGGCACCCTTGCCGACGTTATCAAAGACTTGGCTGCATTCCTGATGCCTCACGCGACGGCCGCACGCATGCTAAGCTGAAAAAAGTCGGCCGAATAGTCTCTCCACAGACGCCGGTATGTCACATAGACGATCAGCTCGGCTACTGCGCAGGGGGCATTTCTTGAGCAACGCAAGAGCTGAACAACTTCTGACCAAGGCAGGCATCTCTTTCGAGCCGGAGCCTGAATGGATCAAGGAAGGGCAGAAACCGGATTTTTACTGCAAGGGACGGAAGCCGTTCTGGTGTGAGGTAAAGACTCTGGAGAGACCGGAGGATACCGAGAAATTTAACAGGACCTTTTGCGATCTCAGAAGCCGCACCTCGAAGATTGAACAGACCGGATGGGGTATTGCCTATATCCACGACAATTCCTCAGAACGCGACGCAAAGAGTATTGTACGATTACTTAAGCGCGGGCTGAAGCGGTTTGAAGATAACGATTCCCCAGATGTCGTCGTTGCGCTCATCCCGTTAAAGCCCGACCGAAGGCAATTTGTCCGGTTTTCTGTTACAACAAGAGAACGCGGTATCGTCGAATTTCACAGCTGCGTCTCACTCACGGGGATCTACGGAAGTCCTGACGGTATCAATGCCGAGCCGTTCGGGCAGCAAGTAACACAGCATTTCTCCACAGGCGCGAAGCCGACGTTGGCCGCCGGTACCTTCCTCCATCCGGACGAGACATTTCTCCTGGCCATTGTCGTTTGGAAGCATACCGACCAATTTTCCCTGATTACGGCAGCCTCGGCCTTGCCAGCCAAACGGCTAAAGACACCACAACGCATTCGCGAAGTCCTCAGCGACGCAAATGATCAGTTTAAAAATGGAACCAGATACAAGAATGCTCCGTGCCTGCTGACAATTTTTCATGACGGCCTCGATGTTCCGGACAAGGCGATCATCGCGAGCGGTTTGTATGGGAATTTGAAATTTTCTTATCCTGAACGACAACCCGAGAGGGGTAAGTTGGTTTTGGACAAGGACGGTGGCTGGACGCGAGACAAAAACCGCACTACCAGCGCCGTTCTTTATGTTCGCAATGACGGAGAGCCATTGCTTATTCACAATCGGTGGGCGCACAAGCGCTTGCCCGCAGGCCTCTTCAGCTGCAAGGAAATTTCGCTGCTCCAGAACGGCACTTTTCGAGAGATTGACTATACCGACACGGCGCGTCTCAGCTCCGCACTAGCTCGGATGGTTGATGTCACCAAAAATCTGATATGCAGGGTTGGCCGATTGCTGGGTTGGACGGCGAGCTAGTTAGGAAGCCGGAACTCGATTCCCAACGGCTTTAATGCAATTTCCAAAGCCTGCTCACTCTGCTCCCATCCGCCGCAACACTCTGGCGAAAGCGCAACGGTCAGGACACTAATTGTGCCGCCGGCTAGATGAGCACCGATCGTCTTCGCGATACTAGATATGTAACGCTCCGAGACCATGCGCCGAGCAGGTTCGTCCTCGTCTCCGTGCCAAAAGAAATAATCCAGATCCAAGTTGAACATCCAGGGAGCTCGAGATTCCTTCAGCCAAAAGTCTAGATTAGAGGGCACGTCCCAAAGACGGCAATTTATGTGGGCGCAGCTCGGCGCGGTCCCCACATCGTGAGTCGCAAAGCGAGCAACCTCCAGAGCTTGTCCAAAGACCGCTAGAAAAATCGACAGATAATTATCCCAGCGAAACAGCGGCAAAGGCTGCGGAATATCCCGGTGCTTGACCGTGAGCGACAGATACTCCTCGATGCCGAGGCTCCAATCCGCCGGCAAATTTTCAAGCCAGGTCGTCATCCGACTCGTGAGCGTGTCGTAATGCTGATCCATGTGAAAGAGCGAATACGGCTGCTTAGGATCAATACGCTGCAACCAACACCACAGCGCTGCGCGATGGTTGTCCATCACGTATACATTCCTATGCCTCCACAGGAAGTTTTGAGTGAACATGCCAGAAGCATTTCTTCCGCAAAACGGAATTAGCCATTCACCTTCGGACTGAATCATCTATCCTCTTTTCCAAATGTCACATTGACGGCGCTGGCGCTAACCCGCTCTTGACTCCTATTCACGTCAATCGTGTCGTGGCATCGACGAGAATATCCATTCAAGATCTCTTTTCAGTAGATCGCAGACGTCGTGGATAGCTGGCGTCGCTCCGTCAAAGTAGCCGGTATAATGCCGTCCAGAAAAATCCGACAACTGAGTAAATCCGTGAAACCGAGTAAGGTGAGCGTCAGACCGCCCGAGCGACACAAGCGCCGCGCGTATTCGTTCCACGTCCTCGCGCAAATGATCAACATTCGTGAATGACGCTGGCGCTCGGTCGCCAAAGGTTACGTCAGCTCCCGCTTGTTGCCACGTCTCAGCCGGCGACCAAGTGTAATAGATCGTCGATCCTCCATGAGGCGGCGCACGCCGCACTACCGTTAGTTGCCACCGTACCGGGAGTGGTGCAAAGAAGCTCATTTCCTTGGCAATCGCTGGAAAGGTTGTCTTCGCGACTTCTGTGTAGATTATCTGCACACGACGATACTGTTCGTGCAGCACACGGCAAGTCACGTCTTCCAACTGAACGTCAGTCGTCTCGTCCCAGCCTAGGCGTACCCACCATGGATCAAGCTCGGACACACCACCCGCACGTAGTATCGCAATGTCATCGAGCAATTCCTGAACACAAAATCGTTCATCGTGAGAGAAGGCGCTAGGACTCACGCGCCCGTTCTTGTGAGGTAAAAGGAGTTGTTCGATGGCACCGAGATCCATATTTGAAGCAAGTGGAAAATCATACTCGTTCGCCAGGAACCGACACCGTCCGAGAAGCCGATCCTGAGCTAGAGCCACGCCTCCCTTGAACGCTTTCGACTTCACTGCATCCAACACGCTCTTTTTCAACAGCTCAACCGCTACCAAGCGGGCGCTGTCCAGCCGATAATGCGACAAGTCTAGATTAACGCTGCGCAGAATACCTGGAAAGGACGGGGTCTTTACCTCAACGGACGGCGCACTCGGTCGTCGTGCGTGCAGCTTATACACAAGCTCGCGGGAAGAAGCATATACATTGCCCATAACGGCCAGATCGCTTCCTGGTTCGCCCGTGATTTCTTCAATCACGGTCTCTCGCAACGCAGGAAAGAAGCTTTGGAGAGGTTGCTCCACTCCCTCAAGCAGCTCAGTTAAGTATTCCCCTGAGAGCTTCACGGGATCAAGCTGCTTCAATTCCGAAGAAACATCGAAACGATAGCGTAGCGCGTCAAAATAAACGTCGGGTCCAACTTCAGTCAGGCGTTTCCATAACGCCGATTGAAGCTGATGACTCGACAGTTGGGCCATCAACAGGACAGGAAAAAATGAGTCCGACGGCATCCGCAAAGTCGAGATTTTCGCTAGCAACTCGGGTTCATGGCCAGATACCATCTTCTTCGCGCGAAGGAAATCGGCGAGCGCTTCGTGTTGAACCTCGATCGTTGAACCGTTGACCCGCGCTGCATCGCATGCGACAAATTCATTCAGAACGTCTGCCGGTACACCGTCCTCTTCCATCAGCGCCAATACCCGCTCGCCTGTAATCGGCGCCTCAAACGTTGCATCCGCAATTAACGTCAGTGCCCGTTCGCGACGAATGGATGCGACAATGTCGGTCCCCTCGGTATTCAGCACGTTTCGGAGCCAGGATTGAAACAGTGGCGCGAGTTGGTTAGGAAACTCGCGCTCACGCTTCCAGTAGTCCAATGCAAGTTGCAGCAGAAGCGGATTTTCGCAAAGCTCCAACAACGTTGGAGACATCATGCCAATGATCGAAGAGAAGTGATCGCTCCCATCATCTAGATTATTTCGCTCGAGCTCGCGCTTTTCATCATCCGTCAGTGGTGCAAGCTTGAATAGTGGAAGAGCGACGTTTGGCCGGGCGGCTTCGCGGGAGAACACGAATATTTGAGTTAAGGGGTAGTCACGCAGGAGGTTTGTCATCTCCGTCGTTAGATGTCGCTGGAATCTGAACGATGCCTTGTCGAAGCCATCGCAAAGGATTGTTGCGCCCGTGACCCGCAAATAATCCACCAGCGCAGATTCGCTAGTACCCGGCTGATGTGCTGACAAGCGGCGCTGCATAAACGCCACAATGGAAACAGCGGTCTCCTCGAGGTCGGTTATGGGGATGTCGAACGCTAACCGTGCCTTTGCGTCCCGCCAGCGTTTCTCGATTGCCTGTCGGAACAACCGATTTGAAAGCATTGTTTTTCCATAACCCGAAGGTGCGACCACAATGCAGCCGGACGGGCATTCTTCAAGTAACCTCCCCGTTTCCACGCGCTCCGCTGAACCCACGCGATCGACCGTCCTGTCGATTGCGGCCGCGTACCTTGCTGTTCGCTTCAATTCCGCTTTCTCATAGCGGCCAAAGTCGGAGGAAGCATCGAGGATTGTCTTGACCTGGAAGGTCCGGCAGTAATCGACCACAGTCGTCTTTGAGAGCAATTGCTCGATGGTGCCCCGGTTCGCGGTCAGAGATTCGACTGGTGACTCGAAGACGCGTTCGCTCTCCTGTGTCGCCTTGAGCTGCCAGATCTCCAGCTCTTCGCCGTTCGTCAGCAGCAAAAGCGGCGCTCTTAAATTGGCCGCATAGGATTCTCCTTGCAACTTGCCATCAGGCAAAGCTTCGCCGGGCGCCTTGACCTCAACAACTACAAGCGAGGCATCCCGATTCCGTAGCGGACCACTAAAACAAACGAAGTCAGCCTCGGGCTTGCGCCCAAGGCGGCCTTCCCGGAACGTTACCGGATACTTCGGTGCAATATCGTCTGGTTCATAGCCCAGCGCATGCAACAATGGGACAACGAGACGAAGCTCTACGTCAGCCTCGTTCGTAAAACTGGCAGCTATGTTGCTCCAGAAGTCAGACATTTCGGCTGACCGGCCGATGACACGCATCCAGTTGCGCATCAACGCATATTTGCCAGCGGCTCATGATTCCCATTTTTCCCAACGTATGCGGACTTATATGTCTTTCCTTCAACTTGAGCGTCAATCTTTAGCAAGGCGGAACGGGCCCGTCGACACGAAACATCCGCTTCGCTCCGCGCATCCTTGAGGCCAGGCTCAACATCAAGGCATTCGCCGTATCCGCCCTCCATCCAAGAGAGCACCTCATCGCGTGGTGACATCGGCCCCCGTTTTCGTCTTCTGCATTTCCGAATTTATCCCTATAATGATTTACGGAATTCATATGCACTACTAATTCAACAATGAACCACGTCTCTCCGCAGAACGAAAAGCCTCGTAGCATAACGGGTTTAGATGATAGCTCGTCCGGGATGACGAATTTGCTTGATGGCGTGACGTCTAAAAGGCCTAAAAAAGATCCGAAAAGAATAACTCGAGGGTTGGAGAGGGTTACCAAGCTTTTCGAGAAGCAAAACGGGAAATGCTATTTGTGCGGGGCCGAGATGAGATTGCCCAAAGACTTTTCCGAAAGGAATGTCAGACATCCCCTTGAGGCGACAATCGATCATCTGATTCCGCGTTTGCGTGGCGGAACCTACAGAAAAGACAACATCAAGGCGGCACATGCACATTGTAACAGAAGCAAGGGAAGTAAGCTGAGCCGATCTACCTGAAATTCCTCGCCTTCACGTTCAGCGTATCGGTGTGTTCCGGCAAAATTCTTGCGCTTGCGAAGATCTCAATGGCTTGCCGGCCAGTTGTTGCGGCAACCCGGCCCGCTTCCCAGGCGGCTCCGACCGGTGAGGCGTCGTCCCCGTGAACAAAGTGCGGGAACCAAAATTCCGGACCTGCACATCGCGCCGCACCTCATGAATTGAGCTTAAGCTGCTCAAACAACGCTAGAATTTCGGCTGGCGGAGCAAGACAAAGAGTTCGATAAGTATCCAGGAACCCCAGCCCAGCCGGATGCCCATGGAACTGGGCGACGAGCGGGATGTGTTCTGAAGTTCCTGTCCGCGCAGATTGACTGAAACGTAAGCGCTTTCGCCCGTCCAGGAGTGCAAATTTGGGAAGGCCAGCCCTCACTCACTCAAAACCGTCGGTCAGACTGTCGCGATCCCGGCTCATCATCACTATCGCGAAGGGAAGCGCGAGACAGTGGGTCACGCCAGTCATCGGTTCCTCCTAGCCTCCTTCGCTGCTCTTAACTCGTCCGCGAGGGTATTCCCCTCGAGTCTGACGCATAGACTTCATCAATTCCGTTTCCAAGAATCCCTTGGCGACGATCAGCGCGCAGACGGCTGCGCGTACATCGCCGTCGCAGGCTGCAATCACTTGATCAGCCGTAGCGTCCAGCGTATCGCGATGCGGAAGCGAAGCGCGGTCGGCGGACATGCTCATTTCCATGTTGAGCAGCCGAGCATGTTCGTACTGAGAGTGTTCGGGGTAGTTACTGGCCCAAGCTGGATTAAGAAGATGTGGCCCCATCCGTGATGACCGATCGATTGACTAGGAGCAAACAGTGCCCCCCAATCTGCGCTTTGTTCGACGCACCAAGATTCGAGGCAAGAAGCTGTTGATAACTGCAAGACTGATGACCTGTCCCTTGATTTGTCCCTCAAACATATACACCAATCTGTTGGGAGTTCAGTTCGAATCTCTCCGAGCGCGCCAGTCTTTCAGCATTGCCCATCATCATCGGCCACCATCCATGTCGTCGAAAAGCCGATTGCCTTGTCGATCGAGGTCTGGCCGAGCAAGCAAATCGACGAAAGTACTAAACTCTCTTCTTGCTGGAAACCGAGGGCGTCAACCGCCAGATCGCCGGACCAGCTTTGAGCCTTTTTTGGCTTGTCGATTTGCTGATCCGTCAGGTCGCGTCCCACACTCAATCCTTTCGTCATGAGATTGCTGGGCAGCGCTGCCTATCTCTCGTCCGCATAGTCGATCTCCACGTGATCAAGGATCATGAGATGGCGAAGTTCATGAGCCCAGGCGCGTCCATTGGCGAAATCATTGGCGTACACTGAACGAAGCTAGCCGGCTCGGGATCGCTATGAAATATGAGCTCCCACCTGCTGCCGGGCTTTGAATGGCATTGACCAGATAGACGCAGCTCACGTTTCCAAATCATGAGGGAGCGGCTCTCTCCGATCACCAACATAGGGAACCTCGATCCATCCCTCTTGGCTGCGTCCGATCATCGCACTCGCCTCCTGATTTGGCGCTTGCTGCCGCCCTCACATGCCGTTCTCTGGAGCCTTATTCGAGCGGGCCCGCGCATCATTCTGCCGCACAGCGGCTAGCACCAAATTGGCAGCGAGATCAAAGCCTTGAGCTAAATCCAGCGATGACCGGAACGATGCTCCTCGTTCGGGGCAGTCGACCAACCAAAATGTTCGATGCGGGATTGAACGCCTTCCATTCGCCAAGAGACAACATGAAGAATGGATCAGGCTCGAAATTGTTACTGTACGAAAATAGCTGAGCGCCCGTAGCGTACGAATGGATTCAGCGGGCATTTTCGACGCGGCCATCTTCGCGACGCTACACTTTTCGGGCAGCTGCTGGATGTTTCGCCATGAGATTGCACAGGCACCTTCGAGTTTATCTGCTCCTTGCTGCGTCGCTGTTCCTGACGTGTCACCCGGCTTGGGCGACAAAACGTGTGGCCTTGGTCGTTGGCAATTCCAGCTATCAAAACGCTCCATTGCTTCCAAACCCGGCCAACGACGCCGGAGCTATCGCCGCGACCTTGAAGGGCGCAGGATTTGATGCGGTTGACTTGAAGCTCAACCTCGCGGCCAGTGACATGCGGCGGGCACTGAGAGATTTCGCCGATCAGGCGCGCGACGCCGATATTGCGTTGGTCTACTATGCAGGTCACGGGATCGAGATCGACGGGACGAACTATCTGATCCCGACCGACGCGCGGCTCGAACGGGACACGGATATCTATGACGAGGCGTTCTCGCTCGATCGGGTCCTGCTGGCAATCGAGCCCGCCCGGCAGCTTCGGGTGGTGATCGTCGACGCGTGCCGCAACAATCCTTTTGCCGATACGATGAAACGCACGGTTGCCTCGAGGTCGATCAGCCGCGGGCTGGCCAGGGTCGAACCCACCGTCTCCAACACGCTGATCGCGTTTGCGGCAAAGGCCGGATTAACGGCGCTCGACGGCAACAATATGAATAGTCCATACGCGGCGGCGCTCGTGAAATATATCGCAAAGCCGGGACTCGATTTGCGCAGGGCTTTCGGCTTCGTCCGCGACGACGTCTTGCAAGCCACCGGAAATCGGCAGGAGCCCTACGTGTACGGCTCGCTGGGAGGCGAGGATGTTGCGCTGGTCCCTGCTCCCAAGGCAGAGGAGCCGACGCAAGCGGCCAACCCGCAGTCGGAGATCCGTCGTGACTACGAGCTGGCCTTGCAACTGCACAACAAGGCCGCTTTGAGTGCATTCCTGACCCAGCATCCGGACGGATATTACTCAAATCTGGCCAAGCTGCAGCTTAGTCAACTCGAGGCCGAGGACGCACGTGTCGCAGCAACGGAGAAGGCGCGGCAGGCCGAAGAGCAGCAAGCCCGGCTCATGTCCCAGGACGCCCAGCGTGCCGACCGGGAAAAGGCGGCCGCGGAGCTGAAGGCCGCGGAAGAGGCCCGTATTGCCGCCGAGAAGGCAAAGCAAGCCGCGCAGGAACAGGCCGCGGAAGCCGAACGTAAGCGGGTTGCATCCGAAACCGCAATCGTCGCTGCGCTTTCCGGCAACAAGGCAAGTGTTGAGGATACCGTCCCGAATAATGCTGGAGCTGTCGCGCCCGTCCAGGATGACAAGGGTCCGAAGCTCGCCACGCTGGGCGCGGAACCGAGCCAGACCGATCTCGCCAAGACTGATATCTCGAAGGCCGATCTCGCCAAGTCACTCCAGAGCGAATTGAGCCGCGTCGGCTGTTTCACGGGTACCATCAATGGTGAATGGAATACCGCCTCGCAGCACTCGATGACCCTCTTCAACCGGCACGCGGGAACCAAACTGGACGTCAAGCTTGCAAGCCTCGACGCGCTTGACGCAATCAAACTCAGACCATCGCGAGTCTGCCCGCTGATCTGTGAGCATGGCTACCGGCCTGACGGCGACAAGTGCAGCAGGATCACCTGTGCCGAGGGCTCGTTCCTCAACGACGACAACGAATGTGAGAAGCGCCGCGGGAAGAAGCCGGTTGCGAGGCGCAATACGGACGACCATCCGGCGCGCTCGGAGCGTTCGATCCGCCCAGATGAGACTGCGGACGTTCCTCGGCGCAAGGTTACTTCCAGGTCGCAGGGAGGCGGCGGGGGCAGCGGCCAGATCTATTGTGATGCCTATCTGTGCCGTCCGGTCGCACGCGGTTGTCACCTCGAGTATCGCGGTGGCGGCGGCCCCGGCGGCAATACCGGCAACGTGCAAGTCTGCAACTAGCGGGACCGGGCACCGCCTGTCAGCTAGCCCGAATTTGCGTAAGACATCGGCCGAAGCGGAGCGACCTGCGTGGCGGCGTGTGAGCTGGAGCAGAAGGACATCAACGCCTTTCCGGGAACAACGCTTTTCACGAAGCGGCAGGCGCCCGGCATGATGCCAACGGCGGTGTATCTTCCGCCGAAACACGTAACCGCCACCACCAAGCTCGATATCGTGATCTGGCTGCACGGGTTTTACGTCAAAGACCACGAATTCCTGTTTCACAATGACCCTGCGCGACTGCGCGAGCAAGTCAGGGACTGCGGCAAGGACGTGGTGCTCATCGCGCCCTTCCTGGGCTACGAATATGCCACTGACGACGGCTTCGCCGGAAACTACAGCGTGAAGGATCTGGCAACCCCGAAATGGGGCGAACGCTACCTCGATGAGATCCTCGGGGCTCTTGCCAGCTTCCTAGGTGCTTCCTCCGCGTCCATTCCTCAGCTCCAGATCGGCAGGCTCATCATTGCGTGTCATTCCGGCGGCGGCAACGCCATGCGCAATCTCGTCGGGAGCCTCGGAAAGTATCAGTCGCATCTGAAGGCCTGTTGGGGATTTGACTGCCTTTACGGCGCCAAGGCGCAGCCGGATGATGCCACGTTCTGGTACCAGTGGTTGTCGGGACAGAACGACTGCGCCCTCGAGATCGTGTATGGTCCGTCAACCCTCCCGCAATCCGTGAAGCTCGCCCTGGTCGGACGCGGTCTGGCGACAAGCGATGGCAATCGAGCTCAGCCGCAGCGCCCCGCCCTCAAGAACCTCAACGTCAGCCTCGGCCATTACGACTCGTTTCCGGCGTTTGGCCAGATGGTCAGGGTCAACGATCTGGACCCAGCCTTCGTCGACCGCTTCATGATTCCGCAGGTCGCAGACCAACCCCGGCTGCACGACAAGCCAGCGCCGCAGCACGGGGAATTCCTCCAACACGCAATCTCGAACGTTCGCGACGCTTTTCCGTTTCCCAAGGACATTCATTACATGATCGCCCGGGGCGGCTTCTTCAACCGGCTGAGCAAATTGTAGGAGCCGGTGCCGTGACGGTCTTGGCCTCACGTGGCCCGCTCACTTGATGGAATAAGACTTGATGTCGAACGACCAGACGTTCGAGACCAGCTTTCCGCTGTCGCCGTCCGGCACGCGCAGCTCGCGGGTCCAGGCCGACAGATAGCTCAAGGCCTCGGCCTGGCCTTGCAGCTTGCGGGGCAGGTCCGGCAGATCGAGCAGTTGCACACGACGCTCGCTCAGGATCGCGACGATCACAGCGGTCCCTCCTGGGGGTGAGACGACATACTCAAACCCGCGCTGCTGCGCCGCCGGAGTCGGAACCACGAATTCGACGCCGGGCTTGACGAGATTGATGTCGCGTCCGTCCGACTGCGCCAACAGCTCGGGAGTGGGAAAGATCTGGGACATCCGCCCTTCCGCATCGACATCGACCAGAAGGAGATATCCCGGCTTTCTGGCGTTCACACCGAACGACACCTTGCTGCCGACGTTGACGGTCTGACTCGGTCTTATTTCAAGAGACACGCTTGCCGTATTGGCCTGTCCACGCTGCGCCTGTACGGGCAATAACCATGGGGTGTTCGCCATGCTGAGATGGGGCGATCTCAAAGACAGCGGTGCCGCAGACACGCTCCCTACGCTTGCAACCATCAGCAGCAGAACGCTGAGCCATGATCGCGCTTGACGGATCTGCTTCGATCGCGGCATCGCTCCCTCCCCGACAGTTCAGGGAGCGCTGAAAAAGCCGATCGAGGCGATCCGCGCGTCCGCGGGCAAATAGCGTTCAAGGCTCTTGATGACCTGCCCCGATGCACGGCGCCGATTGAGCTGCATCAGGACGGTCTCGAGATCAACCATGCGCTGCTGCGAGGTCACTGCAACGATCTGTTCCGCGCCGAACGGCTGGCCCACCCTGAGCGGTAACCGCAGGCTCGCCGATCGGGCCAGCGCCGCATCAGAACCCACGGGATACAGCACCTGCACGGTGCCGTCGCCGGACACATTGAACAGCAGCACTGCCCTTGATGCCACATCGGACAGGTCAACCTCGACGATCTGGCCAGCTCGCTGTTGTCGATCGTCCGGCGAGATACGCATCACCTGCGGAGACCGAGTCGCCATGCGCTTGAGTTCGCGAATGGCCGCGGTTCGATCAACCACCGTCGGCAAATTGGCAACATCGACCCCATAGGCGACCACATCGCCCCATGCGATCACGTCGTGGGACACAGGGTCCCAGATCAGGTCAGGATTGTCCGTCGGTTGGACCGCCTGCACGGTGACATCCTTTGGCGTCACGCCCGCAAAATAGTTCGTCTTGCCATCGAGCGCTGCCAATCGGATCGGCGCCGTGGGCCGGAGGGGCGCCGTCGCGGCGCCGCTCGGGGCCGCGTTTGTCGAAACTGCATTGGGTGCGGTGGCAAGGGCTGGAACGGGAGCTGCCTTGGCGGTGACGGCCGGCGGGGCAGACAGCGGTCCCTCACCGGGCGCCGCCGCTCCGGGCTGAGCCGAGGCTGTTCTCGCGGTTGGCCCTTGGATCAGCACGACACCGCGTGTCAATTCGAAGGCGATGTCGGTTTCCGGAGTCTGGGCCGGTGACGATATTGTCACGATGTTCTGGCGCTGGTCAGAGAGCTGATAGACCACCTGCCGAACATTGCTGAAGAGCTCCTTGAGCGTCACCTTCCCATCGTGATTGACATCCGCGCTGCCTTCCAGCGCGCGCGCGACTGCATAACTGAGAGCTCCCCGGAGCCCATTGACGCCGGGGATCGACACTTCCGGTGCCTTGGTGTGGCGGTCGACCGCGGCCAGAAACGCCGTGTGGTCGAAATCGAGCTCGGACTTCGGATCGTTGCTGTCTGTGACCGGCTTCAGTTCATCGACCAGCAGCGTGTAGCGCGGAACCTGCCGGAAGCTCATTTGCGCGGCACGCGGATCGATATCGCGGACCATTCCTCCGCCGTGGCATGTGTCAGCCACGAAGATCACCTTTGCCCCGCGCAGCTCGAACTGCCGGATGAAATGGTTGAACTCGCTGCCGAGGATACGCTCAATTGACCCGGCTGCCGTCGTTTCGAAACCCGGTAGCAGGAATACGTTTTCCATCCCATCCGGCTCCGAACCCTTGATGCGTTCCGGCTCCTGGGTGCCATGACCGGCGATCGACAGAAAGATGAGGTCGTTGTTCTTTGTCCGCTCCACGAGCGCGCCGATCTCGCGCAGGATACTTGCCCGATCGGCTTGGGCGTTGGTCAATGCGACGACATCGCCGACCCCCATCGACCTCAAGCTGGTCACGATATCGGTGGCGTCGGCGACTGCGCCCTTCAGTTTGCGCACGTGCTGATAGTCGTCGATGCCGATCACGAGGGCGCGCACGTCCCCGCCGTCCGGGTTGCTGATCGACAGGTCTCCTGCCGCGTACGCTTGCGGCATTGCCAGACCAATCAACCCGACGAGTCCAATGGTGGCGTAGAGCCGCGCAATCCAGCCATCAAGTCCCCTGGGCATCGGCATCATGATCCACCTCGACCTCTTATGGTCCGTCCCAGACGGCACCGATAAGGACATCCCAAAGCTCGCCACCAAAACGTCCGAAGCCAGGCTGGGACCGGCATTTCCTACCCATTCTGTAGCGCCAATGACGCAAGGGGTTCAGTGCCTCTTGCTTGCCGTTTTGCGAGCGGCCGGCGGCTTGGTCTCTTCATAGGCGCTCGCCGCAATCGTGGTCTGATCGTCCGCAAGGGCGCGAAAGCGGACTGGAACGTAGCCGCGCGCGAGCAGGCTCGCCAACGGATAGACGTTCCGGCAGACGCGGCCGTTGCAGCCACCAGTCGAGGATTCCATCACCTCCGCTTTGCGGTCAGGCGTGAACCGCAGGAACAACATCACATGCGAGCCCGGCTTGTTCAGCGCATCGCCAGGCTTCAGGTCCCAGGGATTTGACACGGGTGTTGCGATGGCGGGGATGGCTGCGGTCGTGTAGTGGACCGACAACCCCCACGCGGCGCTGACGAAGGCCGAACAGTCGACGCCCGCCACATCCGGCCGCGGAGCATTGCGGGTGCAGACGTTGCCGGCCAGGGTACCGCTCTCGATCCGTTGTCGGAAGTTCGCGAGCGAACCGTGGCAGCCCCAGCAATAGGGGACGCCGCGGACTTCCTGGTTCACCTTGCCCTGCAGGTACCACGGCCGGCGAACACGGTTGAATCCGGTGCATTGGCTGTCCGGATCGCTGCCGTAGTTCGCCTGCGTCAGCTTCCACTGAATACCCTCGAATGCAAACGCAGTCTCGATCGTCTGCTGGCGATTGGACGGGCGCACGGCCACTGTTGCGTTGAACTTGAGGTCAGGCTGTGCCGCCGGGGCAGTTGCTGTTCGCTGGGGCCGTACGTCGATCACCGCAACGTTGTCCAGAGGCCGGAAGCCGACGCCAACCACCTCGATGCCATCAGGCTTTGTCCGCAGAAAATAGACGTCGCCATCGCCGGAAACCGTGACGAACCGTCTGGTCAGCGGAGTGTTCTCCAAAGGCAGCTCGTAGATCCCCTCCAGGCGCCCGTTCGCGGCATAGCGTGCGACGAAGGTAGAGGCATTCTTGCCCGACGACGGAATCTCCTCGGCCAACACGTAGAAGCGGTCGCTGTTGTCAATCTCGAGAAACTCCACCGTCCCCAGCAGGTGGCGCACGTGCAGGGCGAGCTGGCCAATGATCTCGTTGCTGACCATGGTTTGGATCTCGATCCGTACGCTGGCATCACCCTTGTCCGGGATGACGTCGGCGATCACCGACCCCTTGCTTCGGGAAGCAACATATTGACGGTCCGGCTGCCGCGTCCTCTTGATGATCGCCGCCCGGGTGTTCTGATCAAGCAGGTCGGTCGCGCTGCCGGGCGGCTGTGATCCCATCTGCGCGAAAGCTGAAACGGCGACCTGATCGTCCATGCCGCGGTTCGATACCTCCTCGAGCTGGATCTCGTCGCCGCCGAGCCCGCGTGTGGACTGTCCCGGCGCCGCCTTGAGGGTCCGCACGCCGCCGTCCCAAACCATGATGTCGTCACCTTGGACGACGAGGTCGGTGGGTTGGACGTCCTTGGGCATCTTGAGGACGTCGGGGTCGGCACTCGGCTGTTTGGGATCGAACTGGAGAATACGGCCGTTGACCTGATCGAGCACGAACAGGTTGCCCTGCCCGTCCGCGGTGAGCGCCTGCGGCCCTGCGAGTTCCACGTCCTCGCCGGCCGGGATGATGCCGACCATCGAAGCAGCCGCCCCGCCGGCAAAGCTCCGCACGACCGTGTCGTCGGCCTGCACGCTGGTGGTGAAAGCGCCCGCGCCGAGGATCACTACCCAAATCCAGGTCATTCGACGAAGCATATCCGCCTCGAGTACCCCGAACCGACTGCCGCCTCGGATCGACTAATCCGAGATGCCGCGCATGCGGCGCGTCAATTAGTGGCGAGCAATCTCAATCCCGTTCAATTCTATCACTGGACGGTGATGGTCCGAACCTCTCAGCTTGCGGTGCAAAATCATGGCCAGGAACAGATTTGAGCAGGTCAATGAAGTCCAGCCCGACGCGATCACCCTGATCCTGAAGCGGGACAGTGACGGAGCCTCCGGGTCGGTCGTGCTGCCGGCCGCTGCGAGCGGGGGACGATTGACCACTGACCAGGTCAGCGCCCAATTGCCCGCTCAGGACGCTTTTCGCGGCGCAATCCGGCTGGCCAACGACTTAAAGCTCGCGATCGTGGTGTGCGATCCAGACGGAGTTTGGAAAGCCGAGTGGGGCGATCTTTACCAGGCCATCGACTGAGCCATCCCCCAACACAACCGGTGTCTGTCGCGATGCCGTAAGGAGACAAGCATGGGGAAGGAACAGTCCATCCCGTCATCGTTTCGGGCGGGGGCCTTGATGGTCGCGCTCCTGGTTGTGGTCGGCTGGCCGGCGCGGGCCAATGATTCCGCTGCCGAATTGTCGATTGGCGGGCTCCAGTTCGTTCGCACCAATGACGTGGCCATGGAGAGCGAGGACCTCCATATCGCGCTCGACAGGATCAGCGTTCGCTACCAATTCGCCAACCTCACGCCCAAGCCCGTTACACTCACTGTTGCCTTTCCACTGCCCGACATCGACCTGTCCGAGGCCGAGAACATAGCGCTGCCGTCAAACGATCCGGTCAACTTCGTCGACTTCGAGACCAAAGTCGACGGCAGTCCGGCGCCGATGACCATCGATCAGCGGGCCATGATCGGTGACAAGGATGTCACCGCCCTGCTCCGTGAGCTCAAGCTGCCGCTGCTGCCGATCGGCAGCCGCGAGATCCGGGTGGCCGATCTCCCGGTGGCGACGCGAACCCGGCTCGTGGACGACGGGCTACTGATGCCTGCCGGTATGAGCGACAATGGTCACCAGCAGTATGCGCCAGGCTGGGTCACCAGGACCTCGGCCGTGCGCCAGCAGGTATTTTCCCCCGCACGTTCTGTCATCGTCGAACACCAGTATCGGCCGAGCGTCGGCTCCAGCCCCGATACCATCCTGCGCCCCAGCCTGCGCCGTAGTAGCGCGCTTGCTCAGGAAGTCGCGCGTTACCGAAAGGAGTACTGCATCCAGGATGCCTTCCTCGCCGAGCTCGACAAACGTGCGGGCAGCGGCCAGGCCAACACCGCAAAGCTGCAGGAACGGCGCATATCATATGTGCTCAAGACCGGCGCGAATTGGGCCGGGCCGATCCGCTCGTTCAAGCTGACGATTGATCCTGGCGGCAGCGACCGCTTGGTGAGCTTCTGTCCGGGGCGGCTCAGGGCATCATCCTCGACAGGAAACATGCTTGAATATACCGCAAGCGATTTCAAGCCGGATGCGGACCTGAAGATTCTGGTGATCGGAACCTTCTGAGCCAGCCCATCAGTTCGTGAGCAGCACATAGCGCGCGGCTGCGATGATGGTCATCTTGTTGCGCTGAGCCTCGCTCAACGCCTGCAGAAAAAACGTATCGGCAGCCGTCGGTCGCGGCTGGCGCAACGAGTCCAGGACCTGCGGGGTCGCCACGACCAACAGCAATTGCGGACCGGTCGCGCGCGCGGCTGGCAGCGTAAACGAAAGCGAGTCGATGCCGGGCTTCAGAAGGTAGGACAGGCTCTGGACTTCGCCGCGATCCGACACCATGAGCAGTTCGACCACACGGTTGGCGAAGTTCTCGATGGTGCCACTGAGTGTATCGCCGGATTTCAGCTCCGTTGCTGACAGGTTGATGCGCGGCGCTCGCGCCTGATCGCTCCCGACCTGGCTCAAGAATTTGATGGCCGGGCACTGCGCCTGGGTCACTTGCCTGACGCCGACCGAAGCCTCGAAGCCCTGCTCCCGCCGGAACGCCTTGTCAAATGTATCGAACGGAGCGGTCGAGGCGCCGAAGCCTTCGATGACAGCGGCGTTCTGGCTCACGGCGACCGGCAGGACAAAGAAGCAGTCGCCCCCCGAATATTGAGCCACATATTTGCGGATGCGCTCGGCTCGCCCTGGCGCATCGAGTGCCGGGGACGGCGTCACCGCCGGTTGCTCGGGCAGCTTTGCCTGCTCTTGCGTTCCGGGCTGCGGTCCAATGCTTCCAGGCAGTGGTCCAACCGGCTCCCTCTTTTGCGGTATTGGTGTTCCCGCGAGTTTCGGAGGTGGCGGCAAGACTGCCACGGCGGGTGCCGACCAGATGAGTTCGTAGTAGGCATAGCCTGCGCCGCCGAGCAGAAGCAGCACCGCCGCCAGGCCCGAACCGAACCAAAGGCGACGCGAACTCGCCGTGGTCGATGGCACCTTGTCCTGCGCCGCCGGCGCCGCACGTTTCGGCTGCCGCGGATCGAAGCCGTACATCGGCGTGGCGGGTGTCTGAGCCGTCCCGGCCGGCATCCAGCTCGCGACCTCCGCCATGGTCGGACGCAATGCCGGATCGGGCTGCAGCATCTGCTCCAGCAAGGGCCGGATGCGCATGTCGACTGCACCGAGATCGGGGACACGCCGGCGCTTTTCCACCAGTTGAAACTGGCTGCCGCCCATGTCGAGCTTCTGTCCGGTCAACGCGTGGAACAGCACGAGACCCAGGCTGTAGACGTCGGATTTCGCGGTCACATCATTGCCGTACAGACCCACTTGTTCCGGCGATGCGTAGTTGTCCTTGCCGGCGAAGCCAGAGCCAATGATGGTCTTGTCACCCATCTGGGTCGAGCGGGCGATCCCGAAGTCAATGATCTTGGCCCGCCTGACATCGTCGAGCGGCACGATGATGTTGTCCGGGGAAACGTCGCGATGGATGATGCCGTACTCATGCGCCGCATTCAGCCCTGATGCGACGCGCTGCATCAGCCTGATCAGCGCCTCGAAGGTCAATGGCCCGTCGTCGAGCATGTTCGAGAGCGACCGGCCATTCACGAACTCCATCGCGAGGTACGGCCGCTGCAGCACCGGCTCGACGGTGAACAGAAAGTAGCGAACGATCGCGTCATGCGGAAGGTTGTGGAGCGCCCCTGCCTCCCGACGGAACAGCGCCAGCGCCGCCTCGTTGTCGACCATGTCCGGCAGCAGCATTTTCACCGCAACCGGCGATCCGGTTTGAATCTCGCGGCACTTGTAGACCTCACCCATACCGCCTGCGCCGATCATGGCTTCGATCTCGTAGATGCCGTTGAGCCGGGTGCCTGGCGGCACGCCGCGGTAGGACGATGGGAACGGATCATTCGGCGTCATGATTGCGGCTCCCGATCGAGCGGCGATCTCGTCGGCTCGGAGGATCGCGGCGCCAACAGCCGTATGACGACGATGGTCACATTGTCGAGCCCGCCGCGATCAAGAGCCAGGGCGAGCATGTCATCACAGGCCACTTGGGCGCGCCGCGTGGTCACGTACTGCAGGATCTCGTTGTCCTGCAAGTGCTTGGTCAGGCCATCGCTGCAGATCACGAAGACATCCTCCGGCTCGGCCGGGCCTGTCACCACCTCAAACTCCGGATCATCAACAACCCCGACGGCTCGGGTAATCGCATTGCTCGGCCAATCCTTCACGTCGTCGCGCGAGAGCGTACCGCCGGCGATCAATTCTTCCAGTTCACTGTGATCATGCGACACCTGGCTGATGCTGCCGCGGTTGATCAGGTAGACTCGGCTGTCGCCCGCCCATACACACGCATAATAGCCGTCGCGCACCAGCAGCACTGCCGCTGTGGTACCGATGATGGCTCCCTGTCGTTCATGACTGAGCGCCAGGATCTGCCGGTTCGCGCTGAACAGCCGCTGCTCGCATTCGGCCAGAAGGTCCGCGGCCGACCCTGGCATTGCGATCGCATCGAGCGACTGCACCACGATGCGACTGGCGAGATCGCCGGCCTCATGACCGCCCATGCCGTCGGCGACCGCCCATAACCCAACGTCGGTCCGCACCAGACATGAATCCTCGTTCCGTGGCCGCACCCGTCCGGCATGGGTGACGCTACCGACGTCGAACAAGGATGGGACGTGTACCATCGCGCATCATCCTGTCCCGGACACCGCGCGGTCGAGATCACCGGTCAGCAGTGTCGAATAGTGATATGGATCCGGCAAGCCGCGGCAACACAGCGTCATGGGCGGAAAGCCCTCGCCTCCCGCGGTCCACCAGAAGCTGGCCGCGGCGTACAGCTGTGGGTTAGCCGCGCAGAGCGCGGAGAACGACCCGGCGAATGCGTCAACTGCCGACGCCATTCCCATTGCCGCGGGACCAAGCGACTTGAGGGGCGAGCCGTCAGTTATGGTCGCCTGCAGTCGCGGCACCGCGAGGCGATCCAGCGCCGCGGAGATCTGCTCAAAGGTTGCAGTGCGATCCAGCGTCGCGAGCAGGAACGTCTCGGCCTGCCCGAACCATTCGTCCTGGGGATCGACGGCTGGCGGCAATAGTGAGGCGTCATCGCTCGCCATCGCGTGCAGCGTCAACGGATAGTACCGGCCTACCCCGTCCAGCGACGGCATGATTGCACCCGCCACCGTGGTGCCGCAGATCGCGGCGCCGAGCCAAAACCGCCACACCGGCGCGGTCAGGAACGCCTGCTGCCAACCTGATCCGAGCTGGTGGCGGCTTGCCGACAGCGAGGCCTGCACCCACGGCTCCCAGGCTTCCAGGAAGCTGCGCGGCGTCGCGATCGCGATGAAATCGCGCTTGGCGCCGATCTTGCCGAACAAGCCGCAACGCATGGTCATATTCCGGTCGGGCAACGAAACTCGCGCAGCACTGACAGGTTCAGGGGATTGCGCAACGATCCGGTCGAAATCTGATAGTTGAGCTCGCGCCCGGCAACGATGAACGTCGCGCTGGCGCTTTCCGCCTTCGCCACTAGCGAGCCCGCCTCCAGCATCCGGAACAACGACCACGGACCGATGCGCTCAAGCACGGACGGCGGGCCGGTGTCGTTGCTGACTGAAATCGCCGTCCGCGGCGACGGGCCAGGCCATAGCACGGTGGTCGGCGTGTTGCTTTGTGGCGGCTGCGGTGGTGCTGGTTGCGGACCTCCGAACAGAGACGGAGCGGCCGGCCCCGGCGTGGTTGGGCTCGTAATCGTGGTGCCGCCGATCTCGGTCTTGACGGTCACGCCTGGGCCGGCTGCCCCAGGTGGCCGGATCGCGAATGATACAGCCGGCACGCCGCCGCCCGTCTGGAAAAAAGCATCGCGGATATAGGCCGCATTCTGGAATTGTTTGAGCGTATCCGGCGAGAACGAGCGGCCGACCGGGCTCTCCTTCCGCCAGACCCAGTCCGACCGCGATGTATCGGCGTATGGCGCAAGATACTGGGAGAAAAACTTGTCCATGACCCCATTCGGACTGAACAGTTTGGCGAAGTCCGCGAGCGGGACCTCCTGGTTGCTGCTACGAACGAAGGGATAGCGGTTGGTCACCGTCTGCTGGCAGACCGGGGTGACCTGATCGCGCAAGGTCTGCAGGATCTGTCCGGCGGTCGACGCCGCGATGCTGCCCTCGAACTCCGCTGCCGCGGCGCGCAGCATGTCGGAAAATGGCGGCGGCATGCGCGAGGCATTGTTGCGGAGCGCTGCGACCTCGGTCTGCAGCGCGGCGGTGGCCTGCGCGGTCAGCTGCGGATTCTCGATGATCAGCGTCAGGTTCTGCGCAATGTCGTTCAGGTTGGCGATCGTCGAGTCGACCGGCCGGTGAGTGCTCTCGCCCTCAAGCACCGCATGGTAGGGCTTGAACTGGGCCTCGATCGTGCCTCCCGGCGGTCCATCCTGGGCATTGCTGAACAGCGCCGGCGCCGGCCCTGCGGCAGGCGCCGAGGGCGTCGCGGCGTTCGCGGGCTTCGGCCGTTCCTTGGTCAGCATCGTCTCGTCGCGCACCGATTCCAGAATTTGCCGCAATGGCGAGGTCGGCGCCGACAACGCCCTCAGCACCTCGTATTTCGGCTTGTCGGCGAGCAGCTTCTTCAGCCTGAGCGAGCCGAGTGCCGTGCGCCAGGTCGTCACGAAATCGTTGGAATAGATGTTGAGCAGATCACCCGACAGATTGTCGTACTGCTGGTCGATGACGGACTGCTGACCGGCATCACCCAAGACCCACCGCTCCCGCTTCATGCGTTCCGATAATCCGGGAAGCCGTGCGATGAACTTCTGATGGAAGCCGTTATACGTGAAGAACTCCGGCACTCGCAGGGCGTCCAACGGCTGGCCCGTCGTGGTTTCGAACACGACGGCCATGTCGGGACCGCCGCGGCGGCTGGCAATCCAGTCGCCGGCGGTCGATGCACGGGCCTCCGATTTCAGGAACTCGTAGGCACGCTGCGACACGCTCAGGCGCGCCAGGGAATTCTGGGCCTGCTTGATCAGGCGGCCGTCGAGTTCGACCAATGGCGGCTGCTCGGTCTCGAGGTCGAACATCGCGACGAGATTTTCGTCGAGCAGACGCCGCCCTTCAGCGTTGGTCGCACCGGGATAGAGGTTGTCCGCCCAGTCGCGTTGCATCCAGGAACGGATCAGCTCGCGGTCCGGCGGCTGCAGGCCGCCCAGCATCAAGTAGACCTTCAGCGCCTCGTAGACGAAGGCAGGCTCGTTGATGCGCGCATTGAGCTGCTCCTCCAGGCGATACAGCAGACGGGGCCGGAACATGCGCTCGAGCGCCGTGTGATAGGCCGTTTTCGCGGGAGACAGCAGCCGCGCGTGCTGACTGAGGCCGTAGCGCGACGACAGTGCGACCGGCTCCTCGCGCGATCCGTAGCCCGCCGGAGCGTTGCGCAGCCGGTAGAGCAGCGGCAGCACCTTGTCGAGATCGTGATCAGCGATCAGCGTCTGCTTGATGAGGGGCGCGCCGGCGGCGGCATACTCGCTATCCACCTGCAGGCTCTGCTCGATCAAATCGGAGTTGCGCTTGTAGCTCGTCAGCCACGCTGCGATCAGCCCGACCGAAACCAAGCCGATCAAGGACAGCGCTGCGGTCTTCAGGATCAGCGCGCGGCGCACCGCGGCCCGGTCGGTCGAGACCCAGTCGGCCTCGCCGATGATGACCTTGGAAATCAGATCGGCGAGGAAGTAGCTCTTGCCCGTGCCGGAATAGGATCCGGAACCGACCTCTTCCGCGCCGAACGTACGCGCCAATGAACCGATCAATTGGTCGATCGGCGTGCCCTGCTGGGTCCCCGAGGTGAAGTAGAACCCGCGCAAGTTTGCATTCACGTGATAGCGCGTCGGCTCGAAGATCTGGTTGAGGAAATCGTGGATCTGGGGCTTGAGCCGCGCCATCTGCGCCGGGAAGCCGAACAGCTGCACGCGATGCTGCGGCGTCGGCTCGTCCTGCAGACGGTCGAGCGTCTCCTCGCTCAGGCGTTCCAGCAGACGGTCGAATTCGACCGGGATCTGCCCCACGAGATTCTTGGTCTTGTCGGCGGTCTGGAACGTGGCGCCCCAAACCTGACGGCGGCCGGCCTCGCCGAGATAAGCGAAATATTCGGTGAAGCCCGCAACGAGATCAGCCTTGGTAAACAGCGCGTACACCGGGAAGCTGACCTTGAGCCTCTGATGGAGCTCGAGCAGGCGCATCCTGATGGCGTCTGCATGAAGTGCGAGCTCCTGCTTCGGCAAGGTCAAGATGTCCTCGATGCTGATGGCAACGAGGACGCCGTTGATCGGCTGGCGGGATCGACTCTTCTTCAGGATGTCCAGGAACGCCAGCCAGCTGTCCTTGTCGGCCTTGCTGTTCGAATCGTGGGTGGTGTAGCGGCCGGCGGTATCGATCAGCACCGCCTCCTCGGTGAACCACCAGTCGCAATAGCGGGTGCCACCGACCCCCGCGATCGCCGCCGGCGTCGCCCCGCGCGCGAGCGGAAATTTGAGCCCGGAATTAACCAGCGCCGTGGTCTTGCCGGCGCCGGGGGGACCGATGATGACATACCAGGGCAGATCGTAGAGGTAGCCCGACTTGTTGCCGCTGGCGGTCTTCAGCGTCGCGAGCGCATCCTTCATCCGCTCCTTGAGCACCGGCTCGTCGCTGACGGGCTGATCCGCGCCGCTGATACCGTCGGCAATCTCCTTGGCATTCTTGCGCCGCTTGAACAGATTGAGGCTGACGACGCCTGCCGCGGCCGCGGTCAGCAGCAGGATCGCGATCTGGCGGACGATATGGTTTTCCAGCGGCCGCCAGTCGCCGAATGCAACGAAAGGTCCGGCGAAATAGATCACCGCCCCGAGCGAGCTGAGCCCGACTCCATAAAGAACGATACGAAGAATGTCCTTGGCGAGCATCTAACCGTACCTGTCGCAAACCGCGTGAACTGGTGTGTCTGCCTATTCGCTGCGTTCGATAAAGATCTCGACGCGCCGGTTCTTGGCGCGTCCTTCGGTGGTCGTATTGCTGGCTATTGGCGCATCGGCGCCCTTGCCCTCGACATCGATGCGCGAGCCATCGGTCAGGCCCGGCTTCAGTGCCGCGGCAACGGCCTTGGCACGCTCCACTGACAATTCGAAGTTCGAAGGAAAGCGCACGGTGCGGATCGGCGAGCTGTCAGTATGTCCGACAACCCGGACTCGGCCCGGCTCCTTGTCGAGGGTTGCCGCGACGCGAAGTGCGACCGGCTTGAAGCCTTCGAGGATCGTGGCCTGGCCCGACGCGAACAAGGCCAGGTCGCACACCCTGATCACGATGAAGCTCGCCGTCTGGTCCGCGGTCATGGCACAGGCAGTATTCTCCTTCGCGAGCGCGTTGCGGATCCGCTGCAGCTGGGTGATACGGTCCGGT
>NZ_CAFK01000079.1 GCF_000239815.1 Bradyrhizobium sp. STM 3843 | reverse complement strand
GGCCTCGGGACTGTCCGGCCATGCGACCGCATGTCCCAGTTGAAGGGGGGCCGAAGCCTCGGATTTGTCCGGTTTTTTCGCCATGGGGGTCTCCGTTCCGCCCTCCCATAGCCAATCAGGGCCATCCCGTCACGGGATGCCTGCTGCAATCTCTGCGTTGTCCTTCCCTTGTCTCTCCTTGGCCTTTTCGCACCCGCGGCCTTGCGCTAGAAGCGGCGCCGAACGGTTGATCCAAAAAACACACGAGGAACCCATGACCGCCATCGTCGACATCATCGGCCGCGAAATTCTCGACAGCCGCGGCAATCCCACGGTCGAGGTCGACGTCGTGCTGGAGGATGGTTCGGTCGGCCGTGCCGCCGTCCCGTCCGGCGCGTCGACCGGCGCCCATGAGGCGGTCGAGCTGCGCGATGGCGACCGGGACCGCTATCTCGGCAAGGGCGTGCAGCAGGCGGTCGAGGCCGTCAACGGCGAGATCTACGAGGCCCTGAGCGACATGGCGGTGCAGGACCAGGTCCAGATCGACCAGATCCTGATCGAACTCGACGGCACGCCGAACAAGAGCCGGCTCGGCGCCAACGCCATCCTTGGCGTCTCGCTTGCCTGCGCCAAGGCGGCGGCGATCTCCTACGACATGCCGCTCTACCGCTACGTCGGCGGTGTCAATGCGCGCACGCTGCCGGTGCCGATGATGAACATTCTCAATGGCGGCGTGCATGCCGACAATCCGATCGACTTCCAGGAATTCATGATCATGCCAGTCGGCGCGCCGAGCTTTACGGAAGCCCTGCGCTGCGGCTCGGAAATTTTCCACACGCTGCGCGCCGAGCTGAAGAAGGCCGGCCACAACACCAATGTCGGCGACGAGGGCGGCTTCGCGCCGAACCTGCCGTCGGCCGATGCGGCGCTCGATTTCGTCATGAGCGCGATCGGGAAGGCCGGCTACACCGCCGGCGAGGACGTGATGCTCGCGCTCGACTGCGCCGCGACTGAATTCTTCAAAGACGGCAAATACGTCTATGGCGGAGAAAACAAGATCCGCTCGGGTTCGGAGCAGGCGAAATATCTCGCCGATCTCGCGGCCCGCTATCCGATCGTCTCAATCGAGGACGGCATGTCGGAAGACGACATGGACGGCTGGAAGGAGCTGACCGACCTGATCGGCGGCAGATGCCAGCTGGTCGGCGACGATCTGTTCGTGACCAATGTGGACCGTCTGGCCGACGGCATCCGCGCCGGCCGCGCCAACTCGATCCTGATCAAGGTCAACCAGATCGGCACGCTCACGGAGACGCTGGCTGCGGTCGAGATGGCCTACAAGGCCGGCTACACCGCCGTGATGTCGCATCGCTCCGGCGAGACCGAGGACTCCACGATTGCCGATCTCGCGGTCGCCACCAATTGCGGGCAGATCAAGACCGGCTCGTTGGCGCGCTCGGACCGCACGGCGAAATACAATCAGCTCCTGCGCATCGAGGAAGAGCTCGATGCCCAAGCCAAATATGCGGGCAGGGCGGCGCTGAAGGCGCTCGCCTGATTGGCGACGCATCGAACAGGGGAGGACGGCATGAGTGACGTGAGCCATGGTCTACAGCTGCGTTCACTGATCAAGTCGAGCGGCGAACTCGAGATCTCGCTCATCGACGTGCCGACTCCCGAGCCCGGCCCCGACGAGGTCGTGGTCCGGGTCGAGGCGACGCCGATCAACCCGTCAGACCTCGGCCTTCTGACCGGGGCCGCCGATCTGTCGACCATGCAGGCCTCCGGAGCCAAGGATCATCCGGTGATCACGGCCAAGGTGCCGGATGCCGGCATGCGAGCGATGGCCGGCCGGCTCGACCAATCCATGCCGGTCGGCAATGAGGGCGCCGGCGTTGTCATCAAGACCGGTTCGTCGGATGCCGCCAAGGCGCTGATGGGCAAGACGGTCGCCATGATCGGCGGCGCGATGTATGCGCAATATCGCTGCCTGAAGGTCGCGGAATGCTTACCCCTACCAGCAGGCGCGACGGCCGCGGAAGGAGCATCCTGCTTCGTCAATCCGCTGACTGCGCTCGGCATGACCGAGACCATGAAGCGGGAGGGGCACTCTGCGCTGGTGCACACCGCAGCCGCCTCCAATCTCGGTCAGATGCTGAACAAGATCTGCATCAAGGACGGCATTCCGCTGGTCAACATCGTGCGCAGCGCGGAGCAGGCGGAGATCCTGCGCAAGATCGGCGCCAAATACATCGTCGATTCCACGGCGCTTGATTTCATGGACACGCTGACCAACGCGCTGGTCGACACTGGCGCCACGATCGCCTTTGATGCGATCGGCGGCGGCAAGCTCGCTGGACAGATCCTCGCCTGCATGGAAGCCGCGGTCAACAAGTCCGGCAAGCAGCCCTACAGCCGCTACGGCTCGAGCGTGCACAAGCAGGTCTATATCTACGGCGCGCTCGATACCCGCCCGACGGAGATCACGCGCTCGTTCGGCATGGCCTGGGGCGTCGGCGGCTGGCTGCTGTTTCCGTTCCTGATGAAGATCGGACAGGCTGACATCCAGCGGCTGCGCCAGCGGGTGGTCGACGAGTTGAAGACGACCTTCGCCAGCCACTACACCAAGGTGGTGTCGCTCGCCGAGGCGCTCGATCCCGCGAACATCGCGACCTACGCCAAACGGGCAACTGGCGAAAAATTCCTCATCAACCCAAATAAAGATAAGTGACGTAACCTCCCCTCGGAGGCTTCGTCGGACTTGCGTTCCTGCGTCGGCCGGAGACAATCCGCAGCGCAAATGGAGGCAACGTGCCCGCGCCAAGGATGCGCGTGCGCCGCAAAAAAGCGGCTGAGGGGAGAATTCGCGATGACTGATCTCAATCGCCGTCAAGTTCTGACTGCTGCTGTACTTGCAGGAGCCGCGGGCGCGCTGTCGCCGCTCGCGCCGAGGGCTGCGCGTGCAGCGGTGTCGGCCGCAGGCACGCAGGCGCCGGGCTTCTACCGCTACAAGGTTGGGGACTACGAGTGCACGTCGATCAATGACGGCGCGCGCACATTCCCGATGCCCGACAAGTTCGTCACCAATCTTTCGAAGGACGAGGCGCTCGCGGCGGCCGATGCGGCCTACATGCCGAAAGGCATGGTGACGGTGCCGTTCAATCCGCAGCTGATCAACACCGGCTCGAAGCTGGTCCTGATCGACACCGGCAACGGGGTCGCCAATCTCGAGGCCAGCAAGGGCGCGGTCGGCCGCACGCTGCAAAACCTCACCGCCGCCGGCGTCGATCCCAAGAGCATCGATATCGTCGTCCTGTCGCACCTGCATCCCGACCACACCAACGGCATCAAGCTTGGCGACGGCTCGCTGGCCTTCCCGAATGCCGAGATCATGGTGCCGGCCAAGGACTGGGAATTCTGGGCCAGCGACGAGAACGCCGCCAGGGCGCAGTCCGACATGACGAAGAACTACTTCGCCAATGTGAAGAAGACTTTCTCCGGCCTTGAATCGAAGGTGACGAAATTCGATTGGGACAAGGAGGTCGCGCCCGGCATCACCGCGATCGCAACGCCGGGCCATACGCCGGGTCACACCTCCTTTGTCGTGGCTTCCGGCAATGCGCGCGTCCTGATCCAGTCCGACGTCACCAACATTCCGGAATTCTTCCTGCGCAACCCAGACTGGCATGTTGCATTCGACAACGATCCTGACCTGGCGCAGGCGACGCGGCACAAATTCTACGACATGGCTGTCGCCGAGAAGGCCACCGTGATCGGATTCCATTTCCAATTCCCCTCGATCGGCCATGTCGAGAAGGACGGCAACAGCTACCGCCTGATTCCCGCGCCGTGGAATCCGGTGATCTGAAACCGACGAACAGTTGCTGACGCGAGGCCGTCCCGACAGGGGCGGCCTCATTGTTTTTAAGCGGTGATCGCATCTTTTGTCCGGGCGTGCCGAGGTCTATCTAACGCCCATCGGAAATTGACCGGACTTTTGCATGTCGCCTGATCCTTCGCCCGCCAGCGCCAACCTGTCCAACTGGCGCACGGTGCCTTATAGCCGCCGGGCATTCCACAACATCCGCGCGATCCTTCCCGTGGCCGACATTGAAAGCGCGCCCGGCAGCGCGTGGCCGCTGCCCGCGCGGCCAATCGGCTTCGACGATTTTGCCCTGAAGCTGCCGAACGGATCGAAGCTGGATCTGCAGGGCTTCCTCAAGGCCACCGCCACGGACGGGCTGATCGTCCTGCATGACGGCCGGATCGCCTTCGAGTTCTACGATGGCGGGCTGGATCGCGAGACGCCGCACATCCTGATGTCCGCGACCAAGTCGATCACCGGCCTGATGGCAGGCATTCTGGCAGATCGGGGCGAGCTTGATATCGAGGCCGAGGTAACGACCTACGTGCCTGAAATCGCCGCGACCGCCTATCGTGGCGCGACAATCCGGCAACTCCTGGACATGCGCACCGGCGTCGTGCTCGACGCCGCGGGCTTGCAGGCCTATGCCGATGCGAGCGGCTGGGAGCCGCTCGCTCCGGGCACATCGGCTGATCTGCACAGCTTCTATGAGACGATGCGGGCGCAGGCGAAACCGCATGGCGGACCGTTCGCGTACGTGTCGGCCAACACCGACCTGCTCGGCTGGGTGGTCGAGCGCGCCACGGGTCGCAGCTTCGCCAGCCTGATCGGCACGCTGTTGTGGAAGCCGCTTGGCGCGAGCGGGGAGACCTACATCACCGTTGACGCCAAGAGCGCCCCACGCTGCACCGGCGGCTTCTGCGCGACGTTGCGCGACTTTGCCCGTCTCGGTCAGCTCGTGCTCTCGAACGGCCGGCGCGACTCCAACCAGATCATCCCGGAAGGCTGGATCGCCGACATCAGGCACAATGGCGATGCCGAGGCCTGGCGCGAAGGCCAATGGCGCGACAGCTTCGCCGCGATCAGCAAGAACATGCATTATCGCAGCGGCTGGTACGTCATCAATGACGCGCCGCAGCTGCTGTTCGCGATGGGCATTCACGGCCAGAACCTGTTCGTCGATTCCGTCAATAACCTCGTCATCGCGAAGGTCTCGTCGTGGGCGCAGCCGGTCGAGCCGCAATCGATCTGGTTGACGCACAAGGCGGTGGCCGAATTCGCCCGCTGCATCGCCGAGATCGCGCCGGCTTAGGAACGCGACCCGCAACGACCGCTTACCTCGGGAATGCGCAACGGTTCGTTTCCGGAAACGCTGCGTTTCCAGAGCGGCATGTTCATGCACTTGCATCTTTCAACCGATGCCGATTAATTGCGGCGACCCCGCTTTGTTCAGAAGGACCCACTCATGGCCTCTCCGCATTCCATCGTCACGCTGGTCGGCAGCCTGCGCAAGGAAAGCTTCACGCTGAAGATTGCCAACGCCATGGCCAAGCTGGCGCCGGCGAGCCTCAGGCTCGACGTCACCACGCTGCACGATCTGTCCTTCTTCAATCAGGATCTTGAGGCCAATCCGCCGGCGGACTGGCTGGCGCTGCGCGAGAAGCTGCAAAAATCGAGCGGCGTGCTCATCGTCACGCCCGAATACAACCGCTCGATCCCGGGCGTGCTGAAGAACGCGATCGACGTCGCCTCGCGGCCCTATGGCAAGAGCTCGTTCCTGGGCAAGCCGATCGGCATCGTCTCGAACTCGCCGGGGCCGCTCGGCGGCGTGTCGGCCGCCAAGCATTTGCAGAACATCATGCCCGGCATCTCCGGTCCGATCATGGGGCAGCCGGAGATCTATCTGAACGGCGTCGGCGATGCCTTCGATGACAAGAGCGAACTGACCAAGGATTCGTTGAAGGCGGTGCTGCTGCAGTATCTGGATGCGTTTGCCGCCTTCGTGGAAAAGCAGAACAGGTAAGGCGTGTAGCTGTCATTCCAGGGCGATGCGAAGCATCGAGCTATCGAGCTATGGTGCGCAATTGCGCACCTGAGAATCTCGAGATTTCCGGGTCCGGTCCTTCGGACCGTCCCGGAATGACAGAGTAAGGCCGGGCGATGTCCCTGCCGCTCGCAACAGGTGCGATCCTTAAGTGCTCCTTAACCAAGCCGCCGCATCCTGCGGCCCATGGTCTCCCGCGCACGCCTCAAATCCTTCCTGACCGGGCTCGCCCTCTACACGATGGCGGCTGCGATCATCGGCTATTTCGGCATCAACGCCTATACCGGGCGCTATGGCCTCACCGCGCGCCAGGAACTCGACCAGGAGATCATCGCGCTGACCTCGGAGCTGGCGCGGCTGAAGCAGGAGCGCGCGGAGGGCGAGAAGCGGGTGGCGCTGCTGCGGTCCGATCGCGTCGATCCGGATATGCTGGATGAGCGGGCACGCTACCAGCTCGATTATGCCAATCCGCACGATCTGGTCCGGATGAACAATCCGAGGTAACCTGCGCGTCCTGCCTGATGCCACCCCTCGAGAGGGGCCGCGTTCGGCCGGCCTGTCGTTTCCGAATTTGACGCAGATCAAGCGGAGCTGGACAGGGCTGCCATACCAATGGCTCTGGGAGGAGCGCCAAACGCGATGAACAAGCGTGAGCTCGTGCGGCACGCCGCGCAGGTCGAGGCCGCGATCGCGTCCGGTCACGCCGCGAAGTCAGCCGTGGTCGCGTCATGGTGCCGCTCGTCCCGATTCCATCAGCTCGATCCCGCCGGGAACCGACCGCCGCTCAGGCTGACGGATGCCGAACTTGCGCGGGCGCGTGAGGCGGCTGCGCCGCTGCTGCAGGCGGCCCGGCCTGTCATGGACCGGCTGCATCAGGCGGTGGGAGCGACGGGCTGTTGCGTCCTGCTGGCTGCGGAGCATGGCGTTCCGGTCGATCGCCGCGGCGCCGCGGCCGACGATGCCACCTTTGCATCCTGGGGCCTCTGGACCGGCGCGATCTGGAGCGAGGAATACGAAGGCACCAACGGCATCGGCACCTGCCTGGTCGAGAAGCGGCCGCTGACGATCGATCGCGACCAGCATTTCTTCACCCGCAACACGCTGCTGAGCTGCACCGCCTCGCCGATCTACGATCAGGATGCGAAGCTCGCCGGCGTGCTCGACATCTCCTCCTGCCGCGCCGACCGCACCGAAGGCTTCGCCGACCTGATCACGCTCGCCGTCAGCGAGGCAGCGCGCCGCATCGAGGCCGAGATGTTCAAGGCCGCTTTCTCGAAAGCGAGGATTGTCCTGGTCCCTGCGCCAGATGGTCAGGGAGGAGGGCTGCTTGCGGTCGATGCCGACGACCTCGTGATCGGCGCCACGCGTGCGGCGCGCGTCGCCTTAGGGCTTGCGTCCGATCGGGCCTTTCAGCCAATGCCGGCGGCCGATCTGCTGTGCGGGCCGGGCGCCGGGCTGGAGCAGCTCGGCGATGTCGAGCGCGGGGTGCTGCAGCGCGCGCTGCTGCGGGCACAGGGCAATGTCTCGGCGGCCGCCAAGGCGCTCGGCGTCAGCCGCGCCACGCTCCACCGCAAGCTGAAGCGGTTCGGCCTCAACACGCACTGAACTGCGGCACATCTTTCGCGGTCCGTCGAGCGCAGCCGCGAGACGACTGGGATGTCGCCTGACCCGCGCACAACCGGCTCCTCATCGCTGAGCAAAGCAAAACTGTCGCAAATCTGAGACAGTTCCCGTCTGTCGGCCGCCATGCCCGGGCTGACAGACGAGCCCTCCCGCGACATCGTTCGTCACGTCGCTCGCGACACGAACAGCCCCTGCAAATCCTGATCGAAGACAGCTTTGCCGGGCCGCGCGCAGCAACGAACGATGCAACAAACAATGGGAGTAGACACGCCATGAACAAGCCGGAATTCCTGACTCCGACCACCGTGCCGTTTGCCGAACGCTATGACAATTTCATCGGCGGCAAATGGGTCGCGCCGCATTCGGGCAAATATTTCGACAACGTCTCGCCGGTGACCGGCCAGGTTGTCTGCAAGATCGCGCGCTCGGATGCCCATGACGTCGAAGCCGCGCTCGATGCGGCGCATGCCGCCAAGGATGCCTGGGGGCGCACCAGCGTGGTCGAGCGCGCCATCGTCCTCAACCGCATCGCCGATCGCATGGAAGCCAATCTCGAGCGTCTCGCGGTCGCCGAGACCTGGGACAACGGCAAGCCGATCCGTGAAACCCGTGCCGCCGACGTGCCGTTGGCGATCGATCACTTCCGCTACTTCGCAGGCGTCGTGCGTGGCCAGGAGGGGACTCTCGCCGAGATCGATCAGGACACCGTCGCCTATCACTTCCATGAACCGCTCGGCGTGGTCGGTCAGATCATTCCCTGGAATTTTCCGCTGCTGATGGCGTGCTGGAAGCTCGCGCCGGCGCTCGCCGCCGGCAACTGCGTGGTGCTCAAGCCGGCCGAGCAGACGCCGGCCTCGATCATGGTCTGGATCGACCTGGTTGCCGATCTGCTGCCACCCGGCGTCCTCAACATCGTCAACGGATTCGGTCTGGAAGCCGGCAAGCCCTTGGCCTCGAGCCCGCGGATCGCCAAGATCGCCTTCACCGGCGAGACTACGACGGGCCGGCTGATCATGCAATATGCCAGCCAGAACCTCATTCCGGTGACGCTCGAGCTCGGCGGCAAGTCGCCCAACATCTTCTTCAAGGATGTCGCGGCCGAAGACGACGATTTCTTCGACAAGGCGATCGAAGGCTTCGTGATGTTCGCGCTCAACCAGGGCGAGGTCTGCACCTGCCCGAGCCGGGCGCTGGTGCACGAAGACATCTTCGACCGGTTCATGGAGCGTGCGCTGGGCCGCGTCGCCGCCATCAAACAGGATGATCCGCGCAATCCCGCGACCATGATCGGCGCGCAGGCCTCGAACGAGCAGCTCGAAAAGATCCTCTCTTATATCGACATCGGCAAGCAGGAAGGGGCGAAGCTGCTCGCCGGCGGCAAGCGCGCGGAGCTCGGCGGCGATCTCTCAGGCGGCTTCTATGTCCAGCCCACCGTGTTCCAGGGCAACAACCGGATGCGCATCTTCCAGGAGGAGATCTTTGGGCCGGTGGTCTCGGTGACGACCTTCAAGACCGACGATGAGGCGCTGGCGATCGCCAACGACACCCTCTACGGCCTGGGTGCCGGCGTCTGGAGCCGCGATGCCAATCGCTGCTACCGCTTCGGCCGGGCGATCCAGGCGGGCCGGGTCTGGACCAACTGCTATCACGCCTATCCGGCGCACGCGGCCTTCGGCGGCTACAAGCAGTCCGGCATCGGGCGCGAGACCCATAAGATGATGCTCGACCACTACCAGCAGACCAAGAACCTGCTGGTCAGCTACAGCCCGAAGAAGCTGGGCTTCTTCTAAAGGCGCGTTTTTCTCCCTGACTGGACCCGGCGGTATTGCGCGATGAGCGTGATACCGCCGCTTTTTTATTGGCGTTCGCCGCCGACAGAGGGACCGGCTGCGATCTGCCGCTATCTTGAGCAATTGAATATCGCCGGCGGCCAAGAGTCTTTTCAAAACTTTCTTCTGCGCTGCACTGCGGCATAGCAAAGTTTTTGCCGCGTAACGGCAATCCTTCCACCCCGGTTTGAGTTGGGATAGAGAGGGCCGGTTCACTCTTCCTCCCTTTGAAGCCCGGAATCGCTATGGCCGCACCCGCCGCACCTAAGAAAAGCGCAGCAAAAGACGTCAACGCGGACAAGGGAAGCGGGCCCCCGCCGGAATTTACCAGAGAGCAGGAACTGACGGCGCTGCGCGACATGCTGCTGATCCGCCGCTTCGAGGAGAAGGCCGGCCAGCTCTACGGCATGGGCGCCATCGGCGGCTTCTGCCATCTCTATATCGGCCAGGAGGCGGTCGTCGTCGGCATGCAGATGGCGCTCAAGCAGGGCGACCAGGTCATCACCGGCTATCGCGATCACGGTCACATGCTGGCGACCGGCATGGACGCCAAGGGCGTCATGGCCGAGCTCACCGGACGCCGCGGCGGCTACTCCAAGGGCAAGGGCGGCTCGATGCACATGTTCAGCATCGAGAAGCAGTTCTACGGCGGCCATGGCATCGTCGGCGCACAGGTCTCGCTGGGCACGGGCCTCGCACTCGCCAACCGCTACCGCGGCAATGACTCGGTGGCCATCGCCTATTTCGGTGACGGTGCCGCCAACCAGGGCCAGGTCTATGAGAGCTTCAACATGGCCGAGCTCTGGAAACTGCCGGTGGTCTATGTGATCGAGAACAACCGCTATGCCATGGGCACCGCGGTGACCCGCGCGTCGGCGCAGACCGACTTCTCCAAGCGCGGCATCTCCTTCAACATTCCCGGCGAGCAGGTGGACGGCATGGATGTCCGCGCGGTCAAGGTGGCCGGCGAAAAGGCGGTGGCCTGGTGTCGCGAGGGCAAGGGCCCGTACATTCTTGAAATGCAGACCTACCGCTATCGCGGTCACTCGATGTCGGATCCGGCCAAGTACCGCACCCGTGAGGAGGTCGAGAAGATCCGCACCGACCAGGATCCGATCGAGCAGGTGCGCAACCGCCTGCTTGCGGCCAAGGTCAGCGAGCAGGACCTGAAGGCGATCGATGCCGATGTGCGCAAGATCGTCAACGAGGCCGCCGATTTCGCGCAGGCCGATCCGGAGCCCGATGTCTCGGAGCTCTACACCGACGTCTATCGCTGAGCTTTAGCGCGCAAGCTGTTTTTCCGGAGCTAATATGCCAATCCAAGTTTTGATGCCCGCGCTTTCGCCGACGATGGAGAAGGGCAACCTCGCCAAATGGCTCAAGAAAGAGGGCGAGCCGATCAAGTCGGGCGACGTGATCGCCGAGATCGAGACCGACAAGGCCACCATGGAAGTCGAGGCGACCGACGAGGGCACGCTCGGCAAGATCCTGATCCCCGAAGGCACCGCCGATGTCGCGGTGAACACGCCGATCGCGACCATCCTCGCCGATGGCGAGAGCGCGGCCGATCTCGCCAAGGCACCGGCGCCCGAGATGAAGGCCGCGCAGTCGGCCCCGCCGGCCGCGGCGGCTGCCATGCCCGCTTCACCGGCTCCGACCGGTGTCGCCGCTCCGCAGAGCGTCGCCGAGCCCGATCCTGAGGTGCCTCCCGGCACCGAGATGGTGACCATGACCATCCGTGAGGCGCTGCGCGACGCAATGGCTGAAGAGATGCGCCGCGACCCCGATGTCTTCATCATGGGTGAGGAGGTCGCGGAATATCAGGGCGCCTACAAGGTGACCCAGGGCCTGTTGCAGGAGTTCGGTGCCCGGCGCGTGATGGATACGCCGATCACGGAGCACGGCTTCGCCGGTGCCGGCGTCGGCGCGGCGATGGCCGGCCTGAAGCCGATCGTCGAGTTCATGACCTTCAACTTCGCCATGCAGGCGATGGACCAGGTCATCAACTCCGCGGCCAAGACGCTCTATATGTCCGGCGGCCAGATGGGCTGCTCGATCGTCTTCCGCGGCCCGAACGGCGCGGCCGCGCGCGTCGCCGCCCAGCACAGCCAGGACTATTCGTCCTGGTACTCGAACGTTCCGGGGCTGAAAGTGATCGCGCCGTTCTCGGCCGCCGACGCCAAGGGGCTCTTGAAAGCTGCGATCCGCGATCCCAATCCGGTGATCTTCCTCGAGAACGAGGTGCTCTACGGCCATTCCGGCGAGGTGCCGAAGCTCGACGACTACGTGATCCCGATCGGCAAGGCGCGGATCGCGCGTTCGGGCAAGGACGTCACCATCATCTCCTGGTCGAACGGCATGACCTATGCGCTGAAGGCTGCCGACGAGCTCGCCAAGGAGGGCATCGAGGCCGAGGTGATCGATCTGCGCACTCTGCGTCCGATGGACACCGAGACCATCGTCGCGTCGGTGAAGAAGACCGGCCGCGCGGTGACGGTGGAGGAAGGCTGGCAGCAGAGCGGCGTCGGTGCCGAGATCGCGGCGCGCATCATGGAGCACGCCTTCGACTATCTCGATGCGCCGGTTGCGCGCGTGTCCGGCAAGGACGTGCCGATGCCCTATGCGGCCAATCTGGAGAAGCTCGCGCTGCCTTCGGCTGCCGAGGTCGTGCAGGCCGCAAAAGCCGTCTGCTACAGGTAGCAGCGAGGAAGCCAACATGGCCGGACCCAAGGAGCAGCCGTTGCCGCCCGACGTCATCGGCCGCGAGGACGCCACCGAAGTGTTGCGCGCCTTCGTGCTCGACGGCGGGCTTTCGATCGCGTTCCAGCGCGCGTTCGAGGAGCCTGACGTCTGGGGCCTTTTGCTGGTCGACGTGGCCCGCCACGCCGCGCGCGCCTATGCGCGCGAGACCGAGATGTCCGAAGACGAAGCGCTGTCGCGCATCGTCGAAATGTTCGAAGCCGAGCTGGCTCGGCCGACCGATATGGGCACCACCACCCCCAGGTCGAAACAAGGTCACTGATCATGCCGATCAATATTCTGATGCCCGCTTTGT
>NZ_CAFK01000080.1 GCF_000239815.1 Bradyrhizobium sp. STM 3843 | reverse complement strand
CTGCTTGCGATCTGGGCTGCGGCCGTCGCGACAATCCTGCCGATGCACGTCTTCGGCCAGCGCGAGCACATCGCGACACTCACCTTCCTGCCCGCGCTTGCCGTGTATGCGTTGCGCAGCAATCGTGATCCGGTACCAGCCTGGGCCGTCATCATTGCTGGCGTCGGCGTCGGAATCACCCTCGCGTTCAAGCCGTTTTTCACGTTTCCGGCGGTCCTCTGCATCTTGGCGGGCGTCATTCGGTCGCACGATTGGCGTCTCGTATTTGCGCCCGAAAACTTCATTGCCGGCGCGATCGTGCTTGTTGTGAGTACCGGGACGTATCTGCTCTATCCCGAATATTTCACCCTCACCTACCCGCTGGTTCGCGACACCTACCTGTCTTGGTCGATGTCGCCGTCCGTCATCTTTCTGAATACGGCGACGCTTATCCTTACTGTTGCGCTCGCATTTGTCGCTGTGACAATGCACAGAGGCAGGTTGGACGGACTGTTACTCGTCGCAATTGTTGCGTCCGTCGGATTTGCGATCTCCTTTTACCTGCAGCGGCGCGGTTGGTCCTATCATTCGTATCCCATGGTCGCGCTTGCGATGCTCGCCGTGGGCTACACCGTGATGAGCAAGGCCGCTGCGGGCGCGCCGCTTCGTCTGTCACGCCCGGCAACGACGATCATTCTAACGGCATCCTTCGTCCTCGGCCTGCAATGGTTCAACACGCAGGTCCATATCGGTCCGGTGTTGGAGGCGGTCGCGCGGCTCAAGCCGCATCCGCGGTTGTTGGTCCTGAGCGGCGAGGCGGCGATCGGACATCCGCTGGTGCGCGACATCGGTGGTGTCTGGGTTTCACGGCAGGAAAATTTGTGGATTCGCGAGTTCGTGCGGCTGACGCGCGAAAGAACCTCGGTCGATGCGCCGACCGATGCCAGACTGAACGCGTATCTGGCGCTGGAGCGCAGCTGGCTGATCGAGGATTTCAAGAAGTTGCCGCCCGACCTCGTGCTGGTCGACAATCTACGGGACGGGTGGGGCGATTGGGTCCGCGCCGACGCCGAACTGACGCTGCTGCTCAGACCCTATCGGCTGGTAGGGTCGGTCGAAGGGATCGACATCCTGGAACGGGCAGAATGATTATTTCTGCGAGACGCCGATCGCGAACGTATAGGGCACGCGCGAGTAGTTGTCGCGAATGACCAGGTTCACCTGCGGAAAGGCGCTGCGAAGCAGGTGGTAGTAGCCATTGCAGTCGCGGATGAAGTTGCCGCGATCGTTGTCAAGGAGCCATTTCGCAATGCGCGACTGTCCTTCGCAATAGCAACCGTCGAGGGTGAAGAGAACGCCATCATCTGCGAGCACCTCGCGGATCGCGGCGAGCGTGGTTTTCAGTTCGTCATCGGAAATGTGGTGCAGGACCCCATTCATCATGACGACATCGGCGCCAGCGAACTCCTGTGCCGCGGCTGCGTCGAAGTGGCGGCAATGGAACGCGCCGAGATGTCCGAACGATCGCCGGGCATACGCGATGTAGGTCTCGTCGACATCGAATCCCGTGTAGTCGATACCTTCGGGCAGATGGCGGAGAATATGGCCGGGTCCGCATCCGATATCGATGATTCGCATACCCGGGCGCAGGGTCAAATAGTCCCTGATCGCCTTGATCCGCGCACCGAAGAACCCGCCGGCGTTCTGGTAGGCCTGATACAGGACCGGATGCTTCAGCATCGCCTTCACGAGGATGCCTCCTCGTAACGGCGCAGCTCGGGTCCCGATTGCGCCAGCAATGTCTTGAGCTGCGTCTTCTCCGTGTCGTCTCGCGAATCGGCCGACAGTTGCGGCAGGCGGCCGCGCCGGTGAATCTGCGAGATCAGAAACAACGGTCTATTCTTTGATTGGATGTAGATCCGGCCGACATATTCACCAATCAGGCCAAGCACGAGAAGCTGAACCGAGGAGATCATCACCACCAGCAGCGTCAAGCTGGTCCAGCCGGGAACGGTGCCGGAGAAAATCCAGCTGATCACCGCAGCAATGCCGACGAAGGTGAGCCCGGTGGTCAGCAGCGCACCTACGTAGGTCGCGATCCGCAACGGCACCATCGAGAAGCTGATCAGAGCATCGGCGGCAAAGCTGATCATCTTCAACAGCGGGTATTTGGTGCTGCCGGCGAACCGCGGTTTGCGGTCGTATTCGTAGGCGACCTGCTTGTAACCGAGCCAGGCCACCATCCCGCGGATGAAGCGATCGTGCTCCGGCATCTGGACCAGCTGGTCCGAGATGCGACGGCTCATCAACCGGAAATCTCCGGTGTCGACGGGAATATGGACCCGCGTGATCCTGGCGAGCAGACGGTAGAAGGTCTCGGCCGACCACTTCTTGAAGCGGGTCTCACCGGCGCGGCTTCGTCGCAGACCATAGACGACATCGGCGCCTTCCTGCACCATCATCTCATACATCGGCGTCAGCAGTTCCGGAGGATCCTGCAGATCGGCGTCGATCACCAGCACCAGATCGCCGCGCACGGTGGAAAGTCCGGCGGTGAGCGCCAATTGATGGCCATGGTTTCGCGCCAATCGGACCGCGACGACGTTGCGGTCCTCTGCGAGCAACTCGTTGATGAGCTTCCAGGTGCCGTCGGTCGAGCCGTCATCGACCAGAATCAGCTCGAACTTCTGGCCGCACAGCGCGCGTGCGGCAGCCGTCGTCCGACGGTGAAATTCGCGCAGGCTCTCTTCTTCGTTGTAGCAGGGCACAACGATCGAGACGAACATCTTTCCCGGGCGCGGCATCTCGTCCAGCTGTTCTGTCAAATCGGAGGCCTCATGCGACCGCGATGGGGTTATGGCGCGATATCCGGATAGTCGACGACGGCTGGTTAATTGTTCGCCAATTTCCAGGCCGGCCGGGCATGATTCGGGTGGCTCCTCGGGAGCAGCCGGCGGGGGCGCCCGCGCCAATGCAGACCTCCGGTTAAATATTGCGGGCTATCTAGAGGGGAAGATTTGAGCGCCGGCTTGCCCTCGCCGGGCGCCGTTTCAGAAACTGGACCGCGGACGATGGATAAGGCTGAATTTGACCGCTTCGCCGATGCCTACGACGAACAGCACCGTGCGAATATCGCGGTGTCCGGAGAAGGCCCGGAGTATTTCGCGGAATACAAGATCAAGTGCCTCAGGCAGATCGTCGATCGCAATCAGCTCAAGGTGTCGCAGATCTGCGATTTCGGATCGGGAATTGGCAATTCAATTCCCTTCTTTCTGCGGTTCTTTCCGGAAGCGGCATTGACCTCGTCCGATGTATCGGAACGGAGTCTCGCGCTCGGAAAGCAGCGTCATCCCGGCGCCGGCGAGAGCATGCTGATCGAGGAGGACCGCATTCCGTGCGAATCCGGTAGATTCGACGTGGTGTTTTCCGCATGCGTGTTCCACCATATCCCCCATGATGAGCACGTCGCGTGGCTGCGGGAGCTGCATCGGATCACGCGGCAGGGCGGCTTGATCGCCGTGTTCGAGCACAATCCGCTAAATCCGCTCACGGTTCATGCCGTGAACACCTGCCCGTTCGATGAGAACGCAAGGCTAGTGTTCCCGCGCGATCTGACGAGGCGCCTGCGCGCCTCGGGCTGGAGTTCGCCGCAAGTTCAGTACAGCCTATTTTTCCCGCGCGCGCTTGCCTGGCTGCGGCCCATTGAAGGGATGCTTGCCTGGCTTCCGTTCGGGGCACAGTACGTCGCGCTGGCGCGCAAATCCTAGGGGTCTCGATGTCAGGGCAGGGTCCGCCCAGCCCTGCCAACGGAAGCCCCCCGGCTCCGCTGGGGATACTTACCCTTTGGGCTGGATACCGTCGCGCACGGCCCGGAAGCGCGGGAAGGCGACGGGCCATTGGTCGCGCGGGGCGCTGCCGATCACGCGCAACGTGTTGGGGCCGCCGAAGCGCAGCCACTGCACCACCGTGACGGCGGTGTTGTCCTTGCCGCTGGTCGCGTCGATCCGTGTCTCATAGGCCGGCAGGCCATCGATGCGGATCGGCTCAGACATGGTGATGCGCGCATCACGCACGCCGGGGATTGTCGTTGCGGCCTGCTGCGCGAAGCGGGCGCGATCGCCGGGTTCGTTGGGGGCTGCGGCAATCAGGCTGACGACCATGAAGGGAGCGGCCTCGAAGCCCTTGGCCTCGTCGCCGTCGGCAAGGATCAGCGCGGCGCCAGGTGCCAGGGTGCGGATCGTCTTGAAGCTGGCCAGATCGGTGACCTTGAACGGCATCAGCGAGAGCTGCTCGTCGACCGGAACTTCCTTGCGGACCGCCGCGGAGGCAAACATCTGGCGAACCGCATCATCGGTGTAGATCTTGCTTGCTGTCTCGGGAATCTGCACGGCGACGTAGCCTGAGAAGGTGCCGCCGGCGAGAATCATGGAATAGCGGCGCACCGGCGTTGCGCCGTCCTTGCCGTTCTCGACGGTGTAGTAGCCGGTGCCGGCTGTCGTCTCGACGCTTTCCGGCTTGATGCCGCCGGTGCCGCCGGGATTGGCGGTGAAGGCGTTCTTCACCTCGCCATAGGCATCGCCTGGCAGCTCCGTCAGCAGCACCTTGACGCTGTGATCCTCAGTCTCGAAGCCGGGAAAGGATTTGGCCAAGGAGAGCCCGACCAGTGGCGCCAGCCCGACCCGAACGCCGGGTGGAAAAACCGCATCCGCCGCGAGGACCGGTCGCAGCAGGGTCGCAAACAGCACGGCCGCAGTGAGGAATCGGAAGAACGCCATGAATCATCTGCCTCGTTACCGTATACCGTCGGACATCCGGCTGTCGTCGGGCCCCGCCGGACCGCGACGCTTTTAACGGGTTTGCGGGAGGGGCGACAGGCTTTTGCCTGGGATTTGAAGTTCCTCGACTGATGGTGTTCGGCGTTGGGAATTTCCTAACCACGGCGGTCGATGCCCCTCCGGCCTGACGGGGCCAGGTTCGGATCGGTGCGCGCTCGCTTCATGGTCCGCAAAAGCTTCGGTTTTTCGATTGCGGAGACGGTGGTTCAGTCCTTGCGGGCCGGTCCCCCCCTCCTATATGAGGCTCATCGTCGCAATATCGCGAGCATTTGATCTGAGGGGGTTTTGGATGGGGGCGCCGTCAGGGCCCCTCCCAACCTGCCGCAAAAAGAAGGACATGAGACCATGGGAAAGGTCATCGGGATCGATCTCGGCACCACCAATTCGTGCGTGGCCGTCATGGACGGCAAGACGTCGAAAGTCATCGAGAACGCAGAGGGCATGCGCACGACGCCTTCGATCGTCGCATTCAGCGATGATGGCGAGCGCCTGGTCGGCCAGCCTGCCAAGCGTCAGGCCGTGACCAACCCCGAGCGCACCTTCTTCGCCGTGAAGCGCCTGATCGGCCGCCGCTACGACGACCCGATGGTCGAGAAGGACAAGAAGCTCGTTCCCTATAAGATCGTCAAAGCCGGCAACGGCGACGCCTGGGTCGAGGCCGACGGCAAGACCTATTCGCCCTCGCAGATTTCGGCCTTCATCCTGCAGAAGATGAAGGAGACCGCGGAGGCCCATCTCGGCCAGAAGGTCGATCAGGCCGTCATCACCGTTCCCGCATACTTCAACGACGCCCAGCGCCAGGCGACCAAGGATGCCGGCAAGATCGCGGGCCTCGAAGTGCTGCGCATCATCAACGAGCCGACCGCAGCGGCGCTCGCTTATGGCCTCGACAAGACCAAGACCGGCACCATCGCCGTGTACGATCTCGGCGGCGGCACCTTCGACGTCTCGATCCTGGAGATCGGCGACGGCGTGTTCGAGGTGAAGTCGACCAATGGCGACACCTTCCTCGGCGGCGAAGATTTCGACATGCGGCTGGTCAACTATCTGGCCGACGAATTCCAGAAGGAGCAGGGCATCAACCTGCGTAACGACAAGCTCGCGCTGCAGCGCCTGAAGGAGGCTGCTGAGAAGGCCAAGATCGAGCTGTCGTCGACCACGCAGACCGAGATCAACTTGCCCTTCATCACGGCCGATCAGTCCGGCCCGAAGCACCTGACGATGAAGCTGACCCGCGCCAAGTTCGAGGCGTTGGTCGCCGACCTCATCGAGAAGACGGTCGAGCCGTGCCGCAAGGCGCTGAAGGATGCCGGCCTCACCGCCGGCGAGATCGGTGAAGTGGTTCTGGTCGGCGGCATGACCCGCATGCCGAAGATCCAGGAAATGGTGAAGCAGTTCTTCGGCAAGGAGCCGCACAAGGGCGTCAACCCCGACGAGGTGGTGGCGATCGGCGCGGCGATTCAGGCCGGCGTGCTGCAGGGCGACGTCAAGGACGTGCTGCTGCTCGACGTGACCCCGCTGTCGCTGGGCATCGAAACCCTGGGCGGTGTGTTCACCCGCATCATCGACCGCAACACCACGATTCCGACCAAGAAGAGCCAGGTGTTCTCGACCGCCGAGGATAACCAGAACGCGGTCACCATCCGGGTCTTCCAGGGTGAGCGCGAGATGGCGGCCGACAACAAGCTGCTTGGCCAGTTCGACCTGATGGGCATTCCGCCGGCCCCGCGCGGCATGCCGCAGATCGAGGTCACGTTCGACATCGACGCCAACGGCATCGTCAACGTGTCGGCCAAGGACAAGGCGACTGCCAAGGAGCAGCAGATCCGGATCCAGGCCTCCGGCGGTCTGTCGGAAGCCGACATCGACAAGATGGTCAAGGACGCCGAGGCCAATGCCGCCGCGGACAAGAAGCGCCGCGAGGCCGTCGACGCCAAGAACCATGCGGATGCGCTGGTGCATTCTACCGAGAAGGCGCTGGCTGAGCACGGTTCGAAGGTTGCCGAGAGCGAGCGTCGCGCCATCGAGGATGCCGTCAGCGATCTGAAGGAAGCGCTGAAGGGCGACGATGCCGAGGCGATCAAGGCCAAGACCAACACGCTGGCCCAGGCTTCCATGAAGCTCGGTGAGGCAATGTACAAGCAGCAGGCCGAGAGCGACGCGGCCCGCGACGCAGCCAAGGACGATGTCGTCGACGCGGAATTCACCGAGGTCGACGACGACAAGAAGAAATCTGCGTAAAGCCAGGCAGAGGCGATGCCATGACCCCCATGCCAAAGAGCGCGCAGTCCGCGTCTCGTTGGATGGGGGTCATTTTCATTGAACCGGGGGCTGCGCTTTGCGACAGCGCTTCGGCCTGAGGAAGTTTCGGGCGGGTTTGATTGATGTCCACCAAGCGCTGCTACTACGAAACGCTGGAAGTTGATCGCGATGCCGATGAGGGCAAGCTCAAGGCTGCCTTCCGCAAGCTCGCCATGAAATGGCATCCGGACAAGAACCCGGGCGATGCCACCAGCGAGGTGAAATTCAAGGAGATCAACGAGGCCTACGAGGTTTTGCGCGATGCCGAGAAGCGCGCGGCCTATGATCGCTACGGCCACGCCGCTTTCGAGCAGGGCGGAATGGGCGGACCCCACGGCTTCGGCGCCGGCTTCGCCTCGTCCTTCTCCGACATTTTCGAAGATCTGTTCGGCATGGCCGGACAGCGCCGCGGCACCGGCCGCGAGCGTGGTGCCGATCTCCGCTACAACATGGAGATCACGCTGGAAGAGGCGTTCCAGGGCAAGACCGCGCAGATCGAAATTCCGGTGTCGGTGACCTGCGAATCCTGCTCTGGAACCGGCGCCAAGGCCGGCACCAAGCCGAAAACCTGCGGCATGTGCGGCGGCGCGGGCCGGGTCCGCCAAGCCCAAGGCTTCTTTACGCTGGAGCGGACCTGTCCGGGCTGCCAGGGCCGCGGTCAGATGATCGAGGACCCCTGCCCATCATGCTCGGGCTCCGGGCGCGTCACGCGCGACCGCACGCTGTCGGTCAATATTCCGCAAGGCGTCGAGGACGGCACGCGGATCAGGCTCGCGGGCGAGGGCGAAGCCGGCGTCCGGGGCGGACCGCCGGGCGATCTCTACATCTTCCTGTCGCTCACGCCGCATGAGTTTTTCCAGCGCGACGGCGCCGATCTGCATTGCCGCGTGCCGATCTCGATGATCACCGCGGCGCTCGGCGGCGAGTTCGAGGTGCCGACCATCGAAAAGGGCAAGACCAAGGTCAAGATCCCGGCCGGGACCCAATCGGGCCGCCGATTTCGCATCGCAGCGAAGGGCATGCCGGTGCTGCGCTCGCGCCAGACCGGCGACATGTATGTCCAGGTCGTGGTCGAGACGCCACAGAACCTCACCAAGAAGCAGCAGGAACTCTTGCTCGAGTTCGAGAAACTGTCGTCCGGCGAAACCCACCCCGAGGCGGCCGGCTTCTTCGCCAAGGTGAAGGATTTCTTCGGCACGCGTGCCACTTGAGCGATGGTGGCCCCAAGCCGCAGCTGTAGGCGTGTGATGCGAGTGCATTGCAACGACGGTCGCCATCGACAATTTTGCGCTGTGGTCGTGGAGCCACGACGCCTAGCCGAGCGTTACGGTTCGGCTTGACCACCTCGCCTTCGATCTATACGTCTTTGTGACTCTTTTCTGACATCGCCGTGAAGAAGCGGTCCCGTCTGGTACTGAGATGCCTCTCCCATCGTCCGTGCGTGCGTCGAAAAAGCCTCTTCGTTTGGACGACGAGGTCCGGTTTCTCCGCTCCTGGATCGAAAAGCCGCTTCATATGGGCGCAGTGATGCCGTCGGGCCGCTTTCTGGCGCGCACGATGGCTCAGTACGTCGATCCCCATGCGTCAGGACCTGTGGTCGAGCTGGGCCCCGGCACAGGGGCAATCACCAATGCACTGGTGGAGCACGGCGTCGACCAGAAGCGTCTGGTGCTGGTGGAATACAATCCCGGATTCTGCGCCCTGCTGCGTGACCGCTATCCGCAGGCGCGGGTGGTTCAGGGCGACGCCTATACGCTGCGTGACACGCTCTGGAACGTCCTCGCGGCGCCGGCGTCGGCGATCGTCTCCGGCCTGCCGCTGGTGACCAAGCCGATGCTCACCCGGCTCAGGCTGATTCGCGACGCCTTTGCGGCCTTGGGACCGGGATCGCCATTCGTTCAGTTCACTTATTCGGTGGTGCCCCCGATCCCGAAATCATTGCCGGGCGTGACCACCGAAGCCTCGGAGCGGATCTGGATGAACCTTCCGCCGGCCCGCGTCTGGGTGTATCGCAAGGCCTGATGGCCGCGCTGAAAATCCTCATCATCCCCGGTTCGGCGCGAGCAGGCTCGCGCAACGTCAAGCTCGCCGCCGCGGCCGCCCACCGGTTCGCGCAAGCGGACGTCGATGTGACCCGGATTTCGCTCGGCGATTTTCCGCTGCCGATCTACGACGCGGACCTGCAGCAGGCGTCGGGAATCCCTAAGAATGCGCTGAATCTCAAGCGCATGATCAGCACGCATCAGGGCGTCCTGCTTGTCACTCCCGAATACAACGCGTCGATCCCGCCGCTGTTGAAGAACGCCATCGACTGGGTCAGTCGGATCCAGGAGCCGCAGGAGCGCCGCGGCGAGGTGTTTCGGACCCGGCCGTTTGCCATCGCCGCGGCATCCGAAGGCCGGCTCGGCGGCAGCCGGGCACTGGCCGCGCTGCGGCTGGTGCTGACGGCCTGTCATGCCACCGTGATCCCCAACCAGCTTGCACTGTCGTTCGCCGATCAGGCCTATGACGAGACCGACCGCCTGAAGCAGCCACAAGATATCGACGCGCTCGATGCCCTGGTCCGGCAATTGATCGCGTTTGCACAGCAGATGAAGTGAGATGACATGGAAAGCCAGATTGCGCCGCGCGACCGGCTGATCGTCGCGCTCGACCTGCCAGGGATAGGCGAGGCGGAAGCGATGATCGACCGCCTTGGTGACAGCGTGAGCTTCTACAAGATCGGCTACCAGCTCGCTTTTGCCGGCGGGCTGGCGCTGGTGCCGCAGCTCGCTGCCGGCGGCAAGAAAGTGTTTGTGGACCTGAAGCTGCACGATATCGGCAATACGGTTGCGCGCGGGGTCGAAAGTATCGCCAAGTCGGGCGCAACCTTTCTCACCGTGCACGCTTATCCGCAAACCATGATGGCGGCTGTCGAAGGTCGTATGGGATCGGCTTTGCGGATTCTCGCCGTGACGGTCCTGACCTCCTACGACGAGGCCGATCTCGTCGCGGCCGGCTACCGGCTCGGCGTCTCCGAACTGGTGGAGATGCGCGCCCGCCAGGCGCAGTCGCTCGGTGTCGATGGTCTGGTCTGCTCCGCTGAGGAAGCGGCTGCTCTGCGCAAGGTAGTGGGCCATCAACTCGCGCTGGTTACGCCGGGTATCCGGCCCGCCGGTGCGGCGACGGGCGATCAGAAGCGGGTCATGACGCCGGCGCGTGCGATCGCGGCCGGCAGCGACTATCTCGTGGTCGGCCGGCCCGTCGTCGGCGCCTCCGATCCAAAAGCGGCCGCCGAGGCCATTCACGCCGAGATCGCCCAGGCGCTCGGTCAATAAACAAAAGGAGAAGCGAGATGGCGAAAGCCTATTGGATCGCCCGCATCGACGTGCACAACATGGACGGCTACAAGGAGTACGTCGCCCAGAACGGCGCGGTGTTCCACAAATACGGCGCCAGGTTTCTGGTCCGGGGCGGACAGTACGAAACCAGAGAAGGCTCCTCGCGTTCACGCAATGTCGTGCTGGAGTTCAAGGACTACGAGACCGCGCTGGCCTGCTACAATTCGCCTGAATACCAGCGCCTGGTCGCGATCCGCGCCCCGCATTCCGAGGGCGATCTCGTCATCATCGAGGGTTATGACGGGCCGCAGCCCTGACCTGGTCCCTGATCGGGTTGCCGCCGCTGCCTGGCACGGGTTATAGCCATCAGCAGCGAGGAAAATAGCATGTCCAAGATGCGGTTGATTGTTGCTGGCGCTGGCGGCCGGATGGGCCGCGCGCTGGTGCGCGCGATTGCCGAGGCTGAGGGCGCGGTGCTGGCGGGCGCTTTGGAGGCGCCGGGTTCCGACTTGATCGGCAAGGATGCCGGCGTTCTTGCCGGCCTGCCCGCCAATGGAATCAAGGTGTCCGCCGATCTCTGGGCGTTGTCGGAACAGGCCGACGGCATTCTCGATTTCACGGTCCCCGCCGCCACCATCGCCAATGTAGCGATCGCGGCCGAGCGCGGCATCGTCCACGTCGTCGGCACCACCGGGCTCTCGGCTTCGGATGATGCCGTGATCAAGAGCGTCACCAAGCGCGCCATCGTCGTGCAGTCCGGCAATATGAGCCTCGGCATCAATCTGCTGGCTGCGTTGGTCAAGCGCGTGGCGCAGTCGCTCGACGACAGCTTCGATATCGAGATCCTCGAAATGCATCACAAGGCCAAGGTCGATGCACCGTCGGGCACCGCCTTGATGCTCGGCCGGGCCGCGGCTGCGGGCCGTAGGATCAACCTGGATCAGCGTTCCGCAAGGGGCCGCGACGGCTTCACCGGTGCCCGGCAGACCGGGGACATCGGCTTTGCCTCCCTGCGCGGCGGCACTGCGGCGGGGGACCACAGCGTGATCTTCGCAGGCCCATCCGAGCGGCTGGTGCTGTCGCATCACGCCGAGGATCGAATGATCTTTGCCCATGGTGCGCTGAAGGCGGCACTGTGGGCGCATGGCAAGCCGCCTGGCCATTATTCGATGGACGATGTGCTCGGCCTGAAAGATTTGTTCTAGTTTCAATGTCGACGGAAGTGAGCCAATGAGCGAACGTCTCCTGGTGCTGGTGCGCCACGGCCAGAGCGAGTGGAATCTGAAAAATCTCTTCACCGGCTGGAAGGATCCTGATCTCACCGAGCTCGGCGCCACCGAGGCCAAGGAGGCCGGACGGAAGCTGAAGGCGCAGGGTTTGACGTTCGACGTCGCCTTCACCTCGGTCCTGCAGCGCGCCCAGCACACGCTGGATCTGATCCTCACCGAGCTCGGTCAGGACGGTCTCAAGACATACAAAGATCAGGCGCTCAATGAGCGCGACTATGGCGATCTCTCCGGCCTCAACAAGGACGACGCCCGCAAGAAATGGGGCGAGGAGCAGGTGCACGTCTGGCGCCGCTCCTATGACGTGCCGCCGCCCGGCGGCGAGAGCCTGAAGGATACGCTGGCGCGCGCCCTGCCCTATTACGTCCAGGAGATCCTACCCGGCGTGCTGCGCGGCGAGCGCACGCTGGTCGCTGCGCACGGCAACTCGCTGCGCGCGCTGATCATGGTGCTGGAGAAGCTGTCGCCCGAAGGCATCCTGAAGCGCGAACTCGCGACCGGCGTGCCGATCATCTACCGCCTGAATGCGGACTCCACCGTCGCCTCCAAGCTCGATCTGGCGTCGTAAGCGGTCGCTCCGACGCTGCCACCCTCCGCCCCAGGGCAGGGTGGGCACCGCCATCGCCGCGCCAAGCCGCGCGCGACTACATATCTCCCACCTGCCCGGCTTCCCAGCCGAGCATGGCCTTCTTGCGGGTCAGGCCCCAGTGATAGCCGGTCAGTGCGCCGCTCTTGCCGAGCGCACGATGGCAGGGCACCACGAACGAAATCGGGTTCTTGCCGACCGCTGCGCCCACCGCACGTGACGCCTTCGGTGCCTGCAGCCTGTTGGCGATGTCGGAATAGCTGACCGCGCGCCCCATCGGGATCTTCAACAGCGTCTCCCAGACCCGGACCTCGAAGTCGGTACCGATCAGCACGACGCGCAGCGGCTGGTCCGAACACCAGAGCTTGGTGTCGAAGATGCGCTGTGCCAGCGTCGCGGTGCCTGCGGCGTCCTCGACATAGGTCGCGCGCGGCCAGCGGCTCTGCATGTCCGCGAGCGCCGAGGCCTCCTCGCCGGGATCGGCAAAGGCGAGCCCGGCGAGACCGCGATTGGTGGCCATCACCAGCGCCGTGCCGAACGGCGATGGATGAAAGCCGTAAGCCAGGGTCATGCCGGCGCCCCCGGTCTTCCATTCACCCGGCGACATGGCCTCATGCGTGACGAACAGGTCGTGCAGCCGGCCCGGGCCGGACAGGCCGGAATCGAGGGCGGCATCGAGCACGCTGGCCGAGCCCTTCAGCAGGCCTTTTGCATGGTCAAGCGTGAGGGCCTGCATGAATGCTTTCGGCGTGAGCCCGGCCCAGCGCCGGAACAGGTGGTGCAATTCGTCTGGCGTGACGCCGGCGGCATCGGCCATGTCCTCGATGGTCGGCTGTCGGCGCCAATGTTCGGAAATGAAGGCGATCGCCCGGCGCACCGAGTCATAGTCGCGCAGCGCGGCGGACTGTTGGGGGCCTGGCCTGACCAGGCTCTGATCATGAACGGCAAGGGTCATCATGGTCTGGATGTAGGGCGGCGAGGGCCGTTACTCCACCCGATTTCTGACTTATAGCCTAGATCGGATTGAGCACCGGGCCGCGCCGCGCGGCCAGGAGGGCTGCTGTCAAGGCTTTGGCAAAGCTCGCTTTTTCGTCGGGACCCAGAAAGCTTCCGATCGCCACCCGCTCGCCGCGTGAGACCAGATACAGGTACTCGACGCCGAATTCCTCATGGGTGATCTGGTCGAGCCTCACCCAGAGCGGATTGAAGATCCATTCCATCACATGGCCGCGGTGGCTGACCCGCCGCAGCCGCAATTCGGACGGGGTCACGGACACCTGCTCATAGGCGCGGGCGCGCCGGAAGTTGACCTTGAAGGCCCAATAGATCGCGAGTGCGTCGAGGCCAAAGAAACCCAGGATCGGCCAGGCGCCCATCAGCCAGGAGGCGATGCCGCCGACGAAGCTGACGCCGCTGACCACCACCATCAGGACGATGAAGCCGGTCTGGTTCAGCGAGCGGTGCGGGGTGAGCAGCGCCGAGAACAGCTCGGCGTCGGTTGGCTCCGGGACCTGCTGTTCGGGCGCAAAAGCATTGCCTGCGGTCATGGCGGATCAGTATACCCGGATCATGGCTAAAATCACCCGCCCCCAACGCGCCACCAAGGCCGCGGTTCGATCCGCGCCCGAGAAGACCGTCAAGAAGGCGGCGAAGAACGCCGCCAGGACGGCTCCCAAAACGGCTCCGAAGGTGGCTGCCAAGACGGCTCCGAAGTCGGCTCACAGGGCCGTCGTTCTCAAGCCGGTCGCCAAGAAGGTCGTCAAGACGCCGAAGACGGCGGCTCGGCCGGCCAAGGCGGCCCTGAACGCGGCGCTCAAGCCGGCCCTGAAGGCAGCCAAACCCTGGACTCCGGCGGAAATCCGCGACGCCTTCAGCCGCTTCGCCAAGGCCAATCCGGAGCCGAAGGGCGAGTTGGAGCATCTCAATCCCTTCACCCTGCTGGTCGCCGTGGTGCTCTCGGCGCAGGCCACCGATGCCGGCGTCAACAAGGCCACCCGGCCGCTGTTTACCGTTGCCGACACGCCGCAGAAGATGATCGCGCTCGGCGAGGACCGCTTGCGCGACTATATCAAGACCGTCGGGCTTTATCGCACCAAGGCCAAGAACGTCATCGCGCTGTCCGAGAAACTGATCAGAGATTTCGGCGGCGAGGTGCCGCGCACGCGCGCCGAGATCGAGTCGCTGCCCGGAGCCGGGCGCAAGACCGCGAATGTCGTGCTCAACATGGCCTTCGGCGAACGCACGATGGCCGTCGATACCCACGTGTTTCGCGTCGCCAATCGCACCGGGCTCGCGCCGGGCAAAACGCCCCTTGAGGTTGAACTCGGTTTGGAAAAAGTGATCCCGGCCGAGTTCATGCTTCATGCCCATCACTGGCTGATCCTGCATGGCCGCTACACCTGTCTGGCGCGCAAGCCCCGCTGCGAGCTCTGCCTGATCAACGATCTCTGCCGCTGGCCGGAGAAGACCGTCTGAGCTGATCACGGAGCATGTTAGCTAGGGACTTCAAATCAACGGCATTGGACGCGGTCTGACCACGTGCGGGCCACATCGCCGCCCCCATTCGAAACTGAAATGCAATAGCCGGTTGACCGGTTGGAGTGAGTGGCATGTGACGTTCCTGGTGCCGCCGCTGGCTTGATGCTCCGTCGGAGTGGAGGAAGGACCCGTCGCATGAACAACGCCGCTGCACTCGTATCGCTTGCGACTGCGGTCCCACCGCATCAATTCCACCAGCACGAGGTGATGGAGGCCGCACGCGAGATCCTCGCGCCGCGCTTTCCGCAGTTCGATACACTCGCGACGCTGTTCTCCAACACCGGGATTCGCCATCGCTACGGCGTCATGCCGTTCGAATGGTACATGGAACGGCGCGGATGGCCGGAGCGCACGCAAGCCTATCTCGACGGCGCCGAAGCGCTGTTTGTCGACGCCGCGCGCAAGGCGCTGGCGGAAGCCGATCTTGCCGCATCCGACATCGATACCATCGTGACCGTGAGCTCGACCGGGATCGCGACGCCAACGCTTGAAGCACGCGTGGCGACGCAGATGGGATTCCGCGCGGACGTGTCCCGCGTGCCGGTGTTCGGGCTTGGCTGTGCCGGCGGCGTGTCGGGCCTGTCGATTGCATCAAGGCTGGCCCAGGCGCGGCCGGGCACTAACGTTCTGTTCGTGACGTTCGAGCTCTGTACGCTCGCGGTCCGCCACGACGAGTTGACCAAGGCCAACATCGTCGCGCTCAGCCTGTTTGGCGACGGTGCCGCCGCAGCTATCTTGCGCGCCGGTGATGGCGGCGCGACGCAGGTGGAGGCGATGGGCGAGAAGCTGTGGCCGGACACGCTCGACATCATGGGCTGGCGTGTCGATCCCGAAGGCTTCGGCGTGATCTTCCAGCGCACGATTCCCGATTTCGTCACCGAGAACATGGGACCGGCCGTCACCGAGATCCTCGAACGTATGCGGCTTTCGCCGGCCAATGTCGATCGCTTCGTCTGCCATCCCGGCGGATCGAAGGTGATCACCGCGCTGGAACGGGCGCTGTCGCTCGACCAGGGCACACTCGATCATGAGCGCGACATCATCGCCGACTATGGCAACATGTCAGCGCCCACGGTCCTGTTTGTGCTGGAGCGCGCCCGCGCGCGCGGCCTGCCGCAACGCTCGGTGCTGACCGCACTCGGACCCGGCTTCACCGCCAGTTGCATCTCGTTACGGCACGCAGCATGACGATCGCTTCCTTCATCCTTGCGCTTGTCACGATGCAGCGGCTGGGCGAGCTGGTGCTCGCCCAGCACAATACGCGCCGACTGCGCGCACTTGGCGCGGTCGAAGTCGGTGCCAGCCATTATCCGGTGCTGGTTTCGATGCATGCAGCCTGGCTGATCGCGTTGTGGATCTGGGGCCATGCCCAGCCGGTCGACCCGTTTCTCCTGG
>NZ_CAFK01000081.1 GCF_000239815.1 Bradyrhizobium sp. STM 3843 | reverse complement strand
CGGGAACATCAGATGAAAGACATTCTTGCGCACCTGGACAAGCTCCGGGCCGACGCCGCTGAATGTGCGATGATCCGTGACTTGGCGACCGATCGCGAGAAGCGCGAACTGTTCGGGCGGTTGGCCGATCATCTGCACGTTCTCGCGACCGAGGTGGAACGCGCCATCCAACGGCAGAAGAGCGCGGACAGGTCGCACTAGCGGCCGTATCGTCTTGCGGCGTGACGCGCTTGGCCGCGATGGCGAGCGGCGTAACTAAACTCTCCTTCGTGTGAGACCTCAATCATGACGGTAAGGTCGGCGCGGCGTCGTTGTGGCGCAAAGCCGTTGTGCCGGAAATTCGTTTGGTCGCAATCTACCTGAGCGCGAGTGCAGTGGCGCAGCTTCGCTATTGATCGAATGCCTCGTTCGAACGGCGCTACGAGTGCGCCGAATCGGACGTCGCTCCATGTCTCAGGCGAGATTCGGATTTTGCTAAGCTGTCGCCTGTGCGGCACGACTGTACCGAGGGCGAGTCTCCGTTGACTCAAGACCAGGAGTTTCAATTACAGCGCGTACACGCGCTTTGACACAATGGTTAACTAGTTTTAATTGCATTTCTTAGATGTCTACAACCTTTTCTCTTGATTTTTGCTTCAGATTTGTCGCGCGTACCTATGTTTCCGCAACTTTGCCGCAAAAAGTGCACGAAGCTGGGTTCCAAATTCATGATTAGAACCCGTCTAGAACAATCAGTACTGATCTGCTCCGGTCTGGTTCTATCAGAGATAAGCTACCTAATTTGATGAAGCTCCGTCCTCGCACCGCGTACAGAGATCACATATGACAACCATCGTAAAATCCATCCCAAGCTTCCAAGACGCCAGTCTCACTCCCGATCAGCTGCGCACCGCTCTGAGGCTCTGCGGTGCCGTGGTGTTTGGAGCGCTGCTCCACGCCACCTACGGCCTCGACCTGAGCTACGGCTTCTTCTAAGAATCGAGCTTTTCATCCAGCGGTTGCAGCCCGCCGACCACGGCGGGCTTTTCCATGCGTGCAGGCCACATCAGGGGCGCGGGCGTGGCGTGGCCGCAGCGCTACATCACATTTCGACGCCGTTTTTACACACACTCGCCTCGCTCAATTCACAATTTCGCCGCGCGCGAATTGATGCTTGCAGCTGGTGATGTTGCTGCGCCTGGGGTGGGTAACGTGATGCGTTCGCCAGTATACGATCTCTATCAGATGAAGCCGGAACGGCTGCCGAAGGGCGCACGCTCGGCTTGGCTCCGAACCCGGCCGAATGAGCCGCCTCCGGCGCCGGAGGACTGGATCTTTGTCGGCAAGGAACGGCATCCGAGTAAATGGACGGTCGCCGAAATGAATGAAAAAGGCCGGTGCTACCGCGAAATTCCGAGTTGGCTGTCGCGACGCTCCAGCGCAGCATCTTCGCCGTCGGCGGAGAGCTCGGCCGCGTGAGCGTTTCTGCGCGCGGGCTCAATGCCCGCGCGGTGCGGCACCGAGATCGATCGACCTGATGGCGAGCGCCACCGGAATCATCAGCACGCCGAGCACGGACAGCATCCAGAACACGTCGATATAGGCGAGCAGATCAATCTGATGCTGCAGGGTTTGCCCGACCCATGCAATTGCCTGCCCTGCCGCGTCGCTGGCATTGGATCCATGGGCCTGGAAGTAGCGCGTCGCCGCCTCGATCGTCTGTTGGTAACCGAGGTCTGACGGCGCCGCGTGCTCGACAAGGCGGCTCTGATGGAATTGCTGGCGCTGAGCCAGCACGGTCTGCGACAGCGCCACTCCCATCGAACCGCCGATGTTGCGGGCGACGTTGATCAGTGCCGAGGCCTGGTTGGTCTTGTTCGGCGGTACCCCGTCATATGATGCCGTGGTGACTGGAAGAAACAGAAACGGAAGCCCGACGCCCAACATCACGCGCGACATCGCTGCATAACCGTAAGTGATGTCGCCATTCAGCCCGGTCAGGTACCACATCGCAAATGCGACGGCGCTCGCGCCGAACACGATCAGATATTTCGGCTGGACGATGCTCACGAGTCGCCCCACGATCGGCATCATCATCATGGTGACGACGCCGCCGGGCGAGAGCACAAGGCCGGCCAACAGGGCCGTGTAGTTCAGCTCGGTCTGCAGCAATTGCGGCAACATCTGCGTGGTCGCGATCAAGACCGCGCCGGTCGCGAGCATCACCACGAAACAGGCGCCGAACTGACGCCGGCCGAGCAGGCGGATGTCGACGATCGGATCCTTCCGGCTCAGCTCCCAGGGGATCAGCGCCAGCAGGCAGCAGCCGGCGAGCAAGGCGAATCCCAGAATCATGTTGGAGCCGAACCAGTCGTTGCGCTGACCTTCGTCGAGCACGAATTCCAGCGATCCGAGTCCGACCGCAACCAGGGCAAAGCCGACGGCATCGACGCGCAGGCCGTTCTCGAGCAGTCGCGCCCGTTCCTGCTCCGCGCCCGACGGTTCACCCACCAGCGTGCCGACCAGGAACAGTGACAACATGCCCATCGGCAGGTTGATGAGGAACACCCAGTGCCAGGAATAGGTGTCGGTGATCCAGCCGCCCAGCGTCGGTCCGATGACCGGGGCCACCACGACCGCCACGCCATAGATCGCAAACGCCTGCCCGCGTTTGTTGGGTGGAAAGGAGTCGGCCAGGATCGCCTGCTCGCTGGTGGCCATGCCCCCGCCGCCGAGGCCCTGTAGGATGCGGAAGACAACCAGCGCCTCCAGGCTCCAGGCCAACCCGCATAGCAGCGACGCCAGCGAGAACACGGCTACGCAGATCATGTAGAAGCGTTTGCGGCCGATCACCGTGGCGAGCCAGCCGGAGATCGACAGGACGATCGCATTGGCCACCAGATAGCTGGTGATCACGTAGGTGCTCTCGTCCATGCCGACAGCCAGCCCGCCGGCGATATGGCGCAGCGCCACATTGGCGATTGTGGTGTCCAGCACCTCCATGAAGGTGGCAATCGAGACCACGAATGCGATCAGATAGGGATTGTGGCCAGCGGCAGCCGACCTTTCCGGCGACCAGCCACCGGCGGACGCGACGTCGGTCATCGCACCTTGGTCCAGGGTACGACCGACATGCCCGGCCCGACGGCCAGATCCGCCGGCCATTGATCGATCGTGATCTTGACCGGCACGCGCTGCACGACCTTGACATAGTTGCCCGTCGCATTCTCCGCCGGCAGCAGGCTGAAGGCCGTGCCCGAGCCCGGCTGCACCGACGCGACGTGCCCGGTCAGCTTGCGGTTCGGATAGGCGTCGATCCGGATCTCGACCGGCTGTCCGGGGCGCATATCGGCAAGTTGGGTCTCCTTGTAGTTGGCGACAACCCAGAGCTCATCGGGCACGAACATCATCAGGCTCTGCCCGGCCGTGGCCAGCGTGCCTTTGGCAGCGCTCAGCTTGACGACATGTCCTGCCTCGCCCGCCTCCACGGTTGTGTACTGCAGATTGAGCTTGGCCTGGTCGAGTTGGGCCTGCGCCTGTTGCAAGGACCCCTTGGCGCTTTCGAGCTGCGCCTGCAGGGTCTTGATCCCGAGCTCGGCGGCCGTCAGCGCCGCCTTTGTACGCGTCGTATTGGCTTCTTGCGCCTGCAGGTCTGACCGTGTCTGCTGCTCGCGCTGGACCGTGCCGGCGCCCCGCTCGACGAGATCGCGGGCGCGGGCCTCTTCCTGCTGCGCAAACTGCAGCTGAGCCTGCGCCTGGTCGACCTGCGCCTTGGCCTGCGCGATCTGCTCGCGCTGGCTGTCGATCTGGGCCTGGATATTGTCGACATTGGCTTGACCGACCGCAACCTGGGCCTGCGCCTGATCGACCGCGATTTTGTAGTCGCGCTCATCGATGCGCGCGAGCACATCGCCGGTTTTGACATGCTGATTGTCGGTCACCGGAACGTCGGCGACATAGCCGCCGACTTTCGGCGCGACCGAATAGCTGCGCGCGGCCACGAAAGCATCATCCGTGCTCTCGTAGTGTCGCGCATTCAGCCAATAGGCGAGGCCCGCGATCGCCGCGATCAGCAGAACACAGATGCCGGCCGCGGTCAGAACCGGATGCGCTCGCAGCCGCTCCGAGAGTGACTGCTTGCCTCCGGTGTCCGCCTGGCCCTCCCCGCCCTGCTCGGTCTTGCGATCCTGCTCCGCGGGTTTCGGCTGAGATTGCGGCTCAAGCGTCCGCGGCTTCTCGGCGGACGACCCTCGCGCTTTCGTCTGGGTATCCACGGTCAGCACCTCGGCCCTGTGTCGGATTGTTCTACGCACGCCGACGCGCTGAGGCGTGTCACGATCTAATCGTCTGCGATGGGCTTGGTTCCCGCTGAGTGTTGCAGTCGCTAAATTCCATCTCGATCAACAAAGAGGCCGCCAATCGGCGGCCTCTCGCACGTGTCGATGACAATGCAGCAACTAAACGATCGGAACGCCGTAGTAGTCGTTCACGGCACGGGTGGTCGACATGTCCGACCAGTTCCATTCCCGATCATCGCTGTAGTGTGGCGCACCGCGGAGCTGGTTCTCGGTAATGCCGGTGACATAGCCGCCGAGACGGGTGTCGTATTTCAACGACTGCCAGGGCAAGGGATAATGATCATTCCCGAGACCGAGGAACCCGCCGAAACCGAGCACGGCGTAAGACACCTGCCCGCTGTTCTTGTCGATCATGACCCGCTCGATGTTGCCGATCTTTGCGTCACCGGCGCCATAGACCGCGGTGCCCTCGACCTTGTCGCTGCCGATCAGATTGCCGAACTCGCGCTCGTCGATTGACATAGCCATTTGAAGTCTCCGTCAAAATAAGAGATTGATTAACGGCTGTCCCGCGATCCGCGTTCCCGCGACATTGCCGCTCACCGAGCGCTATTTGGAGTGCTCACGCGCGCCGCCGGCCCGATCGTCATCCTTCCCGTCCGTCTCCGGATGACGCGTAGCCTCCCGGGACACTGCCTGCGAGGAGTCGGTCTTGGTTGCACGTTGCGCGCGGTCCTTGTCGACGGGCTGTTCCTCGGCTCGCCCGGTCCTCACGATACCCTGGTCTGCATGTGCCATGCGGTGCTCCGACATTGGGCAGCGCGTTGCTGCCAAAGGTCTGAGAACGACGCCGCCACCCGTGGATTGTTCCGCCCGGATGAAGCGTCACACACATGTTGCGCATTGCTGCCGTGTGCCGCCGCACGAGCTGGACGTCACATTGTCAGAAACGTTCGCAGTCCGGCGTTGTTGACAAGCGCAACCCTCGGGAGACGAAGCGAATGGCAGACGATCAGACTCCTTCAATGTCGCGTCGACAGATGGTCGGCGGCGGAGCCACCTTGGCCGCAGCGTCCGTCGTTTCTGCAACAGCAAAAGGACGCGAGCCGATGGCGACAGAGAGCGCAAGCAGCCAGGATCTCATCAATCCGGTCGATAGATATCCAAAGCCCCCTTTCAACAAGCAGTCGCAGCCTTGGCCGGGCCTCGCAGGCAAGATGGAGCCACGGCCCGATCATGGTGAAACGAGCTACAAGGGCTCCGGTCGTCTTGCAGGGCGAAGGGCACTGATCACGGGTGGTGACTCCGGCATGGGACGGGCCGCCGCAATTGCTTACGCGCGCGAGGGCGCGGACGTGGCCATCAACTACTACCCGACGGAAGAGCCGGATGCCCAGGAAGTGCTCGCGCTGATCAAGGCCGAGGGCCGCACCGGCCTCGCCATTCCCGGAGACCTCCGCGACGAGAAGTTCTGCCAGGAGTTGGTGCGGCGTGCGGTGGAAGGGCTCGGCGGCCTCGATATCATCGTCTGCAACGCCGGGCGGCAGCAGGCGCGGCAATCCATCCTCGACATCTCGTCCGAAGACTTCGATGCCACCATGAAGACCAACATCTACGCGCCGTTCTGGATCATCAAGGCGGCGCTGCCGCACCTCAAGCCCGGTTCGGCCATCATCGGAACCGCATCGGAACAGGCCTACGATCCCTCGCCTGATCTGTATGACTACGCTCAGACCAAAGCCGCGACGATGAACTACGTGAAGTCGCTGGCCAAGCAGCTCGGACCGAAAGGGATCCGCGTCAATGCGGTGGCGCCGGGACCGATCTGGACGCCGCTGCAGGTCTCAGGCGGTGCGACGATGGAGAAGCTGGAGAAATTCGGTGGCCAGACGCCGTTGGGACGTCCGGGGCAGCCGGTGGAACTGGCCACGATCTACGTGCAGCTCGCCGCTGCCGACGCCAGCTACGCCAATGGCCAGGTCTATGGCTCATCGGGCGGTTCGGGGCAGCCGTGAGGCTGCCTCTTCCCTATCAGATGCGTGTCACCGGCTGCGGAAGCACATAGGCTTCCGTCCGGACTTGCCGGATGGTCGTAATCGCGGCGAATGCTGAGGCCATTCCAAAGGCCAGGATCAGGACAATAAAAACCAAGCGGGGAGTCATTGGCGTCCTCCTTTCGCTCCCGACGTCTCGTCGCGCTGAAGAACTCCTGACTAAGTTCGCGGATGGTCGGAGCGCGGATCGCCCAATGGCGGCACTTCGCCATCGAGCCAATCCTGCGCGTTGGCGAGTGCAACCCAGCCCTGCGCCATTCGGGTATAGCGCTTGAATGCGGGTCCACGCGCCGCTTGCTCCGCAAGCTGCAAGCAATTCTCGGCGTTTTCTCGGAGTAGATCTGACTGTCTCATTGAAGGTAGCTGGGATCCAGCTCGAAGCTGCACAACCGCCTTACGCGATATTAATCTTGGTGGAACCTGTTCGGCGCGCCGCAATTTGAATCGTATGAAGTCCATTGTCGTCCCGCTCTTGGTGGTAATCAGCTGCTCGATGGCGCAGGCGGGCGGTATCGATCGCGTTCAGATCGATGTCGCCGATGCCTCTGGACCTCCCGCCGGCTCGGACGTGATTGCCCGGATCTACGAATTCGACGCGTTTCAGCAGACAGCGATCGAGCGCACGGCGCCGTTGCCGAGCTCTGACGTTCAGAACACCGCGGCACTGCGCGCCGATGCGGCTGTGCAGCGCGACAAGGACTTGACCGAGCTGCAGCGTCGGGCCGGAACAAACGTCGAGGCCGACAGCCCGGCGGCTGTCAAGCGGGCCAACATGCTTGCTGCCGTGGACTCGTCCGAGGGGCCGGCCTTTGTGCGGCGCTTCTATGCCGCACAGCTTGCCCAATATCAGATCACCGTTTCCGTGCTGGAACACTATCTCCAATCACCTGACAACGATGATCTGAAAGCCTTCGTTGCGGCCCAGTTGCCGCGCCTGCGCAGCGAGCTCGAGGACACCCGAACCGCGCTGGCCGAGAAATAGCGAGCCGCTCGCCCCTTATTTGCCGCTGTTCGGCTTGCCCTGCTGGTCGTACGGGATGACGTTCTTGTCACTGTCCGGCATGCTGTCCCTGCCCTGGTCGCCATTGGCGTCGCGGCCGCCGGAACTGGACGTCCCGCTACCGCTCGGGTTGCTGCGGGCTGTGCCCGTCGTCGGCGCGGTGCCTGGCGTGGCCGAGCTGGCAGCCGGGTCTCCGGTGACCGACCCGCGTCCGCTCGGTCCCCCGTTCTCCGCCAGAGCGGCCCACGTACACGTAAGGAGAAGGGCAACCGCCGTTAGCAACGTCTTCATAGGCATTCTCCGGTTCGTGGCTCAAGTGTCCAACGCCCGGCCCGTTCCCAAAGGCCGCTGCCCCAGGTCGAAAAGTTTCGTGATGGTCGTGGAACCTATTCGGAACCGCTGCGTTAGGGCGTGGCTCGTCGCCCGGTTCCGTCGAACTAACTGGACCGATCCCGCTTGATTTGGTGCGTGGCGACAGCTTCTATGCTCGGGTCTGCATGGCAGATTCTTGCGGGCACAGATTTGCGTTGGGGGATTTGATGAGCGACCTCGATTCCGAAGCAACCTCGCCGACAGTTCCGGCGGTTGCCAAACGCAACGCGAATGGCGCAAACAAAGCTGACGCACGTCAGGATCTACTCCATGCTTTGCAAGCGATGCGCTCGGGCGACTTCTCGGTCCGGATGAGCGGCGATTACCTCGGCATCGAGGGCAAGATTGCCGACACCTTCAACGAAATCATCGCGGCCAATGAGCGGATGGCTCAGCAGCTCGAGCGCGTGGGCCAGGTGGTGGGACGGGAAGGCAAGACGCGGCAGCGCGTCAGATTCGGCCTGGCGTCCGGGTCCTGGGCCGACATGGAAGGTTCGGTCAATACCCTGATCGATGATCTGCTCTGGCCGACCCGCGAAGTCACCCGCGCCGTAGCCGCTGTCGCGCAGGGCGACCTGTTGCAGACCGTGAAGCTCGACGTCGACGGCCGGCCGCTGGGCGGCGAGTTCCTGCAGTCCGCCACCATCGTCAACACGATGATCAAGCAACTCAGCGTCTTCACCTCGGAGGTGACGCGTGTGGCGCGCGAGGTCGGCACCGAGGGCAAGCTCGGCGGCCAGGCCCAGGTGCCGGAAGTCACCGGCGTCTGGAAGGACCTGACCGAGAGCGTCAACTCGATGGCCAACAATCTGACCGGCCAGGTGCGCAACATCGCCGAGGTGACGATCGCGGTCGCCAATGGCGACCTCTCCAAGAAGATCACGGTCGACGTGCGCGGCGAGATCCTGCAGTTGAAGGAAGCCATCAATACGATGGTGGATCAGCTGCGCTCG
>NZ_CAFK01000082.1 GCF_000239815.1 Bradyrhizobium sp. STM 3843 | reverse complement strand
TGGATCTGCGCGAGCAATTCCTTCGGCACCGCGCCGTCGACCTCGACCAGAGCGATAGCGTCGCCGCCAGCGGCCACGCGGCCGAGATGGAAGGTCGCGATGTTGATCTTGGCGTCGCCCAACAGGCTTGCGAAGCGGCCGATGAAGCCCGGCTTGTCCTCATTGGTCACATAGATCATCGACTTGCCGAATTCGGCGTCGACGCGGATACCCTTGATGTCGACCAGCCGCGGCTTGCCGTCGGCATAGACCGTGCCGGACACCGCGCGCTGCTGATGCTCGGTGGTGAGGGTGACCGTGATCAGGCTTTCGTAGTCGCTCAGGCCGGCGCGCAGGATCTCGTCGACCACCATGCCGCGCTCCTTGGCGACGACAGGCGCCGAGACGACATTGACTTCGCCGAGCATCGGCCGCAGCAGGCCGGCCAGCACCGCCGAGGTCAGCGCCTTGGTCTTCATCTCGGCGACGTGGCCCTCATAGGTGATCTGGACCTTGTGAATGCTGCTTTCGGTGAGCTGGCCTGCGAACGAGCCGAGCTTCTCGGCGAGCGCAATGAACGGCTTCAGCTTCGGCGCCTCTTCGGCCGTGATCGAGGGAAAATTGATCGCGTTCGAGATCGCGCCCGTGAGCAGATAGTCCGACATCTGCTCGGCGATCTGCAGCGCCACGTTCTCCTGCGCCTCCGTCGTGGAAGCGCCGAGATGCGGCGTGCAGATCACATTGGCATGGCCGAACAGCGGATTGCTGGTCGCCGGCTCCTCGGCGAACACGTCCAGCGCCGCACCCGCGACATGCTTGGAATTGAGCGCATCGAGCAGCGCCGCCTCGTCGACGAGGCCGCCGCGCGCGCAATTGATGATGCGCACGCCCTGCTTCATCTTGGCGATGGCTGCGGCATCGATGATGTTGCGGGTCTTGTCGGTGAGCGGCGTATGCAGGGTGATGAAGTCGGCGCGCTTCAACAGCTCGTCGAGATCGACCTTCTCGACGCCGAGGTCAACGGCTCGCTCCTCGGTCAGGAACGGATCGAAGCCGATCACCTTCATGTGCAGGCCCTGGGCGCGGTTGCAGACGATCGAGCCGATATTGCCGCAGCCGATCACGCCTAAGGTCTTGCCGGTGATCTCGACGCCCATGAAGCGGTTCTTTTCCCATTTGCCGGCCTGGGTCGAGGCGTCCGCCTGCGGAATCTCACGCGCCAGCGACAGCATCATGGTGATCGCATGTTCGGCGGTCGTGATCGAATTGCCGAACGGCGTGTTCATCACGATGATGCCTTTGGCCGTGGCAGCCGGGATCTCGACATTGTCGACCCCGATGCCGGCCCGGCCGATCACCTTCAGCCGCTTGGCGCGCTCGATGATCTTCGCGGTGGCCTTGGTGGCGGAGCGGATGGCAAGCCCGTCATACTCGCCGATGATGTCGGCGAGCTTGTCCTTGTCCTTGCCGAGATTCGGCTGGAAATCGACCTCGACGCCGCGATCCCTGAAGATCTGCACGGCGGCCGGAGAGAGCGCGTCGGAAATGAGAACCTTGGGCTTGGACATGTTGTGTATCCTGCAAAGCGGAATTGGCATGGCACTCCAGACCGTCTCCGCTTATGGGAGAAGGCCGGGCGTAGCTCGAAAGCTTGGTAGGGTGGGCAAAGCGAAGCGTGCCCACCGTTCTTTCGTGTCAGCTAACATTCCTGGTGGGCACGGCGCGTAGCGCCTTTGCCCACCCTACAAGAGAGATCAGCGTCGCGCGCGATCTACGCCGCCTTCGGGAGCGCCGCCTTGGCCTCAGCGAAGGCCCAGTCGATCCACTGCGTCAGCAGCTCGACGTCATCAGCCTCCACCGTGGCGCCGCACCAGATGCGCAGGCCTGCCGGCGCGTCGCGATAATGAGCGAAGTCGAAACCGGCGTTCTCCTTCTCGACCAGCGCCACCAGCTTCTTCGCGAACTCGGCCTGGGCATCGGCCGACAGCGAGGTGATGGCGGGGTCGATCACCTTCAGGCACACCGAGGTGTTGGAGCGGATCGCCGGGTCCTTGGCGAGGAAATCGATCCAGGGCGTCCGCGCCTTCCAGTCGGCGAGCACCTTGGTGTTGGCGTCGGCGCGCGCAATCAGCGCCTTCAGGCCGCCGACCGACTTGCCCCAGTTCAGCGCATCCAGATAGTCCTCGACGCAAAGCATCGACGGCGTGTTGATGGTCTCGCCCTCGAAGATGCCGGCATTGAGCTTGCCGCCCTTGGTGAGGCGGAAGATCTTCGGCAGCGGCCAGGCGGGCTTGTAGGTCTCGAGCCGCTCGACCGCGCGCGGGCTGAGGATCAGCATGCCGTGTGCAGCCTCGCCGCCGAGCGCCTTCTGCCAGGAGAAGGTAACGACGTCGAGCTTCGGCCAGTCGAGCGTCTGCGCGAACGCCGCAGAGGTGGCGTCGCAGATCGTCAGGCCGGCGCGGTCAGCGCTGATCCAGTCGGCATTCGGCACGCGCACGCCCGAGGTGGTGCCGTTCCAGGTGAAGATGATATCGGTCGCAGGGTCGACCTTGGAGAGATCCGGAATCTCGCCATAAGCCGCGTGCAGCTTGGTGACATCCTTGAGCTTCAGCTCCTTGACGATGTCGCTGACCCAGCCTTCGCCGAAGGATTCCCAGGCGATGGTGGTGACAGCTCGCGCGCCGAGCAGCGACCACAGTGCCATTTCGACTGCGCCGGTGTCGGACGCCGGCACGATGCCGATCTTGTAGTCGGCCGGCACCTCGAGCACCTCGCGGGTCAACTCGATGGCCTGCTTCAACTTGGCCTTACCGATCTTGGCGCGATGGGAACGGCCGAGCGCCGCATCCTTGAGATTTTCGGGGGTCCAGCCGGGGCGCTTGGCGCAGGGGCCGGAAGAAAAATGCGGCACGACCGGCCGCTGAGCGGGCTTCGCTGCAGTCATGATCTACCCTTCCAGATAGTAAGCCTCCCGTTGGGGGGAGGTGTCCCGCCGTCGTGACTAAAGGAAACGCGCTGCAGCGTCAAGGAAGTTCGCGCGGGGCGCGAGATCGCTCACGCGGATGTGGCCGGTTGCGGCGTGCGCTACTCCGGCGCCGCGCCGAGCGGCGCCTGTCCCGCCGGCGGACGATGCAGAAATGTCATCGACGCATAAGCGCCGATCCACGAACCGATCGCGGCGAACCCGACATAGACCCAGTTCTCGGTGTAGCTGATCACCGCGAAGGACGAGAGCATGTACCAGATCGAGCTCCAGGTCGCAGCAGAGACACGCCGCCGCGCCACCACGGCCGAGGTGAACATCACATAGACCGCATCCGTCGCCGCGGTCGCAAGCACGACGCCGAGCGCCGTGAGCGGGTTGATCGCCGACATCGCACCTCCTCCCCTCATCCCTGTGCCGTGCCGCACAAACCGACTTCATTGTCTCGTCAATGATGATCATGCACAATGCGGCGGGGCAGCCATCTGCGCGGGTACGCGCCAACAAAAAGGATACAGCAATGGAACGCGTCCGTCTCGGGAGGAGCGGTCTCGAACTCACCCAACTCGGTCTTGGCACCGCCCCATTGGGCGGGCTGTTCACAGCGGTCAGCGATGTTGATGCGGAAGCGACGATCGCGCGCGCATGGTCGCTCGGCGTGCGCTATTTCGACACGGCGCCGCTCTATGGCTTCGGCCTCGCCGAACAGCGGCTCGGGCGCTTCCTGCGCACGCAACCGCGGGAAAGCTATGTGGTCTCGACCAAAGTCGGCCGGCTGCTGCGCGCGGCCGGTCCCGCCTCGGTGGAAGACGACCACTACAAGGGCGTGCCGGACCTGCGGCCGCAATTCGATTTCAGCTATGACGGCGTGATGCGCTCGGTCGACGAGAGCCTCGCGCGGCTTGGTCTCGATCGCATCGATATCCTGCTGGTGCATGATCCCGACGATCATTTTGACGGCGCCGTCAACGGCGCGTTCCGCGCCCTGCAGCGGCTGCGAGAGGACGGTTCTGTCAAGGCGATCGGCGCCGGCATGAACCAGTCGGAGATGCTGGCGCGCTTTGCCGAGCGCGTGCCGGTCGACTGCTTCCTGCTGGCCGGCCGCTATACCTTGCTCGATCAGGGCGCATTGGCTGAGCTGTTCCCGATCTGCCGGGCGCAGAACATCGGCATCATTCTGGGTGGCATCTACAACAGCGGCATTCTGGCCGACGCCTACGGCGCGGCAAAGTTCAACTACGAAGACGCCGATGCCGCCCTCGTTGCACGCGCACGTGAGCTCGATGACCTGTGCAAGCAGCACGGCACCGCGCTGAAAGCTGCGGCTATCCAATTCTGTCTTGCGCATCCGGCGGTCACGGTGGCGTTGCAAGGTGCGCGCACGGCTGACGAGGCGGCCGAAAACATCGCGATGGCGGGGATGCTGGTGCCGCCGTCCTTCTGGCGGGAGTTGCGCGCGCGCAACCTGGTCGACCCGCAGGCGCCGCTGCCGGGAGATCTTCCATGATGATCGATGCCCACCAGCACTTCTGGGATCCTGCAAGCGCCGATTATCCGTGGATGGAGGGCGCCGCGTTGGCACCGATCCGCCGCGCCTTCGGTCCCGCCGATCTGGCGCCCCTGCTTGCCGCGAACGGAATCGATGCCAGCATTCTCGTGCAGACCCGTTCCGCACTTGCGGAGACGCAAGAATTTCTACGCATCGCCGACGCGACGCCGTTCATCGCCGGCGTGGTCGGCTGGGTCGATCTGACTGATCCTGGCGTCGGCGATACGATCGACCGGCTGCGCACCCTGCCCGGCGGCCGCAAGCTGGTCGGCATCCGTCACCAGGTGCATGACGAGACTGATGCCGACTGGCTGTTGCGTGACGATGTCCAGCGCGGCATTGCGACCGTCATTGCGCGCGACCTGACCTATGATTTTCTGGTCCGCACCCGCGAGCTGCCGGCAGCGACCGCGACCGCGCGCGCATTCCCACGCGGTCGCTTCGTGCTCGACCATTGCGCCAAGCCGCCGATCGCAACTGGGTTCGATCAGTCCTGGGCGGACCGGCTCGCCGAGCTTGCCGCCTGCGGGAATGTCTGGTGCAAGATTTCGGGCCTGGCGACCGAAGCCGTGTGGACCGATTGGGATGCCGAACGGCTGTATCCGTCCGTGGCGCATGCCGCGCGCTGCTTCGGCGAGGACAGGCTGATATTCGGCTCGGACTGGCCGGTCTGCCTGCTCGCAGGCGACTATGGCACCATCAGCCGCGCACTGGAGCAATGTCTGGCCAGGCTTGGCCCCGTGGTCCGCGACAAGGCATTCGGCGAGAATGCGAAGACGGCATATCGGCTGCCGGTCTAGCCCGGCCTCAAAACCGGATGGTCATGCCCACATGGCTTCGTTCGAAGCCGAGCCGCTCATAGAAGCGCTGGGCATCGACGCGGCTGTGATGGGTGAGCAGCTCGATCAGCTTGCACCGCCGTTCGCGCGCCTGGCCGATCGCCCATTGCAACAGCTGTTCGCCAATGCCGCGGCTGCGCCGGTCGGAGGCAACGCGGACATCCTCGACCAATGCGCGCGAGGCGCCTTGCGAGCTCAGGCCGGGCAGGATGCAAAGCTGCAGGCAGCCGACCACCCGGCCGGCCTGCTCGGCAACGACAAGCGTGAGATTGGGATCACGAACGATCGCCTCGAACGCGGCAAAATACACGGCCGGCAGCGGATCCTCGATCCGTTCGCGCGCGCGGCCGAGATGATCGTCGGCGAGCATCGCGACGATGGCGGCGACATCGTCGCGGCGCGCATTGCGGATCGTGATGGCGGGTTCATTGATCATGAAGCGTCCTGACTTGGCTCAGCTGAGCGGCGCAAGGCCGAGGACGGCTTCTGCATCGCCGATCCAGCGCCGGATTGCGTCATAGCGGGCAAGATCGAAACCGCCCTGATGCGCCATGCGCGTGTACGCCAGCAGCGCGACGTCGGCGAGCGTGAGCGCCTCGCCGACCAGGAAGCGCGTGGCTTCAAGTTGGCGCTCCATGTGATCGAGCGCGCGATAGCCGCGGATGAAGAGATTGGGATCGAGCGCGCCGACAGACTTGCCGAGATAGGCCACCTGGAATCGCGCCACCGCGATATAGGGCTCGTGGCTGTACTGCTCCCAGAACAGCCAGGAATCCATCTGCGCGGCGGCAAAGGCATCCGCGGGAATGAAGCGGCTGTCGCGCGCCAGGTAGCGGATGATGGCGTTGGATTGAGCGAGCCTGCGGCCGTCGTCGAACACGACAGTGGGCACTTGTCCCCAGGGATTGAGCGCGAGGAAATCGGCGGTGCGGGTCTCGCCCTTCACCACGTCGACATCGACCCACGTGTAGGGCAGCGCGAGCTGGTCGCACACCCATTTCACCTTGAGACAATTGCCCGATATGCGATCGCCGTAGATTTTCATGCCCGCTGCCCCGTGATAAATCACAGAGCAGCAGGTGAGCACGATGGTGTCAACCGCCGGAAGCGATCAGCAGGCCCGAGAAAGTTTCAGAACTTGTAGCCGAGACCGGCGCGCACCGTGTTGATATTGGTATCGACGCTGGTGGTGAAGCGGACGTATTCATATTCAAAGCGGGCAAACAGTCCGGCGACCAGATTGACATCGACACCAAGACCGGCGGAATAGCCGTAGATGAGGCGATTGTGCTGGCCTTCGGCTGCGCTCAGCGACGCGCAGAACGGCGGCGTTGCGCTGTTGCAGGGCGAGACCGCAACGGCGTAGGTTGTGGCATAATTGTCGTCGACGGACACGGTCCGGGTGGTATCGGCTTTTCCCAGTGCCAGCCCGAAGAATGCGTAGGGCAGGAAGCTGCCCATAGCGTAGCCGGCCCGACCGCGAATGGTGGCCATGTCGGAGATCGATATGGACGACGTCGCGGTCGACGTGACGGCATGATAAAAGCCGTTCACGGGAGAGCTAAATGAACGCGACATGCTCGCGGACGCGGTACCACCGAAGGAGCCGTGCATATAGCTCATTTCAACGCCGAGGACGACGTCATCCCACTGAGAGTTATATCCTGCGAAGGCTCCATAGGCACTGGTTTGCGCCGTCGTCTTTCCGAAGGGGAGTGGCCACTGCGACACGCCATAGGCGCTTTCGATGGCAGTGTTGGCGAGCAGAGCGGCCGTCATCGTCTGATTGCTGCCGCTGAAACTCTCGTCCGACGAGCCGTAACCGCCCTGAGCACCGACATAGAAGCCTTCCCAATTGGTCCTGGACGCGGTGAGACCGTCGGTGACGCTGCCCCGCAGAATGGGCAGGTCGGGCAGATCGGCGGCATGGGCAGCAGCGGAAGCCAGGCCGCACATCACACCCGCCAATACAAGGCTACGCATTGCAACGCTCCAAATCAGACACCTGAACTCTGACGCGATCATCGCGCGTTAACCTTAATCATTCGTGTCCAAAGCTGCCGGGCTGCAAATCTTTCAGCCCCCCGGCTCGATCGGAGGATCGAGCGGGCAAAAGCAAACGGCGCGGGAGGACCCGCGCCGCGAAGCAGTCATGAGTTGGTGCCCGCTCAGCCCTTGCGGACGATGGGCATCATCGGAGGCGGCGGCGGATTGTCGAAATTCCAGCGCACGCCGAGCTTCAGGTCGTGCGAGGTGATGTCCTTGAACTTGTAGTAGTTGCCCGTCGTCGTTCCGTCGTAGGCCGTCAGGATTCCGGTCCGCCCTTCCCCCATGTCGACGTAGCTGTAGGCAAGCTCGAGCACGAGGTTGGTGTTGACCTGATAGGCGACACCCGCATGGGCCGCCCAGGCGAAATTCCACTTCGAGGCGCTCGGTGCGCTGGCGAAGCTCGGAACGCCGGTGAAGCTGTTGATGCCGGTATCGGTGAAGTTCGAGATGGTCACGCGCGCGCCGCCAACGCCGGCGCCGATGAAGGGAGTGATGCACCACCAGGTGCCGAGATCGACATAGGCGTTGGCCAGAACCAACCATTCGGATTTGCTGGCGCTGTAATTGTCGATGCCGGAATAAGGCGTACCGAATGCAGTCGCGGTGAAACGGTCCGTCCCCTTGAAGTTCGAATTGCCGCGGTACTGCCCGGTGACGTCGGCACGAAACCAGTTGTTGAAGCGGTAGCCGACGCCGACGCCGAAGATGCCGGCGGTGTCGAATGCCGTGGTCTGGCTGAACGACGTCATCGGCGTATAGGCCGACTCCCGAGTGTAGTGAACGTTACTGGTCCGCTGATTGCTGAAGCCGATTTCGCCGCGCAGATACCAACCGCCGAAGTCGGCCGGCGGCGGCGCGTAGACCGGCGGCGGTGCAATCGGCATGTCGGCTGCAAAGGCCAGTGTGGAAAACAGTGAGGCCGCTCCTGCGGCGATCAAAGACTTAACGCTACGCATTCCCTACGTCCCTTTGGCCGGTGAGGCGGCCGAAATCCGGGCCTCACATCAAAACTGACGGCCTTACGATGGCAGCAATTGCTTAAGCGGCGCTTAACCCTAATAATTAAGGTTGACATCTGCTTACCGTGCCAGATCCTGAAAACACGCGGCGCGGCTCGCGTCCTCAGCAACATTTCCTAACAATGTATTGACGAACCGAGCGGCGAACTTGCGCCCGCTCGTTCTGATGAGTTCACTCGAACCGGATTTCGAGCACGAACTAACAACGTTCAAAGACAGTTGAGCCGGCCGTCAACTCAATGACGACCGGCCCGAGACGTCGCGAAGCAAAAACGAACTAACAGCTCACGCCGCTGCGGCGGCGTGGCCGAGCGCATCGACAATGTTGTCGACAACCTCTTCGACCAGGATGCGATCATCACCCTCGCCCATGACCCGGATCACGGGCTCGGTGCCGGAAGAGCGCACCAGCAGCCGGCCGTGGCCATTGAGCCGCTTCTGGCCGCTGTCGATCGCAGCCTTCACCTCGGCGTCGTCGAGCGGCTTGCCGCTGCGATAGCGCACGTTCTTGAGGATTTGCGGCAGCGGATCGAAGCGATGGCAGACTTCGGAGACCGGCCTGCGCAGCTTCTGCACCGTGGCCAGCACCTGCAGGGCCGCGACGAAGCCGTCACCGGTGGTCGCGTAGTCCGACAGGATGATATGGCCGGACTGTTCGCCGCCGAGATTATAGCCGCCGGCCAGCATGCGCTCGAGCACGTAGCGGTCGCCGACCGGCGTGCGCACCAGCTCGAGCCCCTGCCCCTGCAGGAAGCGCTCCAGGCCGAGATTGGACATCACGGTGGCGACGATGCCGGGCCGCGCCAGCCGGCCGTCTTCCTTCCAGCTCTGCGCGATCACCGCGAGCAGCTGATCGCCGTCGACGATGTGGCCGCGCTCATCGACCAGGATGACGCGGTCGGCATCGCCGTCGAGCGCGATGCCGATATCGGCGCGCATCTCCCGCACCTTGCGGCACAGCGCCTCCGGCGAAGTCGAGCCGCATTCCTTGTTGATGTTGAAGCCGTCGGGCTCGACACCGATCGCGATGACGTCGGCGCCCAATTCCCACAGCGCTTCCGGCACCACCTTGTAGGCGGCGCCGTTGGCGCAATCGACGACGACGCGCAGGCCATCGAGCGAGAGGTCGCGCGGCAGCGTGCGCTTGGCGAATTCGATGTAGCGGTCATGCACGCCATCGATGCGGCGGGCGCGCCCAAGGCTGGCGCTCTGCGCCAGCTTCTTGTCGAGCGACTCGTCGAGCAGCTGCTCGATCTGCTTTTCGACTTCATCGGAGAGCTTGAAGCCCTGCGGCCCGAACAGCTTGATGCCGTTGTCCTCGAACAGGTTGTGCGAGGCCGAGATCATGACGCCGAGATCGGCGCGCATCGACTTGGTGAGCATCGCCACCGCCGGCGTCGGCATCGGACCGACCAGGAGCACGTCCATACCGACCGAGGTGAAGCCCGCCACCATGGCGTATTCGATCATGTAACCGGACAGGCGGGTATCCTTGCCGATCACGACGCGATGGCGATGGTCGCCCCGCTGAAACAGAAGACCCGCGGCCTGGCCAACCTTGAGCGCGAGTTCCGGCGTGATCAGGCCGTTGGCGCGGCCACGTATCCCATCCGTCCCGAAATAGTTACGGCTCATAAAACCCCCAGCAACAGCCCCCTGGATTCCCGTACCGGGGTCGCGAATCAGTCGATCCGTTCCAATCACCGGCCAGCCGCGGGGTTATAATCGCGTTACTGCTAAGATGGCTTCAAAAAATATGATGAATCATTACCGCAAAATTTCCGCATTGCGGTTAAGTCATTGTTAATACTGATATTTATCGAAGGAAGTAGCGCTTTATTGGCGTCGCCCTCTACCGCCTTTGTCGCGAGACGGCGCCGGCTGCGCAGCGCTCACGGGGTCCGAGGCCGGGAAGGTTTCTTCCAGTCCCTCCTCCAGCTCTTCCTCGAGCCGCGCCTTTTCCTTGGCATCACGGTCTTTCGGCTTGGTGCTCATGGCTGGCCTTCTCTCCGCTCGTGTTGACGCCTCGGCATCCACACCAGTTCCAAGTTCGATTTGGCAGCTGCCGCAAAGATGCTAGATGACACCCCGCGGGCCAAAAGCAAGACGGGGACCGGGAGGCAAATAGCGATGAAGCACATCACCTGCATCGAGGATCTGCGCGAGTTGCACAAGCGCCGCGTGCCCAAGGCCTTCTTCGACTATGCCGATCGCGGCTCCTATGCCGAGGAGACCCTACGCGCCAATCGCGAGGACCTGCAGAAGCTCAAGTTCCGGCAGCGCATCCTGGTCGACGTCTCCAAGCGCGACCTGTCGACCACGATCCTGGGCGAGCCATCCACGCTGCCGATCATCCTTGCCCCCGTCGGGCTGTTGGGCATGCAGCATGGAGACGGCGAGATCCATGCCTGCCGCGCCGCGCAGGCCGCCGGCATCCCGTTCACGCAGAGCACGATGTCGATCTGCTCGATCGAGGACATCGCAGGCAGCGTGCAGAAGCCATTCTGGTTTCAGCTCTACGTCATGAAGGACCGCGGCTTCATCAAGGCGCTGATCGAACGCGCGATCGCCGCCAAATGCAGCGCACTGTGCCTGACCGTCGACCTGCAGGTGATCGGCCAGCGCCATCAGGACATCAAGAACGGCATGAGCGTGCCGCCGGAATGGTCGCTGTCGAAACTGTTCGATTTCGCGACCAAGCCGGCCTGGGTGTCCGGCGTCTTGCAGGGCAAGCGCCGCACCTTCGGCAACATTGCCGGTCACGTGAAGAACACCGAGGATCTCACCAAGCTCTCAGCCTGGACCACGGCGCAGTTCGACACCAGCCTGAACTGGAAGGATATCGACTGGATCCGCACGATCTGGCCCGGCAAACTGATCCTGAAGGGCATTCACGACGTCGAGGACGCCAAGCTCGCCGCAGACACCGGCGCGCAGGCGCTCGTGGTGTCGAACCATGGCGGCCGTCAGCTCGACGGTGCGCCGTCCTCCATCCATGTGCTCCCCGGCATTGTGGACGCCGTCGGCGACAGGATCGAGATCATGTTCGACGGCGGCATCCGCTCCGGACAGGATGTGATGCGCGCGCTGGCGCTCGGCGCGAAGTCGTGCATGATCGGCCGCGCCTATGCCTATGGCCTCGGCGCCGCCGGACAGGCGGGCGTTGCGAAGGCGATCGACATCATCAGGAACGAGCTCAACACCACGATGGGCCTGTGCGGGGTCAACACCATCGCGGAGATCGACCGGCACGTGCTGGCGAATTAGGGTACGGCCTCAAGTGACGTGAAGTCGCCCCAGCCGACGGCATCAGGCGACAGCTAAATTGAGGCCGCCGAAACAAATTCGGCGGCCTCTTGTGTCGGCGAGGTTGCGGGGCACCAGCTCCACGTACCAGCCTACAATTACTTGAAGTATGCAAGAGAACTACCGCGTCCGGCCTCGTTCCGTAGCTCGGTGAATTGCTAGCTGGTAGATCTACGGGTTAGACGCGCTGCTCTGAGGCGCACTGGATGGTGAAGGCGGCATCAGGCCGCACCCGTCGTCAATTCGCTGCAGCATCGGGGCGTGGCTCGATCGGCAGAAGGATTTCGAACTGCGCGCCGCCGCCCTCTCCGGACGAGGCCAACAGTTGACCGCCGTGGCGCTCCACGATCATTCGACAGATAGCCAGTCCCAACCCCATGCCCTGGGATTTAGTTGTCACGAAGGCATCGAAGATCGTGTCGAGCCTCTCCGGATCGATGCCGGGTCCGGTGTCCGTGACCTTGATGCCAATCCCATCGTTTGGCCGCCTTTCGCTCGTCAATCGCAAGACCCGGAATTTACCTTGGCCTGCTTCCATGGCCTCGGTCGCGTTGCGAATCAGGTTGAGAAGGACGTCCTGCAATTGCCCGCGATGGCCCCAGACGGGCGGGAGTTCCGGCTGAAGTTCGGTCTGCACTTCAATGCGGTGGTCTGCCAGCTCGACATGCAAACTCTCCACGATGCTTGAGATGAGTTTGTTCATATCGATCGTCGTCCGCTGATGATTGGATTTCCGAAACAGGTCACGAATGTTATCGAATATCTCACTCGCTCGGCGTCCTTCGATTACGATCTTGTTGAGGGCCGACCGGGCCTTTTCGACGTCCGGCGGGGTATAGCCCAAGAACCGCAAAGCAGTGCTCCCTCTCATCACGATGGCAGCCAAGGGCTGCTTGACCTCGTGCGAGATCGACGCAACTGCCGCTTCCAAGTTCATCAACTTGTTGTCGCGTTCGCGTCGCAACATCGCGTTTGCGCGAGCAAGACGCGTGTACAACCCGGTTGTCTCCGCCAGCAGGATGACGAGCACAATGGTCGAGGTGGCAATTGACAGCATGCGGCTGACGTAAAATCCAAGACTAAAGCGGACCACCGTAAGAGCCAGTTCGCCGATCATTGCGCAAAGTACCACCATCAACCAGAGATCGAGAATAGATCGCCGATGTACCCACATCAACACGAGCGAGAGCACACAGAACAGCAAGTCAACCGACGGGATGAACGTACCGAGCGTAGTAAGACCCGTTGCGCTTGAGAAGAGGCGTGGCAAATACGGATCTGCCGCAATTGCGATTCCCGTTAGCACTAATACGATTGCAACCGTGATCGCCACGCATCGGCCGATAGCGGACCGGATCGAGCCTCGAATTCCGGACGGGTTGTCTTTCAGCAAGGCATAGGCTGAGAGCGCCGCTGGGAAACCAAAATGCCAGAAAATATAGAGCCAAGCGGTGGTCTGGATACCAGCGCCAAGGAAGCCTGTCGGAGAAAAAGCGCCCGGAAAAGTCAGCGCATGAGGAATGACAATGAGCGCCGTGAAAAGATAGCCGCCCGCAAGCACCAGAAGCGCGCGTGATCGGGAGATCGAGAACTGGGCGAACAACAGTATCGCCGTGATCAGATCGGTGACGAGAATCGTGGCGTTCAGGAATGGTATGAACGCAGCAAACATCGGCAGCGCGACTGATGCGAAGGGAGCAACAGTCGCCACCATAAAGAATACAAGCACGACGACTGCGAGCGCGATTCGACTTTGACTGGCCGTCGGCTGAAGATAGATGAGTCCGATCTCGCCGCCGAAGGCCTCGTCGGCAGGCGGCCGGCTAATGGTGTCTCCGTCACACGCACCTTTAGAGCCAGCTTGGTCGCTCATTTAGATTGCGCGAGATTGCTTGAGAGCCACAGACGAACCAGATCTGGCAGCGCTTTTGCCGCCAGCTTTTCCATGATATGCGCCCGATGGAATTCCACGGTGCGCGGGCTGATGCCGAGTTCGACTGCGATCTCCTTGTTTGCCTTTCCGGTCACCAGACGCTTGAAAACTTCGTCTTCTCGTGGCGTCAACTTCTGGAGGCTGCGGCGCGCCGTTTCGGCGTCGACAGTCCCGATATCGCTTTGCTGGGGATGCAGAGCCACATCAATCGCAGCCAGCAATGCATCAGCTTCAAACGGCTTTTCCAGAAAATCAACTGCGCCCAACTTCATTGCCGCTACGGCCATCGAAACGTCGCCATGGCCCGTGATCAGCATGAGCGGCAACTTCGAGCCAGCGGCCCGAAGCCTGCAAAGAAGGGTAAGACCATCCACGCCCGGCATGCGGACATCGCTGACGATGCAGCCGGGTTCCAACGCTGCGCATCGCGCCAGCAGTTCCTCAGCCCTGTTGTAGGCGCGAACCTTGTAGCCGGCATCTTCGAGCAGATCGAGCAGGGACTCGCGCATCGATCGATCGTCTTCGACGACATGGATCACCGATTTGCCAGGCACATCGTTTCCCCTAGCGTCAGCCAGCAAGCCGGATAGCAGCCGCGCCAGCCTCCGAGTTGATCAGGATCAACTCTCGTTTCTGAGCAGCGCCTTGGACCTACCCAGGCCGGCGGTATTTCGGCGCTCGAGACGCTCAATCCCGTAGGTCTACTAGCTCGCGAATTCCCGAGTTACGCGCCCACGCGTCCACCGCTAGGCTTTTTACGAATGGTCAAATGGCCGGGCCGCGAGCAGGCGCCGCAACTTGGAAAAGGCGAAAGGAGGGCTCATGAAGGTGGTCGATCCCCCAAATATGCAGTCTTGCGACGGTTCGCATGTTGATGCGTTGGCGACCTTCGTCACTGCTCAGAACATTGAGCTCTACAAGGCACGGCTGGCGACCGAAGCAAACCTGGGCAGGCGAAGAGTGCTGCTCGAGCTGCTCGCGAACGAGTTTGCGAAGCTGTCCAAGACACGGAGGCGCGTTGAGCAGATGAAGGTGGACCTGTCCTAGATCTTAATCGCCGTCTTCGGTCGGTGTGATGACCCAAACCGCCCCCACGGTTGTCCCCACATCACACGCGAACCGCGAAGGCCGTCGAACGGCAAGTTTCGACGGCCTTTTTTTTGGAATCGCCAGCAGGGTGAGGGAACGGTAGCCATGTCAGATACCAGCAAGGTAGTTGTTCCTGGTGCGATTGCAGCGGCACTGACCGTCGGAGCCGTGCAGTTTGCGCCAGGGGACGATTTGACCGTGGGGCTGCTCAGCGCAGCTTTAACCACAACCAACTCAGTCAACCGGTCCGCCAAGGCGGATCGCGCAGAGGCTCTGCCCGCCATCGGGCAGACTAAGATCATCTCGCTTCACTATTCAGTGTTTGCCAATACGTCGTTTCTCCTCCGTATTCCGGCCGCGGCGCCGGCTCCGGCAGAAACCGTACGCAACACAACAGGCACGGCAGCTTCATCGTCGCAACCCGTGATCAAGTCTGGGGCGATCAAGCCGCAGGACACCAAGCGCCCGATCGCCTGCGAGCCAAGCGTGAGCATCCTGACCGAGATTGCCAAGAGCCTGCAGCCCGGCCGCTGCGTGACCTGATCACGAGCGAAAACCGAGTGGTGCGAAGCGGAAAATCGACTTTCCGCCAGCGACAGCAAATCGTCTCTCTATGTCGGTGAGTTGCTGGCGAGGGAGCCGACACGGCAACTGTTCCACGACAAGAATCCTAGCTTTCGCGGAGTAGCGTCATGTCACCTGTCACGCTCCATCAGTCTCGAGCCGATCGTTGCACCATCTTACGGGATGTTCTACGAGACGCCGCCCGAACGGTGCCCGGTCCGATGCGGACCCCGCCATTGTTGGCATGTCTCGCCGAGAAGATCTTGACCCTGGCGGCCGACGGCGAGTTGGACCCCGCGAGTCTGCGCCGCTTGGCAATCGACCGGCTGCAGGAGTCATGTCCCAGCTGTCGCGGATGCGACGGCTTGCGACTGCATCAGCGCGCCCCGACAGGAGAATAGCGTCGGTTCGAATCTTTGTGAGATGTGCAGGCTTGGTCGAACGTTCAGTTTGCGTCGCCAGAAGCTGATCAGAAACAGACGAAGTCAATTAGTCCCAAAGTTGATCCGCATCGCGGTGCGGAGATTTTGGGTCCCTGCTTTCGCAGGGACCACACTGTTGTTGTGGCCCGCATTGCAGCGGAATGACAAGTTCGGCGTCACATCGGCGGCGTGATGCCGTCGCGGCCGACATTGACGCGGTTGGCCTCGAGCATGTCGTCCTTCTTGGTGGCGCCGAAGATGATGATCTGCGCGCCCGGTTTCACTTCCGACTTGTCGCCGGCGACGAAGGTGACCACGGGCGTGTCCGGTGGCACCACGACCTTCTTCTCGCCGTCCTTGTACCTGACCAGGATGTTCTGACCGTCAGTCCCCTTGACGGTCTGCGCGACCGTCGCGTTGGTCATGGTCGAATTTGCCCGCAGATCCCAGGGCCGGAAACCTTCCGCAGCGCCCCGCTGGTTTTCCGGGAAGATGTGCACGGCGATGGCCTTCTGCGTGCCGTCCGGCTGCGGCATGCCGGTCACGCCGATATAGGATCCCTCCTTGATCTCGGACAGCGCGGTCTTGACGACGCCAAACACCGCGACGTTGTCGGTCATCTTGACCTTCACATCGCTGCCCTCGCGGGTCTTGATGGTGAGCACGGGACCATCGACCGCCTCGATCTGCCCGCGAATGCGGACGGTCGTTGGCTGCTGAGCGAGCGCAAGCGTGGAGACGAGACCGAGTGCAAGCGCCGCAAGGCCCGACTTCAAGGACAACAGTTTTGACATAACCTCTCCTACCGATGCTGAACGATCCACCACTGCGAACCCCGCCGCTGGAAGGCTATTCCTGTGACGGGGGCGCGGCGGATCGTGGGAACTACGTACCGAAGCGGCGTCTGTTACATCGGCGGGGTGATGCCGTCGCGGCCGACGCTGACGCGGCTGGTCTCGAACGAGCCGTCAGCCAACTGCTTCATGAAGGCGATCACCTTGGCGCCGGCCTTCAGCTCGGACTTGTCGGCGGGCACGAACGTCACGACCGGCGTATCCGGTGTCACATCGACCTTCTTCTCGCCGCCCTTGTACTTGACCATGAGCGTGTGGCCGTCATTGGAGACGACGCTTTCTGACACCGTCGCATTGGTCATGCTGGAATTCGGTTTGAGATCGTAGGGCCGAGAGCCCTCGCCGGTGCCGCGCATGTCCTCCGGAAAGATATGCACCTCGACTGCCTTAGGCACGCCGTCCGGCCCCGGCACCGTGGTGGCGCCGATGAAGGAGCCGACCTTCACGTCTGAAAGCTGCGCCTTGACCACGCCGACGACGCGCAAATCGGGGGTCATGTGCAGCTTGACGTCCTCGCCGCTGCGCGACTTCACCGTGATCACGTTGCCATCGACGCTTTCGATGGTGCCGCGCACCCGCGTCGGCACCGGCGCCTGTTGCGCAATTGCGAGCACAGACGGCGCCGCAACCATTGCGAGTACGACAAGAGGACGGATCAAGGCAGAACGAACAGACATGATAGGCTCCGGAGCTTACCAAGGATGAACTCTCATCCAGGTCCCGCACGAGATCGTACGGGTGACGAGGAGTAATACGCCTCGTCGCCGGGCTTATTCCGTCCTCAAGCCCTTGTGAGATCGGCTTCGACCAACGCTCGCAGTTCCCCAGTCACTTGCGGGCGCTCGCCGAACCACAGTTCGAACCCGCGCACCGCCTGGTGCAGCAGCATGCCGAGGCCGTCAACTGTGCGCAGGCCCCTCGCCTGCGCGGATGCCAGCAATTCCGTCTCGAGCGGCACATAGACGAGGTCGGCGACTACGCATTGTTCCGGTAGCGCACCGACGTCCAATGCGAGCGGCGGCTGGCCGTGCATGCCGAGCGAGGTGGTGTTGACGAACAGGCCGGCACGCGGCAGCAGCGCGCCGACGCTGTCCCACCCGGCCGGCACCACGCGCGCGCCGAACTGATCGGCGAGGCCTTGCGCCCGCGCCAAGGTGCGGTTGACGATATGAACGCGACCGATGCCGCGCTCCAGGAGCCCGAATACGACCGCGCGGGCGGCGCCGCCCGAGCCCAGCACCAGCGCCTCGTCGGTGCGATCCCAACCGGGCACCGCGGCATCGAGATTGTCGACGAAGCCCTCGACGTCGGTGTTGGTCGCACGCAGCACACCATCGCCGTCGTACCAGAGCGTGTTGGCAGCGCCGACCGCGCGGGCGCGGTCATCGGGCTCGGTCAATGCGAGCACACGCTCCTTGTGCGGGATCGTGACATTGGCGCCGATGAAGCCATGCCTCGCAAGATGCGTGATGAAGTCGGCCAGTTCCTCCGGCGGGACGGCTTCGATCGAGTAGCCACCGGCAATGCCAAGCTTATGCAGCCAGTGATGGTGGATCAGCGGCGAGCGCGAATGGGCCGCCGGCCAGCCGATCAGGCAGGCGGCGCGGGGCTTGGGAGCGGCGGTCATAGCCGTGACATCGGCCAAGCGGGCCGTTGAGTCAATGCTTGCGCGCAACGGTTGCGGCCACGAACACAGCGAGCAGGAACGCAAATCCGGCGGCAACCCCGATAGCCATCAGGTTGATCCGGAGATAGGTCCAGGCGCCGACGGCCGAACCTGTCACCAGTGCGGCCCAGAGCAAAACGTTGGGAACCCAGCCGAACCAGGGTCCGCCGGTCAGCGCAGCCGCAAGCTGCTGGCCGACCTTGACCAGCGCGCCGGTCACATACGTCAAGCCCAGTCCCCCGCCACCCCGGATCTGGAATGCCGCGTTCTCAAGTCCCATCGCCAGCACGATGCCGGCCACTGCGCTCTGCGGCAGGCCCATCAGATGGCACAACGTTGCCGCGGTCAAAAGCCCACCTTCGAGCATCAACAGCAGCACCTGCGAATAGGCGCTGCGAAGGCGCATGATCAGGCTGCCAAGGGCGGCGCCCGCCACGAACAGGCCGATCAGGCCGGCCGCATAGGCCGCGTCCCCCCAATGCGCCTCGGCAAGGCTGACACCCATGCGGGTCGAGTTGCCGCTCATGAAGGAGACGAACAGGCCGCCGAGATGCAGAAACCCGATGCCATCGACGAAACCTGCGAGCGCGCTCAACGCGAGGGCGAGGAAGAGGTTGCGGGGTGAATCAAGCATGCTCAGCTAGAGTCCCGGCGTTAGCGGCCCTTTGGCGCCAAGGCTCGCAAGAGTTCTCGCGGGCGGGAATGCGAATGCTGGCCTCGGACTCCTAGCTTCGTGCACGCCACTCGTAGACCTCCTTGTCATAAGCCTCCACGAACCCCGCGCGTTGCAGATTGCGGTAGGAATGCTCGAGCATGTGTAGCGTCTCGGAAACCAGGACTTGGCAGCCGAGGCGCTCGGCCTGTGCCACGCGCCTCGCAATCAACGCCTGCTGTGCGCCGCGCCGGCGGTCGCTCTCCGCGGTCGCCGCCATTGCGAGGTAGCCAATGTCCTCGAACAGGCAGAGCACTCCGATCGCGACCGGCCGGTGGCCATCGAACGCCATATAGTGGAAGAAGCCGTCCTTCCCGGCAGACGTCGCATACGTCGGCCAGAGCGTGGACCCTAACTGCTCGCGATATGCCGCGATCTCGGCGCGGCTGACCTCGCGAACCTCAAGATCTGTCTCGGCACGCACCGGTTCCCGACCTTCACGGATGAGCGTCGGATAGCCGGTCCAGGGATTGCGCGCGAAGCCGAAGGCGTCGAGCAGCCTTCTTGCCTCGTCCATGTCCGGTCCCGGGCTGAGCCAGACAAAGAACCGCTGCACCCCATGGTCAGTGAAGAACTCGATCAGGCGCCGGACGCCATCGGCACTCATGCCGTGTTCCGCGCCGCAGAGGTGGACCCGGTTGAGGTTACCGGAGGCGTTCGGCGCCTGATGTTCAGGATCAATCGTGAGATAGGCGTCCCCGAACGGGAGGCCCTGGAAGCGCCTGCCGGCAAGGCCGTCCGGCTGGAGCCGTGTATCCAGCCAAGCCGTCAGCCGTTTCATCCTCCGCGCCAGATCAAACCTGTCCATGCTGTGCACCGAAGCCGCGGCGCACAGTCTGGACGAAGGCTGGAGAAAATTCAAAGTGCTTGGGCGTCTCAGCTCGCGGCCAGCGCCTCGGCCGCGATGTCTTGCGCCGCTTCGCCGCTCTTGATGTCGGCGACCGCCCGCTCGATGCTCTCACGGTAACGCGCCATCGGCGGGCGCACGCCATGCATCAGCAGCGCGCGGCGCACGGTGGGCGAAGCGCCGGTGATGAAGAGCCTGATGCGCTGGCGCTTGGCTTTCGCCGCTACCCGGCTCATGGCGTTGGCGGCGGTCGAATCCAGGAAGGGTACGGCGGAGAAATCGACCACGAAGGCCTTGCGGCGGTCGGCAATGGAATCGAGCACGCTGCCGACCGTCGAAGCCGCGCCAAAGAAGAAGGCGCCGGTGATGCGGTAGATCAGCACGTCCTTGTCGGCGCCGAGCTTGGGATTGTAGGGCACGCGCGCATCGTCGAAGTCCGGGCGATCTTCGGCGACCAGCGGAGTGCCGTCCTCGACGCCGGTCATTTCCGCCATGCGGTGAATGAAGAGGACCGCGCCGAGCGCGAAGCCGACCAGGATGCCCTCGGTGAGGTCGCGGAAGATGGTGAGCAGGAAGGTCGCGAGCAGCACGACGGCATCGCCCCAGGAGGAGCGCAGCAGCGTGACGAATTCCTGCTTCTCGGCCATGTTCCAAGCCACCACGACCAGCACCGCGGCCAGTGCGGATAGCGGGATGTAGCTCGCAAGCGGCGCCGCGATCAGCATGAACGCGAGCAGGAACACCGAGTGCAGCATGCCCGAGACCGGCCCGCGGGCGCCGGCACGCACATTGGTCGCGGTGCGTGCGATGGTTCCGGTGACGCAGATGCCGCCGAACAGCGCCGAGCCGACATTGGCGAAGCCCTGCGCCACCAATTCGCAATTGGAGCGATGACGCCGGCCGGTCATGCCGTCGGCGACCACGGCCGACAGCAGCGACTCGATCGCACCGAGCAGCGTAAACGCAATCGCGTCCGGGAACACGGCCTGCACCTTGGCCAGCGAAAACGCCGGCAGGGCTGGCAGCGGGAGCTCGCGGGGAATGCCGCCGAAACGGGTGCCGATGGTTTCGACCGGAAGATCGAAAGCCCAGGTGATGGCAGCGGCGACCGCCACCGCGATCAGGATGCCGGGCCAGGTCGGCCGCAACCGCTTCAACCCTACGATGATCAGGATGGCCGACGCAGCGAGCAGGACCGCAGAGGTGTTGGCCGTCGGCGCGCCATGCGCCAGCGCGACCAGCTTGGGGATCAGTTCGCCCGGCTCCTTGGCCGTCAGCGTGATGCCGAACAGATCCTTGAGCTGGCTTGCGAAGATGATCACGGCAATGCCGGCGGTGAAGCCGACCGTCACCGGATAGGGGATGAACTTGATGTAGGTGCCGAGTCGCAAATAGCCGGCGATCACCAGCATCATGCCGGACATGATGGTCGCAAGGATGACGCCGTCGAGACCATGGACATCAACGGTGTGGGCCACCAGCACGATGAACGCGCCGGCCGGACCGCCGATCTGGAAACGGCTGCCGCCGAGCAGCGAAACCAGGAAGCCGCCGACCACCGCGGTGTAGAGCCCACGGCCCGGCGACACGCCGGACGCGATCGCGATCGCCATCGACAGAGGAAGCGCGACGATCGCAACGGTCAGGCCGGACAGCGCGTCCGCGCGCAGGTCAGCGAAGCCATAGCCCTCGCGCAGCACCGTGAGCAATTTTGGCGCATAGAGTTCGGCGAAGGTCGGCTCATGCTGCCCGACCCGGCTCCGCGTCCCGCGCTCGCTGGCGATATCCATATCCGCAATGCTCCCGCGATACCGTCCAGCGCCCTGCCCACGCGGCGCGACGGCGACCCTGGACACGATCAGACAACAGCCCATCGTGCCGCGCGACAAGCCTATGATGCGTCGCGCTCTGTCTCGATGTGACGGCCCACGCGGCGGGGCGGCCCCGGCTCTCTCAGGCGAACCCCGCGCCCGCCATCGTCGCTGCGCGCATGCTCGCCAATCAGATCCACGCCCGCACGATTGAACGCGTCGATGACCTTGGTCAGCGTATCCACGACGCCGCGGACATTGCCCGTCGAGGCTTCCATCCGCTGGATCGTCGGCAAGGACACGCCAGCCAGTTCGGCCAAAGCTTTCTGATCTATCCCGAGCAGCGCCCGCGCTGCCCGCATCTGGAACGACGTGATCACGATGGCCTCACGTGACATACACCATAATTGATGCATGAGATAAAGACAATGATGTAAAATACATCATCAAGGGACGTGAAGCAAGCACAAGCCCCACCCTCGTGGGAGGGTGAGGCTTGCACGAGAATGACGGGCGCTGCGGTGGCAATCAGGCCGCGTCGCGATGTGCGGCGATGATGTGCTCGGCGGCGCGGCCCGTCACCTCGGCCATGTGGTCGAATTGGCGGGTGAAGCTGCCGGCGCCGGCGGTGGCCGAGCGCAGTTCGACGATGAGCTCGCCGATCTCCGCTTCCGGCATCATCGCCCGCACGCAATCCCAGCCCGACCAGCCGTCGCGGGTGTCGAACGATAGGATCTGCCCACGCCGCGCCGACAGGATCGCATTGATCTTGGCGGTCGCATCGGTCGGGCAGACGATCTCGACCGTATAGATCGGCTCGAGCAGCACCGGCGCGCACTGCGGCAGCGCCTCGGCGATCCCGACCCGCGCCGCCGTGCGGAACGCAAGATCCGACGAATCGACGCTGTGATAGGAGCCGTCGGTCAGGGTGACCGCGACATCGATCACGGGAAAGCCGAGCGGCCCGCGCGTGAGCCCATCGACGACACCCTCCTCCACCGCCGGGATGTAGTTGCGCGGCACCGCGCCGCCGACCACGGACTCCGCGAACTTGAAGCCCTCGCCGCGCGGCAGCGGCTTGATGTCGAGCACGACGTCGCCGAACTGGCCGTGGCCGCCGGACTGCTTCTTGTGCCGGCCGCGCTGGGTGATGGCTTTGCGGATGGTCTCCTGATAGCCGATCCCTGGCGCATGCGATTTGACATTGACGCCGAACCGATCGCGCAGACGTTCGAGCGCGACCCGCAAGTGCATCTCGCCCTGCCCCCACAGCACCGTGTCATGGGTGCGCTGGTTCTGCACCATCGACAGCGAGGGATCCTCTTCGTTGAGGCGCAACAGCGCCTGGCCGAGCTTGACATCGTCCTTGCGGTCGACCGCAGCGATCGACATCGCCAGCACCGGCGAACACGGCTCGACCTTGGCGAGCGCCGCAGGCGCGGTCTTGCCGGTTGCGACAGTGTCGCCGGTCTTGACCGGGTCGAGCTTGCACAAGGCCACGGTGTCCCCGGCCTCGGCCGCCGCACGCTTGCTGTCATAGCTGCCATTGGCGGCCAGAATGCCGGAGACCCGCGCGGCCTCGCCGGCGGCCGCATGCAAGGTCGCGCCGTCGTCAAGGTGACCGGCGAGCAGCCGCGTCAGCGACAGCTTGCCGCCATGCTGCAGATGCAGCGTCTTGAACACATAGCCGAGCGCCTCCTTCGTCTCCTTGATGCCGAGACGCTTGGCGGTTTCGGCAACGCCGGGCGCCTCATGCCGTAGCGCCTTCAAAAGCCGCAGCACACCGTTCTCGCGCAGCGCCGAGCCGAGCAGCACCGGGCAGATCTGGCCCTCGCGCAGCTCGCGGGCGAGATCGTCGAACACGGCGTCGCGCGGCGGCTGGATGTCCTCGAGCAGCTGCTCCATCAGCGCGTCGTCATGGTCGGCGAGCTTCTCCAGCATCGAGAAGCGCGCCTCCTTCTCGCGATCGAGATCGCCGCCCTCGAGCGCAATCACCTCGGAGGCCTTGTGCTCGCGATAGACGAAGGCGCGCTCCAGCGCGAGATCGACGAAACCTTCGATCAGCTCGCCGTTCCAGATCGGAATCTGTCGCAACACCAGCGGGACGCGCGAGGCCGGCTGCAACGTCGCCAGCGTCTCCCGGATCCGCGCATTGGCGCGATCGATCTTGTTCAGGAACAGGAAACGCGGAATGCCGAGCTCTTCCAACTCGCGCAGGATGATCTGCAACTGCGGCAGCTTCTTCTCGTCCGCCTCGCAGACCACGATCGCAGCGTCCACCGCCGGCAGCGCAGCGCGCATGTCATGCGCGAATTCGATCGAGCCCGGGCAGTCGAGGAAGGTGTAGCTGTCGTCCATGAACGTCGCGGTCGCGACCGTCAGCGCGGTGCTCATCTTGTGATGGCGCGCCTCAGGGCTGGCATCGCCGACGGAGGTGCCGGCATCGACGCTGCCGACGCGAGGGATTGCGCCCGTCCGCGCCAGGATCGCCTCTAACAGGGTGGTTTTACCGCTTTGGAAAGGGCCCACCAGTGCGATGCACCGTGGACCGCGGGGACTTCTGACGTCTTGTCCCATTCGCCGTCTCCTCGATGTGGAGCTCGGCCCTTGATTGGGTCGGCGATCGTCCATGCTCTGCCTGTGCTGCTGCTTTGGCAAGCTGGAAAACGTCGCTGCAATGCAGAGAGCGCGACCCCTCCCTACCTGGGGAGAGGTCATGTTCACAATGAGAGGAAGATTAACGTCCCGGACGCAGTTCCAGGCTTTCGAGGCCGGCAGACACGGCGAGTCCGACCTGCCCCTGCACACTGAGCGGCTGCAGCGCGATCGAATTGGCGGAGCCGCCGATCAGCACGTTGCCGCCGAGGCCGACGCCGACGGCCGCAGAGCCCTGCGCACCGGCGTAGTCACCGGAGAGATCGCCGATTCCGAGCCGGGCAACCGGCGCATAGACCACCCAGGCGAGCGTCGATTCCTCGGTAATGCCGAGATCGACGCCGACTTTCCGGATGGTGGCGATGTAGCGGTCCTCCGGCACGCCGTCGGCGCGCAGCACGCAGCCGAGATGGGTCACCGAGCCGACGATAAATCCAATGCTCGCGCCGCCGCGGCATTCGAGCACACCGACGCGGACGCGATCCATCTGCTGCGCGTTGGCGGCGACGCAACTGCCGGCCATGACGATGGCTGTGAGCCCCGCAAGGAGAGACGAGCGCATGAACAAAACTCCGGATAAAATGAAAGATGTGATGCAGACCCGATGATCAGGACGCGCGATCAGCGGATGTCACATCTATGGCACAACGAAACGCCTCCTGCCAGAAGCCCGCTGGCATATTGCTGCAAATAACAATCAGGAAACATGAACGATGAACGCGCGCGCGGACTAAGTGTTCGCCAAGGCCAAGACATCACCATTGATAACAAGTTTTTCTGAACCGTTGTTCATGCACCCTGCTGAGTCCTCAACGATAGAGTCGTGCGAAATAGGAAGACGGATGGCTCGGACTGCGATGCAGTGGCAGCACCGGCAACAGCTCGACCTCGGCGACGCCGGCGGCGACGTTGAGGCCGGTCTGGCCCTGCAGGCTGATCGGCTGCAGCGCGGCGGCGCGATCCGATCCACCGAAGAGAAAATTGCCGCCGAAACCAACACCGGCCGAGCCATTGGCCGTGAACCCGCCATAACGTCCGCGCAACTCACTGCGACCGAACTCGTTGATTGGTGCATTCACGACCCAGGCGAGCCTGGTGTGCGCGGTGACGCCGAGGTCGAGACCGAAGCGGCGCAGTTTCGCGGCATAGCGCTCGGGGCGGTGGCCGTGGCTGCGAAACATGCAACGCAGGCGCGCCGACGAGGTCACGAAAAAGCCCGCAGCCCTGCGGCCCTCGCATTCGAGGATGCCGGCGCGCATCGGCCTGATCTCGTTGACCGCGATCTCACGGGCCGTGATCTCATGGGCCCTGATCTCATTGGCCCTGATTTCGTGGGTATCGGCGCGCGGCGCGAATACCGCCAGCAACAGGACGAGGCGCTTCAACGCGATCTCCGCAAACGCTACAAACTTGCAACGAGACACAAAGAAAGCGCCATGTTGAAAACATGGCGCTTTCCCGAGCGGAAATTGACCTTTTTGGATTCGAGGAGTCTGTTGCTCGACTACCTCAAATTGCCGCAGAAGCGCTGGATACGCTTGCAGGCATCTTCGAGATCGGAGGTCTTGGTCGCGTAGGAGATGCGGAAGGCCGGGCCAAGGCCGAACGCCGAGCCGTGCACGACCGCGACGCCTTCTGCTTCCAACAGCTCCGTCACGAACGCCTCGTCGTTCTCGATCACCTTGCCGGACGGCGCGGTCTTGCCGATCGTGCCGGCGCAGGACGGATAAACGTAGAACGCGCCTTCGGGCCGCGGGCATTCGATGCCGCTGGCCTGATTGAGCATCGAGACCACGAGGTCGCGCCGCTCCTTGAAGATCTTGTTGTTCTTCGGAATGAAGTCCTGCGGACCGTTCAAGGCTTCGACCGCGGCCCATTGCGCGATCGAACACGGATTGGAGGTCGACTGCGACTGGATGGTCGCCATCGCCTTGATCAGCTGCGCGGGGCCGCCGGCATAGCCGATGCGCCAGCCGGTCATGCAATAGGATTTCGAGACGCCGTTCACCGTCAGCGTGCGGTCGAGCAGGCTCGGCTCGACCTGCGCCGGCGTCGTGAAGACGAACTCGTCATAGACCAGGTGCTCGTACATGTCGTCGGTCATGATCCAGACATGCGGATGCCTGACCAGCACATCGGTGAGCGCCTTCAGCTCGGCCTTGCTATAGGCCGCACCGGTCGGGTTCGACGGCGAGTTGAGGATCAGCCACTTGGTCTTCGGCGTGATCGCCTTCTCCAGCGCTTGCGGCTGCAGCTTGAAGCCGTGCTCGGCGGTGCAGACCACCGACACCGGCTCGCCGCCGGCCAGCGCGACCATCTCGGGATAGCTGACCCAATAAGGTGCCGGCACGATCACCTCGTCGCCCGGATTGATGGTCGCCATCAGCGCGTTGTAGAGCACCTGCTTGCCGCCGACGCCGACGATCACCTGGTTCGGCTTGTAGGACAGCCCGTTCTCGCGCTGGAACTTGGCGATGATCGCCTCTTTCAGCTCAGGAATGCCGTCAACCGCGGTGTACTTGGTCTTGCCGTCCTGGATCGCCTTGATCGCCGCCTGCTTGATATTGTCGGGCGTGTCGAAATCCGGCTCGCCAGCACCAAGGCCGATGACGTTGCGGCCCGCCGCTTTGAGGACGCGCGCTTTGTCCGTGACCGCGATGGTCGCGGACGGCTTCACACGGTCGAGCGCAGCGGCGAGAAAAGGCATCATCAGCTCCTTGAGCAGGCGTCATGGGTCGTTGTCCGGCCACGACGCGTCATGTTGGGGAAACAGCGTATCGTACGGCGTGCCGCGCTGCATCGCAAGAACGTTGGCGCAACCCTGCCAACAGTTTAGGGAACGTTAAAACGGGCCGGCTACGCTGCCGCGCAACATTATTCGGATTTGCCGGCCAAAATGAACGAGATCCTTCGCGCCTTGCGAACCGGCGACTGGCTGACGGCCGCCCGCATCAAGAGCTACAGCGTGATGCTGCTGGGCTTCACGATGGTGGCCGTCGTCGGCTGGATTGCGCTATCCGACCACCTGGTCGACCGCAACGGCAAGCCGATCGGTACCGATTTCTCCAACGTCTATGCGGCAGGGATACTGACCCTTCAGGGCAAGGCGGCCGACGCCTATGACCCGCCGCTGCAGCACGCGGCGGAGAAGGCCGTCTTCGACGGCCGCGACGTGCCGTTCTTCGGCTGGCACTATCCGCCGTTCTTCTTCGCCATTGCCGCCGTCACGGCGCTCTTGCCCTATGCCGGCGGGCTGGCGCTGTGGGTCTTTGCCAGTCTCGCCCTCTATCTCGCTGTGATGCGAGCGATCCTGCCGCGCCCCGAGACCCTGCTTGTCGCCGCTGCCTTTCCGGCCACGTTCGTCAATATCGGTCATGGCCAGAACGCGTTCTTCACCGCGGCGCTGCTCGGCGGCGCGATGCTCACATTGGAGCGCAGGCCCTGGCTGGCCGGTGTCCTGATCGGCCTGCTCGCCTACAAGCCGCAATTCGGCGTGCTGATCCCGCTCGCGCTGGTCGCGGGCTCGCGCTGGTCCACCATCGCAGCCGCTGCCGCCACCGTCGCAGCCCTGGTCACGATCAGCTACCTCGCGCTCGGCCGCGAGGTCTGGCATGCCTTCTTCCAGTCGATGAATTTCACCCAGACCGTCGTGCTCGAACAAGGCGGCACCGGCTGGGAGAAGATCCAATCGGCGTTCTCCGCCGCACGGCATTGGGGCGCTGATATCCACACCGCCTATGTCGTGCAGACGACACTTGCGCTCCTGCTCGCCGCGGGCGTGGCGTGGCTTTGGCACAGCGATGCTGCGTTCGAACTGAAGGCCTCGGCGCTGGCCACGGCCAGCCTGCTCGCGACGCCTTACGTGCTCGATTACGATCTCGTCGTCCTCGCCGTTGCGATCGTCTTCTTCGTGCGCCACGGGCTTGCGCACGGCTTCCGCGACTATGAGATCAGCCTGCTCGCCTGTGCCTGGATCGTGCCGCTGCTGTCGCGCAGCGTCGCCGGGCTCACCACAGTTCCGCTCGGACTGATCGTGATGCTGATGCTATTCGCTCTCACCCTGCGGCGCGCGTCGCTTGATCGCGCGAGCGAGATCGGTGTGCCGGCGCATATCGCGCAAGCGTGATCTTAATTCGACACGCTTTGTACGTAAGTTGTTGCTCGCCGCTGCAGTGCGGCAGTGGTTTTCGACTTTTTCCAGTCCCCGGCTCTTGCAGCGCGCCGCCAACCGCATCATTGTCTGGCCGCATTGCAGGACGATTTGCTATCCTGCTTAGGTATCGTGCGCGTGGGTATCGTGCGCGTGGAGCTCAAACCGAAACGGCCGAATGTACAAGCTCTATTCGATGCAGCGCTCTGGCAACAGCTACAAGGTCCGCCTTGCGCTGGCGCTTCTGAACGCACCCTATCATGCAATCGAGATCGACATTCTGCGGGGCGAAAGTCGCACGCCCGATTTCCTTGCCATGAATCCCAGCGGCCAGGTGCCGCTGCTCGAGGTCGGCGACGGTCGCCACATTGCGGAGTCCAATGCGATCCTCTGGTATGTGGCGGGCGGCACGCCGCTGGTGCCGGAGTCGCGCATCGAGCGCGCGGAAGCGCTGCAATGGATGTTCTTCGAGCAGCATGCGCTCGAGCCGAATATCGGCGCGGCCTATTTCTGGCTCCTGCTGGTGAAGGGCGGCCGCGACCTGCAGACGCACGCGCTGGAGGACTGGATGGAGCGCGGCTATGCGGCGCTGCAGGTGATGGAGAACCACCTCAAGAGCAACGACTACTTTGCCGCCGGCCAGCTCACGGTCGCCGATATCGCGCTCTATGGTTATACGCATGTCGCGGATCGCTGCGACTATGATCTGTCGACGTTTCCGCGGGTGCGTTCCTGGCTGCGGCGGGTGGAGCAGACGCCCGGCTTCGTCACCATGGAGTGGCAGCCGGCCGACCTGGTCGACAGCGCCGGCATCGCCGCCGACTACGACTAGTGACCGGGCGTTCGCGTCCCTCCGCCACCTCAGCGGATGCGGGCTCCGGAACATTGCGCTCCCGCTCGGGCAAAAAGAAAAATAGCGGGTAAAAAATCGCGATTAGCGGGAACAAGCTCCTGCATTGCCCTGGTTTTGCCTTTTTTCACCCCGCGCCGCCGCAATCCTGCCGGGCATTCCCTTAGAATTTACTTCTGCGGGTGATTCGCTCGCGCATGTCCGTGTAAGGGATTCCGGTTCATGGTTCGGTCGCGTTGCGCCACGCTCGTTAGGCTTGCGAGTCTTCCCGGCAACCACCCGTCGCGAATGTCGCGGCGGCCTGGCTCTGGCCCGAACCTGTCCGACGGCGGCTTCCACGGCGAGACGACACTCACGCTGTCGTCGCATCTCACCAACACGGTGGTCGCAATCATCGCGGTCGGCACGCTGTCGCTCTGCGTCAGCGTCACCATCGCCGTCCTCTCGATCAAAGCCAGCCTGTTCGTTCCCACGTAGTTTCAAAGCCATTATGACAACCCATCGCGGTTTTCGCGACAAAAGGCGATGATCGTCTCGCGCGCAGCTCATGGCGATGAAATCAACTGTCGTAATTGTTGCCGTCACACTGGCTCTTGCGATCCTGTTGGCGGCTTCCCTCGTCATCGCCATCGAACGGCGCGGCGAGCTCTCGCTCTGGCCGCTCAGCGATGGCCCGGTGGTTCAAGTCCGCGCCGCTGAGCCGCCTCTGCAACCATCATCCGAGCCGGATTGATCTTGCCGGCTGTGCCGCGTATCGAAGGTTCGTGTTCACGTAGGGTGATGCGAACTGACGATGTCCGAGATGCTCACGATCCGCGCTGTCACGCGCGAGGACTACCAGCGGTGGCTGCCGTTGTGGGATGGATACAACGCATTTTATGGACGTAGCGGCGCCACCGCACTGGCGCCGGACGTGACTGCCATCACGTGGTCGCGCTTCTTCGATGCCTATGAGCCTGTCCATGCGCTCGTTGCCGAAAGTGATGGCGAATTGCTTGGACTTGCGCATTATCTGTTTCACCGCACCACCACGACGATCGCGCCGCTTTGCTACTTGAACGATCTGTTCACGGCGGATGCCGCGCGCGGCAAGGGCGTGGGCCGGGCTCTGATCGAGGCCGTCTATGACGCGGCCCGACGTGCCGGATCGCCGCGCGTCTACTGGCAAACCCACGAGACCAATGCCGTCGCGCAGGCTCTCTATGACAAGGTAGCGGAGCGTTCGGGCTTCATCGTCTACCGCAAGGCGCTGTAACGGCACGCAGCGAACCGTACTGATTCAATCATCCAACTGTCACGACGGCGTAACACGGCAACGCTAGCGTCACCCGGCGTTTGATCAGCCCCCCGTCACAGATCATGCGCCAGCGGTCCCGTCAGTCGCCGCGTCTGACCGGGGCCGCACTTTTTTTGTAAGTTGCGCGAGTTTATGGACGCCATTCAGCGCAGTGCGCAGCAACGTCCTACTTCCCGCCCACCGTTTGCCGCACCTCAAAGCCTTCGAATTGCGGCGGGCCGAGATACATCACTTTGTTGTCGCCGGCGCCCTTGTGCGCGGCGCGGAAGGCTTCCGACTTGGTCCAGTCCTCGAACGCCGAGCGGCTCGCCCAGATCGTATGCGAGGCATAGAGCGTGTGGTCTTCGGCCTCGGGGCCCTTCAACAGATGAAACTCCACGAAACCCGGCACCCTCTCGAGATGGCTGTCGCGCGACGCCCAGACCTGCTCGAAGGCGGCCTCCGACCCCTTGGCGACACGAAAACGATTCATGGCGATGAACATGCTGATCTCCTGCATCCGATGATGGCCGCGGAGTTGGAGTAGCAGATTTTGCGATGGCGCGCGCCCGCAGGATCAGTCGTAGCGATCTTTTGAGCAGGCCCTGGCGCTGTCCGACGATCGGAAGACTTCAGGCCACGAGCCCCTTCATCGGCTTCACGACGGCGCTGTCTGGAAACACGGACGTCGCCAGCGCGCGCTCGCCGATGCCGAGATGATCGGCCAGCACGCCCTTTAGCACCGCGCGCAGATCGGTGGTCGGCGCGAGGTCGCGCGCCTGGTAGAGGCTCGTCGGCTTCAGGCTTGGCCAATCCGCAATCACGCGGCCGCCATTCACCGCGCCGCCGGCAAGCAGTGCGATGGTGCCGGTGCCATGGTCAGTGCCCTCGGTGCCGTTGATTTTCGCCGTGCGGCCGAATTCAGTCGCGACCACCACGACGGTGTCGCGCCAATGGGCACCCAATCCGCTTTCAAATTCGGCCAGGGCGCCGTCGAGCCCCGAGAGCAGGCCCGCAAGCCGGCCGACTGCACCACCTTCGTTGGCGTGGGTGTCCCAACCATCGAAGGCAAGCGCTGAAATGCGCGGCCCGTCATCTGCGGCCATCAACTTCGCCGCACCGCGCGCCACTTGGCGCATGGCTGTGGCCGCGTTGCCGCCGGGCTTGACCTTCATGTCGTCACCGCGCGCGACCTTCTCCAGCTGGAGGCCTTGCGACAGCGCGCTCGCCAGCGCCGGATCGCGATGAGTGTAGAGATCAACCAGTCGCATCGCCGTGTCGTCGTCCGCCTGAGGCAACGTCACCGGCGCCCAGCCTACGGTCGGCGCGGCCCCGCGCAACACCAGCGGCGTGGTCGGTCCCACCGCGAGCGCGCTCGCGACGCGCTCGCCACGTGGCAACGCCTCGACCGCGCGGTTGAGCCAGCCGGACTGCACGCGGCCGGGCCCGGCAAAGCCGCTTTCCAGCACGTCCTGCCCGTCGAAATGCGAACGATCGCGATAGGGTGTCGCAACCGCATGCACGACCGTCGCATGCTTGCTCTGATACATGCGGGCGAATTCCGGCATTGACGGATGCAGCGCGAAGAACGAATCGAGCATGACGGCGGGATGTGGTCCATCTGCGCTCAATGCGATTGCACCGTGCAGGCCGGCATAATCGGGATCGCCTGTTGGCGCTACGGTGGCGAGACCATCGAGGGCGCCGCGCAGGATCACGACGACGAGGCGCGGATCGCGCTGCTCTGCGGCGCGCGCGAAGCGCGGCAGGTAGGCCCAGGCCGCGAAGGAAGCGCCGGCGAGCAGGAGCTGGCGGCGTGACGTGACCAGCGGCGTCCTGATGAGTTCCATCCTCACCTCCTCTGGAATTCCGGCGACATCAACAAGAGCGCCAGCGCCTGCTGGCGTGATTCCGCACGCTCAATGGTGCGACGGGTTTCGCCGGACGCCGCATCCGCGGCGACCAGCTCCAGCAGCTCGCGCGCGTCGATGGTGTTGCCGACCTTCGAGCCGAGTTGCGCGGCGATGTCGAGCCGGAGCTTCAGGCCCTCCGGCGCCGCCCAGGCAGCGTTGGTGTCCGGAAAGCCATTCGGCCCGGCCGGCGTCCACAAGGGCTGGCCCAAGGCGTTGAGCGCACCGAGATAAGGACCGGGATCCTCCGGCACGCGCGCCAGAAGCCGCCCGCTGGCGACCACGAACTCATAAGGATTGCGCATCTTGGTGAGCGGCGCCGACCAGGCTTCGTCGGAATCGATCAGCGCCAGCGTGAGGGCCTTCAGATCGCCGTCGGTCCTCTTGAATACCGTCTCGAGCCGCGCCACCAGGGCCGGCGGCGGATCATCGGCGATGAAATGACGCACGAATTTGGTTGCGATGAATTTCGCAGTCGAAGGGTGGCGCGCGATATCGGCAAGCGCGGCTTCGCCCTGCGCCAGGCCATCGTCCTGGTACACCTTGCCGAGCAGGGTCTGCGGTCCCGGCTGATGCGCATTGGCGTTGAACACGAACTCGCCCGGCGCCCCGAGCTTGCCCTGCCGGCCGGCGAAGGTCCACCCCGTGATGATGCGCGCGAGCGTGGTGACGTCCTCCTGCGTATAGCCGCCGCCGACACCGAGCGTATGCAGCTCCATGATCTCGCGCGCGAGGTTCTCGTTCAGCCCGCGCTTGCGGTTCTGCCCGGCCCGCGAGTCCGGCCCCAGCGATTGCTGATTGTCGAGGAAGAACAGCATCGCCGGATGCTGCTCGACCGCCTTCACCATGTCCGCGAAGCGCCCGAACACATGCGGGCGGATCGCCTCGCGCTCGAAGGCGCCGGCCCAGATCCGCGCCAATTCGCCCTTGTTGGCGGAAATGCAGAAATGGTTCGACCAGAACGCCACCAGCCGCTCGGTGAAGCCGCAATCGGCCAGCACCGCACGCTGCAGCCGCGCCAAGGCCTCGGCGCGATAGGTTTTCTGGATCACGTTGAGCGGCTGCTGGGGCTGCGATACGGGCTTGGCCGCATTGGGCTGCATTACCGCATTGGACTGCGCCGCTTCGGGCGCCATGCTCATATTGCCCTCGGCCGGCTTCGTCTCCGGCGCAACGTTTCCGATGTTGTTCGCCACCTTGTTGAGAGAAAGGCCGCGTTGCTGTGGTGACGCCGCCGTCGGACTGGACTGAGGTCCAACCGCATCAGCGGCGGGCGCGGCGGATTTCGCCATCTCGCGGGCACGCTTCACCTCGTCCTGATAGGCGAAGACTGCCTCCGCCAAGGCTTGCGTCGACTGCAAGCCGGGCGCCTCCAGCAGCGCGCCGCTGGCGCGGCCGAGCTCCGATTTGACGAAGCCGCGTGGATCGGAGGCGGCGCTGGTGAAATCACCTGATGCGCCGCCGCGCGCACCGAGGCCGAAACGGTTGAGCGCAACGAGGGCAGCTTGCGGATCCCGGGCCATCGTCATCACCTACACAATCTCGTGCACCCTCATGCACCGTTCTCTTGCACCGCTGATTTGCCGATGCCACGCAATTCATCATTGCGAGGAGCAATGCAGAGCGCCACTATACGTCGCAGCAACCTGAACCTCACATGAAAAGGGCGCTCGAAGCGCGGTTCCGATCGTGACAAATCGTTTAGAAAGCGTTAGCGCCCGCCGTCTCGCCTGCGCCCGATGCGGAACGGAATTCACCTGCGACCCCAGTGGCGCCTGCTGGTGCTTCGAGGAAACCGTTCGCCTGCCGCTGCCGTCCGAGGGGCAAGAGTCCGCCTTTCATGACTGCCTGTGCCGCGACTGCCTGCACGCGTTCGCTGCAACGACGGCGGCACGTTGATGGCGCGCTGGCATATCAAGGCTGTCCTGCTCGACATGGACGGAACGCTGATCGACACCGAGCGGGTCTATCTCGAAAGCTCGATCGCGGCGTTCAGCGCGTTGGGCTACACCGATGGTGTCGCCGCGCTTTGTCACACGATGATCGGCATTCCCGGCCCAGAGTGCCAGAAGATGATGCGCGCGCATTTCGGCCCCGACTTCCCGATCGCCGAGGTGAACCGACTGTTCGCAGCCAACACCGCCGCCACGCTTGCCGCGGGAATGCGGCTGAAGCCCGGCGCGCTCGCGCTGCTCGATGCAATCGAGGCGGCCGACCTGCCGAGGGCAATCGTCACCTCATCGTCGCGTCGCACGGCGGCACAACATCTCGCAGCCGCAGGGATCGATGGCCGCTTCGATGCGATCCTGACCCGCGACGATGTGAGCCGCGGCAAGCCACATCCCGATCTCTACCTGTTGGCCGCCGCTCGGCTCGGCACGCCGGCGCAAGCCTGCGTCGCAGTGGAGGATTCCAATCCCGGTGTCGCCGCAGCCCACGCCGCCGGCGCGATCACTTTGATGGTCCCCGACATCGTGCCGCCAACCGAGGAAACACGGCAGTGCTGCGCGGCCGTCCTGCCGGACCTCGAAGCGACCATCGATCTGCTCGCTGCGAATGGCGTTCTACGCAGCCCGCGCCGTAGCGGCGAACCCGGTGCAGGCTGATTCCATCGGCACAACCTTATGCCATCCAACAACGAGCCGTCGCGTCTGCCCACAGACGATATGAAATCGTTAGACTTCGTTTACGTTCTTTGTCGCGCGTCAGGCGCAAATATTTGGCATGAATTAATATGACGCTGGTACCCACGCCGGGATTTCCACGCGAGCATTTCTTCATGATCCGTTTCATTGCTTTTGTTGTTATGGCCTTTGTCACGGCCTTCGTCGGTGTCAGCTGGGTTGTTCGCGGCTTTCCGATGCACACCCCTAGCCCTCAAATCGTGGCGGAGCTGCCTGCGCTGGTGGACAAGAGCTTCGGCGGCAAAGACGCCGAGGAGTTCGAACGCAAAGCCTGGGTCGCTCAGCATACGTCGCAGAGCGACAAGAACCCGAAGCTCGATGCGTTGCGTCTCGATGCGCTGCAGGCGGCCACCGCCTACAAGATGTCGCCCTGCGATGAAACCATGAAGCGGAATTTGGTAGACGCGTTGACTGCCTATGCGCGCGCCTATCAAGCCAAGCTGGGCTGTTCGCCCAGCATGAGGATGTTTTGCGGTGACAAGAAGATCAAAGAGACCGCCGACACCTTCTCGACCCCGCTTGACCAGCGGGTGAAGGAGGCCTTGTTCGAAGCCTTCGACCAGAAGGGCGTCGTCAGGGCAGATTTTGCCGGTGACGTGCGCGAAGAGGTGCTGCAATTCGCCGGGCCCGGACTCTGGTTCGACGAGTCACCGGTCTGCCTGCCGCGTCAACAACATACGGGAGCGGCCCGCGGATGAATCGTCTCTGGTTCATCGTCTGGGCGGTGGTGATCTGGCAAGTTGCCGCCTGGGCCTTCGCACCCGCCCCCTCGGTCGCACCGCAGTCGTTCACCCCGATCGGCGACCGCGACTTCGACGAGCACGAGAAATACATCACGGACGCCCGCGAGTCGCAGCGGAAAGGCGCTCTGGCCGCGCTCGACCGTCCCTGGAGCGATCGCTGCGGCAACGCCCGCAAGCAATTCATCAGCGGCCTGAACGAGTACTACTATCACCGCCAGAACCAGAGCGAGCGCTATCCCGAAACCTACGGGCCCGCCGGAGCCGGCTATATCGCCAGGCAATGGCTGACAGCGGACGACCGGCGGATCGAGCGGCTGACACAGGAGGCCTATGCTGCCGGCTATCTGAAGCCGTCGGACTTCGACGGCATGGCCAGCAAGATGGTGGCGACAGTCGTTCACGCCGAGCGCGTCAACGGGCGCGGCTGCGACGCCTAGCGCGGCCCGCAACCCCGGCCGAGACAAGCGCGCGCGCCGCCGCACCCGCCGTCTCCATATAGCTGGCGTCGCGATGCAACAGGACGACGGCGAAGGCGCCGTCGAGCAGCAGCAGCATCTGCCGGGCAAGCTCGCTCGCCTCGCTGACACCCTCGGCCTCGAAGGTGTCGCGGAGCCAACTCTCGAACTTCTTCTTGTGCGCAGCGCCGATCTTGATCGCGGGATGCCCAGGCAGATTGGCGAGCTCGGCCGTGGTGCGCAGGAAGCCGCAGCCGCGCCATTTCGGATGCCGCACCGAGCGCGCAAGATGGGTAAAGATGGCTGCACACTTGTCCGGTAGGCCGCCGTCGGCGTCGTCGAACCAACGCTTGAACAGCGCCAGGTTGGGCTGGTCGCGCGCGGCGAGATAGGCCGCGACCAGATCGTCCTTGCTCCTGAAATGATAGTACAGCGTCTTCTTGGTCAATCCCGCCTTGTCCGCGACGGCGTCGACCGACACGGCGCGAATGCCCTCGCTGTAGAACAGCGCGCTCGCCGCCTGGATGATGCGCGCACGGGTCGGATCGGAGGAGCGAGCCATGGCACCAATGTATACCGACCAGTGAATATACACAATGGCGGAGCTCTCCTATGCTTGCGACAACGTCTCTTGGAGAAACCGAAATGCCCGATAACATCCTGGTCGATGTCGCCGACAACATCGCGCTCCTCACGCTGAACCGTCCCGCGCGCCTGAACGCCCTGAACTACGCCTTGATCGACGACTTGATGGCGGCCCTCGACCGTATCGAAACCGATGCTGCGGTGCGCGCGGTGATCCTGACCGGCGCGGGCGAGCGCGCTTTCTCGGCGGGCGCCGACATCCATGAATTCTCCGAGAGCGTCCGCGCCGGCCGCGACGCCGCCATCCGCGATTTCGTGCGGCGCGGCCAGGCCATGACGGCGCGGCTGGAGGCCTTCGCCAAGCCGGTGATCGCCGCAGTCAATGGTCTTGCCTATGGCGGCGGCTGCGAGGTCACCGAGGCCACCCATCTCGCCATTGCCAGCGAGCGTGCCTCATTCGCCAAGCCGGAGATCAGGCTCGGCATGCCGCCGACCTTCGGCGGCACCCAGAGGCTGCCGCGGCTGATCGGGCGCAAGCGCGGCCTTGAACTGCTGGTAACCGGCGATCCGTTCTCGCCGCAACGGGCGCTGGAGATCGGGCTCGTCAATGCGGTCGTGCCGCACCATGAGCTCCTGCCCGCAGCGCGCCAGCTTGCGCAACGCATCATCCGACATTCGCCTGATGCCGTCGCAGCTATCATCACCGCCGCGACGCGCGGCCTGAACATGGCGATCAGCGAGGGCCTTCAGGTCGAGAGCGAGCAATTTGCGAGCCTGGTCGGAAGCCCCGCTCTCACGGACGGATTGGCGGCCTGGCGCGCGAGCCGGCCGCCGAATGTCTGAGCGTCACACCGGATGGCCCGGCGAAGTCCGCGCCATCCCGTCGAACGCGTCGAGCAGCCGCTCGCGCCAGGCGTAGACGGGATCGGCCTGCTCGAGCAGCTTGAATGGGCTGACCACGCGCGCCCATTGGAAGCCGCCGAATACGATGTAGTCGGCATAGTTCGGCGCGTTGCCGCCGATGAAAGCCTGCGACTTCAAGGTCAGGCGCAACGGGTCCAGCGATTTGCGGAAATTGACCACGGCCTGGTCGCGGCTTGCCATCACCTCTTCCAGGCTCTTGCCGAACCGCGCCTCGCGCGAGCTGCGGAAGTAGTCGGCATCGACAGCGGCGAGATTTTTCGGGATGTCGGCGATGATCAACGGGAAGATGCCGCCGACAACGGCGATGTCGCCCCACCAGTTCATGAACCGCGCCATTGCGCGGCCGCCGTCGCCGCCGAACAGCGACGGCCGCTCCGGATAGGTGTCTTCCAGGTAGTTCGCGATCACCCAGGAATCGGCGATCGTCCTGTCGCGGTCGAGCATGACAGGCACCTTCTCCGAACCGTGCGGCGCGATGGCAGCCTTCTCGGTGAAGCGCCAGGGAATCGATTCCGCTGAGAGCCCCTTATGCGCCAGCGCCATGCGGATGCGCCAGCAATACGGGCTGAACGGCCGGCCCGCGTCGGTCCCGACGAGTTCGTAGAGCTTGAGTGACATGCGTGCTTACCCCCTCTGTCATGCCCCGCTTCAGGCGGGGCATCCAGTACGCCGAGCCGGTCATTGTTGATCGAAACAGCAGCGCCTACTGGATCATCCGCTTTCGCGAATGATGACAGCGGGAACGCGGCTCGTCTACCGCACCACCGAGGCGGTCTGGCCGAACAGGACCTTGCGCTCCTCCTCGGTGCGGATCGTCGGCTGGCCGAAATTCGGATTGACCTCCTTGGCCTTGGCATAGGCGCGCTGGGTGGCCGGCCGTGCCTCGATATCAGCAAGCCAGCGCTTGAGGTTCGGGAAGTCGTCGATGTTCTGGCCCTGGTTCTTGTAGGGCACGACCCATGGATAGCAGGCCATGTCGGCGATCGAATAATCGTCGGCGATGAATTCGCGCCCCGCCAGGCGCTTGTTCAGCACGCCATAGAGCCGGTTGGTCTCGTTGACGTAGCGGTCGATCGCATAAGGGATCTTGTCCGGCGCGTAGTTGCGGAAGTGATGGTTCTGCCCGGCCATCGGTCCGAGCCCCGCCATCTGCCAGAATGTCCACTGGATCACGTCGTAGCGGCCATAGATGTTGGCCGGCAGGAACTGCCCTGTCTTCTCGGCAAGATACAGCAGCATCGCGCCGGACTCGAACAGCGAGATCGGCTTGCCGCCGCCCTTGGGCTCGTGGTCGACCAGCGCCGGAATCCGATTGTTCGGCGCCACGCTGAGGAAGTCGTGGCCGAACTGCTCGCCCTTGCCGATATTGATCGGGACGATCCGGTAAGGCAGCCCGGTCTCCTCCAGGAACATCGTGATCTTATGGCCGTTCGGCGTGGTCCAGTAATACAGGTCGATCATCGGCGCGTTTCCCTGTGGCTCATGCAAAAGATGCATTTGCATGAAGCTCGCCGGAACGCGTCCGCGAGTCAATATCCTGACCGGAGCCCGCAGAAATGTGATCGCGCTTCAGGGACAGCGGCCGTGCTCGCGCAGCAGCTGCTCGCCCGCGTCCGTCACCGTGATCACGAGACCGAACCCTGCGATCGTCTCGCGCGCGACGTAGCCGCACTCGGCCGCATCCTCCCAGATGGTCAGCCGCGGACACGAGGTCTTCCAGGTCGCGACCACCTCGGCGTGACTGCGCGGTGCGCGGGCGATCCATTCGACGAAGTCCAGCACCAGCGGATCGGCTCTTTCGCTCATGCTCGCTCTCCTTTAGTCGGCGGCGAGTGTGCTGCGGGCAAACAGCAGCAGCCACCCGCCATAGAGTATGTAGTAGCTCGCAACCGTCGTGATCAGGCGGTTGGCCCAGACCCGGAACTGCTGGTCGCTCATCGCCTCCAGGATGCGGCGGGCCAGGCTGGTCCCGAGCATCGAGGCTGTGACCGCAACGATCGCGAGCACCGGATCGAGGCTCGCGGCCTGGTCGATGATGCCGCCGAAATAGATCAGCTTGGTGAGGTGGCTCGCGACCTGGCACGTCGCCTTGGTCGCGACGATCGATCGCCGGTCAAAGTGGGCGCCGAGAAAGAACGTATCCATCAGCGGGCCCGAGACGCCGGTCATCAGCATCAGCCCCATGCAGATCGAGCCGTAGAATGCGCCCTGCCAGATGCTGTCCGGATCGGGCTTCAGGCCCGCCGGCATCATCCGCGCCAGGAACGGTGTCACGCCGAGCATCAGCAGCGCCGCCGGCTTGTCCGGCACGTAACGCAGCAGCGACCAGGCGCCGAGCGCCAGCGCACAACCGATGAGATAGACGAACACCGGCCGCCACCGGATATGCCGGTGCCACAGCACCGCGCGCCAGCCGTTCGAGGCCATCTGCGTGATCGCGTGCAGCACCATGGCCGCGGGCAGCGGCATCAGCGCCAGCAGCACGCCGATCAGGATCAGCCCGCCGACCATGCCGAAGATGCCGGACAGGAAGGCGGTTCCAACCATCAGCAATCCAAGCGCTGCAATCAGCATCGGCGTCATGTCGATTCTCCTCGGCACCTATGAATTGCCTGATGTTGCCTGCAGCGCAAACTGAGTTATCTTGCCCTCCATCAGCTTTTCTGGGGGTCTATGCGGCGGCTTCTGTTTCTCAACGGCATCAAGGCATTCGAGGCGGCGGCGCGCAGCGGCAGCTTCGCCGCGGCCGGCGCCGAGCTCAACGTCTCGGCCGCCGCGATCAGCCGCATGGTCAGCCTGCTCGAGCAGCGGCTCGGCGTGGTGCTGTTCGAGCGCAAGGCCAACCGCCTGGCGCTCACCGCCGCAGGACGCGCCTATCAGGCCGGACTGACGCCGATCTTTGATGCGCTGGCGAGCCTCACCGCGCAAGTGATGGCGCCGGCCAACCGGCGCGTGCTGACGCTCGGCGTCGGACCGACCTTCGCGATGAAATGGCTGATCCCACGGCTCGCCGATTTCAGCAAGGAAGAGCCCGACATCGAAGTGCGCATCACCACCGGCGGCGCCGCGGTGCCGTTCGGCGACGATTGGAGCTGCGGCATCAGGCTCGGCGATGGCGCCTGGCCGGGCCTGGTCTCGGAGCCGCTGTTCGCCGCCGACCTGTTGCCGGTGTGCACGCCGCGGCTCGCGGCGTCATTGAAGCGACCGGCGGATCTGAAGGGGCCGAGCCTGCTGCGCGTCGCGCACGCAGCCGAGGACTGGCCGCTTTGGTTGAAGGCGGCCGGCATCACGCGGATCACGGCGCGCGGCACGGTGTTCGAATATTATGGCCAGGCGCTGCAGGCTGCGGTCGACGGGCTCGGCGTCGCGATGGGCATCCGGCCCTATATCGATGACGACCTCGCCGCAGGCCGGTTGGTTGCACCGTTTGCGCTCAGCGTCCCGAAAGGCGAGCGTTGGTATTTGGTGTATCGCAGCTTTCAGACGGGGCACCGTGATTTTACGGCGTTTCGCCGCTGGATCATGCGCGGGGCCGCAACACAACCTGATAGTTCGCACGCACGCGACGGCAGCCGACAAAAAAGACGTGATCTTGTGAACCGCTTCACACATGGTGTTACGAATCCATGATGAGGTTCTGGTGCAATATGCTGAGATCCGTTGACCGAGATTCGCGCCGCGTGGCCGCCGCAACACGTTCTGCGACAGGTTGGAAGGATATCGGCACCTATGAGTTGCGTACCGCTTTCGATCTGACGTCCCTGGGACGATTCGCGGCACAATGCAGGGCATTCGGACTGCCGGTACTTAGGACTGCTAGATGACGTACAGGTATGAGGACTTCACCATCGAACCGTTCGAGGCGGGTCGCGGGCTGTGGCACGCGCGGATTCGCCGGACGGACATGAGCCCCGTGGTGATCAATGGAGTTTCGTTCCCGAGTCTCGAAGTTGGCTTCGCGTGGTCGGATGTCGAAATGGCCGTTGCCGACGCGAAGAGCCATATCGACCGCTTCCGAAAGCGGTGGGGATAGCCATTGAACCGCCGGCGCATGTCGGCTGACAGCATCTTGACCAGCCCCTCCTAAACGCGGACCGCCATCATGGCCGAGCCTCAAATCCGGCACTGGAGTGCCTTGATCCGCTCTCGTTGTCCCGAGTGCGACGGGCAGCTCGCGGTGCTGCGCGTGATCAACGGCCGCGGCGGCGCCGAATACTGGGCGCTGCAATGCATGGCGTGCCAGGGCGTTCATCTCGACATCATCGAGCCGCCGACGCGGCATTAGTCTTAACTGCGCCACAAGCGCGGGACACGACTTCCTTCACCGTCATTATTCCGCACGACAAAATGGCAACGCCATTTTGCGCGGAGGGCTGAATCCGGACTCTCGAGATTCTCAGGTGCGTAAGTGCGCGCCATCGTTCGATGCTGTGGCATCGCGGGCCCTGAAAGACGGCGCTGGTGACGCTGTCAGATAAGCCTACTCCACCGCGGTCTTGCGCGGCTCGACGATCTCGAAGCCGCCGGCGAACTCGTCGAACATCGCAAACAGCTCCTGCAGCTTCTGCGGATTGCCCGACAGCACCACGTCACCGCTGGTAACGGCCCCGAGCATGGTGCGCTGCTTGGCCGAGATCGCGTCGAAGGTGGCGCGGCTGAGCCTGACGCCGGCATCGGCCTTGTCGTCGAGCGGACCGGCGCGATGGGTCAGCGCGGAATTCTCCAAATTCATCACCTGCGTCTCGCCGGTATCGGTGAAGGTCCAGTCGATGACGATATGCTTGCCCTCAGCCTTGGCCGCGTTGAGGCGTACGCCGAGGAAATCGAAGGCGAGATCGATGCTGACGCCCTTGAGCAGCTCGGCATTCGCAGCCGTAGCTTGCGGCTTCGGCGGACCGCTGCGCAGCTCGGCTGCGCCGGTGAGATAGGCGTCGCGCCAGGTCGCGGCCTCGCTCTGATAGCCGAGTTGCTCCAGCGCGTCGGCGCCGAGCGCACGCGCCGCCTTGTTGTCGGGGTCGGCAAAGACGAGCTGGCTCATGATGCTCGCGACCCAGCGATATTGTCCGGTCTTGAAATCCTCTCGCGCCCGCGCCAGCACGGCGTCCGCGCCGCCCATGTAGTCGATCGTCTTCTTGGCAGCCTCGGCGCGCGGCAGCGGATCGAGGTCGGCGGGATTGGCGTCGTACCAGCCGAGATAGAACTGATAGACCGCTTTGGCATTGTGGCTCAGCGTGCCGTAATAGCCGCGCGCCGACCAGTCTCCGGCGAGACTCGCCGGCAGCCTCAAGCGCTCCGCGATCTCGGTCGGCGTCAGCCCGTGATTGAGCAGCCGCACCGACTGGTCGTGGATGAACTTGTAGAGATCGCGGTGCCGCTTCAGGAAGGCGGTGATCCGCTCATTGCCCCACATCGGCCAATGGTGCTGCGCGATCACGATATCGGTGCGGTCGCCATAGCGGGCGATGGCGTCGCCGATATAGCGCGACCAGATCCTCCCGTCGCGGATCTCGGCGCCGCGCAGCGTGTAGAGATTGTGCATGTTGTGGGTGGCGTCTTCCGCCATGTCGAGCAGTTTGAACTGCGGAAAATACAGCAGCATCTCGGCCGGCGCCTCCGAGCCCGGCACCAGATGGAATTCGATCTCGACGCCGTCGACCGTGCGCGTCTCGTAGTCCTGCTTGATGACATCGTTGGGCGGGACCAGCGACGGCGTGCCGCGCGACAGCGCCTTGCCGAGCCCGACATCGATCTGCCCGCGCTCGCCGACCGGCAAGTTGATGCCATACATGTATTGGGCGCGGCGGGTCATCGCGGTGCCCGCGATGACGTTCTCGGCCACCGCATGCTCCATGAAGCCGTCGGGCGCGATCACCTTGACCTTGCCGGCGGCGGCATCATCAGCAGTGATGACGCCTTTGGCGCCGCCGAAATGGTCGATGTGACTGTGCGTGTAGATCACGGCGACGACCGGTTTGGCCGGACGGTGTTTCAGATAGAGCTCGAGCGCGGCCTTCGCAGTCTCGTTCGACAGCAAGGTATCAATCACGATCAGCCCGGTGTCACCTTCGATGATGGTCATGTTGGAGATGTCGAGCCCGCGCACCTGGTAGACGCGCTCGGCCACCTGGAACAGGCCGTTGACGGCGTTGAGCTGCGCCTGCCGCCACAGGCTGGGATTGACGGTCGGCGGCACCTGATCGCTGTTCAGGAATGCGAACGGCCGGGTGTCGAACGCCGGCGCGCGCGGGCCGGCGATCACGCCGTCCGGCACCGTGGCGATGAAGCCGCGCTTGGCGTCCTCGAAATCGGCGCGATCGGATAAGGGCAGATCCTTCGCGAAGGCCTCGTTGGCAGCGCGTGTCGCCGGCTCGGCGGCCTGCTGTGCTGCCAGCTGCTGACAATGCACCAGCGCGGCGGCGAGCGCCGCTCCCGCGATCAAGGCCTTGCGCGTTCCGCTCATCGGTTTCCCCCGTGTTCCAGGCTGGCGCGGCAAACGCCGGCCTTCGCTCTTTTCTGCCGGCCGTTTCAGTCCCATATTCCGGCCATGGCGAAGAATCCAGACGCTCCCAAGAAACCCGCGAAATCTCCCAAGTCCAAAGCACATCGGCCAGACGTGCAGCCGATCGGGCCGGCGCTCGCCGAGCTCCTGAATCCCGCGATCAACAGGGGTGAAAGCGGCATCGGCTCCTCGACCGGATTGCAGCCGCCGCCAGACAATTCCTGGGACCGCCGCTCCGGCGGCGAAGCCGCCGCACATCGCGCCCGCGCCTCGACGCGCGGCAAAAGCGCTGAGGTCACCAAGCGCGACGCGGCCGAGCCGCCCGCGATGCCGCTGCGGCCGAACCCGCAGCCGGTGGGAGCGCGGTCGTCTGCGCGTGAAAGGACGCAAGATTCATCCACGCAGGACGCTGCACTCCCTCCCCCCTTGCGGGGGAGGGTTGGGGAGGGGGGTGCCCCA